>NZ_JAMYUM010000001.1:0-615000 GCF_040322975.1 Mesorhizobium sp. M0074
ACCGCTTCGACGCACCTCCTGCAACAAACAGAAGCGGACATCTGATGTGCTACAAAAACCGGACAACTTGAAAAGCTACCGACAGAGCGGCGCGTTCAATCGTGATCGCCTCTGCCCAAACGGAAAAGGGCGCCACCGGCGCCCTTGAAACTGCTTATCCGTCACCCGGCCTCAGCTGTCGAGGAAGCTTCTGAGCTTGCGCGACCGGCTCGGGTGCTTGAGCTTGCGCAGCGCCTTGGCTTCGATCTGGCGGATGCGCTCGCGGGTGACCGAGAATTGCTGGCCGACCTCTTCAAGCGTGTGGTCGGTGTTCATGCCGATGCCGAAGCGCATTCTGAGCACGCGCTCTTCGCGCGGCGTCAGCGAGGCCAGCACGCGCGTCGTCGTCTCGCGCAAATTGGCCTGGATCGCCGCGTCGATCGGCAGGATCGCCATCTTGTCCTCGATGAAATCGCCGAGATGCGAATCCTCCTCGTCGCCAACCGGCGTTTCGAGCGAGATCGGCTCCTTGGCGATCTTCAGCACCTTGCGCACTTTTTCCAGCGGCATTGCGAGTTTTTCCGCCAGTTCTTCCGGCGTCGGCTCACGGCCGATCTCATGCAGCATCTGGCGCGAGGTGCGCACGATCTTGTTGATCGTTTCGATCATGTGCACCGGAATGCGGATGGTGCGCGCCTGGTCGGCGATCGAACGGGTGATCGCCTGCCGGATCCACCACGTCGCGTAGGTCGAGAACTTGTAGCCGCGGCGGTATTCGAATTTGTCGACCGCCTTCATCAGGCCGATATTGCCTTCCTGGATCAGGTCGAGGAACTGCAGGCCGCGATTGGTGTATTTCTTGGCGATGGAGATGACGAGGCGCAGATTGGCCTCGACCATTTCCTTCTTGGCGATCGCGGCTTCGCGCTCGCCCTTCTGCACCTGGTTGACGATCTTGCGGAATTCCTGGATCGAAATCGCCGTCTCGGTGGCGAGGTTCTGGATCTCGGCGCGCAGGTCGCGGATGGCGTCCTTCTCGTTCTTGGTGAATTCCTTCCAGCCGCGCGAAGTCAAATTGCCGATCGAGCGGGTCCAGTTCGGATCGAGCTCCGAGCCCTGATATTCCTTGAGGAATTCCTCGCGGCGCACGCCATAGCTTTCGGCCAGCCGCAACAGCTTGCCTTCGTTCTGCACCAGGCGCTTGTTGATGTCGTAGAGCTGCTCGACCAGCGCCTCGATGCGCGCCGTGTTCAAGGACAGCGACTTCACCGCCTTGATCAGTTGGTCCTTCAATTCCTTCAGCCGGCGGTCCTGACTGGGCGACAGCGTGCCCGCGGCGGCCAGCCGGTTCTCGACCTGCTGGTCCTGCAGCTTGCGCAGTTTCTTGTAGGTGTCGGCAATGACGTCGAGCGTCTCCATCACCTGCGGGCGCAGTTCCGCTTCCATGGCCGCCAGCGACAGGCTCGCCTCGTCATCGTCTTCCTCGTCGTCGTCCACCAGGCCACGCGTGTCGCCGCCGACATTGGTGATGTCGTCCTCGTCCTCGCGCGAACGGCGCGACTTTTCCTCGGTCTTGGCTTCCTCGATACGCTCGACAACCGGCGCCTGCTTGGCCTCCGGCCCGGCATAGGTCGCCTCGAGGTCGATGATCTCGCGCAGCAGGATCTTCGATTCGTTGAGCTCGTCACGCCAGATGATGATGGCCTGGAAAGTCAGCGGGCTTTCGCAAAGGCCCGCGATCATCGTCTCGCGGCCGGCCTCGATGCGCTTGGCGATCGCGATTTCGCCCTCGCGCGACAGAAGCTCCACCGAGCCCATCTCGCGCAGATACATGCGGACCGGATCGTCGGTTCGGTCGGTCGGCTCTTTCTTGGTCGTGGTGGCGGCGACGGCGGTGCCGGTCTGCTCGGCGAGCTCGTTGGCGTCTTCCTCGGCATCAGCGGCGGTGTCGGCGGCTTCGGGCTCCTCGCCCTGCTCGTCGTCCTCGACCACGTTGATGCCCATGTCGGAAAGCATGGCCATCGTGTCCTCGATCTGCTCGGAGGTCACTTCCTCCGAGGGCAGCACCGAATTCAGCTCGTCCATGGTGACATAACCGCGCTTCTTGGCGGCCTTGATCATCTTCTTGACAGCATCGTCGGAAAGGTCGAGCAGAGGGCCATCGGTCGCGGCCTCGCGTTCGGTCTCGACTTCTTCCTTTTCTTTTGTCGCCATAGTCTTTATTTTCTCCAAGCGGCTGAGTATCAAAGCCGCGTAAGCTGCCGGTCCGGTCAAATTGGATGCGCTCCTTCCAGAACGCGCTTTACCGGGCCAGTAACTGCATCTCTCGTTAAGTCCAGATTAACCCTGATATCTGTGGCAAGCTGACTGCCTGTCCAGTGATCAGTACCTTACATCGCTGCATTCCCGTCGATGCCGGGGCGGGTTAACGTTTCGAATCGACCTGATTCCGCCATTCTGCCGGAAGGTCAAGCGCCTCTCGCATGATTCGCATGAAAAAAGCGAATCAATTACCCGACTTAGAGCACCGCACGCTTGATTCAACGCGCAAGCACGGCCTTACATTTCAGTCTTCTGGAGGCTTCGATCTAAACGCGCCCAGCTCTGCCCGACGATACGCCAAACCCTTCGATCAGCGCTTCCGTTGCCTGCACATCACGAAATTGCGCCTGGATTTCGACCAGGTGCCGGTAATTTTCGTCCGTGGGATCGCTGGCGAGCGCTGCTTCCGCCTGCTTCAGCTCCTTATGTAAGGTGCGCGCGCTGCGCTGCAAGTGGAGAGCTTGGCTGAACGCATCGCGAGCATCGTCGAGTGCTGCCGTTTCCAGCGCCGGCCATTGCCGCGCACGTTTGATCAGCGCCACCGCGCGCTGCCAGATCTCACCGCAGCCGGCCCGCTCGATCGTCGCGATTACAGCCTCGCGGTTGTTGGCCATATCGTGCGCCATGGCGTCGAGGATGGCCGCATGCAGCCGCTTCAGATCGGAATTGGCGAGATCGAGGAACTCGACATGGGCGAAATTCTCGTCGATCAGCACGGGATGGTTGACGAGGGCCGCAATGATCGTCGCCTCGCGCACCGACATGCCCTCGCCGCCGCGTTTGACCAGCGCCGAGCGGCCGAGGCTTTCGGTGATCGCGGTGCGCCCACCGGCACCGCCGCCACGTGCAAACTGTCCGCCGGGTGCTGAGACCCTGCCCGGGAAGCGCTCACCGGGCCGTCCGTCCTGACGTCCCTGGCGTCCGCGCTGGGCACCGAAGAAGCTCTGCACGCGCTCGCGCATTTCCTGTTGGTAGTGATAGCGAAGGCTCTCGTCGCGGATGCGGCTGGTCAGTTCGCGTAGCGTCTTTTCGAGCTCCGCCCGCCGTTCCGGCGTGTCGAAGATGCCGCCGGCGGTCTCGCGCATCCACAAGAGGTCGGCCAGCGGCCGCGCCTCGGAAAGCACGGCGCGGAACGCATCCGGCCCGTCACCCTTGACCAGATCGTCGGGATCCTTGCCCTCCGGCAGCAGGGCGAAGCGCACGGAGCGGCCTGCCTGGACCGCCGGCAGCGCCATGTCGGCGGCGCGCCACGCTGCCTTCAACCCGGCTTGGTCGCCGTCGAAGCACAGCACCGGCTCGCCAGCCATGCGCCATAGAAGTTCGAGCTGGTTTTCAGTCAACGCGGTGCCGAGCGGCGCCACCACGTTTTCGAAGCCGGCCTGCGCCAGCGCGATCACATCCATGTAGCCTTCGACGGCAATGACGGTGCCGCCCTTGGCCAGCGCCCCCTTTCCCAGTGCTTGCCGCGCACGGGCGAAATTGTAGAGCACGTTGCCCTTGTGGAAGAGCTCCGTATCGGGCGAGTTCATATATTTGGCCAGCGCATCCGGCGCCAGTGCCCGCCCTCCGAAGGCGATGATCTTGCCCCTGGAATCCGGGATCGGGAACATGATGCGGTCGCGGAACCAATCATAGGAAACCGGGACGTCGTCGCCATGGCGCACCAGCCCGCACGCCTCGATGTCGGCCTTGGGGACACCCTTGGCGGCAAGATGCTCCTTCAGCGCATTGCGGCTGTCGGGGGCATAGCCGAGGCGGAAAGACTGCTGCGTCGCCGGTGTCAGCCCCCGGTCGCGCAGATAGGCGCGGGCCTTTGCCCCTTCCGGTCCCTGCAGCCGTTCCTGGAAGAACGCCGTCGCCATCTCCATGACGTCAGTCAGGCTGGCGCGTTCCTTTTCGCGCCGCTCCTCCTGGGCATCGCGAACCGGCATCGGCACGCCGGCCATGTCGGCGATCTTCTCGACCGCTTCAGGAAAGCTCATCCCGTCAAGTTCGGTCAGGAACTTGAAATGGTCGCCCGAAACCGAGCAGCCGAAGCAATGGTAGCGGCCCTTCTTGTCCTCGCAGTGGAAGGACGGGCTCTTCTCGCCATGGAAGGGACAGCACGCCCAATAGTCGCCGCGCGGCGCGTTAGTCTTCTTCCTGTCCCACGCGACGCGCTGGCCGATCACCGAAGAAATCGGCACGCGGTCGCGGATCTCGTCGAGGAAAGCAGGTGGAAAGCGCATGGGGGGACAGCCCGTTTGGCCTCCATATAATCACACGGGCGAAGCCCGACGACTCCTAATGGCGATCATACCCGGTTTTCACAGGCCAAAAAGAGAAGGCGGCCCGCGGGCCGCCTTCTCGATCTAAACCGACGCAGCGCGGTCAGCCGTTCCGGGCTCATTGCGCGGCGATAGCACCGAAGATCAGGCCGGAGAGAACGCTGACCAGCAGATAGTCGTTGCCGACCCGGATCCATTCCTGCCCGGGACCCGGACGGCGCAGGCCATAGTGGCGATAGTCGCGGATCGGCTGGTGACGCTTCCAGCTGGAATATCTCTGGCCGTTGCGCCAATGGCTGCGCTTCACGACGATCTTTTTCTTCACTACGACGCGCTTGTTCACGTCGACATGCCTGCCGGGCCTTTGCCAGTCGACCTGGCTGTAGTTCGACTGCGGCGCGTTTGGTGTGTTCAGAGGTGCAGCCTGGCCCTGCCAGGTGGTTGCAGCCAGCATCGAGAAGGCAATGGCGGAAAGAACGACGCGTTTCATGGCGGGTACTCCTTGGTTGTCGATGCCTAGGGAATAGAGCCGGACGGATGAACCGAAACTGAACACCGAGATTACGTTTTCGTAATGATTTCTTATATTTAGAACGACTAATTCAGCGCTACCTTTAAAGCTGGCATCCGCGAATGGACGCATGACCCGCCGCAACTCCGCAGTCTATGCAACCATTTTGTCAGCCATCCATTTCCGACACGCTCCGTCGCGTGCCAACAGGCGTCGGAACCGGGCAAAATTTATTATTCGGCTAAAATAAATCGGAGTAATATCAACCTCTGCAATGTCCACGATTCGCGCCCACTTTTGCACCCTTGACGTCACGGCGCCCGCGTCGCTGGCATCTGTTGGGTTGCGGGGTCGGGCATGAGTGGCTCTGTCGTTTTGCTGCACCTTGCCGGTGCGGTCGCATTGATGCTGTTTGCCACCCGTTTGGTGAAGACCGGCGTCGAGCGCGCCTATGGCGATGTGCTGCGCCACAAACTGCGCGCCACAATGCGCAATCCGTTCATGGCGGTTCTGGCCGGCTGCGGCCTGGCTGTCGCGCTGCAAAGCTCGACCGCCGTCACCTTGCTGGTCGGCTCATTCGCCGGCTCCGGTATTGTCAGCGGCATGTCGGGCCAGCTTGCGGTGCGCGGCGCCGAGATCGGCTCAGCACTGGTGGTCAAGCTGCTCACCTTCGATCTGTCGCTGCTGGTGCCGATCTGCCTGGTCGCCGGCACCGTCATGTTCATGGCCACCGAGCGGCGCGACTGGCGCCAGTTCGGCCGCATCCTGGTCGGCATCGGCCTGCTGCTTCTGTCGCTGGAGATGATCGGCCAGGCGTCGGAGCCACTGCGCCAGAGCACGCTGATGCCGCTCATCGTCGATTACTTCTCCGGCGATCCGGTCACCGCCTATCTTCTGGCGGCGTTGGTCACCTGGCTGTTCCATTCCTCGATCGCCGCGGTGCTGCTGATGGTGACGCTGGCCGGCCGCGGCTTCATCCCGCCCGAACTCGGCATCGTGCTGGTGCTCGGTGTCAATCTCGGCTCTTCGATCATCGCGCCGCTTCTAACCCGCAACGCAGAACCCGGCGTTCGTATCGTGCCGATCGGCAATCTCCTGATGCGCGGCATGGGTTCGCTGATGATGCTGATCCTGTTCCTGACGTTCAAGCCGCCGGTCGCCTTCTTGGGCAGCACGGTGCCCGAGCAGATCGTCAATGCCCACATTGTCTTCAACATCCTGATCCTGATCGCCGGCCTACCGCTGGCGAGCCTGGTCTATCGCGCCTCGGAAAGGATCGTGGCGTTGGGCACCAAGCCCCAGGAAGCTAACGCGCTCGACGTCGTCGAGCTTTCGGCGCTCAACGAAAGTGCGCTCGACGTGCCGAGCCAGGCATTGGCCAACGCCACCCGCGAGGTGGTGCGGGTCTGCGAAACGGTCGAGATCATGCTGAAACGGATCATCGAGCTCTATGAGAGCGCCGATGCCGACAAGATCGGCGCGTTGGCCGCACTCGACGACCGTGTCGACAGGAAGCACGCTGCGATCAAGCTCTATCTGGCCAAGGTCACCAAGAACCCGTTGAGCGAGGACGAGGCGCTGCGTTGCCAGGAGCTGATCGGCGCCTGCGTCAAGCTGGAGCAGGTCGGCGACATCATCGTGCGCAACATGTTGGTCCACGTGAAGAAGAAATTCGAGCGCGGGCTGGAGTTCACGCCGGAAGGATGGCGTGAGCTTTGCGCCTTCCATGGCTTGGTGCTTGCCAATGCCAGGCTTGCCTTCAACGTGCTGGTGTCCCGCGATCCGGAGACCGCTCGCCAGTTGGTGCTGGAAAAGGACCGGCTGCGCGACCGCGAGAAGGAAACCAGCCAGAGCCATTTCGTGCGGCTGCGCGACGGCACCCCCAAGAGCGTCGAGACCAGTTCGATCCATCTCGACACCATTCGCGACCTCAAGCAGATCAACTCGCTGCTCGCCTCGATGGCCTATCCCGTACTTGAAGAGCGCGGCCTGCTCACCGGTTCGCGGCTGAAGGCTGGATAGATTGCGTCCACAGGCCGGGTAGCTTCAGAACATCGCCTATGAAAATTGCTGTGGGCCAATGCGCAAAAATTATCTTTGCGCCACCTCCTGTCTGTCGGCTAAAGATCGCCGCATCTACCGCAAGGAAAGTCGATGGACACCCATTCTCGCAGCTTCGCCAAAGCGCTTTCCTGGCGCGTCACCGGCACCATCGACACGATGATCATTTCGCTCGTCGTGACCGGAAGCATCAAGCTCGCCGCGGCCATCGGCCTGACCGAGGTCGTCACCAAGTCGCTGCTCTACTATCTTCACGAGCGAGCGTGGCTGAAAATTCCTTATGGAAGGAAGGCAGCCGCCTAGCTCTTGCCTCCGCGGCGGGCGCCTGACCGGCGATCAAGAAAAGCTAAAGCGGCGTCGACAATTTCTGGATTGCCCGCTGCCCTCATCCGTGGTTTGAGGCCACCTTATCCGAGGATCGCCTTTCCGCCATGCTCCCCCTCATTGCCCTGTTCATTGCCGCCTTCGCCTTCGGCACCACCGAATTCGTCATCGCCGGCGTGCTGCCGCAGGTGGCGGAGGGCCTTGGCGTCGCGATCCCGACCGCCGGCTATCTCGTTTCCGGCTATGCCGGCGGCATTGCAGTCGGCGGCCCGCTGCTGGCGCTCGCCACCAAAAGGTTCTCCCGCAAGGCCCTGCTGCTTGGACTGACTGCAGCCTTCACCATCGGCCAGGCCGCCTGCGCGCTGGCGCCCGACTTCGCCTCGATGCTGCTGTTGCGGATAGCGGTGGCCGTGGCGCATGGCGCCTATTTCGGCGTTGCCATGGTGGTGGCCGTCGGCCTCGTGCGCGAAGACCAGCGCGGCATGGCGGTGGCGCTGATCCTGTCCGGCCTCACCGTATCGAACGTAATCGGCGTTCCGGCCGGCACGGCAATCGGCAACATCTGGGGATGGCGTGCGACATTCTGGGTGATGTGCGCGCTCGGTGTGGTGGCCTTCACGACAATCGGCGCCCTGCTGCCGCGCAAGACGGGATCGTCGAGCCCGTCGGCGAGCCTTGGAAGCGAGGTCCGCGTGCTCGCACGCCAGCAGGTCTGGACCTCGCTCATTATTATGCTGATGCTGATGATCGGCCAGTTCGGCCTGTTCACCTACATCACGCCGACGCTGCTTGAGGTCACAGGCCTCGACGAGAAATGGATACCTTGGGTGCTCTTGCTCAATGGGGTCGGCGCAACGATCGGCGTCTTCGTCGGCGGGCGGCTCGCCGACTGGAAGCTGATGCCGTCGCTCATCGCCATGCTTTTCCTACAGGCGGCAATGCTCGCCTTGATCTACGCTGTCAGCCCTTACCCGCTGCCGATGGTGATAGCGATCTTCGTCTGGGGCGGCCTCAACTTTGCCATCGGCACGCCGATCCAGACCCGCATCCTGACCTGGACCGCAGACGCCTCCAACCTTGCCTCGTCGCTCATCCCGTCGGGCTTCAATGTCGGCATCGCGCTCGCCGCATCGCTCGGCGCGGCGATGCTCAATGCCGGCTATGGCTATCGCAGCCTGCCGGTGGTTGGCGCGATCGCCATGCTGGTCGCGGTCGCGGTTGCGCTTGCCTCGCATGTCTGGGAATGGCGAAGCCGGGCTGCGCCGCCGCTGCCGGCTGCCGCCGAATAGGGCTACAGATCGATCCGGTAGCGCAGGCTTTCCGCGCCGCCATAGGCGGCGTCCTCGAAGAAACGCCCGACGAGCCGGCCGCCATTGGCCAGAACGACCTTCTGCGAGGGCACATTGTGAGGCTTGCAGGTGATTTCGACGAAGGGCAGGCCAACCGCCCTCGCCTCCACCAGCATCAGCCGCAGCGCCTCGGTCGCATAGCCGCGTCCCCGTTTCCACGGCACCACCGCATAGCCGATGTGGCCGAGCACATGCGACGGCAGCGCCGCGGTGCCGTGCTGCCAGCGCAGGCCGATTGAGCCTGCGACTTCCCCGTCCCAGATCCAGCGCCGGAATCCGGGCAGCCGCGGCACCGTCGAACCGTCGGGCAAGGTGATCGGCGGTCCCTTGCCATCGGAATCGTCGAGATCGCCAAGGAAAGTCGCTGGATCCTTTTCGATAGCCGCAAGCTGCTCGCGCGTCGCGTCGAGCAGCCGCACATTGTCCGGCGACCAGCCGCGCTCGAGGGCCGCCTTGTAGGACGGCAGGTGTTCAAGCGCCGGTTTGACGAGTTTGATCACGGGCGCGAGCTTTTGGCTGCCGGATTGCGGGCGCGACGGCAAGGGCCTTCGGCAGCTTACTGAAGCAGGCTCTTGACGATGCCGCTCGCCTCGGAAAAATCCATCTGACCGGCGTATTTCTCCTTGAGCGCCGCCATCACCTTGCCCATATCCTTGACGCCGCTGGCGCCGGTCTCGGCGATGGCGGAACGGACGGCGCTTTCCGTCTCGGCCTGACCCAGTTGCGTCGGCAGGAAGTCGCGGATGATGGCCATCTCGTCGCGCTCCTGCGCTGCAAGCTCCGGCCGCTTGCCGTCATCGAACGCCTTGGCCGATTCTTCGCGCTGCTTCACCATCTTGGCCAGGATCTGCAGGATTTCGTCGTCGCTGGCCGGCTCCTTGCCGGCGCCGCGATTGGCGATGTCGCGATCATGAATGGCCGCCTGGATCAGCCGCAATGTCGGCAGCCGGCGCTTGTCCTGCGCCTTCATCGCACTCTTCAGGGATTCGGCGATTTTGCCTCGCATGGTGCTTTCTCCTTCGAATGCCGCGGACAATAGTCGTGCCGATAGCTCAAGGCAAATTCGATAGCGTCCGGCAAACCGCTGATATTATTCGACGAAATAAATCCAGGCACGCACGGCGCGGCATCATTGACCGCCTTGGCGCCTTCCCCTATGTACTGGGCCTTGCATGAATTGAATTCTAGTGCACGTCGCCCAAAAATGCGTAGCGGTTTTGGCAACGACAGGCACAAATGAAAACTTAGCGCGCCGAGGCTGTGAGATCGCCGCTTCGCGCCTTTTGTTGCGCCGACTGAGGGCGCAACCTTTAGGAGTGCCGCCATGGCAACGAAGACAGCCGCGTCGACCCCCCCTTGGGCCAGCGAGAGGCCGACAGCCCTGCTGGTGCTGGCCGACGGCACTGTCATAGAGGGCCGCGGTCTGGGCGCCACCGGCTCCGCCGTCGCCGAGGTCTGCTTCAACACCGCGCTGACCGGCTACCAGGAGATACTCACCGACCCATCCTATGCCGGCCAGATCGTCACTTTCACCTTTCCGCATATCGGCAATATCGGCACCAATGACGAAGACATCGAGGACCTCAACCCGCTGGCCCGCGCCGGCGCCGTCGGCGCCGTGTTCAAGGCCGATGTCACCAACCCGTCGAATTACCGCGCCGGAACCGGTCTCGACCAGTGGCTGAAGAAGCGCGGCATCGTCGCACTTTCGGGCATCGACACGCGGGCGCTGACCGCGCTGATCCGCGAAAAGGGCATGCCCAATGCCGTCATCGCGCACGCGCCCGACGGTATCTTCGACGTCGATGACCTCAAGCGCCGCGCCGCCGCATGGTCAGGGCTTATCGGGCTTGATCTCGCCAAGGAGGTGACCTCCGGCCAGTCATCGGTCTGGCGCGAGACGCCCTGGGTCTGGAACGAGGGCTTTGGCGAACAGGCTGATCCGTCGATGCACGTCGTTGCCGTCGACTACGGCGTCAAGCGCAACATATTGCGCCTGCTGGCCGGCCTCGGCGCCAAGGTCACTGTGGTGCCGGCAAAAACCGGCGCCGAGGAGATCCTGGCGATGCGGCCCGACGGCATTTTTCTATCCAACGGCCCCGGCGATCCGGAAGCCACCGGCGACTACGCCGTTCCGGTCATCCAGGATCTGTTGAAGACCGAAATCCCGCTTTTCGGCATCTGCCTCGGCCACCAGATGCTGGCGCTGGCGCTGGGCGGCAAGACCGCAAAAATGCATCAGGGCCACCACGGCGCCAATCATCCTGTCAAGGACCACACCACCGGCAAGGTCGAGATCGTCTCGATGAACCATGGCTTTGCCGTCGACGCCGACTCATTGCCGAGCGGCGTCGAGGAAACGCATGTCTCGCTGTTCGACGGTTCGAATTGCGGCATTGCGCTCACCGGCAGGCCGGTCTTCTCGGTCCAGCATCATCCCGAAGCCTCGCCCGGCCCGCAGGATTCGCACTATCTGTTTCGCCGCTTCGTCAATCTCATCCGCGAAAAGCGCGGCGAGCCGGCACTGGCCGAGCGTGTTTAGCGCATGCGCAAAAACGGATTTGATTGACGGCGCCGGCCGGGCTCCCGGCGCCGATCAAGCCCCGTCCGTCACCGCTTCCTGCGCGTGCATGCGTTTGACTTCCTTCGGCGTCGGCTTGGCCACCCTGGTGACGAAGACGACGAGCGCCAGCGTGAGGAAAATCGCGCCGAGCAGATACGGGGCACCGCCGAAAGCTACGGGCGCGCTCGGCCCCGTGAACCAGGAAAAGATCGCCGTATAAAGCAGCGGTGTGATGATCGAGGTGATCGAGAAGATCGAGGTCATTGCGCCCTGGAGTTCGCCCTGGGCGGAAGGTGGCACCTTGGCGGCCGCAAGGCTTCTGAGCGGCGGGTCGGCCAACGCCTCGAGACATCCGACGACGATCACTGCATAGATCATCCAGCCTTGTGACGCGAAGGCGTAGCCGAAGGCGCTGAGTGCGGTAAATGCCAGACCGATTACCGCCGTCTTCCACTCGCCAAGCTTAGGGATCACGCGCGGCAGGACTGTCGCCATGACGATCGCCCCGCACAGGCCGAAGGCGCCGAGCGAGAAGCCGATCTGTTGTTCGCTCCAGCCATAGCGATAACTGGAGACGAACGACCAGACCGCAGGATACATCATGTGCCCCAGCGTCATCAGAAAGAAGACAAGTCCGATCCAGCCGATACCTTCGTAGTTGCGCATCTGGACGAGCGTGCCGACCGGGTTCGCGCGTTTCCACTCGAAGCGGCGACGGTGCTTGTTATCAAGTGTTTCCGGCAACAGAAACAGCGCGATCAGAAAGTTTGCGAAAGCAAGCCCGGCAGCGAAATAGAACGGCACACGCGGCCCGAACGTGCCGAGCAACCCGCCCAGAACCGGCCCTATGACGAAGCCGACGCCGAAAGCAATGCCGAGCAGCCCGAAATTCTTCGCACGATTTTCGTCGGTCGAGATATCGGCAATGAACGCCGATGTCGTGGAATAACTGGCGCCGGAAATGCCGGCCAGCACGCGGCCGATGAACAGCATCGGATAGGACCAGGCGATAGCGCAGATCAGATTGTCGATAGCGAACGTCAGCACCGAGGCGAGCAGAATTGGCCGCCGCCCGAACCGGTCGCTCAACCCGCCCATCACTGGTGCGAAAACGAACTGCATTGCCGCATAGACGAAGAACAGCCAGCCGCCCTCGATAGCCGCCTCGCTGATGCCGACGCCGGTCAATTCCCTGAGATAGGCCGGCAGCACCGGCATAATGATGCCGAAGCCGATGACGTCGAGCAGCAGGGTGGTGAAAACAAGCGCAAGGCCCCGCCTGGCGGTTTTGGGGTCTATCATGATGGTATCTCCTCGGGCCGCCCGAGCGAACGGGAACACACCTTATAGGCGAGCACATCGCTGGGAACAATGAGGGAACGGGCCGAGTGCTTTCATCCTGACATCCCCTGACTGCGATCCAGTCTCTCGGATTACGAGAAAACCGGCGGCTCAGATCGGGTTGTTGAACGTGTCGCAGTCCGAAAGCTTGCCGTTCTGGAAGCCTCGCGCCAGCCAGGTCTGCCGCTGCTGCGACGTGCCGTGGTTGAAGCTTTCCGGCACGACGTAGCCCTGCATCTTCTTCTGCAGCGTGTCGTCGCCGATCTGCTTGGCGGCGTTCAGTGCCTCCGCCATGTCGCCCTGCTCCAAAATGCCCTTCTGACCGGTGAAATGCGCCCAGATGCCGGCAAAGCAGTCGGCCTGCAACTCGACCTGCACCGACATGTGGTTGGCGTCGGCTTCGCTCATATTCTGCCGCATCTGGTTGAATTTGGGCAGGATGCCGACCAGGTTCTGCACGTGGTGGCCGACCTCATGCGCGATCACATAGGCCTGTGCGAAATCGCCCGAGGCACCGAACTGCTGATCGAGCTGCTGGAAGAAGGTGGTGTCGAGATAGACTTTGCGATCGTTGGGACAGTAGAATGGTCCGGCCGCTGACGAGGCAGAGCCGCAAGCAGAGCCGATCCGTCCGCTGAACAGGACCAGTTTTGGATCTTGATAGGTCAGGCCCTCGGACTGAAAAATACCGGTCCACGTGTCCTCGGTCTCGGCCAGCACAGTCGACACGAACTGCTTCATCTCGTCGGAGGCGGGCGCACCGGTGCCGCCGCCTTGCGCACCGCTATTGTCGGTGATCTGACCGCCGCCGGGCTGCAAGCCGCTGTTATCGAGGATCTGACTCGGGTCGAAGCCGAAATACCACCCTGCCAGGAAAATCAACCCTACGATGATAATGCCCGACATGCCGCCGCCGCCGGCGCGACCGCCGATCGGGATGCGAAACTGCCCCGGCCCGCCGCCAAGCCCGCCGCTCTGGCCGCGCTCGTCCTCGACATTGTCACTCTGACGACGGCCCTTCCAGAGCATGGCAACCCCCGTGATGCAATTTTCCGGCCGATCGGGCCGTGTCCCGGTTCGATCGGACACGACAACAATTATCTCAACGGTTACGCCAAGTCACAGTATTTTTCGTGCGAACAAGCAATGCTTGCTGACGCTTGCCTGCTCTGGCCGAGACATCGCAAGGTCTGTGCCGTTCACCCTGCTCATGGGAAGCGAGAGTCGCGCGAAGAGATACGCTGGCCGTGCTTTTCAGCGGGCGGCGATTATTGCCTTGCGAAAGGCTTCGAGCGTCTCGGCGCTGACATGATGCTCGATGCCCTCGGCGTCGATGCGCGCCGTCTCGGCGCTGACCCCGAGCGAGCGCAGGAAGGCCTCGACGGTCTGGTGGCGAATGCGGCTCTCTTCCGCAACCTTGCGGCCGGCATCGGTCAGGAACACGCCGCGATAAGGCTTCCGGGAGACCAGCCCGTCGGCGCACAGCCGCGTCAGCATTTTCGCCACCGTCGGCTGAGCGACGCCGAGCCGTGCCGCGATATCGACCTGGCGCGCCTCGTTGCCATCCTCGATCAGGTCGGCGATGAGCTCGACATAATCCTCGACCAGCGCGCTGCGGCGCGCTTCACGCGTCTGCCTGAAGCCTTCCGAGTGGATTTCTGCGTCAGGCAGCGGCTTTTCGCGAGGAACCGGTCTTTTCTTCAGCGCCAATACGCGCTCCTCCCGGCAGTTTGAATCGACATTGCGGTCATAACACGGAACCCTATTGGTTCTGGCCGTTTATTTCCATTCGGTGGCCGGCGCAACCGGCGTTCACTGCCGTTCCGGCCGCACGGCCAAGCGGCCACAAGAAAAAGCTCAGACAATGAAATATAGCATATTGCATAATGTTCAGCCGTGGCATAGATAAGGAGACAACATCGATCGTTCCAGCGGAAAGCCATTTCATGTCGGAAGCCGAAGCCACCTCAGCCCCCCGGTCCATGTGGCGATTTGCCCGCCCGGAGGACGACGAGCAGCCCAGCCTTCGCGAAGTCAACGCAACGATCGCGGTGCCGCACTCGGGGATCTGGCTTCGCCGGCTGTTCGCCTTCATGGGGCCGGGCTACATGGTTTCGGTCGGCTATATGGATCCGGGCAATTGGGCGACCGACCTCGCCGGCGGGGCCCAATTCGGCTACACGCTGCTTTTCATCATCATGTTGTCGAACCTGATGGCGATCCTGCTGCAGGCACTCGCCGCCCGGCTCGGCATCGCCACCGGCCGCGACCTTGCGCAGGCGTGCCGCGCCTATTATCCGCGACCGGTCAATTTCATGCTTTGGGTCGCTTGCGAATTGGCCATCATTGCCTGCGACCTGGCCGAGGTCATTGGCACGGCGATCGCCTTGCAACTGCTGTTCGGGATTCCGCTGATCGGCGGCGCCATTATCACCGCGCTCGATGCCTTCCTGCTGCTGCTGCTGATGAACAAGGGCTTCCGTTTCCTCGAGGCCTTCATCATAGCGCTTTTGATTATCATCTTCGGCTGCTTCGCCATTCAGATCTTTGCCGCCGCCCCGCCGGTCGGCTCCATCCTGCACGCGATGTTCGTGCCGTCGTCCGAGATCGTCACCAATCCGGCCATGCTCTACATCGCCATCGGCATCATCGGCGCCACGGTGATGCCGCACAATCTCTATCTGCATTCCTCGATCGTGCAGACCCGCGCCTATGAGCGCACCGATCGCGGTAAGCGCGACGCCATCAAATGGGCGACGACCGACTCGACCATCGCGCTGATACTGGCGTTGTTCGTCAATGCTTCCATCCTGATCGTGTCGGCGGTGGCGTTCCACGGCACCGGTCATCATGACGTTGCCGAGATCGGCCAGGCCTTCGAGCTTCTGTCGCCGCTGCTTGGCCTCGGCATCGCTTCCATCCTGTTTGCCGTAGCGCTGCTCGCCTCCGGCCTGAACTCGACGGTGACGGCGACGCTCGCCGGCCAGATCGTGATGGAAGGGTTCTTGCGGCTGCGCATCCCGCAATGGGCGCGCCGCCTGCTGACGCGCGGCATCGCCATCATCCCGGTAGTGGTGGTCACCGCGCTCTATGGCGAGAAGGGAACCGGCCAGTTGCTGGTCTTCAGCCAGGTAATCCTGTCGATGCAGCTCCCCTTCGCTGTCGTACCGCTGGTGCAGTTCGTCTCGGACAAGCGCAAGATGGGCAATTTCGCCATTTCCCGCGCCGTTGCCGTGCTGGCCTGGGTGGTCGCCGGGCTCATCCTGGTGCTCAACTTCAAGCTGCTCTACGATACGGTCGTTGGCTTGGGCTGAGCGTTCTCGGCTCCAAGCTGAGACGATAAGGTCGGCAGTCATCCGCCCTTCCAACCCTGGAAATTTGCCGGCCGCTGTCGGATAAATGTCCGTTCGCCCGTCCTTGGCTCGAACTCCGGCCATGACGGCACGGATCAGGGAAAGGGAGCTCCAATGAGGAAGATCATCGCCGCAACATTCGTCAGCCTCGACGGCGTCATGCAGGCGCCCGGCGGCCCGCAAGAGGACCCTGTCGGCGGCTTCAAATTCGGCGGCTGGACGTTTCACTACTGGGACGATGTGATGGGCGCCGCGATGGGCGAGACGTTTTCAAAACCGTTCGCGCTGCTTCTCGGCCGCAAGACTTACGACATCTTCGCCGCCCACTGGCCTTATCAGAAGAATGATCCGATCGCCGACAGCTTCAACGCCGTCACCAAATATGTGGCGACGCACAGGCCGGATTCGCTGTCCTGGCAAAACAGCCAGCCGCTCGGCAGCGATGTCGTGGCGACGTTGCGCCGGATGAAGCAGGAGGACGGCCCCGACCTGCTCATTCAGGGATCGAGCGAGCTGATCCAGACCTTGCTCGCCAATGACCTGATCGACGAGATCAGCTTGCTGATCTTCCCGCTGGTGCTGGGCAAGGGCAAAAAACTGTTCGGCAGCGGCACGATACCTGCCGCCTTCAAGCTGACCCGTTCGCAGGCATCGACCACCGACGTCCTCATGGCGAGCTATGAACGCTCCGGCGAGATCAAGACCGGGTCATTTGCCACGGAGCAGCCGTCCGAAGCCGAGATCGAGCGGCGCAAGAACTGGAAGTAGATGCCGCGGGGCGATCAAGGACGGCTGAACACTGGCCGTCCTTTTTGCTGTTTTTAAGCCGCCTCTCGTCGCCCTGCCAACCCATCGCGGAGGTGGCCCGCGAATGCCAGTGCAGCCGGCGCGACGTCGTGCTTCGGCAAATGCAGATTGATCGAAAAATTCGGCAATGACGGCAGCTCCGGATCGTTGGCCAAAATGTCGAGGTCGACAGGCACGGTCGACGCCAACCAGGTGGTGACGGCCAAGTCCGAACGCACCGTCGCCGTCGTCGCGTCGATGCTGCCGTTTTCGAATACGGTGCGCCATTCCAGCCCATGCTCGTTAAGCGCCTCCAGCACCACCGGGCGGAACGCACAGGTCTCGGCGACCATCGAAACCGGCAAGGGCCGCTTGCCGCGGGCGGCGCCGCCTTTGGCGCCGACCCAGACCAGCCGGTCGACAACAAGGCATTCACCGGCCGACCGACCGATCGGCTCCTCGATCACCGCGAGCTCTATAGTGCCGGTCGCCAAGGCTGCGGCCAACTCTGGCGACGAAGCACAGACAAGCGAGATCTCGACCTGCGGATAGGCCTCGGCATAGGCCTTCAGCACCGGCGCAAGCAAGGTGCCGACAAGGTCGTACGGCACCCCGAGCCGCACCTGACCGGCAACCGCATCGCCCGCCATCTCCGCCAGGATCTCGTCATTGAGGGAAAGCAGGCGCTTGCCCTTGCCGAACAATCGCTCGCCGGAGCGGGTCAATCGCAATCCGCGCCGATCGCGATCGAACAGGCTGCAGCCGAGAACCTCTTCCAAACGCTTGATCTGCTGGCTGACGGCACCTTGCGTCAAATGCAGCGCGTTGGCCGCCGCCGTCATGCTGGCCTTGTCGGCAACGGTGACGAAGGTTCGAACCAGGGCAGTATCGAGGTTGCGGAGCATCCGGCTATTATATTTGCTAATACAGATCATAGCAAACATTGCATTTACTGATGAGCCAAACAGCCTACCGTGCAGGCTTCAAAGGAAGCAGCATGTTTGAAACCGTCCTTCCCCTCGTCCTGTTCGCGCTGGTCTCAACCTCAACGCCCGGCATGGCCACGACCTTATCGACGGCGTCCGGCGCGCAGTTCGGCTTTCGCCGCTCTATCCCGCTGATGGCCGGGAGTGCGGCCGGCTTGGCCACGGTGGCTGCGGCAGGTGCTGCCGGGCTCGCCAGTCTGCTGGCTGCCGCTCCTTCGCTGCAACTGGCAATGAAAATGGCCGGTACCCTCTATCTGACGTGGCTTGCCCTCAAGATCGGCCGCAGCGGTCCGCCCAACCTGGACGTGGCCATGGCAAAGCCGAACAGCTTTTTGGGCGGCGCCGGCCTGCAATGGATGAACCCAAAGGGCTGGGCCATGGGGCTGGGAGCGGCGGCATCCTTTGCCGCGCTCGCCAACGGGCCGCTGCAGCTCGCCGTGCTGCTCGGCACGGTCTTCGGCCTTGCAGCGGCCCTATCGCTGGCGGCGTGGTGCGTGGCGGGCACGCTGCTCGCCCGGTTGCTGCGAACCGAGCGGCAGTGGCGCATGCTCAACGCCGTGCTTGGCCTGCTGCTGGCCGCCTCGATCATCCCGATGTGGCGGACAGCGTAAGATCAGTCTTTAGCCATGTCAGGCAGCGTAACGCGCCGCCGGCTTGCCCGCCAGAAGACTGCCGAAGAAGCCTTGCGGACGCGAAGAAAGGCACCCCCCCGGCAATATCGGCAAGACCCGGTGCCGTGAATGCTTCACCTTTTTCCAGGCCAACCAGCGCTGCATCGACCAGATCGTCGGCGGTCATGACGATTTCTTGCGGAACGTCGGCGAGGTCGCTTCCGGCAACTTCCCAGAATTCGGCACTGGACGAAATCGCCGCGCTGGATTTTGACGCACCGCCGCCGCGACTTGAACTATCGGCGGCCGGCAGCCAAGCTTTGCTAACAAGCCTTACTCGGCCGGCATCGCCACCGGACGCGCCGCCAGGTGGCCCGCCAGCACGACGCCCAGACCGACGATCGGGAATGCCGCCGCGACCACGCCGAGGTCGGCCGGTGCGCCATAGCGCAGCACCGCGGCGCCGACCACGGCACCCAGTGCCACGCCGAGATAGAGCGCCGAAGCGTTCAGCGACAGCACGATTGGCGCGGCATCGGGCGCCAGCTTGATGATGCGGCTGGCCTGCGCCGGCGGGAATGCCCAGCCGACGATGCCCCACGGCACCATCATGGCCATCAATGCCGGCCCGGCGATCTCGCGCGGCAGGAACATCGGGATCAGCGAAAACGTGACCAGCATCGCGGCACTCAGCGCCAGTGACCAGCAGACGGTGCGCGTCGCGCCGAAACGGTCGGCGGCCTGACCGCCGCCGATATTGCCGATGACCGCGCCAACGCCGAAAGCGAGCAGCATTCCGGGAAGCGCGATCGGGTTCAGTCCGCCGCCTTCGATCGCGAGCGGCGCGACAAAGGCAAAGACGGTGAAGGCGCCGATCAGGGCCAGGATGGTCGTCACCAGGATAGGCATGACGCCGGGGCGAAGTGCCGCTGCCAACCGCATCCGGAGCGGCAGCCTGGTGCCGACGATGCCGCGCGGCAGCCGGTACCACAGGATCGCGCCGGCGAGCGCACCAAGGCCGGCGATGGCAAAGAAGGTGCCGCGCCAGCCGGCAACCGTCGCAACGAGCGCGCCGAGCGGTGCTCCGACCGCGACCGCAACCGTAGTGCCGCCGACGACCACGGCAATGGCGCGGGCGCGGTGATGATCGTCGACAAGCGCAACGGCCGTTCCCTGTGCGGTCGCCGCGAACAAGCCTGACGACAGCGCCATGACGATGCGCGCGATCAACAGCAATTCGAAGGAGGAGCTTAGCGCCGCGGCGACGTTGCCCAACACGAAGAACACCAGCGTCCACAGGATGACGCGGCGCCGGTCCCATTCGCCGGTCAGCGTTGCCAGGATCGGCGTGCCGATCGCATAGGCGAGCGCAAACGCGGTGATCAGCGTGCCGGCGAGCGGAACGGAGATGGCGGCATCCTTTGCAATGTCGGGCAAAAGGCTGGAGATGACGAAACCTTCGGTCGAAATCGTGAACGATCCGAGCGCAAGCCAGATGAGGCGCTTATCCATGGCAATTTCCTTAGTTCAAAGGTTATTGAACAATTGGACATAACAGGGCATGATGTCAATAAAGCCGCTGCAAAATAGCCGAACCATCCTGACAGCCCGGTGTCAGGACGGGGCGACGGGACGAAACTATGTGTCCATTAGCCACGAGAGAAGATGCGTTGAAATCGGCTCCGAATGTGCTTAATTCCTGGGCATGACCTTGCCCCATCCCACCGCCGACCAGATCAGCCTGCCGAACGTGCTTGCCGTGCTCGGCGACCCGACGCGACTGGCCATCGTGCGCTATCTCGCCAGCAAAGAGGGCGTGCCGCTGAATTGCAGCCGGTTCCTCGATCTCTGCTCGAAGACCAATCTGAGCTACCATTTGGCCAAGCTGCGTGAGGCCGGCGTCACCCGCACCGAGGCGGTTGGAACCAGCCGGCTGATCACGCTGCGCCGTGACGATCTCGACCGCCGCTTCCCGGGCCTGCTCGATAGTGTTATTGCCGCGGCCGGCGACGCATCGTTGCCGGCGGTCGGCGGCCACGAGATCGAAGTCCGCGCCTGAACGACCCGAAGCTGGGTTCCGCTCTCGCTCGCCTCGCGAGGCGAGCAAAGTAGCTTCACCCGCCCTCCAGCCATTCCAATTAACGGAGCCTGCCATGCGCATTGCCGTCCTCGCCGACATCCACGGCAATGTCCTGGCGCTCGACGCCGTGCTCGATGATCTGCGGCAGCGCGGCGGCGCCGACCTCATCGTCAATCTCGGCGATTGCGTTTCCGGCCCGCTCTGGCCGCGCGAGACCATGGAGAGGCTCGAGACGCTCGACCTGCCGACGGTGCGCGGCAACCACGACCGCCGCGTTGCCCGCGACACCGCCGACGAGACCATGTGGCCGTCCGACCGCTACGCGCAGGAACGGCTGACCGCAGGCCAGCGCAAGGCGCTGTTCGCGCTGCCCCTCACGCTGGAAGTCGCGCCCGGCATACTCGCCTTCCATGCCCGGCCCGACCACGACGAAAAATACCTGACTGACGCGATCGTCGACGGCCGGCTGGTGCGCGCGCCGCTGGTCGCAATCGGGCGGCGCCTCGGCGCGATCGATCCCGCCTGCCGCATCATGCTTTGCGGCCACAGCCATCGCAGCGAGCTGGTCCGCATTCCCGGCGGTCCGGTCATCTTCAACCCGGGCAGCATCGGCTGCCCGGCCTATCACGATGATACGCCGCCGGCGCATGTCTCCGAGCAGGGCTCGCCGCACGCCCGCTACGGCATCGTCGACTTGCACCCCGACAGTTTCGAAGCCATCGCCGTCGATTATGACCACGAGGCGGCGGCGCGCCAGGCCGAGCAGGCGGGACGGCCCGAATGGGCTCACGCGCTGCGCACCGGCTTCATGCCGGGCTGAGCTTGCTCATGCCTAGCTGAACGGATGACCGCCTTCGAGCGGCAGAAGTCGCGACCGGTCCAATCTTCAGTTGCCAGACGCGGATCGCTTCGATCGCTTGGCAGGACGTCGGGTGCTGGCCGCCGAAGTCTTTGAAGACTTTGGCCGTGACGTCTTGGGCGCCAGTTGCCTCGGGTTGAAAGTCTGTGCTGGAACCGATTCGGAGCCGGCCCGAATGTCGGCGTCGCGCACCTGCTGGCCAAAGTTCAGGCCGGTCAGCTCTTCAATCTCGGCCACCGTCGAAAGGAACTCCGATACCCTGGCAATTTCAAGCGGGTCATCGAATGCCTCGGCACGCTCGCCGAACGCTTCGGGCATCACTTCCAAAACCGGCTTCTGGTCCGCCAGCAGCGCGATGGCGCGCAGGCCAGCTTGATCGGACCACAGCGCGATCTTCCAGAACTTCAGCGGAACATGGCTGTCGAAGCGGTAGGGAGGATCGTCCTCGCCGAACACTGGCCCGGCAAACACCGTGACACGGCCTCGCGTCGTATAGGCGTTGCGCAGCACATAGGTTTCTACCGCGCGCCATCTCAACTTCCCTTTGGAGCCGGGATGGTTAAGCGAGCTTCCTTGATTGAAGAAGCCGACTTGCGGCGCAGCATTGGTATAAAAGAACGTGTCGCGTTCTGCCGCGACCGCCTCCTGATCGACGCCCCATGCGGGGTCGCCGCGAAGTGTAATATGGCCCTTCTGGAACATTCGAGCGATTCGTTCCTTGGATTTTGCGACGGGAAATCCAGGCACATTCTGGCTCGAATAGAATTCCTGGTTCATCTGCTCGCCAAGGTCGATGCGCCGATCCGGCCGGAAAGCATCGCTGGCTTCCGAACCGGAAATCGACTCCACCCCCAATTCGACAAGCGACGGGTTGTCGATGACCGTCTTGTCCTCACGATTGACCGCCTTGGTGCGGGATCCATCGATATTGCAGGCGGTGACGAAGGCAAGCCTGCGATCGGCGTTCATCAAGATCGAAAAATGATGGTAGCGCAATTCGTGTGGGTCCTCTCCCGGTTTGGCAAGAAGGTTCTTGGCCAACCGGTAGGGTGAATTGGTAACCGTCGGCATTGCCAGGACAAAGCCCGGTATGAAGCCGGGCTCATACCCTCCACGATCGTCGAAATCCTCTGTTTTCCAACCCGCGGCCTCGGCGATGGCCACCTTCCCGGGTTCGCTTGCCGGGCCTTTGCCGTCGTTTCGTCTCGCATCGCCTCCGTCGATCAGCGGCGCCCGGACATTTATCTCGACGGGAAAAGTCCAGGTGACCGAGCCATCGGCATTGTGTCTCGTCGCCGGCGGATTGCGATCCGGTTCCGGCCGCTGCACCGGCTTGTCCGGCACATCTTCGCGAATATCGGCGTTCAGCCGAACTGTCTCGTCCATCATGCGCGGCATGCCGGCCCAAATCGCCAGAGCTTGCGAAACCGCCGATGCCGAGGAGCCCGGCAGCTTGGACTTTCTAGCACCCAGATCGTCAACGATGGCGCTGATCCGTATGCCTTCATTGATCTCGCGGGCAAGCGCATAGCCACCTATGCCCGTCACCTCGTGGAACGGGCCGGCCCAATGGTGCAGGGCGATAGGTTCCCATTCATTGTTGAAGACCGGGGAGCCGGACGAACCCTGTTCGGTGTCGGCGACATAGTGCAGCACTTGCACCGTTTCGTCGCGGGCCACCAGCCGGTTTTCACGCAACACCAGTTCCTTGAAGCGGCCATCGGGATGCTGGACGATGTTGGCGATTTCGCCGAGCATATGCTTGTCGCGCGCATCCGACAGCGAGATAAAACCGAACTCCCCCAGTTCCTTTGGACCGGAACGCCGCTCGCCGACTCCGATCAGCGTATAGTCCAGACGCTCTATGCTATCGGTCACGAAACAGGATTCAGGATCGAACAGGAACGTCGTCGGCGTGCGCACGGCATTCGCACCGTCCTGCTCATAATCGAACTGGACCTGGAAGCGCCGGGAATCCGCCGGCGACGAAATCACATGGTTGTTTGTGAGGAACAGCCTTGGCCCGACCAGAAAACCCGATCCTTGTGGATTGCCGTTGAGAAAGGCAACGCGGCCAACCGCATCGGCAGCACGGCGCCCACGCTCGAGGAATGCGACCCCGATGAAATCGAGCGTTGGGCCGAGAATTGCCTCCGGCCCTGGCTGCTTGGCGGCGGCCTTTCTTTCCCCGGCAGACCTCATGTCGATCGCTGCCGATATCATCTCCGCTTCGGTGCGGCTGAGCGACGCCTTTACCTGCAACCTGTCGAGGCGCCTGGAGAGGGTCTGTTCGGCGGCCAGCGGATTGCCGTTGGCGATGTGGCCAAGTGAAGCCTCAATCTCGGCGCGCGTTTTCTTGATACGCTGGCGAACTATGTTTTCCACCTGCGCAAATGTTTCAAGGTCGACCATATTGCCCTCCTCAACCTTACTTGAGAGAGTGCATATTTACATGAAATGTGCAATATTTTGCCGGCTGTTAGTTCACGGAAGTGGCCTGGTCGCGATTCAACACGCGGCACCTTTTCGGGCTTACACAGCGCCGTCTCGTCGCCTATAAAAACCGGCTGGCGTGCGATGGCGCTTTCGTGCCTGGCCGCGCCTTCGGCAATTGAACCTACCGCCCATGGCAGATGATTAGGCGCACAGTAACACTCCCGACGACGCTGCTTGCGATGGTTGCCGCTCCGCTGATGCTGGCGGAGTTGCCGGCCAACGGCCAGGAGCCGGAGCCCATCATCTCGATTGTGACGGGTCTTGCTCCGGATGATCTCCTGAACGTGCGCGCCACGGCGTCGGCCATGGGCAAGGTCGAGGCGCGGTTGCCGAGTGGATCGAGCGTGAAAAATCTCGGCTGCGGCGACGTCAGCGGCCACAAGTGGTGCAAGGTCCAAGACATTGACGACCCGAAGCTGAGCGGATGGGCTCCCGCACGCTACCTCGACCCTATTAATCCCCAGCAAGTGACGCCCCAGGCGGCAGCCGATACGGAGAGCCCTGCCTCTCAACCGCTGCCCGACCTGACAACGCGCCTCGGCGCAACCGGTCCCGAAACGGCGCTGAACTCCGCTGACGCAATCGGCAAGGTGGCGATCGAGGATGCTTACCGCTTGGCCCTGGCCGCTGGAAACCCCTCGACTGGACAGGTTGATGGATCGCCGCCCGTGGCTGCGGACCCCGTCCGGAATTTCGGCGCGGCCAACGCGGCGCCCCCGGCCGACGCACAGACCGTTGCGCGGCTTCAGCCGCCGGGGACACCGGTACCCGGTGCCGGCAACGCCATCCCCTGCGCGCGCTATCTCGGCCAGCCGATGACCAGCTGCAAGGCAGACGTCGTGCGCACCGGCGACAAGACCGACGTGACCGTGACCTGGCCCGATGGCGGCACGCGCATCATCAGCTTCAAGGCCGGCAAGCCGGCCGGTGCGGACGCGCCCGGCGAATTCCGCTTCACCCGCGAGGGCAGCCTGAACATGATCCGCGTCGGTGCTTCCGAACGCTTCGAGATCACGGACCAGTTGGCGCTGGGGGATAGTGGTAAGGGGAATAAGGCAGTAGGGCAGTAGGGCAATATGCTTAAGGGCGCTCGAACCTCTGCCCTACTGCCCTACTGCCCTACTGCCCTACTGCCCTACTGCCCTACTGCCCTACTGCCCTACCCGCATTTTAGGGGGTTACATCCGGCAAAACTCTTCCCTATAAGGCCCTCCTAGCCTGATACCAGAATCGCGCGCACAACCGGCCGGGTCATCCCGTCCGGCTTTTTGTGCAAGCCGCCCGCCGAACGGACCCTCGACATGCCAAGACGCACCGACATCAAGTCGATCCTGATCATCGGGGCCGGCCCCATCGTCATCGGCCAGGCCTGCGAGTTCGACTATTCCGGCACCCAGGCCTGCAAGGCGCTGAAGGAAGAGGGTTTTCGCGTTATCCTGGTCAATTCCAATCCGGCCACCATCATGACCGATCCGGAACTGGCCGACGCCACGTACATCGAGCCGATCACGCCCGAAGTGGTGGCCAAGATCATCGCCAAGGAGCGGCCGGACGCGCTGCTGCCGACCATGGGCGGCCAGACCGCGCTCAACACCGCTTTGTCGCTGCGCCGCATGGGCGTGCTCGACCGCTATCAGGTCGAGATGATCGGCGCCGACGCCACCGCAATCGACAAGGCTGAGGACCGCGCGCTGTTTCGCGAGGCGATGAACAAGATCGGCCTGGAAACGCCGAAGTCGATGCTGGCCAACGCCACCGACGTCAAGAATGCCGACCGCAAGACGCACGAGGCCGAGCGCGCCGCGCTGAAGGCGGAAAAGCCCGAAAATCTCGACGCCGCGCTCGATGCTCTGGAAACGCGCTGGAACCTCGGTGAGGGCGACCGCAAGCAGCGCTATATCAGCCATGCCATGGCGATTGCAGCACAAGCGCTCGACCATGTCGGCCTGCCCGCAATTATCCGCCCCTCCTTCACCATGGGCGGCACCGGCGGCGGCATCGCCTACAACCGCGCCGAATTCTTCGAGATCGTCCAGTCCGGCCTCGACGCCTCGCCGACCACCGAAGTGCTGATCGAGGAGAGCGTGCTCGGCTGGAAGGAGTATGAGATGGAGGTTGTCCGCGACAAAGCCGACAACTGCATCATCATCTGCTCGATCGAGAACATCGACCCGATGGGCGTGCATACCGGCGACTCGATCACCGTCGCCCCGGCGCTGACGCTGACCGACAAAGAGTACCAGATGATGCGCAACGCCTCGATCGCGGTGCTGCGCGAGATCGGCGTCGAGACCGGCGGCTCCAACGTGCAGTTCGCCGTCAACCCGGCAGACGGCCGCCTGGTGGTGATCGAGATGAACCCGCGCGTCTCGCGCTCGTCGGCGCTGGCTTCCAAGGCGACCGGTTTCCCGATCGCCAAGATCGCCGCCAAGCTCGCTGTCGGCTACACGCTGGACGAGCTGGAGAACGACATCACCGGCGGCGCCACGCCGGCCTCGTTCGAGCCGAGCATCGACTATGTCGTCACCAAAATCCCGCGCTTTGCCTTCGAGAAATTCCCCGGCGCCGAGCCGGTGCTGACCACCTCGATGAAGTCGGTCGGCGAGGTCATGGCCATCGGCCGCACTTTCCAAGAATCGCTGCAGAAAGCGCTACGCGGGCTGGAAACCGGCCTGACCGGGCTGGACGAAATCGAGATCCCCGGCATCGGCCATGGCAGCACGGCCGCCAGCCACGTCGACGACCGCAACGCCATCCGCGCCGCCTTGGGCACGCCGACGCCGGACCGGCTGCGCATGGTGGCGCAGGCGATCCGCATGGGCACCTCGCTGGAAGACGTGCACGCGATGTGCAAGATCGACCCGTGGTTCCTCGAACAGATCGCCGGCATTCTCGACATGGAAGCGCGCATCCGCGAGCACGGAATTCCCGAGGACGCCGCCAATCTGCGCATGCTGAAGGCGATGGGTTTTTCGGACGCGCGCCTCGCGTCGCTGGTCAGGAAGGATGTCGAAGAGATCCAGAAGATTCGCGACAAGCTCGACGTTCATCCCGTCTACAAGCGTATCGACACTTGCGCCGCCGAGTTCGCCTCGCCCACCGCCTACATGTATTCGACCTATGAGGTGCCGTTTGCCGGCGCGCTCGCCAACGAGGCTCAGGTCTCGTCGCGCAAAAAAGTCGTTATCCTCGGCGGCGGTCCGAACCGCATCGGCCAGGGCATCGAGTTCGACTATTGCTGCTGCCATGCCGCCTTTGCGCTGCGCGACGCCGGCTTCGAGGCGATCATGGTCAACTGCAACCCGGAGACCGTGTCGACCGACTACGACACCTCCGACCGGCTCTATTTCGAGCCGCTGACGCCGGAGGACGTGCTGGAGATATTGCGCGCCGAACAGGCGGCCGGCGAGCTGGTCGGCGTCATCGTCCAGTTCGGCGGCCAGACGCCGCTAAAGCTGGCGGATGCGCTGGAAAAGGCCGGCATCCCGATCCTCGGCACCTCGCCCGACATGATCGATCTCGCCGAGGACCGCGACCGTTTCCAGAAGCTGTTGCACAAGCTAGGCCTCAGCCAGCCGAAGAACGGCATTGCCTATTCGGTCGAGCAGGCCCGCCTCGTCGCCGGCGAGCTCGGCTTCCCGCTTGTGGTGCGCCCGTCCTACGTGCTCGGCGGCCGCGCCATGCAGATCATTCACGACGAGAGCATGCTGCAATCCTATCTGCTCGACACCGTGCCCGGCCTGGTGCCGGAGGACATCAAGCAAAAATACCCCAACGACAAGACCGGCCAGATCAACACGCTGCTCGGCAAGAACCCGCTGCTGTTCGACACCTATCTCTCAGGCGCCATCGAGGTCGATGTCGATTGCCTCTGCGACGGCAAGTCGACCTACGTCTCCGGCATATTGGAGCACATCGAGGAGGCCGGCATCCATTCGGGCGACTCGGCCTGCTCGCTGCCGGTGCATTCGCTGCCATCGGAACTCGTCGACGAGCTGGAGCGCCAGACGGCAGCACTTGCCCGGGCGCTCAATGTCGGCGGCCTGATGAACGTGCAGTACGCGATCAAGGACGGCACCGTCTATGTGCTGGAAGTCAACCCGCGCGCGTCGCGCACCGTGCCCTTCGTCGCCAAGACCATCGGGCGGCCGATTGCAAAGATTGCTGCCCGCATCATGGCCGGCGAAAGCCTGGAAGACGCCTTCGCCCATTACGGCGCCATGCCCGACCCGCGCAATCCCGGCCACATCGCCGTAAAGGAAGCGGTATTCCCGTTCGCCCGCTTCCCCGGTGTCGACATCCTGCTCGGCCCGGAAATGCGCTCGACCGGCGAGGTCATGGGCCTCGACCGCGACTTCGCGCTGGCCTTCGCCAAGAGCCAACTAGGGGCGGGTGTTGATCTCCCCCGCGCGGGCACGCTGTTTGTCTCGGTGCGCGACGAGGACAAGAAAGGCATCTTGCCGGCGGTCAAGCGCCTCGCCGGCCAGGGCTTCAAGGTGCTCGCCACCTCCGGAACCGCGCGCTTCCTCGCCGAAAACGGCGTCGCCGCGGAGAAGATAAACAAGGTGCTGGAAGGCCGCCCGCACATCGAAGACGCCATCCGCAACCGCCAGGTCCAGATCGTCTTCAACACCACGGACGGCCAGAAGGCGGTGTCGGACTCGAAGTCGCTGCGCCGCGCGACGCTGATGCAGAAGGTGCCGTATTACACGACGCTGTCGGGTGCGGCTGCAGTGGCCGAGGCGATTGCCGCGCTGCGGGCTGGGAGCCTCGAGGTGAGGCCGCTGCAGGAGTATTTTGCGTAGCCGATTAGCCAATCTCCCTCCTTGTGGGGGAGATGGCCGGCAGGCCAGAGGGGGGCGCTGTCCCGCCAACATTGCGATTTCTCCGTGAGGCCTCTCGGCGCTGACGCGCTGATCCACCTTCTCCGACACCAGCCGTTGCGTGAACACACGTGACATGAGATGACTTAAGAATTCTGCCGTTTCGGACTACCAACTTGACGCACAGTCCTGATCCTTTCTTCACGCTTAAACCAGGCTATTCCGTAGTCACGACGGCGGCTGAGTTCTTTTCTATTATCTCAAACTCTAAATCTGGCGTGGTAAAAGACATACTTTTTGAGCCGAACCTCCTTAAGCCGGCGGACAAAAATTCCCGCAAAATTTCTGACTTGACGTTCGAAAACGTTAGTTTTTCGAAAAAGGAAATTCAAGACATAGTCTTCGACAATTGTACATTTGTTGAATGTTTGTTTATACATACCACAGTACGAAAGTGTGAATTTATTAAATGCACCTTTGTAAGAACTAACGTTAATAAAATAACCATCATAGATAGCTATTTAGATCCAGATTCATTCTTAAGATGCCTTGACAAACGAAGACATCAAAATATCGGAGTGCGCCTTTATCAACAACTAATGAACAACAGTGACGATCAGCGCCAGCCAATATTTGAAGCGAAGGCGCGCTTTATGTTCTTTCGCTGGAGACGATACGAACTAAAATATTTGCTGAATAAACCTCAAACATTCAAATGGAGACCGAAAGAGGTATATATTCACCGCGCGCTAATATCTCAGATAGCGTATAGCAAAATTTGGGAATTCGCTTTCGGATCAGGAATTCGACTTTCTTCATATGTGAGAACCGTGTTGTTTGTAATAATCTCTCTTTCGATAATTAATTGGCTCCTCGCGGAGAGGCTCGGACTGAAATTCGGCGATATTCAAGTTGAGAGATTTTCTGACGCTTTGTATTTTACAATAATTACCCTGACCACGCTTGGATACGGCGATATCACTCCCAAGACGGAAATCGGCCGATTAGCCGTGGCGGGATATGCCATATTGGGCTTCGCATTGTTCGCGATACTAGCGTCAATGATCACGCGCAAGGTAGCACCATGACACAAGTGGTCGAGTCCATCTGTGTATTTGGTTCGCACGCTCGTCGATCATCTGACGTCATCAGCGACGGCGACCTATTAATTATATCCTCCAACGATCATCAACTTGACAGGTTGAGTAGCGAATGGTCAGCCAAAGGCTGGTCCGTAGCCGCATACTCGCCGGATCGGTTCTTGAGGATTTGTGGCGAGGGAAGCCTTTTTGTTCAACACATCAAACAGGAGGCAATCTTCCTTCAAGATGATGGGCGTTGGTTGGCCAGTACACTTGAGACTTACAGGCCATGCCCATACTATTCTACCGAACGGGACGATGCCAAATGGATGATCTTTGCATTGCTGCGGGCGAGTCCGACGCTTGATTCACGATACTGCGACGCCGATATTCTCTTTAGCTTGTTTAGAAACGCAGCCATATATATGTGCGCCTCGGAAGGTAGATATGAGTTCGACTACGCCAATTTGGTGAGCGAGCTAAGTTCCAGGTTCGGATTATGCACAAGTGAGCAAGAGGCACTGCTTTCCCTCCGACAGCTCAAGTGGGAATATCGCCAGCGTCTCGCCGGACGATTCCGGATTTCTGCCGTGGCCGTCGCTCGGGAGATCGCCATCAATTTTTTCGCGCAAGAACCCATTGGAGCAGTTGACGAGACTAGCCCGCTCAGGCTCCTCGGGGCCGGCTACGCGACATTAAGGGATGTCGAAAAGAAACTAGTGGCATATTATTCCACCCGAGAACTTGACGGGCAGATCGGCCATCCGGAAATCGACCAGATCTGGCAGAACGTGTTGCAGCCTTCCGGCTACCCTCGCAAATTCTCCCAGATATCCTGCGCGCAACTGCGTGACATTGACTGCGTATTAGCCTCGAAAGGCCGCGTCATCGCTTAGATAGCACCATACAACAGCGCCTCCTCTATAGTGCAGTTGCTCCCGTCAACTCCGCGCCTTGCCCTTGCCGTAAAATCCATGTGGTTCCACAGGATCTCGCACGTGCCGATGGAGCATGGGTCCTGGCGTAGATGCGCACCATCACGACATAGTCCAGCGAGGTGCCCGCCGCTTCCAGGCAGTGTTTCAGCGCCTTCAGCGATGCCTCGGTCTGCGTTTCGATGTCACCGCGCACCAACTCGCCGGTCACCATATCCACCGGCGGCGTCGCCGAGATGAACACGAAACCGTTGACCCTGACCGCCGTCGTGCACGGCAGGCCGAGCGCCTGCACCTTTGCCGACATCACCGGCACCTCGATGACTTCTTTCTTCATGGCAAGCCTCCCTGGATTTGTCGGGAGCTCGCCAGTCCGCTCTGGAAGCGACAGTGCCGCCGCTCACCTCAGCCGAGAAACCCAATAAGCCGCCCCGCAAACAGCACAGCCGTCCACAGCACAAGCGAAAGTACAGCGAGCACGGTCCCGGCCCCACCGGCCGGCTCGTCACTGCCTTTTACGCGGCGCACGAAGACAAGGAAGTTGGCGCCGGCGAGGAGGATGAGTGTCATCTTGGTGAGGAAGATCGGCATCACCGCATACTCGCTCGCCCTGACTGAAAACAGCAGCGACCCCGTGACAAGCGCTCCGCCAAACGCGCCCAATGCCACGCGGCGCAGCAGCGCGACGAACGCCGCCTGCGGCAGCGCGCGGAAGGCGCCCAGGATCCTGAGATCCATGAGCCAGACGCTGGTCAGCAGCGCGCCGACCGACATGATGTGGAGCGCATTGACGATGGGATAGGCGACGAAGGAGGCCTTCAGTCCCCGCACCAAAGCGAGTTGCTCGATGCCGACAAATAACCCGTCCATTCAGGCCGGCGGCACGCGGTCGGGATAGACGTCATAGGTCTTGCCGCCGACGATGACGCGGACTGCCTTCATGCGTTTTTCGCTCTCGTCGCGCGAGCGGTGGCCGATCGCGGCCACCTCGTTGCCAACCTTGGCGACCTCCTCGGTGAGGCCGGCGGCGATCGTGCGGGACGGCGGCGCCATCTCCACCCGCCACACCTCGCCCTCGGCATCGACGTCCAGGGTGGCGTGCGGATTGCCGATATAGATGGCCGTTATCTTGCCCCGGAGTTCGAAAAACCCGTCCTGCGTCCACGACCAGCCGTGATGGGCATAGGCTGCGGTGGCGGCGGCCAGGATCACCGCCGCTGCGAGCGTGACGCTCCGGTTGAAAGGTGACTGCATCGCTCGTCTCCTCGGTACCGGCACTAGAGGGTAGGTCAGCGCGCTGCAGCGTCAAATCACATGAGGGCCTTTTGGTTCGCTGCGCTCCACAGCCATGGCAACGGCATGGATCCTAGGGTCTGCGCTCCGCTTCGCGTTCGCTCCGCCCTAGGACGACGAAGCGAGGGGAGGTTTCCAGCCAATCTCCAACGCCCGCGATTGGCCTTCATGCCACTGTGCCCTTCGTCATCCTAGGGCGGAGCAGGAGCGAAGCGACGTCGCGGAGACCCTAGGATCCATGCCGTTACCTTTGAGCGTCGCAGCCTCAGCTGAATATCAACACACTTATCCGAAGCCAGCTTTGCCCCGCCTTCACCCCGCCCAATCCACCTCGACCATCCCCAGCCGCTGATAGAGCCGGACGGCGGCGGCGTTCTCCACCGTATTGGTCTTGAGATCGACATGCTCGGCGCCCCGCGCGCGAAACTCGGCGAAGGCGTGGCGCATCAGCGCCTCGGCGATGCCCTTGCCGCGTGCCTCGGGGTGGACGGCAAGGTCCTTGACGAAAGCCCGCGTCCAGCAGAGCGCCGCGCCCGCCAGCCGGCCCTTGCCGTCGATGACCAGGAAACACAAAGCTGGGTCGAATTCCGCGTCGCCCGAAATGCGCGGCCACCATTCGTCGAACGGCCCGTCGGTGCCGTCGTCAAACACCGCGGTCAACAGCGTATGCAAAGCGAGTGCATCGGCGGCTTCGAAGGCGCGCATGAAAAAACCTTCGGGCCAGCGCGGCGCCAGAAGCGTGTCGTCGAGAATCTTGCGCAGGCGGATGTCGTTTGGCGCCGGCGGGCGCGGCTCAGGCATCGGGCTGCATGCGGCGGCGCAGGCTTTCGCTGCCGAGGCCGGTTTCGCCGAGCATCCCCTTGCGCTTGGCGTCGTAATAATAGCCGCTCTGGTAGAGCCGGTCGGCGCGCTTGGGGTTGCCGCCTGAGACCAGCCAGGCGCCGCGCAGATATTTCACCGCATATTTCAGATTGGTCTCGGCGTCGAACAGGCCGCTTGCCGGCCCGTCATAGCCCATGCCGCGCGCCGTCGCGTGCTTGATCTGCATCAGCCCCCAATGGCCGTGATTGTAGGCTTTCGGGTTGAAGGTGCTCTCGCGGTTGACGACATGGCGCACCAGATCGACCGGCACCTGGTAGAGCGCGGAATATTTCTCGATCAGCCGCTCGATCTCGCTGCGGCCGCCGGCGTTCGACTGACCCTCGGTGGGGTTGGTCGCCGCCAGAACGGCCGGGTTCTGCGGCACCGTATAGGAGACCGGCTGAACGCCGGGCATGGCCGCGGTCTGTTGGCTGACCGGCATGGCGACGGCTGGCGTCGCGGTAACAGGCTGGGCATTGGCGGTCATGACGGCGGGGGTAGTTGCCGCCAGCGGCGTCGGCCCGGCAAAGGCGGCGGCCGGCTCGACCGGCAGCGCCGCCGTCTGGGCGACGCCGGACGGTTCCGGCAGCACCGAAACCGTGTCGGGCAGCGCCATCGTAAAGCCGGCGTCGGTATTGGCCTTATTTTCGGTAAAGGCCGGCGCCGGGGTCACCGGCGAAGTCGAGGTGCAGCCGCTGAGAGCGGCCACGGCCAACACCGCCACTAGGACGGGAAAGAGAAATTTTGCTGGCAAGCCGCGCTCGGGTCCGGTTCGTCGGGTGTTAAGAAGTCCTTACACCAGCATCTTTCCCCGGGCAATCCGCGGCATTCGACCGTTTTCGGGTGGCGAGCCGGGCCGGGAAATGCGATATTGTTCTGGATTTGTACTTCGAAGGATTCCGGAAAGGAGCACGCCATGGACGCCTCTCATGCCACCGCCGGCCACGCGGTCTTCGAAACCGTGCTCGGCTTCATGGGCATCGCCTGGAGCGAAGCCGGGCTGACCCGGCTCTGCCTGCCGCAGCGCAATCGCGACGCGGTCGAGCGCCGGCTGCTACGCCGTGCCGCCGCCGACCAAGCAGCGAAGCCCGAGCCGCAATGGGTTGCCGAGCTGATCGCGTCGATCAAGGCCTATGCCGCCGGCGGGGATATCGATTTCTCCGGCGTGCCGGTCGATCTCAGCGGCGTCGACGAGTTCCGCCTGGCGATCTATGATGCCGCGCGAAAACTCGCCTTCGGCGAAACCACCACCTATGGCGAACTGGCCAAACGCGCCGGCCATGCCGGGCTGGCGCGTGAGACGGGCGCCGCACTCGGCGCCAACCCGGTGCCGCTGGTCATCCCTTGCCATCGCATCCTTGCCGCCGGCGGCAAGATCGGCGGCTTTTCCGCCCCTGGCGGCTCGGCCACCAAGGAAAAGATGCTGGCCATGGAAGGCGTGCGCGTCGGCCCGCCGCCCCCGGCGCAGGTGTCGTTCGGGTTTTAGGTGTGCTGATATTCAGGTGATGCCGGTACCCCGGCGCACCCATCTCGACCAGCCTAGTCCGGAAGCAGGCGCCGGCGGAAGCGCCGATCGAATTCCACCCGCTTGCATTTATAGACGGTGCACGAATTCGTATCGGCACTCGGCACGGAGGCCCGCGCCCTGACCTCGCCGATGTCGCAGAATTGCTGGCTCCGCACGTAACGGTCGTAGAGCGCCAGCCCCGGCACGCGCGCCGATCTGTAGCGCAGGATGACCGCGCCCTCGCGCGCGATCGTCGCCTGCACCTTGCCGCAGCTCATACGGGTCGGGTCGTAGCGCGAGACGGCCTGCGCCTCGGAAGCCACCAGCGTCAAGCACGCGGTAAGCAGAACGATTTTCATGGGCCCTCTCCCCAAAACCCGGTCGCGCCCGAAGCCGACGCGATCCTCCCGGGTCAGGCGCGCAACAACGACGCTCTCACGCGATTGGGGCGGCCGTTGGGCAGCGTTGCCGCCGCGCCATTTTCCGCCCCGTCTTGTTTTTTGCGCGAAAGCATATTATATGCGGTCCATTGATATTTCGGCCGATCGATCCGGGCCTCGCGATATTCGCGTTTGCTGACGTTCTATCTCCAAAATCTCGATACAAACCGGCTGGGTTTCGGTCCAGTCAAACTAAAGCAAACGTAAAGGACTATCGAAATGGCAACAGGTACGGTCAAGTGGTTTAATTCCACCAAGGGTTTCGGCTTCATTCAGCCTGACAGCGGCGGCGCGGACGTTTTCGTTCACATCTCCGCAGTCGAGCGTGCTGGACTGTCGACCCTGGTTGAAGGCCAGAAGATCAACTTCGAGATCGAGCAGGACCGCCGCACTGGCAAGTCGTCCGCTGGATCTCTGAGCAAGGCAGCCTGATTTTGCGAATGGCGCGCGCCGGGCTAACCCCGGGGGCGCGCGGCAAGTCACGGATGTACTGGCGGTCGCGCGAGAAGCGCGCCGGAGCGGAAGACCCCGACAAGCCGAAGCAGCAGATTGCTGCCGGCCCGGCCAAAACGCTCCCGATCAGGCTACCAAGCATGGGAAGGCGGGATTTTGTCCCGCCTTTTTGCTGTCTGGATTCCAGTGAACTGCCGCCTTGGTCCTATGGGCCACTTCGTGGTTGTTTTTACCCCGGTCATGGTACCATCGACCCGTGAGCGAGCTTGAACAGATTGAGAAATCCATCGCCGAACTAAGCCCCGAAGAGCTCAAGGCGTTTGCCGCATGGTTCGAGGCGCTGCAGGCCGACATGTGGGACCGTCAGTTCGAAGCCGACGCCAAGGGCGGCAGACTGGACAAGCTTGCCGAGCAGGCATTGACTGATCATCGCGCCGGCCGGACCCGGCCTCTGTGAATCATTTTGCCACTCCCTCGTTTTGGGAGGCCTACGCAAAACTGCCCTCGTTAATCAGAGCAAAGGCGTGCGAGCATTCACGCCACCGGCCGAAGGCCGCAAGCCCGACCGGGCGTCGCGCCTGTAGGCGCGCCCCGTCCGGAGCAGCCGCGAAGCGGCGACAGCGTGAGGACAGAACTACCCCACCCACTCCAGCGGCACATGCCCCGGGTCGGCCTCGACCCGTCGCAGCCAGGCGGCCACCGCCGGATAGGCGTCGAGCTGAAACCCGCCCGTCTCGGCCGTATGCGTATAGGCATAGAGCGCAACGTCGGCGACGCTGAGCGCATCGCCGGCGAAGAAGCTGCTCCCGGCCAGGTGCTTGTCCATGACGCCGAGCGCCTTGTTGCCGCGCTCCAGCGTCACCGCCAGCCGCTCGGGCGTTGCGTCCTTGGCTCTTTCAGGGAAGGTCAGCAGCGCCCTGCGCACGGCGATATAAGGCTCGTGGCTGTATTGCTCGAAGAACAGCCACTGATAGGCCAGCGCGCGTTCGTATCTGTCCGCCGGCAGAAACCGCGTGCCTTCGGCGAGATGGAGCAGGATGGCATTGGATTCGGCCAGCCGGCGGCCGTCGTCGAGTTCGAGCAGCGGCACCATGGCGTTCGGGTTTTTCGCGACATAGTCGGGCTTGCGCGTGTCGCCGGTGTGCGAGCTGACCTCGACATTGGTGAAAGCGATGCCGAGCTTGGCCATCAACAGGCGCGGCTTGTAGCAATTGCCGCTGTCGATCATTCCATAGAGTATCATCGGTGCTCCCCCTTGCTCGCAACCACCCGTCTCAGGGATTGATCCAGCCTCTATCGCGGCAGCGGCGGCTTCATCCAGTGATTTGTTTTGGCGTAACTATCAGCGCCGCTGATGCATTCATCCGAACAAGGGGATGACGTTGTTATCCCTGGCAAGCAGCCTGTCGATCGACAGAGGCTCCTCGTCGAACAGCGTACCGGCCAGCGCCGGCCGGGCAAGGTAAAAGCCCTGCAGCAGGTCGACGCCGCCATCCAGCGCGACGCGCAGATGCGTGGCGTTCTCGACGCCTTCGACCAGCACCTTGGCGCCACGGTCGTGCAGTGCCGAAACCAGCGGCCGGAAAAACCGCTCGGCGGCGGCATGGCGGCAGAATTCTGCGAACCAGGTGCCGTCGATCTTGACGATGTCGGGCTGCACCAGCGCTACCCTTTCTTCGGTCGAATGCCCGGTGCCGAAATCGTCGATGGCGATGCGGACGCCGTCGCGCCGCATCTCGCGCGCCAGGCTGACAAGCACCTTGTCGCCGGCCGCCTGCTCGGTGATCTCGCAGACCAGCATGCCGGGATGCAGGCCGAAATCCGTCAGATGCCTGGTCATCAGCCTGATTTCGGCCAGCGCCCGTGCGGGGTCATCGTTGATCAGCGGATTGTAGTTGAAGAAGAGGTCGAGCCCGTCGACGCCGATGTTGCGGAAGTTGCGCAAATGCAGCACCCGGCACATGGTTTCGACAAACAGCCGATCCGCTGCCGGCACGCCTTCGAAGAACATTTGCGGCGCCACCGGCCTGCCTGCACGATGCGGCTCGATCAGTCCCTCGACCGCGACGGCGGCGAGAAACCTGCCACGCGGCGCGAAGACCGGCTGGTAGGCGCTCCTCAGCCGGAATGCGCCGTAGACGCCATATTCAATGCCGACCTCGTCGGCAAAGGTCGCTTCGCCGACCTTGCGCCGCATGTCGGCCCGCCCGGTCACGATGCCACCCTGCGGCCAAAGGTCCGCATCGGCCGCCGCGATGGCGAAACGGCCGCGGGAACTTTTTCCTTATCGGGCGACACCGCTGATGCTTGCCCGGCCTTGTCGAAGACGTGAAAGCTGGTCGGTGCAAGCTCCGGGCGTGCCAGCACGAAGCCTTGCACCATCGAGGCGCCCGACTTTTCGGCAAGCTCAAGCTGCCAGCCCGTCTCGATGCCCTCGAATACCGTACGGATGCCTTGCTCTTCGAAGCTTGTCACCATAGCGGTCAGCAAGGCGAAGCCGGCACCGGACTCCATCAGCGTCATGATCCAGTCGGCGTCGAACTTGACGATGTCTGGCCTGAGTTCCTTGATGCGATTGATGTCGGATTCGTCCGCGCCGTAATCGTCGACGGCAATGCGCAAACCATTGCCCCTGAGCGCCTCGACGAAATTGTAGAGCGTTTCCTGCGACGCCGATTTCTGCTCGGTGACCTCGCAGACGACGCGGCGCGGATCGATGTCGGCCTCGTGCAGCACCAGCCGCATGTCGCGCAGCGCCTTGTCGGCGATGCTGCGGTCGGTGAACACCGATGGATCGAAATTGATGAAGATGGAGGCGTCTCGCGGCAGGCAGGCGCCGGCGTTCAGAAGGTGCAGCGTCCGTGTCAGCGCCTCGATATGCAGGCGGTCGACCGCCGGACAGCTGTTGAAGAAACTCATTGGCGGCTGCGGCTCGCCTTCGCGGAACGGCCGGATCAGCCCCTCGAACGCGACGACGGAAAGCTTGCCCTTGTTGAAGGCGAAGATCGGCTGGAACGCGCTTTGCAGCGTATAGACCCCCCAGACACCGCTGGCGGTGCCGTCATCATGGCGGATGATATGGGCAAGCCCGATGCTGCGCGTCACGGTTCCTCGCTATGCGAGACTGGCGGACCGGCCACGGTCCTGCCGTTCTAGCTTTTACCGATCGTTGGTGAATTTATTGTTGCCAGCATTGCGCGCTGGCTCATTCGACAATGCCTGCGCTGGGCTTGCGCTTGACAAGATGATGCGACATGAGAGGCGCCGCGGCGCCGTCGCCGCGCCGGTCTTTTCTGGAGATATCTGTCATGGCCTTTCTTGCCGACGCACTTTCCCGCGTAAAGCCTTCCGCGACCATCGCGGTGACGCAGAAGGCGCGCGAGCTGAAAAACGCTGGCCGCGACGTGATCGGGCTGGGCGCCGGCGAACCGGACTTCGACACCCCCGACAACATCAAGAACGCCGCGATCGAGGCCATCCGCCGAGGCGAGACGAAGTATCCGCCGGTATCCGGCATCGTGCCGCTGCGCGATGCGATCGCAAAAAAATTCAAGCGCGAGAACAATCTCGACTACCGGCCGGAGCAGACCATCGTCGGCACCGGCGGCAAGCAGATCCTGTTCAACGCCTTCATGGCGACGCTGAACCCCGGTGACGAGGTAATCATCCCGCGGCCCTACTGGGTGAGCTATCCCGAAATGGTGGCGATCTGCGGCGGCACCTCGGCCTTTGCCGACACCTCCATCGACAACGGCTTCAAGCTGACGGCGGCCGTGCTGGAAAAGGCGATCACGCCGCGCACCAAATGGCTGTTGATGAACTCGCCTTCCAACCCTTCGGGCGCCGCCTACACCGAAGCGGAACTCAAGAGCCTGGCCGACGTGCTGTTGAAGCACCCGCATGTCTGGGTGCTGACCGACGACATGTACGAGCACCTGACTTATGGCGACTTCGTCTTCAAGACCATCGCCGAGGTCGAGCCTAAGCTCTATGAGCGCACGCTGACGATGAACGGCGTGTCGAAGGCCTATGCCATGACCGGCTGGCGCATCGGCTACGCGGCAGGCCCGGTGCCGCTGATCAAGGCGATGGACATGATCCAGGGCCAGCAGACCTCCGGCGCCTGCACCATCGCCCAATGGGCGGCGGTCGAAGCGCTGAACGGCCCGCAGGATTTCATCCCGAAGAACAAGGCGATCTTCCAGGGCCGGCGCGATCTCGTCGTCTCGATGCTCAACCAGGCGCGCGGCATCACCTGTCCGTCGCCGGAGGGTGCGTTCTACGTCTATCCCTCCTGTGCCCAGCTGATCGGGAGGAAGACCAAGAGCAGCAAGGTGATCGACAGCGACGAAACCTTCTGCTCGGAACTGCTCGAGGCCGAGGGCGTGGCGGTTGTTTTCGGCTCGGCCTTTGGCCTCGGCCCGAACTTCCGCATCTCCTACGCCACGTCGGAGGCTCTGCTCGAAGAGGCCTGCACGCGCATCCAGCGCTTTACCGCCGCGCTGGTCTGAGACGTTTCAGCCGCCATACTGCTCGTCGTTCACCTTCTCCAGCCAATCGACATGCACACCCTCGAGCGCCTCCTGCATGGCGATGTGGGTCACCGCCGATTTGGGCGCGGCGCCGTGCCAGTGCTTTTCGCCGGCCGCAAAGGAGATGACGTCGCCGGCCCTGACCTCCTGCAGCGGGCCGCCCCAGCTTTGCACGAGACCGGCACCGGACGTGACATAGAGCGTCTGGCCGAGCGGATGCGTGTGCCAGTGGGTGCGGGCGCCGGGCTCGAAGCTGACCAGCGTGGCTCTGAGCCGCGCCGGCGCCTCTTTCTCGATGATCGGCGTCTGCAAAACCCGGCCAGTGAAGTATTTTTCCGGCGCAACAATCGTCGGCACGCTGCCGCAGGCAATAATCTTCATCGTCGCAAGTCCTCGATTCAATCCAGTGTCTTAGACCCTACCACTTTCGTCCGATGCCGGCTGCATCTCCTGCCGGCTGCGGGCAAAACGCGGCCAGAACAGACCGGTCCGCGTGCGGTAAACGTCGTAGGCATCGGCCAACCTTGTCCGCGAAAATTTACGCTCTTCGTCCAAGGCTGCGATCACGTAGATCGTAACGATGCCGGCGACCGGCACCACCGCCCAGACCGACCAGGTCGCGATACCCCATCCGATCCAGAAGATGATGTAGGACGTGTAGAACGGATGCCGGACATGGAGATAAGGGCCTTCGGTCACCAGGCTGTCGGGATTGTCAGGATCGAATGCGAACCGCAGCCGCGCCTTGCGGGAGACCGAGATCGCCCACCAGAACAGCGCCGAGCTTGCCAGTTCGATGGCGAGCCCGCCGATCTTCGCCGCCACCGGCTGCCGCTCGATCCACAGCAGCGCAAGAAAGAACAGCGCCGTGCCGACCACGACGGCCGAAATGATCATCGCGCCTTGAGACATGGTCTGCGACTGGAAATGCGCGCGCATCGACCAGGCATATTGCCCGAGCGTCGCGATGCTGCTGATCGAGAGGAGAAGGTCGAGCGTGGATTCCATCATCAGGGTCCCGGGGTTAGCTGTGGTGGATTCGTTCATCATACCCGGCGCAAGCCGAGAAATCATTTCTTAACCACCGTTCTAAACAACATGGTGACCTCGGCATGCGATGTTGACCTGGAGACAATCCCAAGGTCCAAACCAGATATGGCCGTTTCCCACCGCACGATCCGCACGCCGCAAGCGGATTTGCGCCTCAGCCAGTCGTCGGGACCCGGCATCCCGCTTGTCCTGATCCACGGCTCGGGCAGTTCGCGCGCCGTATTCGCCCGCCAGTTCGACAGCCCGTTGGCCGCTGCCCATCGGTTGATTGCTTTCGACCTGCCCGGCCATGGCGAATCGTCGGACGCCCGCGATCCGGCGACGGACTACACCATCGCCGGCCTTGCCCAATCGGCGGCTCAGCTCCTCGATGTTTTGGGGATCGGCCGCGCCGTCGTCTTCGGCTGGTCGCTTGGCGGGCACGTGGCAATCGAACTCGCGAGTTTTCACCGCGCCGTCGGCGGGCTGATGCTGACCGGCGCGCCGCCGGTATCGAAGGGTCCTTTCGGCATGCTGCGCGGCTTCCACGCGCATTGGGACATGCTGCTGGCGTCCAAAAAGACGTATTCCGAACGCGATGCCGAGCGCTTCGAGACGCTGTGTTTCGGCGACACCGCCGATCCGTCCTTTCGCCAAGCCATCCTGCGCACCGACGGCCGGCTGCGCGCCGCGGTGACGCGCGGCATGCTCACCGGCAAGGGCGCCGACCAGAGACAGGTGGTCGAGCAAGCCGCGTTTCCGGTCGCTATCGTCAATGGCGAGAACGATCCGTTCGTCCGGCTCGGCTATTTTGAGACGCTCGCATACGGCTCGCTGTGGGAGCATTGCCACATCGTCTCCGGCGCCGGGCATGCGCCTTTCTGGGAGCGTGCGGACCTGTTCAATCCGTTGCTCGCGCGCTTTGCCGAGACGGTGGCGGTGCAGCGCGTGGACGCACCCCCGCTGGCGTCGCGCCTGACCGGCACCGGCTGAACCGGCCCCAACTTCAAATCCCTTCAACCTCAAATCCCTTGCCCTCCCGGCCTGCCCGTGGGACGATGCCCTTTGGGTAGGTGGCAAATTGAAAAAAGCCTCGCCCGCGACGGCCGACAGGCCGGCCGCCGCTCACAGGGAAACGCCTGAGTGGAGGTCAGCCATGGGTACTCGCGCCGGAGGACGACGCACGGGACCGAAATGCATTGCCATAGTCGGTCCCTTCGCAAGCGGTAAGACGACACTTCTCGAAGCCATACTCGCCCGTACAGGCGCCATTCCCCGCCAGAATCCCGTTTCGTCCGGAAATACCGTTTCCGATCATTCGCCCGAGGCGCGCGCTCACGGCATGAGCGTCGAGGCGACCTTCGCCACCACCGATTTCATGGGCGAGCCGTTCACCTTCGTCGATTGTCCCGGCTCCATCGAATTCTCCTTCGAAGCCGAGCCGGTGCTGGCCGCCTGCGACGTCGCCGTGGTCGTTGCCGAGGCCGACGAGAAGAAGATCCCTGCCCTGCAGCTGATCATGCGCAAGCTCGACGATCTCGGCGTGCCGCGCATGCTGTTCCTGAACAAGGTCGACAAGGCGATAGCAGGTGTGCGCGACACGCTGAAGATGCTGCAGCCGGCAAGCTCGGTGCCATTGCTGCTGCGCCAGATCCCGCTGCGCAAGGACGGCGTCGTCATCGGCTCGATCGACCTCGCTCTGGAACGTGCCTACATCTACCGCGAATATGCCGAGAGCGAGGTCGCCCAGATCCCGAGCGACGACAAGGCGCGCGAGCTCGAGGCGCGCTTTTCCATGCTGGAGACGCTCGCCGACCATGACGACCGGCTGATGGAGCAATTGCTGGACGAGATTGAACCGCCGAAGGATGCGATCTTCGACGATCTTGCCGCCGACCTGCGCGACGGCATGGTGACGCCGGTGCTGATCGGCACCGCCGAGAAGGGCAATGGCGTGCTGCGCCTGTTGAAGGCGATCCGTCACGACGCACCCGACATCGAGGCGACGCGCCAGCGCCTCGGCGCTCCCGATGGCAATGCCACCGTGGTCCAGGTGATGAAGACCATCCACACCGCGCATGGCGGCAAGCTGTCTGTGTCGCGCATCCTGTCCGGCCAGGTCGCCGACGCCGCCGAGCTGTTCCTTTCCAATGGCGAAACGGCAAAGGTCTCCGGCATCTACAAGATGCTCGGCAAGGACCAGGTCAAGCTGACTTCGGCCAAGGCCGGCGACACGGTCGCGCTCGGCAAGCTGGACGCCGTCAGGACCGGCCAGACGCTGAGCTCGACCAAGGGCGGCATCCAGCCGCTGGTCACGCTGGCGCCGCCGCAACCGGTCTTCGCCTTCGCGCTGCGGCCGAAAGAGCGCAAGGACGAGGTCAAGATGTCGGCGGCCATCCAGCGCCTGGCCGAGGAAGATCCCTCACTCAACCTGCATCACAACCAGGATTCGGCCGAAACCGTGCTGTCCGGCCATGGCGAGATGCATCTGCGCGTCGTGCGCGAGCGGCTGGAAGGCAAGAACCAGATCCCGGTCGAAGGCCATGTGCCGGCCGTGCCCTACCGCGAGACGATCCGCAAAGCGACGCAGCAGCGCGGCCGCCACAAGAAACAATCAGGCGGCCACGGCCAGTTCGGCGACGTCGTGATTGAGATCAAACCGCTGCCGCGCGGGTCAGGCTTCCAGTTCACCGATACGATCACCGGCGGCGTCGTGCCGAAGACCTACATCCAGTCGGTCGAGACCGGCGTGCGTGACTACCTGAAGTCCGGGCCGCTCGGCTTCCCGGTCGTCGATGTTGCCGTCAACCTTTCCGACGGCTCCTACCATGCGGTCGATTCGTCCGACATGGCCTTCCAGATGGCGGCGAAGCTGGCGATGAAAGAAGGCATGGCCGCGTGCTCGCCGGTGCTGCTCGAGCCGGTGATGAAGGTCGAGATCGTCACGCCGTCCGACGCGACGTCGAAGATCATTGCGCTGATCCCGCAACGGCGCGGCCAGATCCTCGGCTACGACGCGCGGCCCGACTGGCCCGGATGGGACGTCGTCGAGGCGACCATGCCGCAAGCCGAGATCGGCGACCTCATCATCGAGCTGCGCTCGGCCACGGCGGGTGTCGCCAGCTACCGGGCCGTCTTCGACCACATGGCCGAACTCACCGGCCGGTTGGCCGACGAGGCGCTGAACGCCAACGGCAAGGCCGCCTGAGCTGCCTTTGCGGCCCAACAGGAAACGGCGCCCGGATCTCCGGGGCGCCGTTTCTTGCGGACCGTCTTCGTGGGAGGCGAAACGGCAGGTCCGCCGCATGCTTGCCGCCGGTGTTTTGGCGGAGGAAGGTTCGGACGCGGTAGCTGCCTGAGCCCGGGTCGTCCGAGTGATGCCCCCATCCCCCGGACGAGCCACACCGCGTCCTGTGCTCTGCTTAATCGATTTGGCGCGCCCGCGGGATGTTACCCGAGGTTACATGTCACTGTTACGCGACCGTTCCGGCCGATTTTCTGGCGATGTGTTGGTTTCGGGCAACAAAAAAGCCGGATCAATGAAGACCCGGCTGAGTTTGATTGGAAGTGCCTGTTAAGGCTAACCTCCAGAGGGGAACACTCGAGAGCGCTAATGGGAGGAGAACGCGCTCAGGAGATGATCTACATATGTGCTCTTCATGCCCAAGAAACAAGCATCTATTTTGCAACACTCACATGCAAAAAGGCGCCGGCTGTGGTCTAATCCGTCCCGAAGCGCAATAGGACCAGTTGAATCGCTGAAATACAGCCTGCGGCAAGGCAAAAATCGATCCGCGGCCGCGAATCAGCAGCGATTCCTGCTCGGAAAGTCGAAAAACGCAGGATGACGTGGAATCGTGCAGCACGCGTTTGTTTTTTCGGCAGCCAGACCTTGCTGGTGCATGCCGCCCAAAAGCCCGCCATCGAGCTTGACCTGAGGGTGCAGCGGTTTGGGTTACATGCCGGACAAGACCTGCAGCGCGTTGCAGGAGACCGTTCAAGGCCGCGCCCGTAAGGAGAGCTATATGCGAGCCACTTCGGCGATCGCCGGCAGCGTCATCTTCCTTGCTGTAGCGCCCGGCGTGGTCGCCGGACTGTTGCCTTGGCTGCTGACCGATCGCTATCGCCTGCCCTGGTCGAGACTGCCCGGTTTCGTTCCTGTGGGCTGGCTGCTGGTTGTCGCCGGCACAGCCATACTGCTGCACGCCTTTGCCCGGTTTGCCCTGGAGGGCCTGGGTACGCCCGCCCCGGTCGCGCCGACCGAAAGGCTGGTCGTCGGCGGCATCTACCGCCATGTCCGCAATCCGATGTACATCGCCGTGCTGTCGATCGTCCTCGGCCAGGCACTGCTGTTTTCGAGCTGGACGGTCGCCGCCTATCTAGTCATCGCCGCGGCCGCCATGATCTCCTTCGTGAGACTATATGAGGAACCGACGCTTGCCCGCCGCTACGGTGACGAATACGAGGCCTACCGCCGTGCCGTACCAGGCTGGCTGCCCCGCCTGACACCTTGGCGCGGCTGAAGCAGGCTCCAAGGCAACGTCACCACGGCAGCGGGCCGTCCTCGTTCGAGAACGTGCCCGTCGGACCGTTCGCGTCGAGAAGCGCGAGGCGCACGGGCTCCCGCGCGGCCTGTTCGACGGTGCGCGGACCTTCGAAGTTGTTGAGCTCCGTCGCGGTGTAGCCCGGGCAGGCAGCGTTGACCTTGATGCCGGTCTCCTCGAGCTCGATGGCGAAGGCGAGCGTCATCGCGTTGACGGCCGTCTTCGACGGGTTGTAAACGGCGCCAAACGACGTGCGGTACGGAAAGGCCGGATCCGCGTTCAATGTCAGCGAGCCGGCGCCGCTCGATACGTTGACGATACGCGCCGCCGGGGCCTCACGAAGGAGCCGCAGCATCGCTTGCGTGACGGCGACGATGCCAAACACGTTCGTCTCGAACACCGCGCGTACGTCGTCGAGAGACGCAACACTCGGGCGGCCCGAGTTGATGATCTCCTCGAGCGGCCTGCCCGGCTTTCCCGCATGGGAGATGCCGGCATTGTTCACCAGCACGTCGAGGCGGCCGAGTTCGATGCGGATGCGCTCTGCCGCGGCGGCGATCGACGCCTGGTCGGTGACGTCGAGCTGCAGAGCGTGGGCATCCTCTCCGATGCTATTTGCGGCTGCCTCGGCATGCTCGAGCCTGCGCGATCCTACGAGCACGGTAAGGCCGTTCGCCGCGAGGTCCTTGGCGATCTGAAGACCGATGCCCTTGTTGGCCCCGGTGACCAGGGCGACGGGTTTGTCCTGCATGGTAATCTCCTTTTGTGCACCGATGTGTGGCCAACACCGATTTGCCGTGCTAGATACAAGTCAAACGGAACCACGTTCCACATATATCCGGAACAAGGTTCCGTTTGCAAGAGGTAATTTGATGGGCGAAAAAACGCCGAACGGCAAAACGGATCAAGGCGATGGTCTGGAACCCCGCGACCGCGCGGATCGCAACGTGCGCGCCGACGCACGGCGCAACATCGACGCGTTGCTCCGGGCGGCCATGGCGGTGTTCGCGACCTCCGGCGTGGAGGCTCCGGTGCGAGAGATCGCGGAAAAGGCTGGCGTCGGCGTCGGCACCGTCTACCGCCACTTTCCACAGCGCTCGGACCTGATCGTGGCCGTCTTCCGTCACGAGGTTGACGCCTGTGCGGACGCCGCACCGGTCCTGGCCAGAGAGCATAGGCCCGGTGAAGCGCTCGCCCTGTGGATGCAGCGCTATGTGGATTTCATCACGGCAAAACGCGGCCTCGCGGCAGCCCTGTACTCAGGCAATCCGGCATTCGACACTTTGCCTGCCTATTTCAACCAACGGCTCCGGCCCGCGCTTCAAACATTGCTGGAGGCGGCGGCCGCGGCCGGCGAGGTGCGCGCCGATATCGAGCCGGGCGACCTGTTAGGGGCGGCCGCCAGCCTTGCCATGCCGGCACACGGCGGCGGCCCTGCCCAGGCGCGGCGCATGGTTGCCCTGCTCGTAGACGGTTTGCGCTACGGCGCCAGCACGCTGGCGGATACGCGTTCCTAAAGCGCGTTGCGTTCGACCGACGTCATGCGACGCGCTTTAGGTTCTTGTTTGATGCATGTCGTTATCGCAAAACCGCTGCACACTTTTGCGCGACATGCATTAAATCAGAACGACCAGCTGCGCGCCTTGGCGATGATGAAATCGCGGAAGACATGCAGCTTCGCCTGGTTCTTCATCGCGTCGGGATAGGCGAAATAGGTATCGAAGGACGGCACTTCGGTCTCGGGCAGCAACTGCACCAGCCCGGAATCCTTGCTGACCACGTAATCGGGCAGCATGGCGATGCCGGCGCCGCCCTGCACCGCCCGCTTGATCGACAATATGTCGTTGATCTGCAGCGTCGGCACCCTTTGCCCGCCTTCGAAATCGCCGACCGTCTCCAGCCAGTTCAGTTCCGACAGATGCGCCGGCACCGGCACGCCGAAGGTGACGATGCGATGGGTTTTCAGCTCGGCGATCGAATTCGGCTTGCCGTATTTGTTTACATAGGATGGCGCCGCGTAGAGATGAAAATGCACGGTGAACAGGCGGCGCTGGATGAGGTCGGGCTGCTGCGGCTGGCGCAGCCGGATGGCGCAGTCGGCCTGGCGCATCGTGAGATCGAGCTCCTCATTGGCCAGGATGAGCTGCAGGCTGACCTCGGGATAGAGCTCGATGAATTCCTGCACGCGCTCGGTCAGCCAGCCGGCGCCGAGGCCGACCGTGGTCGTCACCCTGAGCACGCCGGAGGGCCGGTCCTTGGTTTCGGTCAGTCGCGACTTGATGGTTTCGAGCTTCATCAGCACGTCGTGCGCCGTGCGGAACAGCATCTCGCCCTGCTCGGTCAGCACCAGGCCGCGGGCGTGGCGATTGAACAGCGGCACGCCGACGTCATGCTCGAGCGCGCTGACCTGCCGCGAGATCGCCGATTGCGACAAATGCAGTGTCTCGGCGGCATGGGTGAACGACCCCGCTTCCGCCGCGGCGTGAAACACGCGTAGCTTGTCCCAATCCAACGCCATGATTTCCCCTCGTCCTGTTTTCTGGCGTCCGCCTGTTTTCGGCGTCTGAATGAAAAATCAGGCTTTTGCGCGGCTTTTCTCAGCCGCTTATCGAACAATCACTCCGCCGCTTCGCGGTGAACCTCGATCCCCGCCAGATATTTTTCCGCCTCGAGCGCGGCCATGCAACCGAGCCCGGCCGCCGTCACCGCCTGGCGGTAGATGTCGTCGGTCACGTCGCCGGCGGCGAACACGCCCGGCATGTCGGTGCGGGTCGAATCCGGCGCCGTCCACAGATAGCCGTTCGGCTTCTGCTTCAGCTTGCCGGCAAACAGCTCGACCGCCGGCGCGTGGCCGATCGCCACGAACACGCCGTCGACCACCAGATGCATCTCCTGCCCGGTCACCACGTTGCGCAGCTTCAGCCCTTCGACCGAAGGCGGCAGCGGCGCCTTGCCGGGCCTGCCGGTGATCTCGTCGATCACCGTGTCCCAGATGACGCGGATATTATCTTTCCGCAGCAGCCGCTCGCGCAGGATGCGCTCGGCGCGGAAATCGCTGCGCCTGTGGATGACGGTGACGCTCTTGGCCAGGTTGGAGAGATAGAGCGCTTCCTCCACCGCCGAATTGCCGCCGCCGATCACCGCGACATCCTTGCCGCGATAGAAGAAGCCGTCGCAGGTGGCGCAGGCCGAAACGCCAAATCCCATGAAGGTCTGTTCGCTCGGGATGCCCAGCCATTTGGCCTGCGCGCCGGTGGCGATGATCAGCGCGTCGGCGGTATAGATCGTGCCGGAATCGCCCTTGGCGCGGAACGGCCGCACGTTGAGGTCGACCTCGGTGATGATGTCGTTGACGATGTCGGTGCCGACATGCTCGGCCTGCCTGAGCATCTCGCTCATTAGCCATGGACCCTGGATCGGTGCGGCGAAGCCCGGATAGTTTTCGACATCGGTGGTGATCATCAGTTGCCCGCCCTGCTGCAGGCCGGCGACCAGCATCGGCTTGAGCATGGCGCGGGCGGCATAGATCGCCGCCGTATAGCCGGCGGGGCCGGAGCCGATGATGAGAACAGGCGCGTGCTTGGTGATCATGAAAAACCTCTGCGGGGAGCAGCCATGGATTGTGGCATGAACTCTCATCGATTGTTGCGCGTAATGTAAGTGTTGCCTGCGACGCCAGCAAGGCAAGTTGCCGTTCGTCCCCGGAAAGCTTCGGCGCCGGCGACGGCGACAAGCAACCCGCAGCAAGATGATGCGAAAATCCTCGATCCAGCGGATGGAATAGACAGCAAAGTCGTTTAATTACAAAGTCGCGAAAGATTCTTTCGCGTCACCACGGAAGCCACCATGCCGATCAAGGCCGATCTCGATGCTATCGACTGGAAGATCCTGCGCGAGCTTCAGCAGGACGGACGCATGACCAACGTCGAACTGTCGAGCCGCGTCGGCATTTCGGCGCCGCCGTGCCTGCGCCGCGTCAGGCGGCTGGAAGAGGCCGGCATCATCCGCGGCTACCGCGCTTTGCTCAACGCTCCGGCGCTCGGCCTCGACGTCGTCGCCTTCTGTCTGATCGGCCTGCATCACCAGGCCGACGCCGAACTCAAGACCTTCGCCGAGCGCACCCGTGGCTGGCCGATCGTGCGCGACGCCTGGATGGTGTCGGGCGAGTCCGATTTCCTGCTGCATTGCGTGGCGAGCGATCTCGGCACCTTCCAGACCTTCGTTATCGAGGAACTGGCCTCGGCCCCCAATGTCGATACGGTGCGAACCGCGCTGACCATCCGCCGGGTCAAAGACGAAGGGTTGGTGGCGTTTTCGGCCTGAGAGACCAGGCAAAGCAGCTGCGAAACAAAAACCCGGAAACAAAAAACCCGCCTCGGCGGGCGGGATCGTCGGTGGAATCATCACCATACTGAAAATAGTAGCATAGCTGCCGGCACAAAGCAAGAACAAAATTGCCTGCCTTCATTCCAGCTTGGGTTCCTCGCCCCACGAAAGTGGGGAGAGGTGGCTCGGCGAAGCCGAGACGGAGAGGGGAACCGCGCTCTACGAAGCCCCCTCTCCGGCCGCTGCGCGGCCACCTCTCCCCCGCTTCGCGGTGGGCGAGGAACCCAGGTCCTGAGAGTTCGAGGATCACCCCGCGTCGCAGAGGCGCGTTTCGACCATTTCGCACAAATGGTGGTAGAGGCACAAATGCCCCTGCTGGATGATCGGCGTCGAGGTCGAGGGTACGTTGAGCAGGATGTCGGAGAGCGGCTTCAGCTTGCCGCCGGTATCGCCGGTCAGGCTGATCACCGTCATGCCCATCATGCGCGCTTGCTGGGCGGCGGCGAGGATGCTTGGCGAATTGCCGCTGGTCGAGATGGCGAGCAGCACGGCGCCCGCCGAACCATGCGCCTCGACCTGGCGCGCAAACACCGTGTCGAAGCCGTAATCATTGCCCCAGGCGGTCAGCACCGCCGCGTTGGCCGGCAGCGCGATGACGTTGTAGGCCTTGCGCTCCCTGAGGAAGCGGCCGACCAGCTCGCCGGCGATATGGATGGCGTCGCTGGCCGAACCGCCATTGCCTGCTATCAGCAGCGCCTTGCCCTGCGAAAGCGCGGCGACGACGGCGCTGACCGCCCGCTCCATCTCGCTGGTCAGGTCACGCTCGACCATCGCCGAAATCGCGGCCGCCGAGCGGGCCAGGTAATCGTTCAGTTCGGACATGAAACCCTCAGTTCCCGGCGCGCAATCTGCCGATGGTGCCGGTCGTGCTCTTGCCGGCGACGAGGTCGACCAGCACGACGCGCCCGCCGGCCTTCTGCACGACATCGGCGCCAACCACCTGATCGACCGTATAGTCGGCGCCCTTGACCAGTATGTCGGGGCTCAGCGCCTCGATCAGCGAAAGCGGCGTATCCTCCTCGAAGATGACGACGGCGTCGACCGAGGCAAGTGCTGCCAGCACGCAGGCCCGGTCATGCTGGTCGTTGACCGGGCGCCCCGGCCCTTTCAGCCGGCGCACCGAGGCATCGCTGTTGAGGCCGAGCACCAGCCGGTCGCACTGGCTGCGGGCCGCATGCAACAGGCTGACATGGCCGGCATGCAGGATATCGAAACAGCCATTGGTGAAGCCGACGCTCAAGCCCTCGTCTTTCCAGCCCGCCACCAGCCGCGCGGCGGCGGCGGCATCGAGGATCGCATCCAAGTGGGCGACCGGACCATGCGAGCGAAACAGCGCACCCGTGAGTTCCTCGATCGTCAGCCGCGCCGTGCCGCGCTTGCCGACGACAACACCGCCGGCGGCGTTGGCGATTGATCCTGCCATGACGCGGTCGGCGCCTGCTGCAAGTCCCAGTGCAAACGTCGCGATCACCGTGTCGCCGGCGCCCGAAACGTCGAACACTTCGCGCGCCTGCGTGGCGATATGGCGGGCGTCGTCCGCACCGATGACGCTCATGCCCTTTTCGCTGCGCGTCGCGACGACGAAATCGAAACCGTGCGTCGAAATCAGCTGGCGTGCCGCCGCCTCGATCTCGTCGTCGGCAAACACTGCGCGGCCGACCGCCTCGCCGAGTTCCTTGCGGTTGGGCGTGATTGCCGTCGCGCCGGCATAACGCGCATAGTCGCGGCCCTTCGGATCGATCAGCACCGGCTTGCCCGCTTGCCGGCAGATCGAGATCAGTTCGCCGGCGACACCGTCGAGCAGCACGCCCTTGCCATAGTCGGACAGGATGACGATGTCGGCCCGCGCCAGCGCTTCGCGAAAATGCCCGACCAATGCCGCGCGCTCGGCATCGCCCAGCGGCTTGATTTCCTCTTCGTCGAAACGCAGCACCTGCTGGTTGAGCGCGCTGAAGCGGCTTTTGGACGACGTCATGCGATCGGCATCCTGCGCCAGCCCGCCGGTGTCGACGCCAAAGTCGCCGAGCATGCGCATGAGGTTCTTGCCGGCCTCGTCAGCGCCGATCACCGAGACCGGTATCACGGCAGCGCCGAGCGAAACGATGTTGGCGACGACATTGCCGGCGCCGCCCATCGCCAGCGTTTCGCCGCGCCCGTGCAGCACGGGGATCGGCGCTTCCGGCGAAATGCGCTCGATCACGCCGTTGACGAAACGGTCGAGGATGAAATCGCCGACCACCAGCACGGTGGCGCCACCGAAGCGCGAAATGGCGCGGTGAAGAGGTTCGGGAGAGGGCAGCTTGATCATGTCAACGCGTGGGAGAGCCGATTTTCAGTGACGGGGGATTCGATTGGCAGGGCCGGCCGTTCATGGCGATGCCGATATACCGCAATTTCAGCCGACGCAACGGCAGGCCTTCGAGCGATCGCCGCGGCGAGACAGTGCGTCAGCTTTTCTGCAACGCGACATGCACGCCCAGCCCAACAAGCATCGTACCGCCGGCGCGCCGCATCAGGCGCTGCGCCCGGCTCGACTGCCGCAGCCTGGCGATCACCGCGCCGGCCAGCACCACGCAAACAATGTCGGCCGACGAGAACATCAAATTGACGATCGTTCCAAGCACGACGAACTGCAGCCAGACCGGAAACGCTGCCGAGGCATCGATGAATTGCGGCAGGAACGCCATGAAGAAAATCGCCGTTTTCGGGTTGAGCACCTCGACGGCAACGCTCTCGAAAAACGCGCGGCGGGCGGATTTCGGCTGAATTCCCGGCAAGACAACGTCGCCTTGCGCCTTGGCGCGAAACAAAGAAACACCGAGCCAGATCAGATACAGCGCACCGACCAGCTTGACCGCCATGTAAAGCACCGGCACGGCATGGAAAAGCACCGACAGGCCGACGGCGGCGGCGAAGACATGAACGTAACCGCCGAGATGGATGCCGAGCGCCGCCATCAGCCCGGACCAGCGGCCGCGCGCCATGGTTTGCGCGGCGGCATAGAGCATGGCGGGACCGGGGATATAGGCGAAGATCGCCGTGGTGGCGAAAAAGGCGACAAGCAGTTCGGTTGACGGCATTACCTTGCTCCTGTCACGCTTCGCCGGTGGTCACCGACTGAAGCGAGAGCTTTGCGGCGGCACTGTGGCGCTCATCCGGCCGCCCCGCCACCTGCTTTGTCGACAGCCCGGCCCGCCTCCCCTATAAGGCCAGAATCCCACAAGGGCTACAACCGGCACAAGGTACCAGAGGCTTTCATGATCATCGTCACGGGCGGCGCCGGCATGATCGGTTCCAACATCGTCGCCGCGCTCAACGCCGACGGTTTCAGCGACATCCTCGTCGTCGACGACCTCACCGACGGCCACAAGATCGCCAACCTCGCCGATCTCGAGATCGCCGATTATCTCGACAAGGACGATTTTCTGGCGCGGATGGAGGCCGGCGACCTCGGCCGCATCGAGGCGGTTTTCCACCAGGGTGCCTGCTCGACCACCACCGAATGGAACGGCAAGTTCATGATGGAGGTCAACTACACCTATTCGAAGCGCCTGCTGCACGCCTGCCTGGCCCTGCGCGTGCCGTTTCTCTATGCCTCCTCCGCTTCCGTCTATGGCGGCGGCGCCGAGTTCCGCGAGGAGCCGCAATACGAACGCCCGCTCAACGTCTATGCCTATTCGAAAAAGCTGTTCGACGACTATGTCCGCCGTACCGTGTTCGATACCGACCATTCGCCGGTGGCGGGCCTGCGTTATTTCAACGTCTACGGACCGCGCGAGGCGCATAAGGGCGCCATGGCCTCTGTCGCCTTCCATCTGTTCAACCAAGTCGAGCAAGGGCAGAACCCGAAGCTGTTCGGCGCCTATGGTGGTTTCGGGCCCGGCGAGCAGAGCCGCGACTTCATCCATGTCGGCGATGTCGCCGACGTCAATCTGTGGCTGTGGAAACGCGGCTCGAGCGGCATCTTCAACTGCGGCACAGGCAAGGCTCAGCCGTTCCGCGCCATTGCCGAAACGGTGATCGATACGCTCGGCCAAGGCCAGATCGAGTTCATCGAGTTTCCCGACCACCTCAAGGGCAGCTACCAGAGCTTTACGCAAGCTGATATGTCCCGCTTGCGCGCAGCCGGTTACAATGGCCAGTTCCGCACAGTGGAAACCGGCGTCAGAGACTATGTCGAATGGCTGAAAGCCCAACGATCCTCGTGATCGGCCCACGCTGGGTGGGCGACATGGTGATGGCGCAGTGCCTGTTCCAGGCGCTGAGGGAGCTTCATCCGAACGCCGCCATCGACGTGCTGGCGCCGGCGTGGGCAGCACCGCTGGTCAAGCGCATGCCCGAAATCCGCCAGCAGATCGACCTGCCGCTGCAATCCGGCACGTTCGAATTCCGCACCCGAAGGCGCTTCGGCCGCCTGCTGCGCGGCCGCTACGACATGGCCTTTGTCCTGCCGGGAAGCTGGAAGTCGGCGCTGATCCCGTTCTTTGCCGGCATTCCGCGCCGTGTCGGCCATCTCAAGGAAATGCGCTACGGGCTACTGACCGACATCGTGCCCTTGCCCGATCGCCTGAAACGGCGCACCGCGCAGGCCTATTTCAGCCTTGCCCGTGGTGGCGCCTTCCAGGCGCCGAAGCTCGCCGTCGATCAAGCCAGCCAGGCGGCACTGCTCAGCCGTTTCGGGCTGACAGCGGGGAAATTCGTGGCAGTCATGCCCGGCGCAGAATTCGGCCCGGCCAAGCGCTGGCCGAGCGAACACTATGCCGGCCTTGCCCGTGAGATGATGGCGAAAGGGTTTGGCGTCGCGCTGTTCGGGTCGAAGAACGACGCTGGGGTGACGGCTGAAATCGCCGCGCTGGCTCCGGGCGCCGTCGATCTTGCCGGCCAGACGCGGCTCGAGGATGCCATCGACCTGATCGCGGCGGCGAGGCTCGCCGTCTCCAACGACAGCGGGCTGATGCATGTCGCCGCCGCCGTCGGCACGCCGGTAGTCGCCGTTTACGGCTCGACCTCGCCGCAGAACACGCCGCCGCTCGCCGAGCGCCGCGAACTGCTCTGGCTCGGCCTGTCCTGTTCGCCCTGCCACAAAAAAATCTGCCCGCTCGGTCATCTCAACTGCCTGAACACGCTGGAGGTCGAACGCGTCGTGGCGGCGGCGGAGCGGCTGCTGGAAATGCCGGCCGCCGCATGAAAGTGCTGATCGTCAAGACATCGTCCATGGGCGACGTCATCCACACCTTCCCGGCGATCGAGGACGCGCGCCGCGCTCGGCCGGATATCTCCTTCGACTGGTGTGTCGAAGAGGCATTTGCCGGCATCGTGGCGCTGCATCCAGCCATCCAAACCATCCACAGCGTGGCGATCCGGCGCTGGCGCAGGAAGCTGCTCGAGCCCGGCACATGGCGGGAAGTGGTCGGCTTGCGCCGCGCCTTGCGCGATTGCCGCTACGACCTCGTCCTCGATGCACAAGGCTTGCTGAAATCGGCGCTGGTGGCGCGGCTGGCGGCAGCCCCGGTCGCCGGGTTCGATCGGTCGAGCGCCCGCGAGCCTTCGGCAAGCCTGTTTCATGGCCATCGCTATGCCGTGCCGCGCGGCCTGCATGCCATCGAGCGCACGAAACGCCTGTTCGGGCTGGCGCTCGGCTACGAGCCGGATTTTTCCAGGCTTGAATCGGGTATCGCGCCGCCAGCCGGAAGATCGACTTTTGCCGGTGAAAAGACCGCCTTCCTGCTGCACGGCACCAGCCGCGAGGACAAGAAATGGCCGGTCGCGGACTGGATCGAAACCGCCCGCCTGCTGGTGAACATGGGAATGACGCCGGTCACCACCTGGTCGAACGACCGGGAACAGGCGGTTGCCGAGGCGATCGCCCGCGCCATTTCGCAAACCGTGGTGGTTCCCAGGTCGCCGCTAGCCGAGATCGCCGCCGTCATCGGCGGCTCGGCGCTGGTCATCGGCGCCGACACCGGCCTGACCCATCTCGCCAGCGCTTTCGGCCTGCCGACGGTGGCGATATTCCTCGCTACCGAGCCTGGCCTGACCGGTCCGCGCGGGCCATTCTCATCGACGCTGCTAGCCAGGCCCGGCCACAGCGTCACGCCGCCGGAGGTGATGGCGGAAGCCGAAAGGCTTGTGGAGCGCCAGACGCTTGGTCAGGCCGGTGGCCGCTGATTTGCTCAATCAATTCAATCGGAAAGGTCAGCGTTGCCCCTTCCCTTCTCCCCTTGTGGGAGAAGGTGGATTGGCGCGCAGCGCCAAGACGGATGAGGGGTGTTGGACGGAGTGCGGAGGGAGCCAAGCTGGAACACCCCTCATCCGACCTCGCTTCGCGAGGCCACCTTCTCCCACAAGGGGAGAAGGCAGAGCAGCGCCAATCCCCTAGATGAACTGCACCTGGACGATCTCGTAGCCCCTGGCGCCGCCTGGCGCATTGACCTCAATGGCGTCGCCGACTTCCTTGCCGATCAGGGCGCGGGCGATCGGCGAGGAGATCGAGATGCGGCCGGACTTCACGTCCGCTTCCTGGTCGCCGACGATCTGGTAGGTCTTTTTCTCCTCGGTATCCTCGTCGACCAGCACCACGGTGGCGCCGAACTTGACCTTGTCGCCGCTGAGCTTGGTGACGTCGATCACCTCGGCCCGCGCGATCAGGTCCTCGAGTTCGTTGACCCGGCCCTCATTGAGGCTCTGTGCCTCTTTTGCCGCGTGATATTCGGCATTTTCGGATAGGTCGCCATGCGAGCGCGCTTCGGAAATCGCCTCGATGATACGCGGCCGCTCCTGTTGCTGGCGCCAGCGCAGTTCTTCCTTCAATGACGCGAACCCCTCGCCTGTCATCGGGACCTTGTTCATAATGCCTGACCTTTCCTGCCGCCGCCCCCGCAATCGGGAGCGACCTTGTCGATGGTACAAAAAGAAAACGGTCCGGCAGCCTCGGGCTAACGGAACCGTCTCACCACAATTTCGCAAGATATAGCAATCTTCGCGGGTTTTTCACGTCCAAAAAGTCGGTTTTTGAAAAATCATCCACCGATTGCACGGCTGACCCCACGTCAAGCGGCGGTTTCCAAGATCGTATCGTGTACCGTGATGCCAAATCTCGGTTGTGGCCAACATGTGCAGCACAGCAAAAAACCGGCTGCGATCGCTCACAGCCGGTTATGAGGAGCGTTCCGGAGGATCAGCTCCTCATGAAATGATCGATCTGCTCCGACAGCATGCCGTATTCGCGAGACCCCTTGCCCGTGCGCTTCTCGATCTCGCGGAGCTGTTCCTGGGCGCCGGCAAGATCGCCGATCTGCAGGTGCGCCTCGCCGAGATATTCGCGCACCAGCGTGTAATTCGGGTCGATGCGCAGCGCTTCCTCGTAATAGCCGAGGCCGACGGTGACGCGGCCGGAATGGCGGTGCGAATAGCCGAGATAATTGAGGATGCGCGGATCCTGCTTGTTGGCGGCGAGGCTGAGCACGCCGATCGCCTCGTCGTAGCGTCCATCCATCGCCAGCGCGCGACCGGCATCGTAGATGCTGTCGTCGTCCAGCATGCCTTGCTTCGGGGAGACGCATTTCTTCTGTTTCTTGTCCCACGCCTCCCCCTTCTTGCACTGGGACTGGCCGCCGCCATTGCCGCCGCCACCGCCACCTCCCCCGCCTTCACCAGCCGAAAACGCCGGAGCCACAATCAGCGGCAGGGCGGCGATGGCCATGGCGTAAATCAGCAATCGTCTGCGCATCGAATTCTCCTTTGAACCTGACAATGCAACACTAACGCCGGCCCAACGCCGTTTCGTCCCGGAAAATGTCATCCTATCTCAAAACCGCGATCTCTCCCAGCAAGGCCATCTTATCCGGGAAGAGAGGGCATCGAAATCATGCTTCACGATCAACGCCGCCGCGCAAGATAATGTGACGAGCGCTGCAAATCCGCTATCATCGGGCCGACCGAGCACGAAGCAGGGAGACGGCCGGTGCAGCAACGCGTTGAACGAGACTGGGAGCTTTCGATCGGTCCCGACACCGTGCGCCTGTTCATCCTGAAGGCGAAGGCGCTCAGCGCCGCCGTCAACGAAGACTATGCCGACGGCGCCGAGCACGAGGTAGAGCTCGACGGCAACGCGCACGACAACCACCATCATGACGGCCTTGCCGAGGAAAGCTCCGAAGATCTCACCGAAGAAGAACTGCGCGAGCTGATCGACGATCTCAATGTCGACGAAGCGGCCGAACTGATTGCGTTGGCCTGGGTCGGCCGCGGCGACTATGACGCGACGGAATGGACGGACGCGCTGTCCGCCGCCCGCGAGCGCGCCAACAAGCGCACGGCAAAATATCTGCTCGGCATGCCGCTGCTGGCGGACTGGCTCGAGGAAGGCTTGGAAGCGATCGGCGCGTGACGGCGCGGTTACCGATTGTGATCGGCCGCCCCCCTCGCTCAAGGCAACTTCCCTGCATTCTGGCCGTTGCGACGTAATGGCGGCGTTTGGCTTTTTCAGATTGGGCAGATTGCTGCTGGCCGTTGCGGCTACGCCGCTGGCGGGACCCGTTTTAGCCAAGGCACCCGACCTACCGCAAACTGCACCAGTTCCGCAGCTCAACCAGCAAGTCACTCCGCCGCCACCAACCGAGATCCCGGTCCCCGAACCGCGCCCGGAGGATGCTCCGGAGCCGCCGGCGATTGCACCGCAGCCGCCCGAAAAGCCGGCACGGGCTGAGCCGCCGGCAGGCCCACCAGGCGCGCCACCAAACCCGGCCGAGGCAGACGAGAAGGCGGAGCAAAAAATCCTTCCTGATCCTCGATCGGCCGCCATTGCCGGGAGAGAAATGCCGGCCGAGGAATTGGCCTGCCGCAGGCGGCTGAAGTCGATGGGCGTCGATTTCGAGGAGCGCAAGCCAGAGCATGATACGTCAGTCGGTTGCTCGATCCCCTACCCGATCGCGCTGAAGACGCTCGGCAAATCCATCGCCATCGGCCCGGAGCCCGAGCTGAATTGCCAGATGGCGGAAGCGGCCGCCCGCTTTGCTGCGTCCGTCATCCAGCCTGCCGCAAAGGCCGAGTTCGGCGCGGATATTAAATCGATCGGCCAGGCCTCCGCCTTTGTCTGCCGGTCGCGCAATGGCGGCGGCAAATTGTCGGAGCACGCCTTCGGCAACGCGCTCGACATCGCCAGCTTCAAGCTTTCGGACGGGAAGGAGATCGATGTCGGCCCGGCGCCGCCGGAAAAGGACGCGAAATTCCTGAACGCAGTGCGCAAGGCAGCCTGCGGACCGTTCAAGACCGTGCTTGGCCCCGGCAGCGACGCCGATCATTCGCAGCATCTCCACTTCGACCTCGAACCGCGCCGCAACGGTGGTACGTTTTGCCAGTGACCTTAGCCTATGGGGGCGCCGCAATTTGGCCGCAGGCGTGAACGGCGCCGCTGATTTTTCCTTTACTCTTCAGGTTTAGAGTCTGTGCCATCTGGGGACAGGAACCCTTCCGATGGCCGGGCTATTTCGCGCTGCGCTTGCCGCTGTGCGGCACACAGAATGCGCGCGCATAGCCGGCAGGCTTGCCGCCCTGCTTGCCATTGCGGCGGTCTCGGCCTGCAATACCGGCAGCGTGCTGTCGCTGCAGCCGGCCGTCGATGTCGGCAGCCAGACCGCTGCCGTCCCGCCCAATTCCGACCCGCAATATTCCGGCGCGCAAGATTCCGGGCCGCAATATTCGGGTATGCAGCGCCTCGTCCCGTCCAATCCCTTTATGACGGCCGCCTATCCGCGCCTGGACAACCCGATGTCGCCGGCCGAACAGATGCCGGCCACAGAGATCGATTGCCGCAAGGAATTGAAACGCCTCGGCGTCGTCTACACCGACGTTGCGCCGATCCATGAAGGCCAGTGCGGGATCGACTATCCGGTCAAGGTCTCGGCCATCGGCAGTGTCGAGATGAAGCCGGCCGCGACGCTGACCTGCGACATGGCCGCCACCTTTGCCGGCTGGACCAGGAACGAACTCGTGCCGTCGGCCCGCTGGCGCTATTTCTCAGGCGTCAAGACCATCCACCAGGGCTCGAGCTATTCCTGCCGCAGGATTGCCGGCGAAGGTGTTTTGTCGGAACACGGCAAGGGCAATGCGCTCGACGTGATGAGCATCGAACTCAACAATGGCGACGATATCGACGTCCGCAAGCCCGGCCTGTTCGCCTTCCGCACCCGCGGCTTCCTCAACAATGTCCGCGCCGACGGCTGCCAGTATTTCACCACCGTGCTCGGCCCCGGCTACAATTACGATCACCGCAACCATTTCCATTTCGACATCAAGAACCGCAAGAACGGCTATCGCGCCTGCCGCTGATTGCAGCCCCTGCCCAAGACTTGCTGCGCCGGTTAAGATGGTGCGCAGACGCTTGGGTGGTGCCTCTTGAGCCAACGAAGCCTGCGACGACGTGCAACGACCTGGCTGGTGGCATGCTGTGCCGCCTATCTTTCGCTCGCCTATTTCGCCGCGCCTGAGTTCTGGACGTTGCGGGACCGCAATTTTCGCAATCAGCAATTCGAGATGGTGACGCACACGCCGCAAGGCATTCCGGGCGATCCGATCAATGTCGGCCTTGTCGGCACCAAGAAGGAGCTTGTCCATGCTTTTGCCGTCGCCGGCTGGGATACGGCAGACGCCATCACGCTGAAGACGGCCATCGAAATCGGCGAAAGCGTGCTGTTTGACCGCCCCTATCCCGACGCGCCGGTCAGCCGGCTGCTGTTCGAAGGCCGCGCCCAGGACCTCGCCTTCGAAAAGCCGGTCGGTGACAGCGCCGACCGGCGCCACCATGTCCGCTTCTGGCAGACCGATGCGACCGGAGACGACGGCCGGCCGCTCTGGCTCGGCTCGGCAAGCTTCGACCGCGGCGTCGGCCTCAGCCATGACACCGGCGCGATCACTCATCACATCGGCCCCGACATCGACGCCGAGCGCGATGGGCTGATGCGCGACCTCTCCGCCGCCGGCATGCTGATCTCGACCAGCGAGATACCAGGCGTCGGCGCCACAAAGGCCGGGCGCAACGGCGAAGGCGATCCCTATTTCACCGACGGCAAGACCATCATCGGCGTCCTGCTGCAACTGCCGTAGGCGCGCGATCAGCCTTCCCGTCTGACAGCCATTTCGTCCCGACGGGCTCAGGGCACGGTGATCACGATCTTGCCGAACGGTCCCGTCTCCAGACGCTCGAATGCCTGCGGCACCTCGTCGAAGCCAAACACCTTGTCGATCACCGGCTTGATCGCGAGCGTCTCGATCGCCTGGTTCATTCGCTCGAAAGCGCGGCGGTGGCCGATCGATATGCCCTGGACGACGATCCGGTTGCGCAGGAACGGAATGATCGGGAAACTGAGCTCCATGCTGCCGAGAAGGCCGATGAGCGACAGCCTGCCGTCGGCGCCCAGCGCATTGAGCGAGCGCCGCGCATTGTCGCCGCCGACCATTTCCAGCACATGCCTGACGCCGGCCCCGTTTGTCAGTTCGCGCGCAGCCTCGTCCCATGCCGGCTGGCTGCGATAATTGATCGCCTTCCAGGCGCCGAGCGCCTTCGCCCGCTCGACCTTCTCGTCGCTGATCGAGGTGACGATGGCGCGCAGGCCGAAGGCGGCGGCAAATTGCAGCGCAAACAGCGACACGCCGCCGGTGCCCTGGATGAGAACGGTTTCCCCCGGGATCGGCTTGGCCGCCTCGACCAGCGCGAACCACGCCGTCAGCGCCGCGATCGGCAGCGTCGATGCCTCGACGTCGCTGAGCGACGGCGGCGCCGCCACGGCGGCATCCTCATGAAAAAGCACATGCTCGGACAGCATGCCGGGCAGTGACGAACCAAGCGTATGCTTGTGCAGCACCGGCGGGGCGTCGCCGTCCGGCCAGTCGGCGATCACCTGGCCGAGCACGCGCTGCCCGATGCCGAAGCGGCTGACTTCGCTGCCGGTGGCGACTACTTCGCCTACCGCGTCCGATGTCGGCACGAACGGAAAGCTGAGGTCCGGTATCAGCACGCCATCGACGATCATCCTGTCCTTGTAATTCAGCGATACCGCTGTGACGCGTACCAGAAGATCATGCGGCCCGGGTTGGGGCAGCTTTCCATCAGCCGGCTTCAACCTGGACAGGCCGAAACCGTTCATCTGCCAGGATCTGTTTTCGGTGCTCATTTGGTTCGCGCTCCGTGGTTGATGATTGCGCGAGACATTTACGCCGTTTCACTATGGAGAAAAGTGCTTCCATGTGGCATGTTCTGCAACAGATTAAGGAGCAAAACTCTACAATAGGAGCGCTTCATTGGAATCGGCCAATTTGCAAGGCATCGTCGCATTCGTTCACGCGGTGGAGGCCGGCAGCTTCACCGGCGCTGGCGCACGGCTGCATGTCACCAAATCGGCGGTCGGCAAGTCGATCGCGCAGCTGGAACAGCGATTGGGCGTCCGCCTGCTCAACCGCACCACCCGCAGCCTCAGCCCGACCAGCGAGGGCCTGAGCTATTACGAAGCCTGCGTCAGGGCACTGGCCGAGATCGAAGCCGCCCGGTCGCTGTTGGCATCGCGCAAGCAGGTGCCTTCCGGGCGGCTGCGCGTCGACCTGCCTTTGGCCTTCGGCCGGCGGTGCGTCGCCCCGCTGCTGTTCGACATTTCCAAAAAATTCCCGGACCTGACGATGGAAATCTCGTTCAACGACCGGCGCGTCGACCTGATCGAGGAAGGCATCGACCTGGCGGTGCGTATGGGCGACCTCGACGACAGCTTGTCGATCGCCGCGCGCCGCATCTATGCCCAACGTTCGGCCATCTGCGCCGCCCCCGCCTATCTCGACGCCCATGGCAGGCCGCTATCGATCGAGGACCTGGCCAGGCACAGCCTCATCGGCTACGGCCGCGACGGCACGGTCCATCCCTGGACAGTCAGGCATGTCGACGGCCGTCTCGAAAAATTCGCGCCCAAGGCGCGGCTGGTGCTCGGCCACGGCGAACCGATGCTCGATGCGGTACTGGCCGGCTGCGGCATCGTCTATCTGCCGACATGGCTGACGGCCGACAGCATCAGGCGCGGCGAGCTCGAAATGGTTCTGTCGGACTGTCTTGTCGAAAACACCGTGGTGCATGCCATCTGGCCGGTAACACGCAATCTCGCGCCAAAGGTGCGCGTCGTCGTCGACGCCCTGATCGAGCATTTTTCCGCGCCGCCCTGGGATGCGGCATGGGTGCCGCCTGATTGCCCGGCTCGCTAAATTTAAAAAGCGCGACCGTCCTATTTTCGAAAACCGCGCGGCAATGCTATGGACCCGGCATGCTTTATGCTGAAATTGCCATCGTGGTCGTCCTCATCTGCGTGAACGGCCTTCTGTCGATGTCCGAACTCGCCATCGTCTCGTCGCGGCCGGCGCGCCTCAAGACGATGATCGACCGCAACGTCAAGGGCGCCGGCCGGGCCCTGGCGCTCGGCGCCAATCCGGGAAAATTCCTGTCCTCGGTGCAGATCGGCATCACTTTGGTCGGCGTCTTGTCCGGTGCCTTTTCCGGCGCCACGCTCGGCGAGCGGCTGGCCACCTCCCTGGCGTCGGCCGGCATCCGCGAAAGCCTCGCCGATCCGCTCGGCGTCGGCATCGTCGTCGCCCTCATCACCTATGGCTCGCTGATCATCGGCGAACTGGTGCCCAAGCAGATCGCATTGCGCGACCCCGAACGGGTAGCCGTCAGGGTCGCCCCGGCAATGACCATCCTCGCCAGCGTCTCGGCGCCGCTGGTCTTCCTGCTCGATTTTTCCGGCCGCGCCCTCCTGTGGCTGCTTGGCCAGCGCGGTCAGAGCGAGGATAAGGTCACCGACGAGGAGATCAAGATGCTGGTCGCCGAAGCCGAGCACCACGGCACCATCGAATCCGACGAACGGCGGATGATCGCCGGCGTCATGCGGCTCGGCGACCGTGCCGTGCGCGCGGTGATGACGCCGCGCACCGAGGTCGACTGGATCAATCTGCAATCCGACGAGGCGGCCATCAGGAAGCTGCTGATGGACACCCAGCATTCGCGCCTGCCGGCCGGCGACGGCGGCGTCGACGCCATGATCGGCGTCGTCCAGACCCGCGACGTGCTGGCCGCAATGCTCGGCGGCCGCGCTCTCGACCCGCGCCGGCACGTGCGGGCCGCGCCGATCGTGCATGACCAGGCCGACGCGCTGGACGTGCTTGCGACGCTGAAGGAATCCGACGTGCCGATGGCGCTGGTGCATGACGAATACGGCCATTTCGAAGGCATCGTCACCCCGGCCGACATTCTGGAAGCGATCACCGGCGTCTTCCGTTCGGATCTCGACGCCGGCGAAGAGGAAAACGCCGTCAAGCGCGAGGACGGCTCATGGCTGCTCGCCGGCTACATGCAGGCCGACGAGATGGCAGAGGTCCTCGGCATCGACCTGCCTGAGAGCCGCGATTACGAAACCGTCGCCGGCTATGTGCTGTCGCATTTGCACCATCTGCCGGCGACCGGCGAATGTGTCGACGCGCAAGGCTGGCGCTTCGAGGTCGTCGACCTCGACGGCCGCCGCATCGACAAGCTCATCGCCACCCGCCTGCCCGGCCGCCACCGCGAGGTCGTGCGGTAACGATCGACGCGACTTATGGGCTATATGCTCGCGGCGACGCCGCTCGCACAGTCAAAGTTGATTGGGAATACCGCCTATGGTCGACCACCTTTTCGCCGACCCATATCTCGCTGCCGTCTACGACGCCTGGCACCCGAGATCTGCGCGCGACGACTATGATTTCTACCTGCCCCGCATTCTAACAGCAGACGCGGTGCTTGATGTCGGATGTGGAACGGGCACCCTCCTTCACGAGGCACGCCTGGCCGGACATTCAGGGCGGCTCTGCGGCATCGACCCAGCACCCGGCGTGTTGAATCGCGCACGAACGCGCGCGGATATCGAATGGGTTCTCGGCGATCTCCAATCGGCCGGCTGGACAGCCGAGTTTGATCTCATTGTGATGACGGGGCACGCATTCCAGGCCCTTGTCAGCGACGAAGACCTGAGGGATTTCATGGCGGCTGTCCGACACGCCCTTGTGCCAGGCGGATGCTTCGCGTTCGAAACGCGGAACCCTTCGGTGCGGGCGTGGGAGCACTGGACACCCGAAAATGCGGTCGTCGTTGAGCTGCCTGACGGGTCGCTGGTGCAGATCACAACAGAGGTGATCATGCGGTTCGATGGACAGACGGTGACATTCACCCACAGGTTCGGCGGAAAGCATCCGAGCCTTCCGCAAGTTAGTCGCAGCACCTTGCGATTCCTCGAGACGGACGCCTTATCGAGCCTGCTGGGGAACGCGGGGCTACGGATCGAACAGCAATTCGGCGGCTTTGACGGCAGCCCACTTGGCCCTTCGAGCCCAGAGATCATCACGTTCGCGACGAGATGAAAAGGAGCATCCGCTCTCCAGCCCTGCAAGCAACGACAACTCGCGGACCCATTGCGGACGTGGAGCCGTATTTCGCGGGGACTGCCGCCGACCGTAGGTCAGAGCCAAGCTTGGCAATCGCAGAACTCAGCGATCAATCGATTGCCTCGATACCTTGTGCCTTCAGCCGTTCGAGATGGTCCTTCATCTCTTTCAGCCGCTCGGGGGAGTGGCCCTGCCACTCGGTGACCTCGCCCGTGATCCTGAGCGGCTCGCGGCAGCGATAGGACTGCGTCGGATTGCCGGGAAATTTCTTGTCCGTAAGATTGGGGTCGTCCATCACCGGGCCGGTTGGTTCCACGATGTAGATCCTTTCGCGTCCGTCACCGGCGGCCAGTTCTGCACCCCAGATAGCCGCATCCAGAGTGCCGGTTAGATAGACCCAGGCTGCCTGCTTTCGCGCCCCGTAATTGGAGCTGTAACCGGCTTCGATCAGGTCTCCCGGTTTAAGGTCGGCCCGGGTGCCGTGGTAGAATTGGCGCGGCTGGTCGGAGGCTGTCATCGGCTCGCTACTCATCCTCGTTGTCTCAGGCATCATGGTGTCGTGGCGCGCACTATTTCATGCACGTCATCGAATCAAGCCTCCGGCCGCGCGGTTATCGGACGTCCGCGCTCAGCGCTCCCGACACCCATTCCGGTCATACCGCCCGATGCGCGCTAGCGGTCGGCTGCCGGCGCGGTTATTATCGGCGCCTGCACCGTCGCTAAGGTGGAAAATGGATCTGCAAGCCTTCAGGGAATCGATTGCGAAACCACAGCCGCCAGCCGGCTTGAGCCCTGCCCTGCAGGCGCTGTGGTGGGATGCAAAGGGCGATTGGGCTAAGGCGCACGAGTGCGCGCAGCAGCGCGACGATACGGCGGGCATGCACGTGCATGCCTATCTCCACCGCAAGGAAGGCGACCAGTCGAATGCGGAATATTGGTATCGCCGCAGCAACGCGGCGCCGTCGACCTTAACGCTTGACGAGGAATGGCAAGAGTTGGCACGTACATTTTTGCAGCAAAGCTGACGCTTGCTCAGTCATCGTAAAATAGCCGGTCCTGCATCCACTCTCCGGGGTTTCAGCTGGCGCCCTGTGGCTTGTCCCTGCCGTTCCATTCCGCATTGCGCGCCTGCGCCTCTTCGGCGATCAGCTTGAACTCCCGCATCTTCGCAGCTTCGATGGCGAATGCGCGGCTTGGCAGGACGCCAGGGTCCTCCTGACTGTTCTGAAACTGAAAACGGGCCTCCAGTTCGGCCCATATTCGCTCGGGTGCCGTATCCTTGCTGGCAAGCAGTGCAACGACCAGCGCCAGAGTCTCGCGCTGGGCGTTCAGCCGCCCTTCGATCTCTTCATTCGGCAATTCGGACATGCGGGTCGCTTCCAGTTTCTGGCTCAACGGCAAAATCGCACCCTTGTTCCGGAACTCGGGGCTGGCGCGGTCCGGCTGGGCAGCAGATGCTCGCAATCGCAATCGAGATGATCTCTCCTCCTCGATCCTGTTGACTCGGGCCGATGGCACTTCTCGCGCCGCTTGCGTCCAGCCTCTTCGAATGCAGCATGCGGACAAATCTTGAGAGCCTGAAGCGAATTCTCGAGACCGCAGCAGGTGATGCTTTGTTGCAGACTGACCCGCAGCCGACGCTCGGCGGTCTGCCCCGCAACGATCAAAGCCTGTCATCGAGAACGACCATAGGCTGCTGCGAGCACCGGAACAGCTGAGAAGCCTTGGCGTTGTTGGCATCTGGGATCTCGAGCGGACGCTATGAAACCTTCTGATTTTTAAGCCGTTATCGCCGGATGCCCGAGGCTAAATTTAAGCTGAAATCGGTTGACGGCGCCCAATCGCGCGATGCCGAGAAGTCGCGCCGCGAGAAACAGTCGACTGTCGAAGTCGCGTCCGAGGTCGTCGGCGAGCCCGCGCCGCCGCCGGATGTCACCGAACCCGATCCTGAGCTGACACCTGAAGAGGCCGAGCGGGCGCGCAAGAGATACCTGCTTAAGCGCTTCTGGATCAGCGCGCGCGGTTACTGGAGCGGCAGTGGCGACAGGGTCGCCTGGCCGTTGACGATCGGGCTGTTGGTCCTGATCGTCGCCAATGTCGGCTTCCAGTATGGGATCAATGTCTGGAATCGCGCAATTTTCGACGCCATTGAGCAACGCAATGCCCACACCGTATATTGGCTGAGCGCCGTATTCCTGCCACTCGTGATCGGAAGCGCCAGCCTTGTGGTGGCACAAGTCTTCTTTCGCATGAGGATACAGCGCCGCTGGCGGTCCTGGCTCACCACCGCGGTCATCGCGCGCTGGCTCGCAAGCGGCCGCTACTATCAGCTGAACCTCGTCGGCGGCGATCATAGCAACCCCGAAGCCCGCATCGCCGAGGATTTGCGGATTGCCACCGAATCGCCCGTCGATTTCATCGCCGGTGTCATCGTCGCATTTCTGTCGGCCTCGACCTTCATCGTGGTGCTGTGGACGATCGGCGGCGCCCTGACCCTGACGATTGCAGGTTCGACGGTCACCATTCCCGGCTTCCTGGTCATCACCGCAGTGCTCTATTCCGCGATCACGTCCACTTCGATGGCGGTCATTGGCCGCCATTTCGTCCACCTCTCCGAGGGAAAAAATCAGGCGGAAGCCGAGTTCCGCTACACGCTGACGCGCGTGCGGGAAAACGGCGAGAGCATCGCATTGCTCGGCGGCGAGGAGGAGGAGCGCAGCGGCATGGACAAGACATTTGCCCATGTGCTCAGGCAATGGGCGCTCCTTGCAGGCCAGCACATGCGCACGGCGCTGGTGTCTCAGGGGTCGAGCCTGTTTGCGCCTGTCGTGCCGGTCTTGCTTTGCGCTCCAAAGTTCCTCGAAGGCAGCATGACACTTGGACAGGTCATGCAGGCTGCCTCGGCCTTTGCCATCGTGCAGGGCGCGTTCGGATGGCTGGTCGACAACTATCCCCGTCTCGCCGATTGGAACGCCTGTGCACGGCGCATCGCCTCGCTGATGATGTCGCTCGACGGGCTCGAGCGCGCGGAACAGAGCAACACGCTGGGACGCATAAAGCGCGGCGAGACCGGCGGCGATGCGATGCTCAGCCTGAACAATCTCTCCGTGTCGCTCGACGACGGCACCGCCGTGGTCAAGGAAACCGAGGTCGTGATCGAACCAGGCGAGCGGGTGCTCGTCGCCGGCGAATCCGGCTCGGGCAAGAGTACGTTGGTGCGGGCCGTCGCGGGTCTGTGGCCATGGGGTAGCGGCAGCGTCAACATCCGCGCCGACAGACGGTTGTTCATGTTGCCGCAACGGCCCTACATCCCGACCGGGACGCTTCGCCGCGCTGTCGCCTATCCAGGCGCCGCCGACAACTGGACGCTGGATAAGATCAAGGCTGCCCTCGACAAGGTGGGACTCGACTACCTCAACGACCGGATCGAGGAGGACGCGCCATGGGACCAGACCTTGTCGGGTGGCGAAAAGCAGCGCCTCGCCTTCGCGCGTCTTCTGCTGCACCGCCCCGATATCATCGTGCTGGACGAGGCAACGTCGGCACTCGACGAGAAGAGCCAGGACAAGATGATGGAGATGATTATTCGCGAATTGCCGAAGGTCACCATCATAAGCGTAGCGCACCGCGCCGAGCTGGAGGCCTTCCACAGCCGCAAGATCACATTGGAGCGGCACAAGGGCGGCGCAAAACTTGTCAGCGATATCGAACTCGTCCCGCGCAAGGACAGACGGAACTTGCTCATGCGCCTTCTGAGGCAACGGCGCGCCAACGGAAAGCCAGCGCGACCTTGAGCAAAGCGGCGCTGCCCTACGCAAAGAGTGAGGCCGCCGGTCGGAGCAGGCGGACCATCGCCGATTCGAGTCACTGCCCGCATCTGGTCCTGAAAGCACCAGCCGTGGTACCTTGATTCCGGGCAGCTGCTGCTGCCGGAACGTCGATGGCACGAGCGCATTTCCATGTCCGGTGCAACGCCGAGGCCAGCTGTGAAAAACCCGGGTTGATTTCAAAAGCCCCGATTGATTTCGAAAGCAAAGGGACCAGCAATGACAATCGCCAAGAACACGATCTGCCTTTGGTACGACAAGGACGCCGAGGCTGCGGCCCGCTTCTATTCCGAGATTTTTCCCGACAGTTCGGTGAAATCCGTCCACCGCGCTCCCAGCGACTACCCGTCCGGCAAGGCAGGCGACGTGCTGACGGTCGAGTTCACGGTCGCCGGCATCCCCTGTCTCGGCCTCAATGGCGGGCCCGCGTTTAAACACAACGAAGCCTTCTCCTTCCAGATCGCCACCGACGATCAGCAGGAGACCGACCGCTATTGGAACGCCATCGTCGGCAATGGCGGCCAGGAAAGTGCCTGCGGCTGGTGCAAGGACAAATGGGGCATCTCCTGGCAAATCACGCCGCGCGTGCTGACCGAAGCGATGGCCGCCGGCGGCGATGAAGCAAAGCGCGCATTCGAGGCGATGATGGAGATGAAGAAAATCGACGTTGCAGCGATCGAGGCGGCGCGGCGCGGCTGACAGTTCGGGGGTGGCCCGACGCGAAAAGATCAGGGCAGAGCGGCCGGAAATGCTGCCGGCCCATCATCTCCAGGCAGGCGTGCGATGGTGCTGAACTGCGCTGCGTCTACGACGCCGAACTGCGACGGCACAACGAGGTCTTCAGGGCTGCGGTCAAGGTGGGAACGCGCGATCGCGTGCTCGATATCGGATGCGGTTCGGGACAATCCTCTCGTGATGCTGCCCGTGTCGCGGTGGAAGGCAGCGTGCTCGGCGTGGACGTATCGGCGCAGATGCTCGAGATCGCCCGGAAGTGTAGCGCGAAAGAGGGATTGCGAAACCTCGCCTTTGAGCGCGGCGATGCGCAATTGCTGGTATTTCCGCCTGCCGGCTTCGATCTGTGCATTAGTCGATTTGGAGTGATGTTCTTTGCCGATCCGGCGGCGGCGTTCGCCAATATCGCCCGGGCGATGCGACCAGGGGCACGTCTTGTGTGGATGGTATGGCGATGCCAGGACCGTAACGAGTGGGCAACTGCCATTCAGCGGGCAATTGCGCCGGGGACCGCCATATCGGGGGGCGCCGCCACCCCGTTTTCGCTTGGCGACCCCGCCATCACCGCGGAGATCTTGCGTGCATCCGGTTTTGTTTCGGTCGACTTTGCCGAAGTGCATGAGCCGGTCTTCTACGGCCAGGACGTCGATGTGGCCTATGACGCTTTGCTTGGCCTGCAACTGGTCAAGGATCCGCTCGCCCGCGCAGATGTGGATGTCGACGCGCCGCTGCGGCGGTTGCGCGATCTGCTCGACGCGCATTTGACCGCGGACGGTGTGCTTTTCGACTCGCGTGCCTGGATCGTCACCGCGTTTCGGGCGAGCCGATGGTGACTGCGCGATGTAGACGATCCTGTTCTCTCGGCCTTTCCGTCAGTCCATTTGCGGCGCGACTTCTGAGAGCAGCCAATCCCGAAAAGCCTTGACTTTGCGCTGACGGATCGCCTCTGGCGGGTAGACGAAATAGAAGCTGGAGGGGGATTTCAGGGCGTGGCCGAAGGGGCGGACGAGTCGCCCGGCGGCAAGGTCGGCCGCAACGAGCATGGTCCGGCCGAGCACCACCCCCTCGCCTTGTGCGGCCGACTCCATGGCAAAGGTGGCAGAGTCAAAGGTAATCCCGCTCTGCGGGTCAACGCCCTCGACCCCGGCGCTTGCCAGCCAGGTCGCCCAGTCGATCGGAAAGCTGTCACGGATCAGCGTGTGGTGTTTGAGGTCCTGAGGCGTGCGGAGCGGATGTGCACCCTCAAGAAGCTTTGGGCTGCACACTGGAAACACCTCCTCGCCGGTGAGGAACTCCGACGTGAGCCCCGGATAGTTTCCGTTGCCATAACGGACGGCGACATCGATGCCGTCGCCGAGGAAGTTGGTCAGCTTCCCGCTTGTCGAAACCCGCACATCCACGTCGCTATGCGCACGGTGAAAGCGATAGAGGCGCGGCACCAGCCATCTCCCCGCAAAGCCATCGGAGGTGCTGACGTTCAATGTCGAGCTCGAATAGCGGGCTGTTGCTGCAGCGGTGGCGGTGGCCAACTGGGCGAGCGCCTCGCGCACCGCCCGCACATAGGGTTCGCCGACGGCTGTCAGGCTCACCGAACGCGTACCGCGCTCGAACAGCTGCACACCGAGCTGATCCTCAAGATTCTTGATCGCCCGGCTGATCGCACCGTGGGTGACATGAAGTTCCTCTGCCGCCTTGGAGAAACTCAACAGGCGCGCCGCGGCCTCGAAACTTGGCAAGGTGGTGAGGGGAGGCAGCTTCCGGGGCATGGATCGATACCTGTACGTGTGAGTGATGCTCACACATTGTCGCCGATAAGTCGTTTGTCGTCCAGGCCAGAAGCCGGCATGTTTGCTCGCGTAATCAGTCATTCACCGCCGCTGCAAAAGGCGAGTTTGATGTGACTGATACTCTCGCTGACGAAAGTCGCGGGGCAACTGCTGAAACCAAAACTGCCGCCACTCTGGGAGAGCACCATGAACGCCAAACGAGTTGAACCCATCGTCGACGTCCTGACCGGCATGGCCGGCCGCATCCTCGCCTCGAGCAGCCGGCGCCGGACCGGGCGGCAGATTGCACGCTTCTCGACCCGCCGGCTCGAAGACCTCGGATTTGCCCGCGACTGGGACGGCTCGGTCTATCGGCCGTCGGACCACCGCTAGCCTGAACGAAAGCAACAGCGGACAGGCTCTTCGCCAAAGATCGCTGTCGCAAGGAATTAACGGAGAACGGACATGGCCACCATCCACCCATTCCTCTGGTTCAACACCGATGCGGAGCAAGCCCGCGACTTCTATCTCTCGGTCTTCAAGAACAGCAAAGCGCTCCAGACCATCGAATACACCGACTGGGTGTCCGGAACCAACAAGACGGTCCCGCATGCCACCTTCGATTTCGAGCTCGAAGGACTGCACCTTACTGCGCTCAATGCCGGGCCGCAGCCGCCCTTCAACGAGCGGCTCTCGCTCTACATCGAGACCAGGGACCAGGCCGAGACCGACTACTACTATGAGGCGCTCACCGCCGGCGGCGGCAGGGCACAACCCTGTGGCTGGCTCACCGACAGATACGGCGTCTACTGGCAGGTCATCCCGGAAATCCTGCCGCGGCTCAGTACCGATCCGGATCGCGAAAAGGCCAACCGCGTCCGGCAGGCGATGTATGGGATGCGCAAGATCATCATCGCCGAGCTCGAAGCCGCCTACGCCGGCAAGGCCTGACTCTCCCACCGCAATCGCAACGAACGGAGAACCCTCATGACATCGCTCGTGGACAGGAAAGTCATCGTCGTCGGCGGTAGTTCCGGCATCGGTCTCGGCGTCGCGGAAGCTGCTCTCAACGGCGGAGCGAAGGTCGTGATCGTCGGACGCTCGCCCGAGAAACTGCTGGCTGCCGAACGGACGCTCAATGCGGGCCGCGTGACAAGCGTGGTCGCCGACATGACCGACGAAGCGGACGTCGCTCGCCTGTTCGACGAGGTCGGTCCCTTCGATCACCTCGTATCGACCGCCGGAACACTGCCGCCCGGCGATCCCATCGGCAGTACCGACATGGAGGCTGTGCGAGGCTTCGTCGATAACAAGCTGATTGGCGCCGTCTTGCTCTCCAAGCACGCTGTGCGCACCCTGAAAGCCGGCGGCTCGATGACCTTCACCTCGGGAATAAATAAGGATCGGCCGCCGGTGCCGGGAGGCTCGGTCGTCTCCGCGATTGCCGGTTCATTCAGCTACTTCGCCCGCGCCCTGGCGCTCGAACTGGCCCCGACGCGCGTCAATGTCGTGTCGCCCGGATGGGTCGACACACCGATGTGGGACATTGTTGGAGAAGCCAAATCCAGCTTCTTTGCCGACATGGCTGCCCGGTTGCCATCGAGAAAAATTCCGACCGCTGCGGACGTCGCCGCCGCCTACCTCTACCTCATGGAAAGCGACTTCACCACCGGCGAGACGATCCGCATCGATGGCGGCCATAACCTGATCTAGCCGCCATTTGCACGCCGCCTGAATGGGTTGAGCCGGCATGACCGCTAGTCCGGTGCACTGCTGCCGAAGGCGACGAACGCCGGCGGGTCATGCCGGCGTCGCTCAATCGGGGTTTACATCGGCAGCCAGGTCCCTAGTTTTAGCGTTTCGCGCCGCGCACCTAAGTGCGTGGATGATCGAGGACGGGACCGTGAGCTTTGGCCGGCCCCTCGAAACTTTCAAAGGATGGCTATCATGACACAGGCCAAGAATGGCGACACCGTGCGCATTAATTACAATGGACGCCTGGCAGACGGCACCCAATTCGATTCTTCCGGCAACGAACCGCTGCAATTCACGCTGGGTGAAGGACAAGTGATCCCTGGTCTTGAAACCCATGTCGAGGGCATGGAGGTGGGCGCGAAAAGCACCGTGACTGTTCCCGCCGAGGCCGCCTATGGCCCCCACCGCCCCGAAGCGGTCATGACCATCGACCGCGGCCGCGTGCCAGACAACATCAACGTCGATATCGGCACTCGATTGCAGGTCAGAACCTCGGAAGGGCGCCCGATGCCGGTAACAGTCGTCGGCGTGGACGACACCAGCGTCAAGCTCGACGGCAATCATCCGTTGGCCGGACGGGATCTGGTGTTCGACGTTGAACTGGTCGAGATCGTTCAGGCGGCGTAGGACACGGCCAAGGCCGCGGTGGCTATGATTTCGGGTGACGCGCTTCTGCTGGCGGTTTCGGCGGTGCGTCACCTGTCGGAGGGAAAGACCGCGACGGCGGAAATCGTGTTACACCAACCCATAGAGACATTCGGCATCTGGAATGTCCAATTCAGCGTCGCAGTTTCGAGGACCTGTGGAAGACCTCGCTTGACAGCCGACTTCTCGTGACAGCAAAGTCTCGTGATGCGGGCGATTGGCTGGAATAGAATTGCGCGTGCCGGGGCAATCGTGCTGATGATCGGCACAAATGTTCCTGCGCCGGCGCGTTCCGACTCGCTCCTTCTCACAAGCCCGTCCCAGCCAGCCAATGTCGGCGATGCGATGCTGGCGGCTGCCAATTATCATGATTCCGGCGACTATGACCGCGACCTGGCCACTGTGGCGAAGCAGGCAGGCGACTGGGTCATCAAGCGCGCAATGGAGGTGCCTCGGCCCGCACTGGTGCTCGATATCGACGAGACGGCTTTGGCCAACTGGGAAGTGATCACACGTGACAATTTCGGCCGCCCGATTGGCGGCGCCTGCGACATCGCAATCGACGGTCCCTGTGGCTGGGCCGCCTGGGATCAGCTTGCGAAGGATCCGGCCATCGACGCCGTGCTGGAGGTCTTCCGGCAGGCACGAGCGGCGAAAGTCGCGGTGTTCTTCATCACCGGACGTCCGGAGGACCAGCGTCAGGCAACCGAACAGAACCTGCAGTCGGCCGGCTATGCCGGCTACGAGCACCTTTACATGGTCCAGCCTGGGGCCAAATACGGCTCCGCCGCAGATTTCAAGGCACCCATAAGGGCCGAAATCGAAAAGGCCGGCTACACGATAATTGCCAATGTCGGTGACCAGCCATCCGACCTGTTCGGTGGGCATGCCGAGAAGCTGTTCCTGCTGCCTAATCCGTTCTACCGGGTTCGCTGACGGCCGGAACGGCACAAGCCCGGATCCTCGGCTCCTTGCCGAGCACCTACTAAGGTATCAGGACAACTTTGCCGGTCGCGCCGCGCTCGTCCAGCAGGCGATGTGCGTGGCTGGCCTGGTCGAGCGGGAAGCGGCCACCTTTGGTCACCATAAGCTGACCACCAGCGGCCAGATCGAAAAGCTCCAAAAGGCAGTCACGGAGACCGTCCGTAGACAGCAACGGCAGCAGGGCAAAACCCTTCAGCGACTGGTTGCGACCGATCATCGCCTCCATCTCCGGGGCGCCGAGCGCGTATCTGCCAAGTGCTGCAAACACCAACTCTCCGCGAGGTGCCAGAGCCTCCAGCGCAACCGCCGTCAGCGGGCCGCCGACAATGTCGTAGATGATGTCGACGCCAGCGCCACCTGTCGCTGCCCGGACGTGCACCGGCCAATCCGTGTTGCTGTAGTCGACGGCAGCATCGGATCCCAGCGACAAAGCAAGGTCGAGCTTGGCCTTGCTGCCGGCTGCCGCGATGACACGGCTAGCGCCGGCGCGCTTGGCAAGCTGGACGAGCAACGAACCGACGCCGCCCGCGGCAGCGGCGACCAGCACCGATCTGCCGGCCGGCGGGCTTTGCCGCGATAGATACAATGCCGTCAGTCCTTGCACCATCAATGCCGTCGCGTTTTCGAACGAGAGCGAATCCGGCAAGGGCACGGTCAGGCTTGCGTCGATCGTCACATACTCGGCATAGCCGCCAAACGGGCGGCTCGAGGCGAACAACGGTGCGGCGACGCGCGTGCCGAGCAAGGAAGCGTCCGCCCCCTGGCCAAGCGCCTCCACGATCCCGGCGGCCTCGACGCCAGGGATCATCGGCAGTTGCGGCGTCACCGCATAGCGATCCGCGCGCATCAGCACTTCGAAGAAATTCACCCCGGCCGCATGAACGCGGACCAACACTTCGCCGGCTTGCGGCTCAGGCTTCGGCACCGCGACTATGTCGAGAACGTCGGGCCCGCCGAAGCGGCTCAGTTGAATGGCTCTCATCGCATGCACCGATCGCTGTTGGCATCGGCCGCTGTTTGCCACTATCTGCCTGGCTTCGACTACACACCGATTTGTCCGCTGCTGACCGGGAGGTGACCATGGCCAAGCTGATCAAGAGACTGCCGACGCTGCCGGCGGAGCGCGCGCTGAAAGTGATTTCGGGCCGCTGGAAGGCGGTCATCCTGTACCATCTCTTCGACGGCCCCCCGGCGGCTGTCGGCGCTGCAGGCGCTGATGCCCGATATCACCCAGAAAGTGCTGATCCAGCAACTTCGCGAAATGGAAGAGCACGGCCTCGTCCGCCGCGAGATCTTTGCCGAGATACCTTCGCGCGTCGAATATTCGGCGACGCGGCTCGGCCTCAGCCTCGAGCCGATCCTGCTGGCACTTTGCCAGTGGGGCCAGCATCACGCCGACGAGCTGAATGAGATGGACCGCCTTGCCGATTGCATCATCAGACCACGGCAAGCGCAGGACGCCCATGCCGTGTGAACAAAAAGGGCGGCGCATGCGCCGCCCCAATGCTTGGGAGAATTAATCCTTGGGAGGACTGCTCGAACCTGTGCTCAGGCCGCCTTGACTTCCTCGGCGACGGCATCGGCCTGACGCGCCGTCTTCAGCACCCTGGCCCACCATGCAATGTCGTTGACCAGCGCGGTTGCCGCCTGGTTGAGGTGCTCGAACTCATCGAGCTTCTTGTCGCCTTGCTTGACGGCAAGGAAATCGGCCCAGGCGATGTGTACGGCGGACTTCACCGGCGCCATCTGCAACTCGACCGCATGCAGCCTCAGCTGCTCGACCGCGCGCGCGCCACCGACGCTGCCATAGCCGACGAAGCCGGCCGGCTTCTTGTTCCACTCGTTGGCGGCGTAGTCGATGGCGTTCTTCAGCACGGCCGTCGGGCCATGATTGTATTCCGCGGCGGTGAAGATGAAGCCGTCGAATCCGGCGACCTTCTTTTGCCAGCGCTGCGCCACTTCGTTCTGCGACGGCACCCAGGCGGAGGATGCGACCTCATCGAAGAACGGCAGCGGGAAATCGCGCAGGTCGACGACTTCAACGTCGATGTCGGCGTGCGACTTGGCTATCTTGGCAATCCATTGGGTCGGGACGTCGGCAAAGCGGGCCGCGCGGGTTGAACCAATGATGATGGCGATTTTGGGTTTTGACATAGAGGGGGCTCTCCTTACGGGAATACTGGTATCGTTTAGATACCTGAGCTATATGAGTAACTGGCCGCTCAATGTGCAAGGAGGCACTTTTTTGTTACCAAGGCACCCGCACCGCACCGAGGACTGCCGCGCCATCTCGGAAATCCTGCAGCGCGTCGGCGACAAATGGACGGTGCTCGTGGTCGGCAAGCTTGGCAACGGGCCGCTGCGTTTCAACGAGCTGCGCAGCGCGGTCGGCGGCATTTCGCAAAAGATGCTGACCACGACCTTGCGCGGGCTCGAGCGCGACGGCTTCGTTACGCGCACCGTGTTCCCGACCATCCCGCCGCGGGTCGACTACGAATTGACCGATCTCGGCTACGAACTGCTGGTGCCGGTCGATGCGCTCGGCGAATGGGCGCGCAAGAACACCCAGCGCGTCAAGGCGGCGCGCGAGAAGTTCGACGCCATGCACAGCTGAACCCTTGTGCTGCAAGGGTTTGAACCTGTCGGAATCCTCCGGACGAGCCCTACTGCTGTAACTGCATCTTGCTCTTCGGCAGCTTCTCGATCCGATTCCATTTCGGGTTGGGACTGACCACCCTGCCGCCAATTGTGCAGGTCGTGGTCGTCTCCTTGCGGCAATTGCTCACCGTCGTGCCGCTGGTGTCGCATTTCGTCGCCGAGCAGATCTCGCACTTGGCCGCTTGCCCGTTGATGGTGCGGTTTTCCGACGTGCAGGTGGCGCCTGGATCGCCTTTTTTGACCTCCGCCAAAGCGCTTGCGGACGACAGGCAGAGCAAGGCTGCAAAGGCACCCGCCAGGGCAGCGTTCAGCATGTGTTGACGCATTGTCTTTCCTCCCAAGATCCCGTCGGTCGCGCTGCAGGCGCGCATGCGGGAACCCGTTAGCCAAAGACCACGCGGGATCGCTGTCCGCATCCCCCGCGCGGGTGAGACGGCTGTTTAAATCCGTCTTCTGGAATCAGGCCGGGTCAGCCTTCGGCCGGAACCGCCTTCGGCTTGCCTTCGCCGTCCAGCGCCACCATGACGAAGTCGGCATGGGTGACCTTCTCCATCAGGTCGGAGAGATAGCGCTGCGCCCAGGCCTCGACCTTGAGCGTCATCGAGGTGCGGCCGACGCGTTCGACATGCGTATAGATGCACAGCGTGTCGCCGATCTTCATCGGCTTGGCGAAGGACATTTCCTTCACCGCCGCCGTCACCACGCGGCCCTTGGCGCGCTCGGCGGCGCGGATGCCGCAGGCGAGATCCATCTGCGCCATCACCCAGCCGCCAAAAATGTCGCCTGCCGCATTGGCGTCGGAAGGCATGGCCAGCGTCCTGAGCGTCAGATCGCCGATCGGCCGCCCGTCCGCGTAATGCACCATGCTGAAAAAAACCTTTGCGATCGATTGTCCCGATCCGTATCGGCGGGACGATGATACGTCAACGCGCTCTCCGCACCTGGGTTGCCGGTATGGTGCGCGGCGCACGTACTAACGATAGAGTGCGTAATCGATGGACTTCTCACTTGCTTCTAGGGCGATACACACCGCCATCACGCGCCAAAGGCTCTATATCTTGACAATCAGGAGGGGCTTTAACGGCGGCCATCCTTGCCAACAGGTACGGGACTCGAAACTCATCCATATTATTTTTTTGCATTTTCTCCACAGCGTTCGAACTGACAGAGTAATCGGGGCAAGTGATGAACGCTTGGAGATATCCACCCCATGCCACCGCCGCTGCATAGATTTTGTACTGTGAACTGCCACGCGGCGCCGCATTGAGTAGACTTAGCATCTCGTCGCGGGGATTCGGGGTTCCAATATCTAAATCTAGAATTTCATAGCTGAGGTCATCGCACTCTGTTCCGGGTACCCCGCCGCCTTTGGTGCTCCAAGTGGTTTGTGCGTCGGAGTAGTGCTTTTGTACCAGCGCGAGGTCTGAAGGACTAAGGCTCCAAGTCAGCTTCTTGTAGTAATTTTCGAATGCCTTCATGTCTATCAGCGGAACCAAGTCGCACTTGTCGTCAAATTCTTTGTGTCTCGTCAGCGCGTTCATCATGCGGCCGAGTATGTCGGCACGAGCCAATGAATCTTGGCTGGCCACGTTGTGATAGACCTCCTCCGCCAAAACGGTCGACGACGCGAGAGATGCGAGAAGCGGCAATACAAAGATGAGGCGCATTTGAGACTCTTCACGTGAGCGTCGCCGATTTTGTCAGATGCAGCAGACCCTAACGAAGGACTGAGATAACAACAATATAGGAATTACGGTTCTACCTACCGATAGACTGAACGGCCTCGAAGAATTCACTCGATGCCGAGCCCTTGCTTTGCGTGCCGGACAGGTGTCCGACGTTCGAGCGCTCGGCGCAACGTCGGCGCCTCTTGCTCGATATGATCCCACAGACGGTTCGAGATCGGCCCGTGCGGCCGGTCGCGGCGGCGCGCCACCACCAACTCCTCGGTACGGCCTGGCAGATGACGGCCGGCAACGGATTGCAGGCGTCCGTCGCGCAGCTCTTCCTCGATCAGGAAGCGGGGCATGTGGCCCCATCCGAGGCCCTGCAGGATGATTTCCTTCTTCATCCCCTGATCGGCCACCATGCATTGAGGCGCACCCTCGATCATGAAGTAGTCTTGTTGGGGTGAATGGCGGGCCGTGTCGCGCATGACACATTGGGTGAACGCGTGCATCTGATCCGGCGTGATGGGGTGCTTGATCCGCTCCGGTAGAAAGCCCGACGCCACTACGGGAACGAACGGAACCTTGCACAGATCGATCCATTCCACCCGCGGATCGGTCTTGTCGATCCAGTGCAGGATCAAATCGGCTTCGTCATCGAAGAGGCGCTCCCACGGGCCGCCCACCGCCTCGAAGTGCAGATGCAGGCGTGTGCCCGGACACTGGGCGAAGAACCGTCCGAGCATGCCCAATGCCTGCGGACGCGGGCAAAGGTCGCCGATCACCACATGGATCTCGCTTTCTTCGCCCATTGACAGCTGAGCAGCATGAAGCCGCAAGCCCTCGAGCTCGCGCAGCAGCGATTGTGCCCTGCGATGGAACGACAGCCCTGCCTCGGTGGGGCGCACGCGATAGCCGCTGCGATCCAGGAGAACGAGGTCGAGTTGCCGCTCCAGCTTTGCAACGGCTGCGAACACAGCCGGGTGCGAGCGATGCAGCATGGCCGCCGCAGGCTGAAAGCCGCCGCAGCGGACCACGGCATCGAAGCATTGCAGGTCGTGCAGGGTGAATTCGGCCATGTCAGCTTCTATTACAGAGATAGTCCTATCTTTGTAATATCCTCAAAAGCGCGCCGCAGCTAGGCTTTGCCACATTCAACGCTCCAAGAAGGAAGGTGTATTCACCATGAATGAGCTGGATTTCGTGACCGTCGGCGATGGCACACGCATCGCCTACCGCATCGACGGCGACGCCGGGAAGCCCGTGCTGATGCTGTCGAATTCCATCGCCACGACGCTGCGGATGTGGGACATGCAGGTCGGCGAGCTGTCGAACCATTTCCGTGTTCTGCGCTATGATTTTCGCGGCCACGGAGGGTCGAGCGTTCCGGCCGGCGCTTATTCGCTCGACCGGCTTGGCCGCGACGTGATCGAGTTGCTCGACACCCTGGGCATTGAACGCGTACACTTCCTCGGTCTGTCGTTGGGCGGCTTCGTCGGGCAGTGGCTCGGCATCCACGCGCCCGAGCGGATCGAGCGCTTGATCCTGAGCAACACCTCGTCCTACCTCGGACCGGCAAAGCAGTTTGACGAGCGGATTGCCGCCGTGCTGCAGGCGCCGGATATGTCCGAAACCGCCGAGATGTTCCTGGGCAACTGGTTTCCTGCGCGTATGCTGGCGGCCAACGAGCCCGTCATCGAAGAATTTCGCGCCATGCTGCTGGCCATCGACCGGCAAGGCTTGGCTGGTCTGTTCGCGGCGGTTCGCGATGCGGACCTTCGCCGAACCGTAGCGCTGATTTCCAGGCCAACGCTGGTGATCGCCGGCCGGCACGACACTGTGACAGCCGCCAGCCATAGCGAGTTGATCGCGGCGATGGTGCCCGGCGCGAAACTGGTTGTCCTGCCCGCGGTTCACTTGTCGAACGTCGAGTACCCCGTAGAATTCATGCAGGCCGTGCTTGGTTTTCTGCGCTGAGATGGAGCACTGAGTGAAACCCCGTTTTCGAACATCCCCCGCATGGACCGCAACCTATGATGCACTAACACGTAGCTCAGGCTAGACTGGGCAAGGTAGGTAGCGGATGACGGCTGACATGGAACTTGGCTTTCGCCCACTGACGCCCGATCTGTGGCCGGCGCTCGAGGACCTGTTCGGTGACAGCGCCGTCTGCAGTCGCTGTTGGTGTATGCACGGACGGATCGGTCGTTCTTACCGAAAGAGACCCGGCGAGGAAAACAAGGCCGCGTTCCGGCAGGACGTCCAGCATGGTCCGCCTCCAGGCGTACTTGCTTTCGACGGCGATACGGCTGTCGGATGGTGTCAGGTGACACCGCGAGATGCCCTGCCCTGGCTCGATCGGCTGTGGCAGCTCAAGCGTGTGGATGATGCGCCGGTCTGGTCCTTGTCCTGCCTCTACGTGCGAAAACGATACCGCAGGCGGGGCGTAACATTCCAGCTGATTGCGGAAGCACTGGAAGTCGCAAGGCGCGCAAATGCTCCTGTGCTCGAAGCCTATCCTTTCGACGCCGACGTATCGCCGAGCGCTTCCGGCAGCGGATATGCCTCCACCTTCGCGCGCGCCGGGTTCAGGGTCGTCGCTCGCAGAACGCCGGCCCGCCCGATCATGCGCTATGATTTCAAGCAGATTGCCGATCATCGCCTGTGATCGCAGCTTGAAGTTGTCATCCAGCCGCTATTGCGCCCGCTTCTCTTCTCGCTTTTGCGAGGATGGTCGTCTCCGGCGCAACGGCAAATTGCTCACAAAATGCATCGATGTGATGCTGGCCCCGACCCGCGTCTCCAACGGCAACAAGGGCCAAGCCCCAGGCGAGGTCTGTTTGCACATAGTTTTCCAACGAAAAACGTCGAAATTTCATCTTGGATCGTCGTTCGAAACTAGCAGCAACGTCCTTTAGTGCGGTGATTCTGGACCAGTCCTGCTGGGCAGCATTGAGCGCCGCCAAAGCTGCGCGTTCAACCTGATAGGAGCTATCGCTACTATAGAATGAGCACCAGTTGGGAATCCGGCCCGATGAATCTATCGGGTCAATGCAAAGGTCAAAATTCGCTGACTTCGCCGTCCTTTTCCACCGGAGGCTTCCGCCTCTGAAAAGTGGCACAAAGTCGATCGAGACGCCCCAACAGGCGGAGAAGGTCATGCCTTTCAACATCTGAAATTTCAGCAGATAGCGTATGTGATCTGTTGGACGGCCAACCCAGAACAAATCCCCTACTCGTTGAAAATCGGATGCCAAGCCGCCTTCCAATGCTCCAGCGGCAATGTCGCCCAACGCTTTACCACGCTGAGGCGCACGACGGAGGTCTGGCTGCCGACGAAATCTTTCGATCAAGCGGGAGAACATCTAACCTCTTCAACGGCAATCGTAAATGTTGAGCGTCACCGGCGAACATTACTGAACGCAAACAGATTAATCAAAGCCGTAGCGAGGCTCACCGACATTGCAACAGCAAGACTAGACTTCCGCAGCGGATCGCAGCTTGGCAAGTCTCACGTCTCCGGCCGAACGAACTGGCTGGCGACCTTAGGTTGTAGGCGCGAAAGTCACCGTCGGGCGTGATTACCAACTCTGTGATGTTCGCCCGTTGTTTTCGATGTGATAGATCAGGTTGACAAGGTAGACCCTAGAACCCGTCAAAAGTGGGTAAATGGAGCTATTAGGGACAATGCGTTCGCAGGAAGAATGGTCAAGCAATGAAGACGCTCGTGCATACAGAGAGCTCCGAACCCTAGTCGATAAATGGAAACGCCTCGGGCAGAAGACCTATCCGGATGGAACCGAGTGGATTGGCCATACCCCACATCGAGCGCCTCAAGCGTATTTGCATCAGCTGTACGCACCACTTGACGCCATCGGAATTGGGCAGATGGAGTCTGAAATTTCGCGTCGACTCCCAGATAATTTCCGTTGCTTTCTCATGCTCCACAACGGGATAGGTCTGTTTGCGAATTATATAAACGTCTATGGGCTGCGACGTAGCTGGTCACGCACAAATTTAGTGGAGGCAGGTCAACAACCCTTCTCCATACTGGAACCGAATGTGCAGAGACGACCAAGCAATGCACCAGACGAAGTTCTTTTTATTGGTTCGCTCGGAAAAAATAGAAATTTAATTGGCATGAATCCGGACGGGAGGGTCTTTCGCTGGGAGAGTGATGATCCTCTGTTCGGTTCGATCAACTCCTACTCAAGCGTGTTCACCTTCCTGCTGGAAGAAGGCAATGAGGTTGCGGCCTTGTTCGACCCGGATGGGCGCAGACGCGACTGAACTCGGGCAGCAGGCGTCAGGCTGACATTCAAACTGAATATCCCCGGTCGCTTTTTTCACATCGGATGCCGGAAGACCCGGCGACGCCGCCTCGCGCCCAAGCCTAGGTTAGAGCCGAATTCCGGAGCCAGCCGCAGCCACCATGCAGACCTATGATTTCATCATCGTTGGCTCCGGTTCGGCCGGCTCGGTCCTGGCCGAAAGATTGTCGGCTTCCGGCCGGTCGCTAGAGCCACTTGGTAAAGTTTTCGATGCGATGGATGCGTTCGACAGGTTAGACCCTACGGACCCGTCGAACTGGGTAAATGGAGCCTATTAAGGATATTAAGGAAATGCCTAAGCAGGAAGAATGGTCAAGCGAAGAAGACGCTCGTGCCTACCGAGAGCTCCGAACCTTGGTCGATAAATGGAAACGCCTCGGATACAAGACCTATCCGGATGGAACCGAGTGGATTGGCCATACCCCGCATCGAGCGCCTCAAGCGTATTTGCATCAGCTGTACGCACCACTTGACGCCATCGGAATTGGGCAGATGGAGTCTGAAATTTCGCGTCGACTCCCAGATAATTTCCGTTGCTTTCTCATGCTCCACAACGGGATAGGTCTGTTTGCGAATTATATAAGCGTCTATGGGCTGCGACGTAGCTGGTCACGCACGAATTTGGTGGAGGCGGGTCAACAACCCTTCTCCATACTGGAACCAAATATAAAGAGACGACCAGGCAATGCACCAGACGATGTTCTCTTTATTGGTGCGCTAGGGGACAATGACGATTTAATTGGCATGAATCCGGACGGGGGGGTCTTTCGCTGGGAGAGTGATGATCCTCTGTCCGGTTCGACCAAGTCCTACTCAAGCGTGTTCACCTTCCTGCTGGAAGAAGCCAATGAGGCGGCGGCCCTGTTCGACCCGGATGGGCGCGAACACGACTGAACTCGGGCAGCAGGCGACAGGCTGACATTCAGACTGAATATCCCCGGTCGCTTTTTTCACAACGGATGCCGGAAGACCCGGCGACGCCGCGTCGCGCCCAAGCCTAGGTTAGAGCCGAATTCCGGAGCCAGCCGTATCCACCATGCAGACCTATGATTTCATCATCGTCGGCTCCGGTTCGGCCGGCTCGGTCCTGGCCGAAAGATTGTCGGCTTCCGGCCGCTTCTCGGTGCTGGTGCTCGAGGCCGGCGGCAGCGACCGTCGCTTCTACGTGCAGATGCCGCTCGGCTACGGCAAGACCTTCTTCGACCCGGCGGTCAACTGGAACTACAAGGCCGAGCCGGATCCCGGCCTGGCCGGCAATGCCGACCACTGGCCGCGCGGCAAGCTGCTCGGCGGCTCGAGTTCGATCAACGCCATGGTCTGGATCAGGGGCGCGCGTGAGGATTTCGACGCTTGGGCAGCGGCCGGCAATCCCGGCTGGGGCTTCGATGACCTGCTGCCCGCCTTCAAGGCGCTGGAGGATAATCAGGCCGGCGCCGACCAATGGCGCGGCGTCGGCGGGCCGCTGCATGTCACCGACTGCTCGACCTCCGTCCATCCGCTCACCAAGCGCTATCTCGCCGCCGCCAACCAGGCCGGCCTGCCGCTCAACCCGGATTTCAACGGCGCCTCGCAGGAAGGCGTCGGCGTCTACCAGATCACCACCAGGAACGGCCGCCGCATGTCGGCGGCGCGCGCCTTCCTGCGCCCGGCGATGAAGCGCAAAAATGTCCGCGTCGAGATCAACGCGCTGGCGACAAAGATCCTGTTCGAAAGCAAGCGTGCCGTCGGTGTCGAGTATCTCCAGAATGGCGCGACGAAAACCGCCCGCGCCGGCCGCGAGGTCATTCTCTCCGGCGGCTCGGTCAATTCGCCCCAATTGCTACAGCTTTCAGGCATCGGCCCGTCGGCGCTTCTTGGCGCGCTCGGCATTCCCGTCGTTCACGCCAACGAGAATGTCGGGGCAAACCTGCAGGACCATGTCGGCATCAACTACACGTTCAAGGGCAGGCTGCCGACGCTCAACCAGATCCTGCGCCCGTGGTGGGGCAAGCTGCTGGTCGGCATGCAATACGTGTTTTTGCGGTCGGGCCCGCTGTCGCTGTCGATGAACAATGCCGGCGGCTTCTTTCGCACCGATCCGGCCGCGGCACGGCCCAACATGCAGCTCTATTTCCAGGCGTTTTCGACCGTCATTCCGAAGAGCGGCGAACGGCCGATCCTGACGCCCGATCCATGGCCGGGCTTTTCCATCGGGCTGTCCAATTGCCGTCCGTCGAGCCGCGGCGAAATCATGATCCGTTCCGCCAATCCGAGCGATTATCCCAAAATCGTCGCCAATGCCTTTTCGACCGAGGCGGACGTCGCTGAAATGCTGGCGGCGGTGAAATTCGTCAGGAAGATCGCCTCGATGCCGGCGATGGCCGAGATCATCGAGGAAGAGGTTTTGCCCGGTCCGTCGATCACCTCCGACTCCGATTTGATCCAGGATTTCAGGAAGCGCTCGGGCACCGTCTATCACCCGGTCTCGACCTGCCGCATGGGGCCGGACGCGGCCCACGCCGTCGTCGATCCGCGCCTCAAGGTACACGGCATCCAGGCGTTGCGCGTCATCGACGCCTCGATCTTTCCGGACAACATAACCGGCAACACCAACGCCGCCGCGATCATGACCGGATGGAAGGGCGCCGAACTGGTTCTGGAGGATCAGAAATGAAAATCACCGACGTCAAGACCTGGGTGGTCGGCAATCCGCCGCCCGGCATCGGCGGCAAGTATTTCATCTTCGTCAAGCTCACCACCGATGGCGGCGTCGTCGGCTATGGCGAAGCTTACAACGCCACCTTCTCGGCTCATGTCACGGCGAAAATGGTCGAGGACATGGCCGAACGTTATCTCATCGGCCGCGACCCGCACGATGTCGAGACCTTCTTCCGCCGCGCCTATTCGTCCGGCTTCACCCAGAGGCCCGACGTGTCGGGCATGGGCTGTTTCTCGGCGCTCGAAATCGCCTGCTGGGACATTATCGGCAAAGAGGCCGGCAAGCCGGTCTACAAGCTGCTTGGCGGCCAGGTACACGAAACGCTGCGTTCCTACACCTACCTCTACCCGCACAGCGGCAGCGTCCATTCGGAGGACGCCCGCGGCAAGAACGTCTACAACGACCCCGATCTGGCCGCCGCCTGCGCGCTCGAATATGTCGAGCAGGGTTTTAACGCGGTCAAGCTCGACCCGGCCGGTCCCTACACCGCCTTCGACGGCCACCAGCCGCGCCTCGTCGACATCGACCTCTCCGCCCGTATGGTCAAGGCGATCCGCGAGGCGGTCGGCACCAGGGCCGACATCCTGTTCGGTACGCACGGCCAGTTCACCGCATCGGGCGCGCTGCGCCTCGCCCGCGCCATCGAGCCCTATGATCCGCTGTGGTTCGAGGAGCCGGTGCCGCCCGACATGCCCGAGGTGATGGCGCAGGTCGCCCGCGCGACCTCGATCCCGATTGCCACCGGCGAGCGGCTAACAACCAAATTTGAGTTCGCCCGCGTCATCGAGAACCGTGCGGCGACCATTCTTCAGCCCGACCTTGGCCGCTCCGGCGGCATTCTCGAAACCAAAAAGATCGCCGCCATGGCCGAAGCCTACCACATCCAGGTCGCGCCGCACTGCTACTGCGGACCGATCGTCGGCGCCGCCAACATCCAGCTTGCGGTGACGCTGCCCAATTTCCTCATTCTGGAATCGCTGAAACAGTGGGACGGTTTTCACGCGAAGCTGCTCAAGAAGAAGATCGAATGGCGGGACGGCAACGTCATCCCGTCGAAGGAGCCAGGCCTCGGTGTCGAACTCGACGAAGCCGTCTGCGAGGCGCATCCCTGGACCGGCAAGGACCTGCATTTGCAGATGCTGCAGACGCCGTTGATGCCGTGACCTGTCGAGCGGGCGACAATGTCACGCGATTTCAACGCGTTGGACGTGGGATCGGAATCACCGCCGAAAGAACTTGAATCAATCCCTCAATGCCTTGATTCAATATCTCAGCGTCAATGCGCCGGGCAGGATCTCGAAAGTCGCTGGTATGCGACCCGGCGATTCGCCGTCTATGTCGATCAGCGCGGCGTTCTTTTGCACATCGCCGAGCGGCTCGACAACCACTTTCTTGCCGCGCAGGATGGTGATCGCCGGATGGTTGCGGTGCCGCCCGCCATAGAGCAGGCGGATGTCCCAGATCAGCTTCAGCTTGCCGGCGGCGCGCAGGATGACGATGTCGAACTCGCCGTCGTTAAGCTCGGCGTCGGGCGCGATCATCATGCCGCCACCGAAGAATTTTCCGTTGGCCACCGCCACCAGCGCCATGCGCGCCTCAACCGGGGCACCGTCGTCGACGGTGATCGCAACCTCCTGGAACCGGTAGCGGAGGAACTCCCAGACCGTGCGCCAGTAGAACAGCGCCTTGGCCGAAACCTTGCCCTTGCGCTTGTCGGCGTTGACCGCGCGGTCGGTGGCGCCGGAAAGCCCGAGACTGGCGATGTTGATGAAATGGCGGCTGGCCAGTGCGCCATGGTCGTCGACATAGCTGATGCACCCGGCATCGACCTTGCGCGGCTTGGCCTCGGCAATCCGCTTCAGCGTCAGATCGACATTGTTCGACAGGCCGAGCCCGCGGGCGAAGTCGATGCCGGTGCCGCAAGGCAGCAGCCCGAGTTCGGCCGTCCGGCCGCTTTCCCGGAAAGCCTTCAGCAGCCCGTCGGCGACTTCGCTGGCGGTGCCGTCGCCGCCGGCCGCGATCACCAGCTCGAAGCCGATGGCGGCAAGGTCGAGCGCCAGCCGTTCGGCATCGCCCTCGGCCTGCGTTTCACGGAGCTCGAAATCGCCGAAATGTCTTTTCAGCGAAGCCGCAACCTCGGGCCAATGCCGCTTGAGCCTGCCGCCGCCGGCGATCGGATTGAGAACCACCGCGACCTTCAAGCCTGCCTCCCCAAGGCCATCGAACACGCCTTCCAATCATTTGCCGGCATTGAAGCCCGCGCCGGGCCGCGGGGCAAGATCGAATGTCCGACAATGCGGCTTCGGCATCGAGGCGGCAAATCCCGACCGGCGGCGGCAGAGATCGGAAAGTCGCTATTTTGGCAGGGTCAGTCCCCGATAATCCCGCTATCCACAGGCTCGCGGCAGTTTCGCCAAACGCTTATCCGACGTACGTTAAAACCCATCTCAGGCGGCTACCGATCGCCACGCCGAAAGGCAAAGCGGAACGGCGGATTTCCTGAGGCCCGTACGGCCCTGAACGAGAACAGGCTTGCTTGTTGGAGGGATGGACGCCGAGACCTACGGGGCCGCGGAAAGCGTGCGAACGCCGACGGCGGACCGATGCTGCCATGAAGGACGGCAAAAACCTTCGATGGCGCGCTGGGCAAAGCTCGCAAGAGCGGAGACCGGCGTGGTCCGGAACGGACGCTGCCCTAGGGTGGCGACTGGCAGGACCGTCAAAATCAAGGCCGGCATGGCGCGACATCTTTCGGGAGTTGCTGCCGCGACCGTGTCCTGATCTGACAGGGAGGCGCTGGGAGAAATCCCGGCGCCGACTGTCTTTGTGGCCCCGCCTGACGATTTTGCCGGCGACGCTTCACGCTGCGCCAAAATCAGCTACTATCCATTGCCGTCGGGGGCCGTTTAAAAGGGCTGACGGCAGGGGGACATTTCATGACGCTCATCCAAAAGCTTGCCGTTGCCTATGCTTTCCTGTTCTTCGGTGTCGTTGCCATCGGCTATGTGCCGGCTTTCAACGATGCCGGCGGCAATCTGTTCGGCCTGTTTTCGCTGCAATGGTATGATGATTTGCTGCACGCCTTCTCCGGCGTCTGGGCGCTGGCCGCCGCCTTCATCTCGCACCGCCAGGCGGTGTTCTATTTCAAGCTGTTCGGCTCGGTCTATCTGTTCGACGGCGTGCTCGGCCTGGTCACCGGTTCCGGCTGCCTCGATGGCGGCATCTTCATCAACGGCTTCCGCTCCCTGAACGACATCGAATTCCCGGCCCGCTTCTTCGCCAACCTGCCGCACATCGTCATCGGCGGCTTCGCCGTCTATGTCGGGTTCTGGTTGTCGAAACGTGTGTACGACCATTTCGCCACGGCCTGACCGGCCATGTTCCTGTTCCGCTGGCTGAAGCGCATCATCAAGGCGATCCTCTGGCTCGTCGTCATTGTCGTGTTGATCCCGATCGCCGGGCTGGCCTACGGCTTTCTCACCACGCCGTCGCTGGACACAACACCATTGCCGGGCATCGCCGAGGGTGCTCCGCCAAAGGCGCTGGCCGACAAGGTCCGTGCCGAGATCCCCGGCTACCAACGGCCGGAGGAATCGACCTTTCTCACCTATCCGGAATGGGCCATCGTCTACGCCGCCCGCGAATATGCCGGCTTTGTCGACAAGAACCAGCCGAGCGGCTTCCCTTATCTCTCCTATATCGGCCGCTTCTGGCAGGATTACGCGATGGTCACCCGCGCCAGCTCCGCCTACAAATTCAACCTCGACAATCACCAGATGCTGGTGGTCATCGGCACCAGCCACACGATCGAGCACGCCATCCAGTGGGCCTATGAAAATACGATCGGCCGCGTCACCGAAGCGACAGCCGGCAAGCGCACCGCCGTCGACATCTACCAGGCCAAGGTGGCGGCCGATTATGCCGGTTTTCTCGACCAGGTGCCGTGGTACCAGTTTCCCTATGCCGAAAAACGTGCCGGCCTGTTAGCCGTCCAGCCGGCGCCGGACGACAGCGCCTTCCGTACCGGCGAACGCAAGCTCGCCTTCGGCCTCGCCGACACGATCAAGCAGGGCTATGCCGATCTGATCAAGTCGGCGCTCGCCGCCACCACCGATCCCGCCTTGCTCGACATTCATGTCTGGGCCAAGGGTCCGGTCGGGGAAGTGACGCGCAACGAACCCGACACCTTGCTGGAGCGCGATCTCGGCGCCGACGGCACGGTCTTCGTCACCAGGCGCTATCAGGTGTTCACCGACATGATCCCGCGCTTGATCGACAAGGGCGTCTCCTTCGTCGAGATCGGCGGCAATGACGAGATCATGGTCACCATGCTTTCCAATGACGAGATCAATGTTCCCGAAGGTGCACGCACCTTGTTCAGCTACCCGCTTCCGGCGGAACCCTCCACGCGCCGCACTGCCCTGACCGTCGCCGTGCGCAAGCTGCACATCGTGCTGCCGGCGCTGATGACGGCAGGCGCCAGGCTCGAGCATGTCTATGATTACTGAGGCCTTTCGGTCACAGCCGGCCTCGGCAAGACGTTGCGTGATGCTCCGCCACGCTCATTCCACAATCGGGGCCAAATCCCGCCTTGTTCCGCAACGATTGATGATGCCGTAGACACGTTGTCTTGCGCACATGTGCCAGGCAACTCGGAGGGACAAGACCGTGATCAAGACCGCCCTTGTCGCCATGACCATCGTCGGCTGCGACTGCGACGCCAGGCTTTGCGAATATATCGGCGAGACGCCCGCCAAATGGTCGACCATCGCCGAATGCGAAGCGGCGATGAAAAGCCAGATGCTGCACGAGCGCAATTTCGACTATCCGTTGGTCTCCGGCATCTGCCGGACACAGAACTCGTCTTCGTCATCGCAGCTCGCTGCGACCGCTTCCGAGCCTGAATTGACGACGGCCAGCACCGCAGCGACAGACCCGCTGCCACCGGAACTGAGCCATCGGCCCAGTGCTGCGGTCGGAACGCAGGCCACGGCGACGGAAACGGAAGCCGTCCGGCCGGTCGCCTATGAAGCGGCGGTCGATGGCGGCCGCGCCGTGCTCTACCGCACGAAGGCCGGCTACGCCGTGGTCAAGACCGATCTCGGCCGCGCCGCATCGGCAACGATCGGCATCGCCAGGCGCTCGGCGGACTGGCTGGCGGCGAAGCTGCCTGACGGTCTGTAGCCGCCGCTTCAGGCCGTGCCGATCAGTGCCTTGACGGCGCGATAAAAAATCGACGAAAACAGCTCGCCCGGATCGTATTGCAGCTTCTTCGCCAGGAAGGACGGCAGTTCCGGATAGGAGGCAAGCAGCTCCTTGCCTGTGTAGTGGAGCTGGTAGGGCAGAAAAAAACGCCCGCCATGCTTGATCGTCACGTCGATCAGCGCCCTTGTCAGCGCCCGCATCCTGGCATTGCCGTCGGCGTCTGTCGGCTGATTGATGTAGAGCACCAGCGAATAGGCCGGCTCCGGCGCATAATTCAGCGCCACATCCTCCTTGTGGACGATGCGTACCGACGCGTTGAGCACCGGCAGGGTCTGGTTGCGCAGGATCCCGCGCGCTTCCGCGATGAACGGGTTATAGGCCGCCCGCGGGATGAAATACTCGTGCAGGATGTCGGTCTCATCGAGCAGATCGTTGAACAGATAGGGCACTGAATCGTGCATCGGATTGTTGCGCGTGACGAGGCAGGCCTCGCCCTCGGCCATTGCCGTCGTCCGCGCCACCGTGCAGTTCTCGAATTGCGGCTCCAGCGTCTTTTCGGTGAACCATTTCAGCTCCTGGAACAGGCTGCCCCATTTCGCCAGGTTGATGATCACCCGCTTGAGCCCGACCGAACCCGGTTCACCGATTGCCGGCTGGTCGGCCGGCGGCTGGTCGGCCACCTTGTCATAGCGGTAGACGATCATATCCTCGAGGAAATTGCCCGGCGCAGTCGACAGATGCCCATAAAACAGACCGATCGCCCTGTTTGGCTCCAGAACCTCGGCGAAGAACGTCGGGAAATCGTCCGATTTGATGATCTCGCGCGAGGTCCGGTAGACGGCGTTGTCGACGATGTCGAGTGTCGCCTCCAGCACCACGCCGAACAGGCCGTAGCCGCCGACGACGTGGCGGAACAGCTCGGTATTTTCGGCCGGTGAGCAGGTCGTCACCGAACCGTCCGCCAGCATCACCCGCATCGATCGGATCGAGCCGGCGACCGAGCCGGCCTGGTGGTCCATGCCATGCGCGTTGACCGACAGCGAGCCGCCGACCGAAAAGATGTCGGTCGACTGCATCGCCTTCACCGCAAAGCGCGGGTGCAAAAGGTTCTGGATGTCGTGCCAGCGCGCACCCGGCTGCAAGGTGATCGTCTTCGCCGTCGGGTCGACACTGACCTTGTTGAATTTGCGCATGTCGAGGACCAGCGCGTTGTCGTCGAAGGCGTGGCCGCCCATCGAATGGCGCACCGCCGCGACCGAGACCTTCAGGCTATTGGCGCGGGCAAGGGCCAGCGCGCTCGCGATGTGGTCTTCCTCGCTGACTTCGATAACGCCGTAGACCGGTGTCATCGACAGGCCGCTGGCATCGTTGATGTTGCCGCCCTTGGTCAGCCATGGCAGCGCCGGATCGTAGGCTGGCGGGCCCTCCAGCGGCTTCTGCGCCAGGTCGATCCCGTCAATGTCGGCGATGCGCCCGGAATTCTTCTGCCCCGACGGACCGCGCGCCAGCCGCGCCACGGTCGTCCCGCCCCAGAGCATCGCGCCGCCGACCACCGCCGCACCCAGCAGCAGCCGCCGCGACAGGCGAAACCCCTTGCGTTCCTCGATCATAGCCCCACCCCACTGTCCCAGGAATAGCGCCAGATGGAGACAAAAACCAGTTGCCATCAGACGTTCGGCAAATGATGATCACAGTCGTTCTGGCGAAAGCGTCGAAAGCAGCCGCACCATGAAGCTTGCCGTCCGTGCCACGATTGCCCTGGTACTCGCGTTTGCTCCGGTCTCAGCCGACGCCCAAAGCGGTGAAAAGGGAGTCCTCGGTGTGGCAAGGGACGATCCGGAGATGGCGGCGGCGATTGAGCAGGCCCGCGCCAGCCTGGATGACTTCCTGATCCTGTCCGAGGCGCCGCCGTCCGGAACAGCCACGTTCAAATTGAAGGTAAGGATCGAAGACGGAACCGCGACGGAACATTTCTGGATCATTCCCTTTCACCGAACGGCGAGCGGATTTTGCCGGAATTTTAGCAAACGAGCCGCAGGCAGTGCACAACGTCGTCGCCGGCCAGGAGATCGAATTCACCCGGGACGAAATTTCGGACTGGGGATACACCAAGAACGGCCATCAGGTGGGCAGCTTTACCGTCTGTGTGATGCTCAAGAAGATGTCGAAGGAAGACGCGGACTATCTCCGCGACAATTACGGCTTCGACTGCTGATGTCCGAGCGCGAGGCGCTTTAGCCGCTACCCCGCCTCCTCGTCCTGCGCCCCAATCTTGCGCACCAGCGCCGCGGTCGCCAGGATCGTGCCCATGTCGGCGATCATCGGCGCGACATGATTGGCATAGTCGAGCGGCACAGAGATGTCCGGCAGCTCGAAGAAGTTCTTCGTCTGCGGCAGCAGCAGGAAGCCGTCGCTGCCGTTGAGCGCGACGCGTGCCGGTTCCTTCGGCCATGTTTCGCCAAGCCATTCGAGCGCCTGCGCCAGCCGGCCGGTCACCAGCGGCCGCGCCGCTTCGATGTTGTCGGTGTGGAACTCATAGGCGGCGTCGAGTTCGGGTACGCCGCTGGATAGTTCCTGCATCTTGCTGCCGAAGATGCCGCGGAGGAAGCCGACGGCCTTGTTGGTCCGGCGCGCGGCCACCAATGTGCCGGGGAACGGCGCGATCGTCTCGAAGGCGACGATGACGCCCTTGAACACCGCCGTCATGCTTCCGCCCGTCCCTTCCCGGAGATCTGCTTCATAGAGCTCGAACGGAAACTCGTCGTAGCGGCCGGAGAAAACATCGTCGAAAGACTGCCGGTTGAACGGGCCAACCGTCTCGCGCGGCAGCCGGTCGAACGAATTCGGCTTGACGTTGTGCCGGTACCGCATCTCGTCGATGAAGCCGAAGATGATCGGCAACAGCGTGCTGCGAAACGACTGCTGCAATTTGCTCGCCGGCTTGATCGCCTGGAAATAGAGCAGGATCGCCGCCAGGAATCCGCCGATATAGAGGAACACATGCGGGGTCGAGAACCACTGCTCGTTGGGGTCGGCAACCCCGTTGAAGAGCCAGGCCACAAGCGCCACGAACACCAGCACCAGCCCGATGAAAAGTGGCACCCGCCAGCGCGTCCGGCGATGGGCCGAAGCTCGTTGCGCCTCATAGGCCTCGATGTTCTTCCTGAGGCCGGCGATCACCGCTTCGCTCGGCATGAAATCCGCAGTTTCCATCACCCACCCGCCGCCACAAGCCTGCCCGCGCTGGGCATGATAGCCGGTTTGGTGGACTGCGTCAGCGCACGGCACCGAAGACCGCATCGAGGCGGGCTAGAACCCTTTGCCTGGATTTTCCCGCCAGCGTTTCAACCGGGACCAGCCGCTCGTGATCGCCGGCGCGCAGCCGCATGAAGGCATGCAGCCGGTAGGCGGCGATGGCCCCGCGCGTGCCGGGATCGTCGCTGATGTCGACGACGAGAATGGCGCCGATGCGGCCGGGCCATGGCTGCCGCGCGAAGGCGGTGCCGATGAAATCGCCGAGCCCATAGGCAACGAGCGTCTTGCCGATCCGCTCGATCGGCTGCACGACATGGGCATGATGTCCGGCGATCAGGCCGACGCCATGTTCGGCCAGAAGTCGCGCCATTGCCCGCGTCTTCGCACGTGGAAAATGCCGGAATTCCCAATCCCAATGCGGCACCGCGCAGAGGAGGTCGACACCCGAAGCGGCAGCGTGCGGCCATTGCGTCGGATCGGCTTGCATCGAGACTCGGCCCGCGAACTGAGCCTCGTCGGTATTGCGCCACAAGGTAAAGGCGGCAAGGCCTATCGTCAGCGAACCAACCGCAAACCGCTCGACCGGAGCCGCGGCGCCTACAGTACGGATGCCGAGCCGCGCCAGCGCGGCGACGGTCTCATCGAAACCGGCGATGCCCTGGTCGAGCACATGGTTGTTGGCCAGCGACAGCACCAGTTTTTCACGCGAAATGCCGACGGCGGCCAGCGCCTCGGCAAGGAACCGCTCGCTCATCGCGTGGTGCGTGCCAAGCCTGGTGCCCAAAACAGCGCTCGGCCGTTCCACCACCGGGCTTTCGCAATTGCCGACCACGAGATCGGCCGAGGCGAACAGCGCCGCAATCGCCGGATCGCAGTCCGGCGCGCGGCGATTGGCCACCGCCGAGATATCGCCGACGAAAGCCAGCCGCACCGTCCGCGCCGGCGGTGGTTCGAGCAGGGCTGCAGCCGCCGGCGCAAAGCCGCGCGCGTCGCCATTGAGCGAAGGCCGGAGGAAGCGCGGCAGCCACGACAGTTTGTAGGAAAGCGGATAGTTCGACACGCGACGCCCAATGGTTTGCCCTGTGTAGACCGTCTGCCGGATTGATTGAAGCTTCGACTGTTAGCATAAATGAAATGATGACCGGCCCGTCCGAAGGTAACAGGCGCCGTGAGCCAAATGCGTGTATGATCCACTGCGGAGCGACAAAAGGGGCGATCACGATGACGCGTTTTTCCAGGCTGGTGGCGTGCGCCATCATTCTTCTCCTGCCGCTGGCTTCACCCAGCGCCGCGGCTCCCGAAGCGGCGGCCCTGTTCGAGGCAACAACCGCAGCCGAACGCGACCGCGCTCTTGCCGCTCTGGAAGCCACCGCACCAAGCGATCCGGCAGCCGCCTACGCCGCCGGCGCCGGCCAATTCTTCACCGCGCTGGAGGTCCTGGCCGGCGGTCTGCACCGCCACGGTTTCGACAGCCCGCAATCGTTCATGCTGCCGCTGATGCGGCTGCCGGTGCCGGACAATGCCAATCCCGAGCCGCTGACCTACGAACAATTCCGCGCCATTCTCGTCGCCTTCCGCGACCGGCTGGAGAAATCCGCAGCCACGCTGGGTTCGGTACCCGCCGACGCGGACATCGGCATGGTCATCGACCTCACCCGCCTCGGCATCGACCTCAACGAGGACGGCACGATCGCGCCGGACGAAAGCGCCGCGGCGATCATGGCGTCTCTGTCACGCGGCGGCGGTGCGCCAGACGCGGCCGCACCCGCCCTCATCTTCCGCTTCGACTGCGCCGACGGCTATTGGCTGCAGGGCTATGCCGAGTTCCTGATGGCGCAGGCCGACTTCTGGCTGGCGCATGACTTCAGCAACACCTTCGACGGCTCCTTCCATATGCTGTTCCCGCGCGCCAAACTACCGCTGCAGGACACGCTCGTTCCGCCGGACGGCGGCATGAGCGGCGGCATTCTGTCGTCCGAATGGCGCATCGCCGATTTCATCTCGCTGGTGCATCTCATCAACTGGCAAGTGGTCGAGCCGGAGCGCCGGCAGGCGGCGCGCCGCCATCTCATGGAAATGATCCGGCTGTCGCGCGAGGACTGGAAAGCCATCCGCGCCGAAACCGACAATGACCGCGAATGGCTGCCCGGGCCGCAGCAGAAAGGCGCCAGCCCGCTGACCGGTCTCGAAGTTGGTGAGCAGCAGGTACAGGCCTGGCTCGCCGCCCTGGCCATGGCCGAGGATCTGCTGGAGGGACGCACCTTGCTGCCGCATTTCCGCATCGCCGACAAAGGCATCAACATGAAACGCTTCTTTGATGAGCCAAAAACCTTCGACCTGGTGCTGTCGATCACCGGCCCGGCCATCGCGCCCTATCTCGAGCGCGGGAAGATTCTCACCAGCGAGGAGTTCAACCAGATCCAGCGCCAGTTCGGCGGCGCCGGGTTTCTGACGTTCGCGCTTTGGTTTAATTGAGCGGGAAACGTGGAGGGTGCTCCTGACACCCTTCTGTCAGCAGCTGGATTGCGCCTCGCGCCACCCGCCACTCCGCTCTTTCCATTTTGGCCGATACCTCCCATATTCGGGCCATGGCCAGACTGTCCGACAAGAAAACGCCTCCGCCGGCGAATGACGAGCGCGCTTCGCCGCCCAAGCGGCGCAGTCCGCTGACCGATTTCCTCGATGCGTCGGAGCCCTTGTACAAGGGCGGCTTTGCCGAGGCGCCGCAGGCCGAGTTCACCGGCGCGCCGCTGACCGGCTCGATCGCCGACTGGGCCGAGCAGATAGAGCAGGAAGCCGAGAAGGAAGGGCGCCAAATCTCCCCCCTCGAGGGGGAGATGTCGCCGAAGGCGACAGAGGGGGTCGCCGGAGGCAGCGCGGGACGCAAAGGAACGTCGAGTACTGCCGCACCGACCCCACCCGGCGGCTCCGCCGCCACCCTCCCCTCGAGGGGGAGGGAAGGCGCCAAGTCTGCCAAGAAAATCCCCGAGCGCTCCTCTTCCCCTGGCCGTACTGCACGCGGCACCTCGATGGGCGGCGCGGCTTCGGCGCGGGAGCGCACTGCGGCCGGTCTCAACCCTGTCGCTGGCCTCGATGTCTCCCTTGAAGAGGCCGAGACCATGGCCTCCGGCGGCGTCACCGCGACCGTCGCGGCGCTGTCGGCACTCATCGAATCCGGCAATCCGCTGCACAAGGACGGCGTGCTGTGGACGCCGCACCGTCCCGCCCGGCCGGAAAAATCCGAAGGCGGCATCGCCATCAAGATGGTCTCGGATTTCGAGCCCGCCGGCGACCAGCCGACGGCGATCAAGGATCTGGTCGAGGGCGTCAGCAGCAACGACCGCACCCAGGTTCTGCTCGGCGTCACGGGCTCGGGCAAGACCTTCACCATGGCCAAGGTGATCGAGGAGACGCAGCGCCCCGCTCTGATCCTGGCGCCCAACAAGACGTTGGCCGCGCAGCTCTATTCCGAATTCAAGAAATTCTTCCCGGAAAACGCCGTCGAGTATTTCGTCAGCTACTACGACTATTACCAGCCTGAGGCCTATGTGCCCCGGACCGACACCTACATCGAGAAGGAATCCTCGATCAACGAGCAGATCGACCGTATGCGCCATTCGGCGACGCGCTCGCTGCTCGAACGCGACGACGTCATCATCGTCGCCTCGGTGTCCTGCATCTACGGTATCGGCTCGGTCGAGACCTATACGGCGATGACCTTCCAGATGCAGATCGGCGACCGGCTCGACCAGCGCGCGCTGCTCGCCGACCTCGTCGCCCAGCAATACAAGCGCCAAGACATCAATTTCGTCCGCGGCTCGTTCCGGGTGCGCGGCGACACGATCGAGATCTTCCCGGCCCACCTCGAGGACCGCGCCTGGCGCATCTCGCTGTTCGGCGACGAGATCGAGGCGATTACCGAATTCGACCCGCTGACGGGACAGAAGACCGGCGAGCTGAAGAGCGTCAAGATCTACGCCAATTCGCACTATGTGACGCCGCGTCCGACCCTCAATCAGGCCATCAAATCGATCAAGGAGGAGCTCAAGCACCGGCTGGTCGAACTCGAACGGGCCGGTCGGTTGCTGGAGGCGCAGCGGCTTGAGCAGCGCACCCGCTTCGACCTGGAGATGCTGGAAGCGACCGGCTCCTGCGCCGGCATCGAGAATTACTCGCGCTATCTGACCGGCCGCCAGCCGGGCGATCCGCCGCCGACCTTGTTCGAATACATCCCCGACAATGCGTTGGTCTTTGTCGACGAAAGCCACGTCACCATACCGCAGATCGGCGGCATGTATCGCGGCGACTTTCGCCGTAAGGCGACGCTGGCCGAGTATGGGTTCCGCCTGCCGTCCTGCATGGACAACCGGCCGCTGCGCTTCGAGGAGTGGGACGCCATGCGCCCGCTTTCCGTCGCGGTTTCCGCAACGCCCGGCGGTTGGGAGATGGAGCAGTCCGGCGGTGTCTTTGCCGAACAGGTCATCCGCCCGACCGGCCTGATTGATCCGCCGGTCGAGGTGCGCCCGGCCAAGACGCAGGTCGACGATGTCGTGGGCGAAATCCGCGAGACCACCAGGGCCGGCTACCGCACGCTGGTCACCGTGCTGACCAAACGCATGGCCGAGGACCTGACCGAGTATCTGCACGAGCAGGGCATTCGCGTGCGCTACATGCACTCAGACATCGACACGCTGGAGCGTATCGAGATCCTGCGCGACCTGCGCCTCGGCGCCTTCGACGTGCTGGTCGGCATCAACCTGCTGCGCGAAGGCCTCGACATTCCCGAATGCGGCTTCGTCGCCATTCTCGACGCCGACAAGGAAGGCTTCCTGCGCTCCGAGACATCGCTGATCCAGACCATCGGCCGCGCCGCGCGCAACGTCGACGGCAAGGTCATCCTCTATGCCGACCAGATCACCGGCTCGATGGAGCGGGCGATGGCCGAGACCAACCGCCGCCGCGAAAAGCAGATGGAGTGGAACGCGGCCAACGGCATCACCCCTGAATCGGTCAAGTCGCGCATTTCGGACATCCTGGACTCGGTCTACGAAAAAGATCATGTCCGCGCCGATATCTCGCAGTTCACCGACAGCGCCGGCGCGATGATGGGCAACAATCTGAAAGCGCATCTCGACGCCCTGGACAAGCAGATGCGCGACGCCGCCGCCAACCTCGACTTTGAGAAGGCGGCCCGCATCCGCGACGAGATCAAGCGGCTGCGCGAGATGGAGCTGTCCATCTCCGACGACCCGCTGGCCAAGTATGCCGACATGGAAAGCCCAGTCTCGGGCCGCGAGAAGGGCAAGCACAACAAGGGCGTGGCCAAACATCGTACATCAGAGGAACAGGAGCGTTTCCGCAAGCTCGACGAGGCACGTGCCGCCGAAGAGGCGACCAAGGCTACCCGGTCCAACCTCTTCCACAAGCCGGCGCTCGACGAAATGGGCGCCGACGGCGCCGTGCCGGTGAAGAAGCCGTTGTTTGCCAAGCCGTCGCTCAACGCCATGGGCCCGGGCACCGACATGCCGACGCCGGCCGGCGCGGTGTCGCGTTCACTGTTCAAGAAACAGTCGGCCGAAGAAGCGCACGGCTCCGATTTCGGCATCCCCGGTGACTCCACCAAGCCGCTGTTCAAGAAGAATTCGCTGGATGAGATGACCGTGCGGCGCACAGAAAAGCCTGTTGAGGGAAGAGTGCCGGCGAAGCCGCAGCCGATCTCCCCCCAAGTGGGGGAGATGCCCGGCAGGGCAGAGGGGAGCGCGAAGGAACGCGACGATTCCGCCAAACCTGTTGCCCGCCAGCGCGCCGGCATCGGCTCCTACGAAGACCCCGCCGACGCCCGCCGTGAAAAGCGCCGGCCCGGCAAGACGGGTCGGCCGGGACGGTAGCGAGCTTCCCTTCTCCCCTTGTGGGAGAAGGTGGATCGGCGCGCAGCGCCGAGACGGTTGAGGGGTGCTGGACGGATCGCCGTCGGTGCCAAGCTGGAGCACCCCTCATCCGACCGCTTCGCGGCCACCTTCTCCCACAAGTGGAGAAGGGGGAGCCTAGCCACTTGCCATCGGCCCTACCCTTGGTGTAGCCAGTTTCTACAACTCGAACGTCTTGAAAGGAGGGCTGCGTGTTATTTTCTCACCACCGTCAGCGCGGCCCTGTCCCTGCCCTGCGAGCTTGCTTGCAGGGCTGACCAGAGACGGTCCGGGTTTTTCTTCCCGCTTCGATTTTTTTGGTCCGCCCTTCGTGGTGCTGCAACGCTGAGCCTGATGGCCAGCCTGCGCACCGTCAAAGTGCATTGAACCGGAATTCGCTCCGGACAGACCAGAGAAATCGACATGGCCCTGATCAGCCTCAAGTCTCTCGGCGTCACCATGAGTGCGCCGCTCTTCTCCAACCTCGACCTCACCATCGGCACCGGCGACCGGCTCGGCATCGTCGCCGCCAATGGTCGGGGCAAATCCACTTTGCTGAAGTGCCTGACCGGCGAGATGGAGCCGACATCAGGCGACATCACCCGCACGCGCGGCCTGCGCGTCGGCTATGTCGAGCAAGTCGTCCCCGCAGCCTTGGCCGGGCGTAGCTTTCATGAGGTGGTGGCCGACGCCTTGCCGGCCGAGCAGGCCGAAAGCGAGCAATGGCGCGTTGACGTGGTTCTAGACTCGCTCGACGTGCCGCAGCCGATGCGAGCGCGGCCGATGCGGGCCTTGAGCGGCGGCTGGCAAAGGCTGGCGCTGATCGCCCGCGTCTGGGTCACCGACCCCGACGTCCTGCTTCTCGACGAGCCGACCAATCACCTCGATCTCGGCAAGATCAGCCAGCTCGAGACCTGGCTGAACGCGCTGCCACGTGAGGTGCCGCTGGTGATTGCCAGCCACGACCGCGCTTTTCTCGATGCTACGACCAACCGGACGCTGTTCCTGCGCCCCGAACAGTCGCCGGTATTCTCGCTGCCCTATTCACGAGCCAGGGACGCATTGAGCGAAGTCGATGCCTCGACCGAGCGCAAATTCCAGCGCGACATGAAAGTGGCGCAGCAGCTGCGCCGGCAGGCCGCCAAGCTCAACAATATCGGCATCAATTCCGGCAGCGACCTTTTGACGGTCAAGACCAAGCAGCTCAACCAGCGGGCAGAGCGTCTGGAAGAAGCGGCAGCGCCGGCACACCGCGAAAGATCGGCGGGCGCGATCAAGCTCGCCAATCGCGGCAGCCATGCCAAGGTGCTGATCACGCTCGACGATTTGGTGGTCGGAACACCTGACGGCACGGTTCTGTTCAGCACCGGCAAGCGCCACATCTGCCAAGGCGACCGCATCGTCCTGCTCGGCCGTAACGGCGTCGGCAAGTCACGGCTGATCGGCCTGATCCGGAACGCCATCGTCGAGCCGGAAACGGCGGCGCAAAGCCTGAAGGTGACGCCGTCGACGGTGCTCGGCTATAGCGACCAGGCATTGTCGGGCATCGGCGGCGACGACACGCCGCTGGCGATGCTCTCGCGCAGATTCGATGTCGGCGAGCAGCGCGCCCGCTCGCTGCTGGCGGGCGCCGGCGTCAGCATCGACATGCAGGAGCGCAGGATCGGCGTGCTGTCGGGCGGACAGAAGGCGCGGCTGATGATGCTGGCGCTGAGGCTCGCCAATCCCAATTTCTATTTACTCGACGAGCCGACCAATCATCTCGATATCGATGGTCAGGAAGCACTGGAAGCGGAATTGCTGGAACATCAGGCGAGTTGCCTGCTTGCCTCGCACGACCGCTCTTTCATCCGCGCGGTTGGCAACCGCTTCTGGCTGATCGAGAAACGGCGATTGACCGAGATCGACAGCCCGGAGGAGTTCTTCCGGGAGGTTGCCGAAGCCGGCGGCTGAAGGCTTGCGGAAAAAAATTCCGGCGCTCTGTCGGATGATGATCGCATGCCACGTCCTTGGGTTGCCGACACGGTGATGCCGGCGCCAATCGAGGAGAAAGCATCATGTCTATTCTGTCATCCATAGGCCGCGTCGCAGCCCGTTACTCGGCGGCTCGCGCCCGTTATCGCAGCGAACGCGCCATCCTTTCATTGCCGATCGAATTGCGCAAAGATATCGGCTGGCCCGAAATCGTCGTTGACGCGCAAAACAGCCCGCGGATTCGCATCGAAGGTTGAAAGGTGGCAGTTGGCCGTCGCGGCAGGCGCCATTTCGAATCCAAAAAACCATCGGCCGTGTAGGATCGTCGCCGTTCCGTTCGTCCTGTGGTTCGCAAAGGCAAACCAGACGCAAAGAGGAGCATGACATGAATGACCAGCCGCAGACCCAGCCCGCCGCCAAAGTGCTTGGCGGATTGACGCCCTACCTTCAGCTGGACGGCGCTTTCAAAGCCGCCGAATTTTACCAAAAGGCCTTCGGTGCCGAGCAGGTCTTTGCCTATCCGCCGGACGAACAGGGCCGTACCATGCATATCCATCTCCACATCAACGGTTCGACCCTGATGCTTTCCGACTTCTATCCCGAGCATGGAATGGCCGTTGTGAAGCCGCAGGGCTACACCATGCAGCTCCATCTCGGCAGCGACGATGTCGACGCCTGGTGGCAGCGGGCCATCGAGGCTGGCTGCGAGGAAGTCGTGCCGTTGCAGGTGATGTTCTGGGGTGACCGCTGGGGCAATATGCGTGATCCGTTCGGCGTCGAATGGGCAATGAACGCACCGGTGAAGAAGGCGTAGCACGTTCTTTCCTTTGCCCTTTGCCGGAGAAGGAAACCTACCCAGGAGGAAATCAGATGTCCTATGTCGACGGTTTCGTACTTGCCGTACCGAAGGCAAAGCTCGATGCTTACAAGAAGCTGGCGGAAACCGGCGGCGCCGTCTGGAAGGAGCACGGTGCTCTTGCCTACGTCGAATGCGTCGGCGACGACGTCCCTTATGGCGAGCTCACCTCGTTCCCGCGCGCCGTACAGGCCAAGGACGACGAGGTCGTCATCTTCTCATGGGTGGTCTACGAATCGCGCCAGAGTCGCGACGCGGTGATGGCCAAGGTGATGGCCGACCCGCGCCTCAAGTCGGACTGGGAGACCATGCCGTTCGACGGCAAGCGCATGATCTTTGGCGGTTTTCAGCCCTTCATCGAGCTGTAGGCGCCCCTCGATCAAGTTTGTCGTGCAGCGGCTTCAGCCGGTCGCCATAGCGCTTCCACAGGTCGACCGAGCCCTGATACATCGGCTGGCGCACTTGCGCAGCCGACGCCGTTCGCACCGGCCGGTCGGTCTGGTGGAACGACAGCACGGCGTCGTCCCACGGCAGGCCGAGATGGGCGATCAGCGCCCGCGACTGGCCTTCCTGGTCGGCGACGAAATCCTCGTAGCGAACGTCGTGCACGACATCAGGCAGCACGGCGTGCCAGTGCGCCATGATGTCGGTGTACAGATTGTGGAAATCGGCGAGCTCGTCGAGATCGTAGCCGTAGCGATGGCTGTCGCCTCGGAAGTGCACCTTGTAGATCGACAGGCAGGTCGCCGCCGCATCGCGCGCGCAATGGATGATCTTGGCCTTCGGCAGCATCAAATGGATGAAGCCCACCAAGAGGAAATTGCCGGGCATCTTGTCGGTGACGTGCCGAGAACCCGGATAGCGGGCGTGCAGCATGTCGAGATAGGCCTGGCCGGCCTCGGCATAGGCCTTGTCGGGCATGTCGGCGATGCCCCAGGGAAAGCCGCCCTTCATGCTGAGCGGAAACTGCTTGCCGACCGCCGTCTTTAATATGCTGAGCTCGCCGGCGCCATAGACCTGCGGATGGCTGGCGATGATCTGCTCGACCAGCGTGGTGCCGGAACGCGGCATGCCGACGACGAAGATCGGCGTGTCGTCGGCTATCCCGCTCGGCCTGTGCCTTTCAAAAAAGGCCTTGTCGAACACCGCCTTCATCGCCTCGAACTCGCCGCGCGTCTTGCCGGCGTCGTAGTCGATGCCCTGGCGGCGGATCGCGTTGCCTTCGGCGAAATAGTCGAAAGCGCGACCATAATCCCTGAGGTCGTCATTGGCCTTGCCGAGGCCGAAGGAAAGCTGCATGCGCGCCAGGCTGCCTTGCGGCGCCTTGGCGTGCTCCGCCTCCATGCGGGCAAGCTCGGCGTCGCGCTCCTTCTGGCGCTTGACCTGGGTAAGCATCAGCCAGGCCCTCGCCATGCCGGGGTCCACAGCCAGCGCCTGCCTGAAAAGATCCGCAGCCTCGTCGAGATTGCCCTTTTCCATCAGCCCGACGCCCAGGCCATGCAAAAGATCGGCATCCTTCGGCCGGATCGTCAGCGCCTCGCGAAAAACAGCCAATGCCTCATCCAGCCGGCCCGCTTCCTGCAGCGTCTCGGCAAGCCCGACGCGGGCGCGGACATGGAACGGGTTGCGGCCGATCGTGCCGCGATAAATATCCTCGGCGCCTTCGAATTGGCCGAGCTGCTTCAGCGACGAGCCGAGATTGTCACGCGCCGCCAGCTGGTCCGGCCGAATCGCCACCACCTTGCGGAAGAGATCGGCGGCGGCCGCGACCCGGCCGAGGTCGCGCAGCACGGTGCCGAGATTGTTGAGGAAATCCGGATTGTTCGGTTGCAGACGCACCGATTGTTCGATCAGCGCCAGCCCCTCGGCGCTGCGCCCGGTCTGGTGCAGCAGAAGCCCGAGGAAATGCGCAGCAGCCGGGTGGTTGGCCTTTTGCGCCAGCACCTGTCGGTAAAGCGCCTCGGCTTCCTGCCGGCGCCCGGCCTGGTGCAGCTGCAGCGCCTGCTGCACGTGCTGGTCGAGCCCCAGCGGCGGCTGTCCGCCTGAGCCGTAACGTGCGCCTGCCGGTTGTCTCGGATCTCTGTTGATGGGAAACCTGCCGTGTTGTCCGCCTGCCGCGATCTAGGCCATCGCTGCGGCGCGTGCAAGAGCAGACGGCGGTCGCTACGAAGCAAAACTTCGAACCCGGGGGAGCCTACCGAAAGTCGGCCGGCGTCAGCACATACATGTTCCTGCGGCCGTGCGAGTAGGCTTGGCGCGCAATCTCGTGGATCGACGAACGCTTGGCGTCGAAGGCGCTGAGAAATTCGGCCTCGGCTCCGCTTGCTGCCGGGTTTGCCGCCGAAAGTGCCGCGACCTCGACAAAGAACGGGACTTCGAACATGCCGTCATGGCCGACGAAACGAATGCGCTTGGCCGCCGCGTCATAGGAGCGGCTGGGATTGGGAAAATTGAGCGTCATGGCTTGCGCGTCAAATCAGGCGGTTGCTTTCGGCAAGCTGGCGCGCCCGCCGCGCCGTGCCGTCGGTGTCGGCAATCCTTCGCCTTGCCGCCTCGTCGCTTCTTATCGTGAGACGCGGCGACAAGACCTTTATCGGCTTTGCGACAGGACTGACTGCAACTGTCGGGACATCCGGTGTTCTTGCGGAGTTCATGACTCTCTTCCTTCCATTGCTAGATAAATACAAATGCCGGAGGAATTTTTTCGGAAGTTCTTCAAACAATTTTTGAGGTGCACCGGGACCGTATCATCGTTCTGCGGATAACTATAGAAAAGTAATTTGACGTTGGTAGGGGTAAGAGGCCGAAAACTTCTTGAATAAGCCGTATTTTCAGACTATTGGTATGAAACCGTTTTGGGCCATGCTTGGCCCCGCGGTGTCAGGGATTCTCGGCCCGCCAAACTTATCCAAATCGCCGACACCTGGTACCGCAATGCAGGCTCCGCTTCCGGGGCAGGCCGGAAAGAAACTTCAAGGCACGAGAACTTCAAGGCACAAGCGAGAACTTCGAGGCACAAGAATGTCTGCTCGCACCACCCATTCCATAGCGCATTTCGCGGCACCTTTCGTGCTTGGCGGGCTGGATGGCGTGCAGCCGGCCGGCGACTATGACATCGACCACGACGAAGAACTGATCGACGGCATGTCCTGGCCTGCCTGGCGCCGCGTCGCCACTTTCATCCATCTGCCGGCAAGGACAGTGAAAAGCGCGACCAGCCAGCTTGTCGCCATTGACCATGCCGAGCTCGACGCAGCGCTTCGGCACGACCAGGAGAATGTCACATGATCCGCTTCCAGCAGAATGCGCGGCGCACGGACACGCCGGCGCATATCTTCACCGTCGGCCAGACCGTCCGCATGAAGAGCCGCACCGGCCTTGCCCAAAAGACCGCGGAGCTGTTCCAGATCAAGAGCCGGCTGCCGGTCAAGGACGGCTCGCCGCAATATCGCATCCGCAGCGATCAGGAGACCTATGAGCGGGTCACCACGGAAGACAATCTCGAACCGGTCGACAACCCGGCCAACTGAGCCGACGCGCCACAACGCTGCTTCACATGCTGATGATGCCGCAGATCCGCGTCGCCTGCGCATCTCCAACGGGAACGGCGCTGAGCTCTACGCCGGCCCCCAGATGGTGCTTATCCGGCCAGGCTGTAGGTCGGTGCGCTAGCAGGGCCCGTCATCGACGACGCGATAATCCGCCGCGCGGGCTTCGCATTCGTTGGGGAATGTGCGCAGTTCGCCATGGCGACGGGCACAGACTGGGCGGTATTCGCGGGTGCAGAATGTCTGCTCCTCACCGCCACCACCACCGCCGCGGCACTCGCCCTCGCGAATGATGCGGTATCCGGCCCGTTCGGCAAGGCAGGCATTGGCGAAGGTCTGGCGGTCGCCGCCGCGCCGGGCACAGACCGGGTCATATTGCCTAGTGCAGAATTGCGGCCCCGGCCGTGGCGGGCGCGGCCCCGGCCCCTCATCATCCACCACGACGGTGCAGGCTGCGAGAATTACCGACAGGAACAGGATGGAAAAAACCTGCCGCGGAAAGATTGCCGCAAGAAACCGCATGAATGTTCCCTCCCTCGAAACTCCTGCCTGCACAAATGGTGCCTGGGTCAGGCCGATCCTCGTCATTCCGCTGCCAGATGCAACCCCTGTTTGCAACTGGCGAGCCAGGGCGGTATGGCGGCGCAAGCCAAGACAGCACCTGCCCCGCTGGCTGGACCATGCCTGGGTGAAGTCTGGCCGATGACCGCGCAGAGAACCGGGACTATCGGTGCGATGCGTCGGGATGCGCCTGTTGGGGCCGCCCGCGGCTGTGTCTTGCAAGCATCACGTTTCCGTGCGATAAATTTTGTGTTCGGGCATTTGCGACCCGGAGAGCGGAACGTTTTGGACGACCTTTCCCCGATACTGTGAATCTCTGACAGCCCCGTTTTCGGCGGGGGGTTTTACCCATGCGCCAATGCATGACTGCCGAAGCAACCACCGGGACTTGCCCACGGCGCCAGGCGGCGGGCGGAACCACCAAGACTGACACGGGTGAAGGAGTTTCCCCAATGGCCCAGACCGGCACCGTTAAATTCTTCAACGCTACCAAAGGCTTCGGCTTCATCACGCCCGATGGCGGCGCCAAGGATGTGTTCGTCCACATCTCAGCGATCGAGGCTTCCGGGCTGCGCACGCTCGTCGACGGTCAGAAGGTCACCTTCGATGTCGAGCCCGACCGTATGGGCAAGGGTCCGAAAGCGGTCAATCTCCGCGCTGCCTGAAACCACAGCGTGCCGCGCGTCCTTTCGGGGTGAGGATGCTGCAAGGCTTTTGGAGTGAACTTGAATTCTGTAAAGGCGCGGCGGTTTTCGTCGCGCCTTTTGTGTTCCGGGATGCTTGCCCGCACCCGCAAAACTTTCTCTTGCCGATGGCACTAAAATAAAGGACAAATTTCCGTCCGGGCATTTGCCGGCCCGAGACTGGACTTGTGGGATCAAAGGAGCTTCCCATGCCGCAGACCGGCACCGTCAAATTCTTCAATCACGCCAAGGGCTTCGGCTTCATCACGCCGGACGACGGGGCAAAGGATGTCTTCGTCCATATTTCGGCCGTGCAGGCGTCGGGTCTTCCCGGTCTTGAGGATGGGCAGAAAGTGACATTCGACACCGAGCCGGACAAGCGCGGCAAGGGTCCGAAAGCCGTCAACCTGTCGATCGGCTGAACCACCCCCGGACAGAATGGACGTGGGCCGGTCTGGCCTGCGGTGTTGCCGCACGCTTGAACCGCCCAGTTAGATGAACCGCCTGGTCAAATTTCGTTCAGCCCCCGTTCAGCCACGGTCGCATATTAATCTTCGTTAAAGCCGGACCGCATCCCCCGAAAACGACCCGGGCCGGCACGAAGGAGACCGACATGAACCGAATTTTCAAGACTGCCATCCTGTCCGCCGCGGTCGTTGCGACCACGCTTGCGACCTTGCCCGCGGCCAATGCCGACGAATGGCGCCATCACCGCCGCCACCACGGCCACGGCGACGCCGTTGCGGCCGGCGTGCTCGGCCTTGCGGCCGGTGCCCTGATCGGCGGTGCTCTCGCCAACCCGCAGCCCCGCTATTACGACCCGGCCTATGATGATGAATACTACAGGCCTGCCCCGGTACGCCGTTATTACGTGCAGCCGCGAGTGGCCTATGCCGAAAGCTATGCGGAGCCGTGGACCCGCGGCTGGTACGAATACTGCTCGGACCGCTACCGGAGCTTCAACGCCCGTACCGGCACGTTCACCGGCTATGACGGCGAACAGCATTTCTGCACCACCAATTAGCGGAGGCAGTTTCCCGTCGGAAAAAGCGCGGTCGCACAGGCCGCGCTTTTTGTTTCCGGCAAGCGGTTTCAGACCAGAAAAGGATTGCTCCGCCGCTCCTCACCAAAACGGCCGCCGGGACCATGGCCGCAGATAAAGCCGATGTCGTCGCCCAACGGCAAAAGCTTCTCCTTGATCGAGGCGATCAGCGCGGCGTGGTCGCCGCCCGGCAGGTCGGTGCGGCCGACCGAACCGCGGAACAGCACGTCGCCGACATGGGCGAACTTCGCCGCCCGGTTATAGTAGACGACGTGGCCGGGTGCGTGGCCCGGACAATGGAGCACCTCGAACTCGTGTGAGCCGAACGAAACGGTCTCGCCTTCGGCAAGGAACCGGTCGGGGACACAGTTGCGCACGGGATCGGTGATGCCGTAGCGCTTTGCCTGGTTCTCGAGATTGGCGAGCAGCGGCCGGTCGGCGGCATGCGGACCGATGATCTCGATACCGAGCGCCTCCTTCAGTTCCATGGCCCCGCCGGCATGGTCGATATGGCCATGGGTAATCCAGATCGCGCCGGCAGTGATCGCATTGTCCTCGAGCGCCGCCAGCACCTTGTCGATGTCACCGCCCGGATCGACGACAACGCCTTGTCTGTCGTCCATGTCGAAGAGGATGGTGCAGTTCTGCTGGAACGGCGTGACCGGCACGATGCCGGCGTTGAGCTGACCCATATTCGTCCTTTCACGCTGTCGGAGTGCTGCGCGTCCCCTCGAACGCGTCAGGAGAGCTCCAACCTTGAACCAGGCCCTGATGTAGAGACACACGCGAACGGCGTCCACCGCTCCCACAAACGGCAAACGAAATGGGCGGCCGAAGCCGCCCATTTGAAAACCTGAAACGTCGAAGCTTATTTCTTCATCGCGTTCATGACCGCACCGATGATGCCGGTCAGGATGGCGCCGCCGCCGGCACCGCCAACGATATTTGAAATGTTCAACGCGCTGCCGGCCCCTGCCGCCGTGGCGGCTGCTGCCGGATCGACCGCGCCACCCAGCAGACTGTTGAGGATGGCCGCACCGCCGACGCCGCCGACAGCGCCACCCAGGATTTTGGTAAGCTGCCCCATCGCCGCACTCTTGATAGCCGCACCCACCGCCTGGCCACCGATGATGCCCGTAATCACCTGAATAATGATCGGAAGAAGCGTGTTCATATCCATATTTCCAGTCCCTCCATAGCTGCCAGCCTCCCAGGCCGACGCCATCATGAGACGCCGAATTGAATGAAAGTCAAATGCGCAAACGCTTAAATAAAAGGGGCGGCCCGAAAACCGCCCCTACTTGATAAAAAACCTGTGACTTTCGCTATTCTGCAGCAATCGCGTGGTTGGGTTGAACCGCCGCAGAATAGTCGTTCATCAATGTCTTGGCGATATCGCCGACCTCGAATCGGTACGGACCGATCTCCGAAACCGGTGTCACCTCGGCCGCCGTGCCGGTGAGGAAGCACTGGTGGAAGCCTTCAAGCTCCTCCGGCATGATGGCGCGCTCGATCACCTCCAAACCGCGGTCCTTGGCAAGGTCGATGACCGTGCGGCGGGTGATGCCGTCGAGGAAGCAATCAGGCTTGGGCGTATGGATCTTGCCGTCCTTGACGAAGAAGATGTTGGCGCCTGTCGCTTCCGCCACCTGGCCACGCCAGTCGAGCATCATGGCGTCGGCATAGCCCTTGGCCTCGGCGGCATGCTTGGACATAGTGCAGATCATGTAGAGGCCGGCCGCCTTCGATTTCGACGGTGCGGTGCGCGGGTCGGGGCGGCGCCATTCGGCCATGTCGAGCCGGATACCCTTGAGCTTCTGCGCCGGGTCGAAATAGCTTGGCCACTGCCAGATGGCGATGGCGCAGTTGATCCGGCTGTTCTGTGCGGAAACGCCCATCTGTTCACTGCCGCGCCACGCGATCGGCCGGACATAGGCGTCTTGGAAACCTTGCTTCTTCAACAGCGTGCGGCAGGCGTCGTCGATCTCGGCGACCGAGTAGGGTATCTTGAAGCCAAGCAGGCGCGCCGATTCATGCAGGCGTTCGGTGTGGTCGGTCAGCTTGAAAATTTCGCCCCCATAAGCGCGCTCGCCCTCGAATACCGCGCTGGCGTAGTGCAGCCCGTGGGTCAAGACGTGGATCTTGGCGTCGGCCCATTTGACGAATTCGCCGTTCATCCAGATAAAGCCGTCCAGTTGGTCGAAGGGAACGGATGCCATGGTAACCTCCCGCGGGCGGCGGCCCGCACATCATTGCGTCGTTGCGTGTTTCGTTTCGGCCGCTGTGGGCGGCCATTGTCTCAAAGCGTAGGCGGATATTTAAGGTCTGGCAAACTCAGGAAGTTCCGGAAAAAACGGCTTCGCTTGCCTTTTCGTTCGCAATCCGCCGAAAAGCTTGCCAAAAATTACCATCGCGCGGAAAATACGTCAATAGTGCTGACATAATTTCCTGCTTCACACGGAGAAAAGATGACGAGCCACGCAGCCGCAGAACCGATCAGGACGGCGATCACCGACGAGGACGGCATCGATTTCGCCATCATCGAGTTGTTTTTCTTCGCCTATCGCGACTTTACCTCCGATCCGGACCAGATCCTGGCCGAATACGGTTTTGGCCGTGCCCATCACCGGGTTCTGCATTTCGTCAATCGCCGGCCCGGGCTGACGGTCGCCGAGCTCCTCGACGTGCTCAAGATCACCAAGCAGAGCCTGGCGCGCGTGCTCAAGCAACTGATCGACACCGACCATATCGTGCAATTGCAGGGCCCTCGCGACCGCCGCCAGCGCGAACTCTACCCGACGGCCAAGGGCCGTGCCCTGGCGCTGGCGCTGGCGCGGCCACAGTCGCGCCGCATCCATGCTGCATTGGAAGATTCCGGAGCCACCGAACGCGCCGTTATCGAACGGTTCCTTGAAGCGATGGTCAATCCGGAACTAAGGGCGCAGATCGACATTGTGCCCGCAAAGATGTCAGGGAAAAACCATGGAGACCATTGAGAGGGTTGATCATCCGACAGCACCGGAAGACGACGCGCCGCATCTGCTGGTGGTCGACGACGACACCCGTATCCGCAATCTTCTGAAACAGTATCTGACCGAAAACGGCTTTCGCGTCACCGTCGCCGGAAATTCCGGCGAGGCGCGGCGCAAGCTCGCCGGCCTCGACTTCGATCTGATCGTGCTCGACGTCATGATGCCGGGTGAAAGTGGCGTCGACCTCACCAAGGCGCTGCGGGCGGAGAAAAACGTGCCGATCCTGATGCTCACCGCACTGTCCGAAACCGACAGCCGGATCACCGGGCTCGAGGCCGGCGCCGACGACTATCTGCCTAAACCGTTCGACCCGCGCGAGCTGATCCTGCGTATCAACAATATCCTGCGCCGCGGCGGCCCCGCGACAACGCCTAAGGTCGAACAGCTGGTCTTTGGCCCCTATACGTTCCAGATCGCCAGGCGTGAGCTGAAGCGCGGCGGCGAGGCGCTCAAGCTGACCGACCGCGAGCAGGAAATCCTGGCGATCTTCGCTGCGCGTGCCGGCGAAACGATACCGCGGCATGAGCTTGTCGGCGATGAATCCGAGGTCGGCGAGCGCACGATCGACGTCCAGATCAATCGGCTCCGCCGCAAGATCGAACGCGATCCGTCCAATCCGGTCTGGCTGCAGACAGTGCGCGGTATTGGGTATCGGCTCAGCGTGGAATAGAATGTCGCCGACAGCGGTCCTTTGCCGGGCCGCCGGTGAGCGAAAAGACGAATGGCGACCACGCAACTCGAACGGCCGGGAGATGGCGGCTTGAGCGCTCGCGCGACGCGGGCGCTCAAGGCCGTGCCGCGCGCCTGGAACCGTTTCTGGCGCCTGGTGTCGCTTTACATGCCGAAGCGGCTCTATGCCCGTTCGCTGATCATCGTCATCGCGCCGATGATCATGCTGCAGTCGGTCGTCGCCTTTGTCTTCATGGAGCGCCACTGGCAGACCGTGACGCAGCGCCTGTCGCAGGCCACGGTGCGCGACATCGCCGCCATCATCGACCTGATAGAGACCTATCCTCACGACGCCGACTACGCCAACGTCATCCGCATCGCCCAGGATCGCATGCAGCTGAAGGTCGACCTCCTGCCGCCCGACCCGCTGCCGCCTCCCGGGCCAAAGCCGTTCTTCTCGATCCTCGACGAGATCCTTTCGTCCGAGATCACCCGCCAGATCAACCGTCCGTTCTGGATCGATACGGTCGGCAATTCCAATATCGTCGAGGTCCGCGTCCAGCTCGAGAACAAGGTGCTGCGCGTCTTCGTGCGCCGCAGCCAGGCCTATGCATCGAACACCCATATTTTCCTGATCTGGATGGTCGGCACCTCGCTGGTGCTGCTGATGATCGCCATTCCCTTCCTGCGCAACCAGATCCGGCCGATTCTGACGCTGGCCGAGGCGGCCGAGAGCTTCGGCAAGGGCCGGCCGATGCCGCGCGATTTTCGCCCGCGCGGAGCCGAGGAAGTCCGCCGCGCCGGCTTTGCCTTCATACAGATGCGCGAACGCATCGAACGCCAGCTCGAGCAGCGTACCGCCATGCTGAGCGGCGTCAGCCACGATCTGAGGACCATCCTCACCCGCTTCAAACTGCAATTGGCGCTTGCCGGGACCAAGGCGGCCGATACCCAGGCACTCGACCAAGACATCGACGACATGCAGTCGATGCTGGAAGGCTACCTTGCCTTTGCACGCGGCGAAGCTTCGGAAGACGCAGGTCAGTTCGATCTCGAAGCCTTCTTCGACAAGCTTCGCGAGGAAGCCGCGCTGCGCAAGCGCAAGCTGTCGACCGTGCTTGTCGGCGATCCGCATGTGCACGTGCGCCCCAATGCCTTTGCCCGGCTGCTGTCCAACGTCGTCGGCAATGCATTCCGCTATGCCAAGACGGTGGAGATCAATGCCAATCATGGGCGCGGTTCGCTGCTCGTCACCATCGACGATGACGGTCCGGGCATTCCGCCCGAAAAGCGGGAGGATGTATTCAAGCCGTTCGTGCGGCTCGACGAGGCCCGCAACCTCGACGCCAGCGGCACCGGCCTTGGCCTCTCCATCGCACGTGACATTGCCCGCAGCCATGGCGGCGACATCGTCCTCGAACGCAGCCCGCTCGGCGGCCTTCGGGCGGTGATCAAGGTCCCCGCTTGACGGCAGCGACACCCGGCCTTCATCGGCCCGTCATGAAACCATGGTGAAGAGCGCCAATGAAGCGCGCAATCCTGATTGATTCGGCCCTGCGGCCTCATTTCGACCCCGCGCCTGCCCGGGTGCGCTGGTGCGACGCCAGAGCTGCGGCGTGGTCGCCGTTCAGGCATCGCGGCAAGCCAATCAAGCTTGCCGCCAAGGGACCGCCATGCGCATCCTGATGGTCACCGACGCCTGGCGCCCGCAAGTCAACGGCGTCGTCCACACGCTGGAGCGCCTCTCGGAGACCCTGAAATCCTTCGATATCGAGACGGACTTCCTGACGCCGAATATCTTTCGCACCCTGCCTCTGCCGACCTATCCCGATATCAGGCTGGCGCTGACGACGCCGCACCGCGTGGCGCGGCTGATCGAGGCGCGCAAGGTGGACCACATCCATATCGTCACCGAAGGACCGCTCGGCATTATGGCCCGGCGCTACTGCCGCAACGCCGGCCGCCCGTTCACGACCAGCTATCACACACGTTTTCCGGAATATCTGAGCGCACGCCTGCCGGTGCCTGAAGCATGGGCCTATCGCTGGCTGCGCGATTTCCACAATTCAGGACAGGGCACGCTGGTTGCCACACAGTCGCTTGCCAACGATCTTGCGGCGCGCGGTTTCACCAAGCTCCGGCCGTGGACGCGCGGCGTCGACACCGATCATTTTCGGCCGGACAAAAGAAAGGACCTGGGATTCCCCGGACCGATCTTCCTCTGCGTCGGCCGCGTCGCGATCGAAAAGAACCTGCCGGCCTTCCTCGACCTCGACCTGCCCGGCAGCAAGTTGGTCGTAGGCGAAGGGCCGGAATTGGCGAAGCTGAAGGCCAGATATCCCGATGCCCATTTCCTCGGCCATCGTCCGAACGACGAACTGGCCGAGATCTACGCCTCGGCCGATGTTTTCGTCTTCCCCAGCCGTACCGACACGTTCGGCAACGTCATCATCGAGGCGCTGGCCAGCGGCACGCCGGTCGCAGCCTATCCCGTCACCGGACCAATCGATATCGTCGGCGACGGCATCGGCGGCGCGGTGTCGGACGACCTGCGGCAAGCAGCGCTCGCCGCCCTTCACGTCGACCGCGCCGAGGCGCGGCAACGCGCGATGCGCTACAGCTGGAAGGCCTGCGCGGAAATGTTCATGGAAACGGTCGAAGAGGCGCTGGGTACCAGGCGTAAACTGGCTGCGTGAACAACAGCGCAGCTAGAACAACCTGCCGCCGTCCGGCACCTTGCGCTCGATCGCGCCAAGGACGACGGCGCCCTCCTCGTCAGGAAAGCCGAGCGTCAGCACTTCCGACATGAATGGCCCGATCTGACGCGGCGGGAAATTGACCACCGCGAACACCTGCCGGCCGATCAGGGTTTCGGGCGTATAATATTTCGTGATCTGGGCCGAGGATTTCTTCACCCCGATCACGGGACCGAAATCGATTTTCAATTTGATCGCCGGCTTGCGCGCCTCGGGAAAAGGCTCGGCCTCGACGATCGTGCCGGCGCGGATGTCGATGCGGTCGAAATCGGCAAAGCTGATCTCGGGTTTTCGCGCGTTGCTCGAACTCATCGACGGTCAGGCGTTTCCGTAGGTTTCGAACAGCACGCCGGCCAACGCATCCTTGGCCGAAGTGCCTGACCAGACGACGAACTGGAACGCCTGGAAATAGCATTCGCAGGCCTCCAGCGCCGACGACAGCAGCACCTCGACCTGCTGGCTCGACGGCTCGACCCCACCGGCCAGCAGCAGCGACTGGCGGAACATGATGGCGCCTTCCTGCTCCCAGAGGTCGAAATGGCCAAATAGCATCTGCTCGTTGATCAGCGAAAGCAGCCGCATCACCTCGAGCGCGCGCGCCTCCGGGACCTTGATGTCGAAGGCGCAGGCCAGGTGCAGCGCCTCATAGTCCTCCATCCAGGAGAATGAAACGTGGTAGTCGGTCCAGCTTCCGGCAACAGAGATCGAGATCTCGTCGTCGCCGGCCCGCTCGAAGGACCAATCGTTGTTGTGCGCCACCTGCTCGATAACATCCACCGGATGGATTTCGCGGGAGAATTCGAGTTCGAGAAGTTCCATGAAATGCTTCCTGTCGTTCTGGGAGCGCCACCACACGCTCCGCTGGAGAGGCACACTCGAACAATTCTGCCTAGAACTCGGACGGCCAGGACTTCGTCAACGCAAAGACCCCGGACCGGACCCCACCGCCCGGCGCATGACCCTGCTCCGAATCATGCAACAAATTCAGTCTATTGATCGGGAGTCGCGTGACCAGCCAAATTTTTCGCACTGCGTCATTCGCATGTGGAAAGGCGCTGTCACAAAGATTCACGCAGTACCGGTAAGCGATTCACGACAAAGCGCTTTTTGCGATCCGGCTTTGTGGAAAAGTTTAACGATTTATTTCTTGTTATTTTTTTGCACGCGGCTTTGACGCAGCCGCAGGCGCTGGTTGACCGGTCAATTCGGCAAGCCTGGCCTCAAGCGCCTCGATGCGAGCGGCGAGGCGGGTGTTTTCTTCCCTGGCCTTCGCCGCCATGTCGCGAGCGGCCTCGAATTCCTCGCGCTGCACCACGTCCATGGAGTTGAGTATGCGCTCGGCCTGGCCCCTGAAGGCGGTCTCCACCTCGCGCCGCACGCCTTGCGCGGCACCGGCTGCATCGGTCATCAGCTTGGCGAATTCATCGAGAATGCGGTTCGGTCCGGTCGCCATGGCAAATCCTCGCTTGGTCGAATTGACGTAGTGGCGCGCGATTCGGAATGCAAGCATATGCTTGCCTTGACCGCGCCAAAAGCCTGCCGCATGGTCCGCGCCCGAACCTGATTGGGAACCCGGAGACCCTGTTGAGCGAATATTTGCTGCCGCTGGCCGCCCTGCCCTTTCCCAACATCGACCCGGTCATCGTCCGGATCGGACCGCTGGCGGTGCATTGGTACGGCGTCGGCTACATCGTCGGCATTCTGTTCGCCTGGTGGTATGCCAAGCGCCTCGTCACCAACCCAAAACTGTGGCCCGACGGCACCCTGCCGATGAAGCCCGTCGACCTCGATGACTTCATCGTCTGGGCAGCCATCGGTGTGGTGCTCGGCGGACGCACCGGCTACGTGCTGTTCTACGACCTGCCGCGCTACATTGCCAATCCGCTCGATATCGTCGCCGTCTGGCAGGGCGGGATGTCGTTTCATGGCGGCCTGATCGGCGTCATTCTCGCAATGACGCTGTTTTCCCGGTCTCGTGGCATCCGCACATGGTCGCTGTTCGACGTGGTTGCCGCCGGCGTGCCGGTGGGGCTTGGCCTCGTTCGCCTGGCAAACTTCATCAATTCCGAACTATGGGGCCGGCCGACCGACGTTCCATGGGCATTCGAATTCCCCAATGGCGGCCCATTTGCACGCCATCCGAGCCAGATCTACGAGGCGCTGCTCGAAGGGCTGGTGTTGTTCCTTGTCCTGCGCTTCCTCACCCATTCGCGGCTCAAGCTGAAGGCGCCGCGCTTCGTCGGCGGCGCCTTCATCGCCGGCTATGGCGCCTCGCGCATCTTCGTCGAATTCTTTCGCGAGCCCGACCAGCAGCTTGGCTACCTCCTTGGCACGAGCTGGCTGACCATGGGAATGGTGCTGTCACTGCCGATGGTGCTGGCCGGCATCTGGGCGATGGCTACAGCCAAGCCGGTGACAAAACCGCAGCCGGCATGACGCGGCTGAAGACCCGCATCGCCGAGCTGATCGGTGCCGTGGGACCGATCCCCATCAGCGAATACATGGCGCTCTGCCTGTTCGATCCGCAGGACGGCTATTATACGACACGTGAGCCGTTCGGCGCCGCCGGCGACTTCGTCACCGCGCCGGAGGTCAGCCAGATGTTTGGCGAGCTGGTCGCCATCTGGCTCTATCAGGCGTGGCTGGCGATCCACCGGCCGACGCCGGTCGCCATCGCCGAAATAGGCCCCGGCCGCGGCACGCTGATGAGAGATATGCTGCGCACGCTTTCGCGGCTCGATCCGACGCTTACCGCCAGCGCATCGTTCGCCTTGATCGAGACCAGTCTGCGGTTGACCGAGGTCCAGAAACGAACGCTTGCCGGGACGTCGGCCACCATCGCCTGGCATGAGGCCGTCGACACACTACCGCAGGGGCCGCTTCTGATTGTTGGTAACGAGCTGTTTGACGCGGTGCCCATCCGCCAGTTCGTCCGCGCTGGGGCCGGCTGGCGCGAGCGGATGATCGGTCTCGACGATGCGAACCGGCTGCGCTTTTTCGTCGGCGCTGGCTCGCTTGACCCGATGCTGCTGCCGGAGGGTGCCGAGAATGCGCCGCAAGGTGCCATCGTCGAGGTGGCGCCAGCCCGCGCCGCCCTGATGGCGGCCATCGCCGGGCGACTTGCCGGATTTGGCGGCGCCGGCCTGTTTCTCGACTATGGTCACCTCCAGCCCGGGATCGGCGACACCTTGCAGGCCTTGCGCAAGCATGGTCATGAGGACGTGCTGGCCAATCCGGGGCAGGCCGATCTCACAGCCCATGTCGATTTCGCTGCCCTCGCGGCAACCGTTCGGGCACACAGCCTCGATGCCCACCTCTCAACGCAAGGTGAATTCCTGCTCAAGATGGGGCTTCTCGAACGAGCTGGCCGGCTCGGCGCCAATGCCGATGAGGCAGCTCGCGAAAAGATCGCGGCCGACGTCGAGCGCCTGGCCGGCCCGCTGGCCATGGGCGAACTCTTCAAGGTGCTTGCCGTCCTCCCCGCCGGCATTGCCGTTCCGCCGTTTCCAAGCACGGATTGACTTTTCGCTGCCGCCTCTCTCACTCTCCCGTCTCCGACTAGCGCCCGACATCAACTGCGCCAGCCTTCAACTGACCAGCCTTCAACTGACCAGCCTTCAACTGCGCCCCTTCAACTCGCTTGACGAAATCACCCATACGGACAACAAAGCCGCCATGCTGAATCAGACCAAACCGGATCCCGTTCGGTCGCCCTTGCTGGAAACGGCGCAAGGCATCCGCTACGGCTACTTCACGCGAGTCGGCGGCATTTCCAGCGGCATCTACCGGGGCCTCAACATCGGCACCGGCTCGAACGACGACCAGACGCTGGTGCGCGAGAATCGCCGCCGGGTCGCCGAATGGATGGGCGTGCCTGCAAACCATCTGCTGACCGCTCACCAGGTTCATTCGCCGGACGTCGTCATTACCAGGGAGCCTTTTGCCGGCGAGCGGCCCAAGGCCGACGCCATTGTCACCGACCGGCCGGGCATTGCCGTCGGTGCCTCGACCGCCGACTGCGGACCGGTCCTCTTCGCCGACGCCGAGGCGCGCATTATCGGCGCCGCCCATGCCGGCTGGAAAGGCGCTTTCACCGGAGTGCTGGAAAACACCATCGCGGCAATGGAAAGCCTCGGCGCCCGGCGCGACCGCATCGTCGCAGTGCTCGGTCCTTCGATCGGCCCACGGAATTACGAAGTCGGACCGGAATTCGTCGCCCGTTTCGTCGACGCCGATGCCGGCAATGCTCGCTATTTCGCGCCCTCCGCAAATGCCGGACACGCGATGTTCGATCTCAACCGCTACACGGTCGACCGGCTGACCAAGGGCGGCGTCAACGCCGAAGGACTTGGCCGCTGCACCTATGCCGAGGAAGAGCTTTTCTACTCCTATCGGCGCAGCACGCATCGCAACGAGCCCGACTACGGGCGGCAGGTTTCGGCAATCGTTTTGGAGGCTGACTGATGGCGCTGCATTTCGAACGCTCGGAATTCGACGCGCGGCGCGATCGACTGATGATCGAGATCGCCGAAAAGAAGCTCGACGCCGTCCTGCTGTTTGCCCAGGAAAGCATGTATTGGCTAACCGGCTACGACACCTTCGGCTTCTGCTTTTTCCAGTGCCTGGTGGTCAAGGCCGACGGCTCGATGGTGCTGCTGACGCGTTCGGCCGACTTGCGCCAGGCGCGCCACACCTCGATCATCGACAACATCGTTTTGTGGACGGACCGCAACGGCGCCAATCCGGCGGTAGATCTGCGCAATCTGCTCAACGAGCTTGACCTGCTCGGCGCCCGGATCGGCGTCGAATACGACACCCACGGCCTGACCGCCTATAATGGCCGGCGCCTCGACGAGCAGTTGCAGACCTTCGGGCAGATCGCGGATGCCTCCGGCATTGTCAGCCGGCTACGGCTGTTCAAGAGCCCGGCAGAAATCGCCAAGGCGGAAAAAGCCGCAAATCTGGCCGACGACGCGCTGGACGCAGCACTGCCGCTGATCAAGCAGGGCGGCGATGAGGCGCTGATCCTCGCCGCCATGCAAGGTGCGATCTTTGCCGGCGGCGGCGATTATCCGGCCAACGAGTTCATCATCGGCTCCGGAGTCGACGCCCTGCTTTGCCGCTACAAGGCCGGTCGCCGCAAGCTCACCAAGAACGACCAGCTGACGCTCGAATGGGCCGGTGTCTTCCACCACTACCATGCGGCAATGATGCGCACGGTGTTGACCGGCAAGGTATCGAAACGCCACCAGGAATTGTTCGATGCCGCCCGCGCCGCGCTACTTGCAGTCGAGAAGGCGATGACGCCCGGTAATACGTTCGGCGACGTGTTCGACGCCCATGCCCGCACCCTCGAAGCCCACAATTTGACCAAGCACCGGCTCAATGCCTGCGGCTATTCGCTCGGCGCCCGCTTCACCCCGTCCTGGATGGATATGCCGATGTTCTATCAGGGTAATCCCGAACCGATTGCGCCGAACATGACGCTGTTCGCCCATATGATCATCATGGACTCCGAAACCGAAACCGCGATGACGCTTGGCCGCACCTATCTGACCACCGAATCCCAGCCGAAGCCGCTGTCCCGCCATGATCTCGACTTGATCGTGCAGTGAATCCATAATGGAAAGAGTGTGAGGGGCGTTCGTCGCCAAGGAGTTTTCAGGCTAATGAGACGATCGCATGTGACGACCGTGTCATTGCTCGTGGCGCTGGCACTGGCGGCCTGCACCAATGCGAAGGACGTTCTCGAACCCTCGGCCATTGCCCCGCAATCGACGCAATCGCTCTCCGGAGCCGGAGGTGCCGCAACGCCCCCCGCAACTCCGGCTCAGCCTGCCGGCACCGCGCAAACCGCAGATACAGCGCAGCCTTCCGCTGCAGCAGCCGTGCCGCCCGCCAAAAGCGCGGCTGCCATTGCGCGGACCCGGCTGCAGGTGGCGCCGATCGTCGGCGCCTCAGTAGAAGCCGCGACACCGCTGACCGCCGAGCTTCAGACACGCGCCAGGCAGCGCGGCATCACCTTGGCCGGCAGCACCGACCAGACCCCTACGCATGTGCTCAAGGGCTATTTCTCGACCATGACGGAAGGCAAGGACACCACCGTCATCTACGTCTGGGACATCTATGACCCGGCCGGCAACCGGCTGCATCGCATCAACGGCCAACAGAAGGCGCCCTCTGTTGGCGGCGGCGAAGGCTGGGCGGCGGTCGAGCCGGCGACCATGCAGGCAATTGCCGACCAGACAATCGACCAGTTCGCCACCTGGCTTGGCGGCGGCGCCGGCTGACCTGGAGCGTGATTCCGAAAAGTGGAATCCGGTTTTCGGAAAAGAGCATGCTCAGACTGAAAGTTAGAAGCTATCCCGATTCCGTCGGCATGGAACTGGCTCTATCGCCGCATGCTCAAGCCGTAAGCGTTTATTGAGATTAGCCGGCGGATTCCCATTCACGACGCTTGCAATACCGGCGCGGGCCGCTAAAAGCCCGACTAAGAGGCTGGAGTGCTATCGGAGTCTCTCAATCCTTCGCCAGGAACGGTGCATGAAGCTCTTCGCGGGCAATTCCAACAGGGTGCTGGCCGAATCAGTCGCCCGCTACCTCAACATTCCGCTGGGCAAGGCCAGCGTCAGGCGCTTCGCCGATCAGGAAATCTTCGTCGAGATCCAGGAGAATGTGCGCGGCGAGGACGTCTTCATCCTGCAGTCCACCTCGTTCCCGACCAACGATCATCTGATGGAACTGCTCATCATGATCGACGCCTTCATGCGCTCTTCGGCCAAGCGCATCACTGCGGTTATTCCTTATTTCGGCTATGCCAGGCAGGATCGCCGTGCCTCGGGCCGCACACCGATCTCGGCCAAGCTGGTCGCCAACATGATCACGAGGGCGGGCGTCAACCGGGTGCTGACCCTGGATCTCCATGCCGGCCAGATTCAAGGCTTCTTCGACATCCCGACCGACAATCTGTTTTCCGTGCCGGTCATGGCCCGCGACGTAAAAGCGAAATACAAGCAGCTTGCCAATGTCATGGTGGTGTCGCCGGATGTCGGCGGCGTGGTCCGCGCCCGCGCGCTCGCCAAGCGCATCGACGCCCAGCTTGCCATCGTCGACAAGCGCCGCGAGCGCCCCGGCGAATCGGAAGTCATGAACGTCATCGGTGACGTGCGCGGCAAGGATTGCCTGTTGATCGACGACATCATCGATTCGGGCGGCACGCTGTGCAATGCGGCCGATGCGCTGCTTGCCGACGGCGCCACCAGTGTCACCGCCTATACTACCCATGGCGTTTTGTCCGGCGGCGCCATCGCCCGCATCGGCGCCTCGAAACTGCAGGAACTGGTCATCACCGATTCCATCCAGCCGACCCAGGCAGTGCTGGACGCCGCCAATATCCGCGTCATCTCCATCGCCGAATTGATGGGCGAGGCGATCTCGCGCACGGCGACCGAGGAATCGGTGTCGAGCCTGTTCGATTGATGCGTGTCGCGCAAAGTGCAGCGGTTTTGCGATAACGACATGCATAAAATCAAGAACCCAAAGCGCCTCGCATGAGGCCGGTCGAACGCGACGCCCTTCAGGGCTGCGACTCAGGCCGAGCCGGACCGCTTATTCGTCGCACACCTTCGCCAGCATCACGGGCGCCCCGCATGTAACCGCGTGGCGAGGCTCCCAGCATGCGCTTGAACATGGTGATGAACGCCGGCACGCTGTCATAGCCGAGATCGAGCGCCACCCTCGTGATCGGCTCGCCGTCGGCCAGCCGTGGCAGCGCCGCGAACAGACAGGCCTGCTGACGCCAGGTCGACAGCGACAATCCGGTCTGGCGGTGGAACGCGCGGGTGAAAGAGCGGCGGCTCATGCCGACGATAGCGGCCCACTCGTCGATCGTCGCATGCGGTGACGGTGCCGAGACGAAGCGCCGGCACAGCGTCGCCAGCCTTGCATCGGACGGGAACGGAAGGCCGAGCGGCCGTTCCGGCAGGTTCGGGATTTCGTGCAGCAGGAGCTTCATGATCAGCCCGCCCCGCCCCTCCAGCTCGGCGCCTTGCGGCAGCTTTTCCGATTCCACGATCAGGCTGTGCATCAGGTCGGTGATGCCGACGACACGCAACCCGTCCGGCAGGCCGGGAATGGCCTCCGGCATCACATAGACGGACCGCATGCTGACGTCGCCCAGCATCTCGACGGAATGTTCGGTGCCGGCGGGGATCCACATCGCGTGGTCCGGAGGCACCATCCAGCGCCCATGCCGCGTCGTCACCAGCACGACACCGACCAGCGCGTGCAGCAACTGGCTGCGGCTATGATGGTGCCGTGGCACATGGTAGCCGTCCGGATATTCGGTCGGCAGCGCCACTGCCGGCCCTACGGCCTGCTCCAGCCATTGCCAGCGACGCTCATGCAACAGCCCGAGATCGGTGTCGCCCGCTCTGAACATTTCCCTGCCATGCGGCATCAGCTATGGCCCACTTGCGAAACTATTGGACCAAACCACGAAAGAAGTCGCGTGACAAGCAACGTATAAGGCTGCGGCCTATAAGACCGCCTGCGGAAGCGCCCGCTAAAAAGACCACGGAGCCTGCCTTGACCGATACCACAGCAACCGCCGACGCCAAGCCGGCAGCGGCCAGCCACATTTCAGCTCAGGCGACGGCCTTCACCGTCATCCTGGCGGTGAGCTTCTGCCATTGCATCAACGACATCATGCAGTCGCTGCTGTCGGCGATCTATCCGCTGCTGAAGGACAATTACGGTCTCGATTTCTGGCAGATCGGCCTTTTGACTTTCACCTTCCAGGTGACGGCATCCTTGCTGCAGCCGGTGATCGGCATGATTACCGACAAGCGGCCGATGCCTTATTCGCTGCCCTACGGCATGGCTTCTTCGCTGATCGGGCTGGTCGTGCTGGCCTATGCCGGACATTACTCGCTGCTCCTCATCGGCGCCTCGCTGATCGGCATCGGCTCGGCGATCTTCCACCCGGAATCCTCGCGCATCGCCCGCTTCGCCTCTGGTGGCAGGTTCGGTCTGGCACAGTCGCTGTTCCAGGTCGGCGGCAATTTCGGCCAGGCCATGGGTCCGCTGCTGGCAGCTTTCATCGTCGTGCCCTTCGGCCAGACCAGCATCGCCTGGTTTGCCGGCGGCTCGCTGATCGGCATCATCGTGCTGTGGCAGGTTGGCGGCTGGTACAGCCGCCTGCGCGCCGCACAGGGCACCCGCAAGGGGGCAGGCTTCGTCTCGCCTTTCCCGCGCCGCAAGGTCCTGGGCGCGCTGGCGATGCTGACCTTGCTGGTATTGACCAAGAACGCCTACATCGCCAGCCTGTCCAGCTACTACACCTTCTATGCCATCCATAAATTCGGCGTTTCGGTGCAGATGTCGCAAGTCATGCTGTTCCTGTTCCTCGGCGCCTCGGCCCTGGGCATCCTGCTCGGCGGCCCGTTCGGCGACCGCTACGGACAGAAGGCGATGATCTGGTTCTCGATCGTCGGCGTGCTGCCCTTCACCCTGGCCCTGCCCTACGCCAATTTCGAGTGGACAATGGTTCTCACCGTGCTGATCGGCCTGATCCTGTCCTCGGCCTTCTCGAACATCGTCGTCTTCGCGCAGGAACTGGTGCCCGGCCGCGTCGGCATGATCGCCGGCATCTTCTTCGGCTTCGCCTTCGGCATGGGCGGCATCGCCGCCGCCGTGCTTGGTGTCGTCGCCGACATGAAGGGCATCGATTTCGTCTTCCAGGTCTGCTCCTATTTGCCGCTGCTCGGGCTGCTGACGGTTTTTCTTCCCAACATGAAGGAGGCGAGGAAGCTCAAGGCGGGGACCACGATCGGGTGAAGTTTGGGTTGGACTTCGGCTTCCCCGCCCACCGGGCAGCGCGAAATTCGGTTCTCGACATAGACTTCGAGCCGGTCAGGGCCGCCGCGTAGCGACATCGCGGCCATTGGCTGACACGCTCCGTCATCTGAACTTGAAAGCACGCGTCGCCCGCATCAGCCGGAATGCCTGCTCGGCAGCGTTCGCCAGCAGCGTGTCGGCGTCACGGATCGCGTCTTCGAGGGAACACGGTCGGCACAGAATGCTGAAGAAGGCATCGATGCCGATGTCGTGGGTCGCCTCTGCACCTGCTCCGATCGTTCCGGCCAAGGCGATGACAGGCAGATTGTGACGTTTCGCGCGCCGGGCAATCTCGGCTGGTATCTTTCCAAAGCTCGTCTGACCATCCAGGCCACCCTCGGCTGTCATGACGATGTCGGCGTTTGACAGCCGATGATCGAGATCCATATACCGCAGAATCAGGTCGAAGCGCGGATGCAGCCGGGCCCCAGCAAAGGCGTGAAGTCCGGCGCCGAGTCCCCCGGAAGCTCCTCCGCCGACAAGCGGCGTCACGTCGACGCCGAGGTCGCGGCGAACGACGTGAGCGACATTTTCCATGCCCTGCTCGAGCAAAACCACCTGGTCAGGTGTTGCACCCTTTTGCGGGCCGAACACCCGGGCGACGCCTCTCTCGCCGAGCAGCATGTTGTAGGGATTTACCGCGACGTCGATACGAACATTCGAAAGGCGATGATCACGACTGGAAAGATCGACACGAGCTAGCGATGAGAGGGCCGAGCCGCTCCCCGAAATGGGACGGCCGCCGCCATCGAGCAGACGCACGCCTAATGCTTGGGCCATGCCGGTTCCTGCATCGTTGACACCCGAGTCACCGCAGCCGATCAGAATTCTTTCCGCGCCAAGATCGAGCGCAAAACGAATCAACTCACCAACCCCATAACTTGTAGTGCGGGTCGGGTCACGCATGTCCGTGGGGACGAGCCGGATCCCTGCAGCCGCCGCGATTTCCAGAACTGCTGTCCGTTTCTTTCTTCGCCCGAGAAAACCGACATTGGCCGCCACGGGTTGTCCCACCGGTCCCGTCACTGTGACGGAATGCAGCTCGCCATCAGACAATTCAACAAGGGTCCGCGTAAAATCCTCGCCGCCATCCACCATTGGAAGGCCCAGGATCTTTGCTGTCGGAACGGCATTGCGAACGCCCCGCGCCAATGCAGCGATGACATCACGAACCCCGAGGCTCTCCTTAAAGCCGGAGGGTGCGACCAATACTCGAAGCCGTCTTCGTTTCGTCAATCCTTTCTTTTTCGACATTCTACGGCTCTCCAGGAAGTTGCAGATGGAGCGTGTTGAGCAGGGCTCCGGTGGCTGGCCACACGGCGACCGCGAACACGACGATGAGGATGAACTGCATCGGCAGCAGGATTGAGCTGAGCAAGGCGAGGTCTTTCGGGCCGTAGCCTTCCTCGTCGACCCCCGCGAAAAGCGCCACCGGTTTCGCGCAGATCGCGAGGGTTTGGCAAAAGCCAGTCGCCGAGACGAGGACAAACATTGCAAGGAGAGGGTCGAGCCGCGCTGTCGATGCGAGCATTAGCGCCGGGGGCAGCAGCACCGAGACACGCGCCGTGCGACTGTGGATCACGAGATGACTGAAAAGCCCAAGCAAGGCTAATAAGGAGATAAGCGCCAACGGGCCCAAGCCGGTGCCGCGCAGTGGATCGACCGTCGTCTCGATCAACCACCGATTGAGGCCTGATGCCGTCAGGCCGTCTGCCAAGCAGATCGTCGCCGCCAGAAACAAGAGCAGCTTCCACTCCGCACTCTTGATTGCATCGCCAAACGCCACGGAGCCGACTCCAGGAAGCGTGGCCAAGAGAGCGCCGCCAAGAGCGATAACGGTGGCATCAAGTCCGTGGACAGGTTCGGTCAGCCACGCGATGACAACCCCGCCGGCGATCCAGAGTATCGGCTGCCGTGCCAATCCGGCACCGCCACTAGTCACCGTCGTTGGCTGCAAAAGGGTCATCCGCCGTTCGACCGGCGACAGGAAAAGCCGGAGCAGGCATTCGACCGAAAGGAAGGTGCTCACGGCCGCAAACGGCAGGCCGAAAGCGATCCATTCCAGATAGCTTACTTTCACACCCCAGAGGCGGCCGACCATTTCGATCGCCAGCAGATGGGCACCGGCGCCGACGGGCGATGCAATGGCCGAGAGCAGGATAACAGTGGGGAACAGCAGCGCGAAGGCCCTTCGCAACCGGGCGCTTCCACAGCGTCCCGCGATCGCCTGATAGGCGGGGATCATCAAAGCTGCGCGACCTGAGGTCGACGGAATGACGAAGGCTGTGGCGATCATGACGGCCGTCAAGGAATAGGCGATTGCGCGAACCGATCGCATGCGCCCCGTCACGAGGCCGAGAACGCGATCTGCGACTCCACTCGCCTTGATGGTGGCCGCCAATATGAAGGAGGCAAGCAATAGCCAGATCAACTCATCGCCAAGCGCATGAAACAGCGCGCCTGGATCACGGTTGACCAGCAGCGCCATTGCCAATCCGGCGGCGATTGCAACGAAGGCATCGTCGAACCGCGTTAAGGTCCACCCGATGATCGCGACAAGCAGGATCTCGAGCGCTCGCCGGGCGTCGGACGGGAGCGCGGGGAGGCCGAATTCAATGATGGCCACACACAGGGATACACAGGTTCCGATCAGTGCGGCTCGCCATATCGGCCAGAGCACCGGCGATGTCCTTTCCCGAAGGGTGGCGTCACTGTCGGTCCGAAAATCTACTTGTGCCAACCGAAACCTCGTCTAGTTCGTCGCCAACGGCGATGAGGGCGTCGCACACCCTCCGCTCGAACTTAGGAGGTTCCGATTAGACGCTTGGGAGAGCTCCGGTTAGAATTTGGTGAGAGGCATTATCCGATCGCCGGCAGGATTACCGCATGACCGTTCGAGGCCGCATCTTCCTATTTCAAATCGTCATTCTCGCCCTTGTCGGACTGATTTCAGGACTGGCATTCGCAACACTCCAGCTGACAGAGGAATTCGTCCGCCGAATCGACAGCGTCCACGGGCGGTTCGAGGCGCTCGCCGAACTCAATGGGCATGCCAACAATTACACCGAGCAACTCGCTGAAGTCTTGCTGCTTGGGCCCGAGCAAATGCCGGATTTCGAAGCGGCACGAGAAGCAGTGAAATCCGGATTCTACAAGCTGGAGGGCGCCACTCGCGAGGAACTCGGCGCTCTCGGATATTGGAGCGATAGACACCAGGAGGAGGCCGAACTCAGATTCGTCGGCCGCATCAACGCGCTGTTTGAGGCGATCGATCGGGCCGCCCAGCGACTGTTTAGCCAGCGAACAAAGGGGGATCCAAAGGGCATCGTAGACGCCTTCCGCAACGATGTGGAGCATCGACTGGAGAACGATCTCGAAGAAATGATTGAAGCCGCTTTGCACGAGGAGCGCAGGGAGGTTGGAGAGGAACTCGCCGGCGTCCGTGGCGCACAATGGCGACTGCTACTGCTGACCGGCGGCTTCGCTACGTTGCTCATGCTAGGCAGTCTGGGGTTCGGCCTCGTCCTGCGACGATCAATCGCCACACCTGTGCGTGAACTGAACGAAAGCGCCAAAGCCATCGCTGCAGGCAAGCTCGACCATCGCGTTTCCGCGACCGGACGCGACGAGTTCGCTTCCCTCTCGCGAAGTTTCAACAGCATGGCCGAGGCTCTCGAGATCGAACGTGCTGCTCTGATTTCGGTACAGGACCGCTTGGAGGCGGAGGTTCAGTTGCGCACCCGTGAACTGCGGAAAGCCAATGAGCAACTGAGAGCGATCGATAGCCGACGCACACAATTTTTTGCGGAGGCAAGCCACGAACTCCGCACGCCGTTGACGATTCTCCGCGGAGAGGCCGACGTTGCCCTCCGCGGCCAACCGCGTGTTCGACCTTACCGCGAAGCTCTGAGCCGAATCCGCAATTGCGCTGAAGATATGGCTCGCAACCTGGGGGACCTTCTGGCATTCGCCCGCTCCGAAGCTGAAAATTTCAGGTTCTCCTTGCACAACATCGATACCGGTGAGGTTGTGAAGGCGGCCGTTCAGGAGGCTTCCGTACTCGCAGGTCCCAAGCAGATATCCGTTAATCTGTCGCTCAACACAGATCATTGCCTCATTCGGGGTGACGCCCTGCGCCTAAAGCAAGCGCTGCTGATCGGCTTCGACAACGCCATAAAGTACTCAAAGCCATATCAGACGATAGCAGTCGAGATGGCTGAGCGTCATGGAATGCTTGAGATCGCCATCCGCGACAACGGTTCAGGGATCGATGCCAACGATCTCCCGTTCGTGTTTGACCGTTATTATCGCGGGCGTGTCGGCGGGAGGTCCGCAGCCGATGGCCTTGGTGTTGGCCTCGCGATCGCCAAGGAGATTATAGACGGGCACAATGGCACAATCGGCCTTGAAGGAATTGAGCCTTCGGGAACCCTCCTCAGAATCAGACTGCCGCTGGTACATCGCACCCATGATTCGAATCCTGATCGTTGAAGACGACCGGCGTGTCTCCGACTTTCTCCGCCGGGGGTTGGAGGCCGAAGGCTTCCACGTGAGTGTCGCGGAGGATGGTCGCGAGGGACTAGCCATTATTCGTACGGATCCATTCGATCTCGTGATCCTGGACCGTCTGCTTCCCTACCTGGACGGCCTTGAGCTGTGCCGGATCGTGCGATTGGAGCAGCGGCCGGTTCTCATCCTGATGCTGACCGCGAAGGAGACAATTCAGGATCGCGTAGATGGGCTCAAGGGCGGTGCCGACGATTACCTGACGAAACCGTTTGCGTTTGATGAACTGGTGGCCAGGATTGACGCGCTGCGCCGACGCCGTCAGGGTGCAGTGGATCGGCAGTTGCTTCGAGTGAGCCGCCTCAATCTCGACAGGAGCGCTCGTCGTTTTACGGACGGCGACCGGGAAATCAGCCTTACCCGACGCGAATTCGACCTTCTGTATTTCCTCATGCTCAATGCGGGGAAAGTGGTTAGCCGCGAGCGCATCCTCAACAATGTCTGGTCATACAGCTTCGAACCCGGGACGAAGATCGTGGAGGTATACATTCGCTATCTACGTGCGAAGCTCGGGCCGGATGCATCGGCTAGCATTCAGACGGTTCGTGGGATCGGCTACATGCTGGTCGAGCGGAAGCCATAGAAGGTAGAGCGAACCTCTTTATCGCACCGTTCTCGCCACTCGCTGGAAGCCTTCCCTTCCGCAACGCCGCTTCCACCGACGAATAGGTGTTCATTGGCCTCCCTTCCATGCTTCCGGCGAGCGCCGTCCAGCCACCGTGGGCATTGCCCCGCCGGGGTCCCAGCTTTCCATTTATATTCGGGCCCGGCCCGGCGACGCCGATTTGGCGGCCGTTAACCGCTTTCGTAATTCACGCCCTCTACCCCCAGGCCTGCAGCCGCCCAGTCGGGCAAGCCGCCTTCGAACCGGCGCGAGGCCCAGCCTCGTGCCCTGAGGATTGCCAAGGCGTCGGCCGACAGAACGCACTGGACTCCACGACAATAGGCGACAACGACCTTCTCCCGTGGGAGCGCCGCAAGCCGCTGCTCCAACTCGTCGGCGGGAATGTTGATCGCACCCGGCAAATGCCCCGCTACGAATTCGTTCTGCGGCCTGACATCGAGCAGCACGACTTCGTCGTTTCGCATGCGGCGCACGAGTTCCTCGCGCGAGATGTTTTCCAACCTGTCCGGCTGGCTGATCCTATCGTTGATAAACTCACGGATCTGCTGGCGTCTGTGGTTTGCAAGATTTCGCAGCGCCGCAAGCACGTTTTCGATTGGGCCATCTGCAAGCCGGTACAGAACGCGTTTTCCGTCTCGCCGGGTCTGCACCAAGCCCGCTCGCTTGAGGTGCTGAAGATGCTGCGACGTATTCGCTAACGCGATCCCGGAAAGTTGCGTCAGTTGTTCGACGGCCAGTTCGCCATCGGCAATGTGACGCAACAGAACCAGCCGGTGGGCATGCCCCAAGGTGCGGGCGAGATCCGCTATTTCGTCGAAGATTGGGTGGTGAACGTCCGCGCTTTTCATGTGACATGGCTAGCATCACTCAATCAATCAATCAATATGTTGAATGATTGATTCTTTCTGGCTAGTGTCTGACAGGTGAAACAGGAGATGCCAAAATGTTGGAGTTCGTTGTCCGTGCGGCCGTCATTGGAATCGGCGCGACAGCCCTGATGGATCTCTGGGGATGGTTTCTGAAGCGAATGTTCGCGATTCCACCGCTTGATTACGCCTGGGTCGGCCGCTGGATCGGGCACTTTCCACATGGACGTTTTGCACATGCGAATATCGCACAAGCTGCCCGCGTTCGCGGCGAAACCGCCATTGGATGGAGTGCGCATTACGCGACCGGCATCGTATTTGCCGCAGCGCTGATTGGAGTGTGGGGCCTCGACTGGGCACGGCACCCGACAGTGCTTCCGGCCCTGTTGATCGGCGTCTGCACCATCGTCGCCCCGTTCTTCGTGATGCAACCGGCTTTTGGGATCGGCATCGCGGCTTCGAAAGTTCCCAATCCGCGCACTGCGCGCCTGCGCAGCCTTATGGCCCATCTGTCTTTCGGGGTTGGGCTGTACGTTGCAGCATTGCTTTCGGCACTGCTACTTCCGGCCTGATGGGACACGGTCCATCCCTGGCGCCCTTCCGCCCGCTTGCACCTCGCGCCGCCTTCCGCTATAGAGCCGCCACCCGCGTAGACACCCTTGGAGGCAACGCGGCGGAAGGCCGCCTTCCCGCATGATCCCGAAAAGTGGATTCCGGTTTTCGGACCAGGTCATGCGTTAGCTATGTCGGCTTTCGACGTTTACGGCCCAGCCACGCTGACCGTGAGCGCTCCAGAACAACGCGAAAGGAAATGCCATGAGCCACGATACTTACGAGCTCAAGGCCGAAGCGCGCGAACAGGTCGGTAAGGGGTCCGCCCGTGCAGTTCGCCGCAACGGTAAAGTGCCTGCAGTGATTTACGGCGACAAGCAGCCTCCCCTGGCGATTGCGCTGACCTACAAGGACATCTACTACAAGATCCATGGCGGCGGGTTTCTGACCACGGTCGCCACGATCGATGTCGACGGCAACAAGATCCAGGTTCTGCCCAAGGATTTTCAGCTCGACCCGGTCAAGGATTTCCCTGTCCATGTCGATTTCCTGCGCATCGGCAAGGATACCGAAGTCAACGTCGATGTGCCCGTGCACTTCATCAATGAAGACAAGTCGCCCGGCATCAAGCGCGGCGGCGTGCTCAACATCGTGCGCCACGAGGTCGAGTTCCACTGCCCAGCCAATGCGATCCCGGATTTCATCACCGTCGATCTCACCGGTACCGATATCGGCGATTCCATCCACATTTCGGCCGTCACCTTGCCGGCCGGCGTCAAGCCGGTGATCTCCGACCGCGACTTCACCATCGCGACCATTGCCGGCTCCTCGGCGATGAAGCCGGAGGCTGCGGAAGAGACGACTGAAGCGGCTGCGCCCGAAGCGGCTCCTGCCGCCGAAGAGAAGTAACCCCTTCCCGCCCGGAGGCGACGATGCTTGTCTTTGCAGGCCTCGGCAATCCGGGCGCGAAATACGCCAACAACCGGCACAATGTCGGCTTCATGGCGGCGGACGCGATCGCCCGCCGCCATTCCTTTTCGCCCTGGTCGAAGAAATTCCAGGGTCTGATCGCCGAAGGCACGCTTGCCGGCGAAAAGGTGATCCTGATCAAGCCGCAGACCTTCATGAACCTGTCCGGCCAGTCGGTCGGCGAAGCCTTGCGCTTCTACAAGCTCGGCCCTTCGGCGCTGACTGTCTTTTATGACGAGATCGACCTTGCCGCCGGCAAGGTGCGGGTCAAGGTCGGTGGCGGTTCCGGCGGCCACAACGGCATCCGCTCGCTCGACCAGCACGTCGGCAAGGATTTTCGCCGTGTGCGCATCGGCGTCGGCCATCCCGGCGTCAAGGAAATGGTGCACGGCCATGTGCTTGGCGATTTCGCCAAGGGCGACCGCGAATGGCTGGACGTGCTGCTCGACGCAATCGCCGATGGTGCCGGATTGCTTGCCAAGGGCGACGACAATTCGTTCATGAACCGCGTGACGCTGGCGCTGCGCGACAAGCTCACGCCGACGGACGACGACGATCGCCCGCCGCCCAAGGCGCCAAAGGCGCAAAGCCACGTCCGCCAGGCGCGGCCGCAGCAGCCGGCGGCCAAGCTGCCCGAAACCGGCCCGATGGCGGCCATGCTGAAGAAGCTTTTTGGCGGCAAGGACTGAGCCATGGATCTGGATGACATTCAGGAATTGGTCCGTCTCATCAGACAGAAGTATGTTGATTATTTCGTCGCCGCTGCCGGCGAACTTGCTCGCAACAGCCAAGGATCGCATGCGACCGAAATCAAGTTTTCGAACGTCGATTCCTTCTATCGAAATTTCATCGCGGTTGATTTCGTCAGTAATGACGGACAGCCAAATCCGCAATTCATCAACAGCGATTCCTATGTGAAATTCTCTCCGGATATTCACGCCGGGATGGGTGGAATGGATGTCCTCATCTCACCTTTCAGGTGGGATGAGGCTCATTTTAAATTCCCTATAAATGAGCTCGACGGCGATCTCTTCGACGAATGGTTTCGCGGCTGGTTCGATATCGATGGCGAGCGTGAAACATCAGAGACCGTCGGAAACGTCATTCACAGTGCGCAATTGCTCGACGGGCAACTGACCATCGATTTCGGAACCGCTGAGGTCGACGCGTTCTGGCATCTTCTACAAATACTGAGCAGGTCCGGCGTTCGTTCGTTGGCGATAGGCACCGATGACATCGCGCAGCGTCTGAATTGAATTGCGCCTTGACGATCATCGGCGCTTTCGCCCATAGCCCTGCTCAAATTTCGATTTCCCGATAGGACCAGACAAAAATGGGTTTCAAATGCGGCATCGTTGGCTTGCCCAATGTCGGCAAGTCGACGCTCTTCAATGCGTTGACCAGGACGGCGGCGGCGCAGGCCGCCAATTATCCGTTCTGCACCATCGAACCGAATACCGGCGAGGTGGCGGTGCCCGACCCGCGCCTGCAGAAGATCGCCGCGATCGGCAAGTCGAAGGAGATCATCCCGACCCGCATCTCGTTCGTCGACATTGCCGGCCTGGTGCGTGGCGCCTCCAAAGGCGAAGGGCTTGGCAACCAATTCCTCGCCAACATCCGTGAGGTCGACGCCATCGTCCATGTGCTGCGCTGCTTCGAGGATGACGACGTCACCCATGTCGAGGGCCGCATCGATCCTGTCGCCGATGCCGAGACCGTCGAGACCGAATTGATGCTTGCCGACCTCGACAGCCTCGAGCGCCGTATCGTGCAGATCCGCAAGCGTGCCGCCGGCAAGGACAAGGAAGCAGCGACCGTACTTCCGATGATGGAAGCGGCGCTTGAACTGTTGCAGGCCGGCAAGCCCGCCCGCATCCTGCTCAACGGCATCTCGGCTGAGGATCTGCGCATCCTGCAGGGGCTGAATCTCTTGACCTCACACCCGGTGCTTTACGTCTGCAACGTCGCGGAAGCCGATGCCGCCACCGGCAACGCGCATACCAGGGCGGTCGAGAAGATGGCCGCCGCGCAAGGTGCCCGCACCGTTGTGATTTCCGCGGCGATCGAGGCCGAGGTCGCCCAGCTCTCGGACGAAGAGGAAATGGAATTCCTGGCAACGCTCGGTCTGGACGAACCCGGCCTGAACAAGGTCATCCGCGCCGGCTACGAGCTGCTCCAGCTCATCACCTACTTTACCGTTGGCCCCAAGGAGACACGCGCCTGGACCGTGCACAAGGGCGCCAAGGCGCCGCAGGCGGCAGGCGTCATCCACACCGATTTCGAGCGCGGCTTCATCCGCGCCCAGACCATCGCCTATGACGACTTCGTCAGGCTGGGCGGCGAAGTGGCGGCCAAGGAGGCCGGCAAGGCGCGCGACGAAGGCAAGGAGTATGTCGTCCAGGACGGCGACATCATGCTGTTCAAGTTCAACACCTGACCCGGCGAGGGAGCCCGATGGTCACCATTGCCGTCGCTCGATGACAAACTTCAAAGCAGGGTGTCGCAGTGCCTCTTGCGCTGCTTGACGGGCCATCGTGCGGGGTCTAAGGGGCCTCTGCACCGGCCTCGCGCCTCGCCTGCCCGTGTCCGTGCGATGTGACTGACGCGCCCCCTCCAAACGAACGCTCTTTGGCAACAGCAAGGGAGACCCGGCGATGATCAAGGCCTTCGTCGTCGACAATGATCGCCTGCGCCTGGTCGACGATCTCTTGCAAAACAGCGACACTGTCGTCTGGGTCGACCTCTTCAACCCGACAAAGGAAGAAGAGACTTCAATCGAGACCTGGCTCGGCGTCGCCGTTCCGACCCGCGAAGAGATGGAAGAGATCGAGATCTCGAGCCGTCTCTACGTCGAGGACGGCGCCTACTTCATGACCGCCATTCTGCCTGCGCAGACCGAGGTGAACGATCCGTTGATGTCGCCGGTTACCTTCGTGCTCGCCGGCAGCAGGCTGATCACCGTGCGGTACCACGAACCGAAGGCGTTCAAGACCTTTCCGCTGCGCGCCGAAAAGGTGGCGACCGGTTGCACCAGCGGTGACACCATCCTGATCGGACTGCTGGAGGCGATCGTCGACCGCCTCGCCGACATTCTGGAGCGCGCCGGCCGCGACGTCGAGGCGATCTCGCGCGACATCTTCGAGGCACGCTCGACCAAGGTTTCCAAGCGCAACCGCGACTTCCAGGAGCTGTTGAAAGGCATTGGCCGCAAGGAGGACCTCGCCTCCTCGATCCGCGACAGCCTGATCTCGCTGCAGCGCCTTGCCGGCTTTCTCGCCCATGCCTCCACGCAAAGCAGGATGAGCAAGGACACCCGCGCTCGCATCAAGACCTTGTCGCGCGACGTGCTGTCGCTCGCCGACCACGCCACGTTCCTGTCGCAGAAGATCAGCTTCCTGCTCGACGCGACGCTCGGCATGATCTCGATCGAGCAGAACGCCATCATCAAGATCTTCTCCGTCGCCGCTGTCATCTTCCTGCCGCCGACGCTTGTCGCTTCGATCTACGGCATGAATTTCGACATCATCCCTGAGCTCAAATGGCACTTTGGCTATCCCTTCGCCATCGGCATGATGGTGCTTTCGGCAATCCTGCCCTTCTGGTATTTCCGCCGCCGCGGCTGGCTATAGGGTCGTCAATACCGCGCTGCGGCTTGGGCGCAGCGGGCTGGCGCAATAGAAATTGCTTGACCAAATGCCACGCTGCCTGCATCCGGGACCCGGACCCGTAGCGATCGTACAATCCTGAACAGGATTTCCAGACCATGACCGCAAAGACCTGGGCTTATGAGGATTTTATCGAGGGCGCTTCGCTCGACCTCGGCACCAAGCTGGTAAGTGCCGCCGAAATCATAGAATTCGCCGGTGAATTCGATGCCCAGCCGATGCATCTCGACGAGGCCGCGGGCCAGGCCAGCATTCTCGGCGGGCTGGCGGCTTCGGGCTGGCACACCTGCGCCATGTTCATGCGCATGCTGTGCGATGCCTTCCTGCTCGACTCGACCTCGCAGGGCGCGCCGGGCGTCGACCAGGTCAAATGGAAACGGCCAGTCCTGGCCGGCGACCTGTTGACCGGCAGCACCACCGTCCTTGCCAAGCGACTGTCCAGATCGAAACCCCGCCTTGGCTTGGTGACCATGCGCAGCGAGTTGTTCAACCAGCGCGGCGAAGGTGTTTTCGAGCTCGAAAACACCGTCATGTTCCTCACCCGCGAGGGCAGTGCGTGAGCCTCGACGAATTCTTCTGCATCGGTATCACCGTCACGCTCGGTTCACATCGATTCGAACCGGAGGCGATCAAGGCGTTCGCCCGCAAATACGACCCGCAGATATTCCATATCGACGAAGAGGCGGCGAGGAACAGCATATTCGGCGGGCTCTGCGCCTCGGGCTGGCACACCGCCGCCACCTGGATGAAATTGAACCTCGAGGCTGGCATAGAGGCAGAGGTCGCCCGCTGGCCCGGTCCTGGGCCGGTGCCGGAATTCGGCCCCTCGCCCGGCTTCAAGAACCTCAAATGGCCCAAACCTGTCTATGCCGGGGAAACCGTGACTTTCACCCGCACCGCGCTGGCCCATCGCCCCATCGCCTCGCGACCGGGCTGGCGGCTGCTGACGCTCCGCTCGGAGGCCTTCGATTCGACCGGCGACAAGGTCATCGAATTCGAAAGTGCCGTGCTGGTGAAGGTGGAATGAGCGGAGTTCTTTCCCTCTCCCACAGGGGAGAAGGAAGAAACGCTCAATGCCCCTCAAACCCGATCAGCGTCCTCACCGGTACGCCGAGCGCCTCTAACCTCTCTCGGCCGCCAAGGTCCGGCAGGTCGATGACGAAGCAGGCGGCGAGGATATCGGCGCCGATCTGCCGCAATAGCTTGACGGCCGCCTCGGCCGTGCCGCCGGTGGCGATCAAATCGTCGACGAGGATTACCTTCTCGCCTGGAGAAACACCGTCCTTGTGCATCTCCATCTCGTCCAGCCCGTATTCCAGGCTGTAGGCGACGCGCACCGTCTCGTAAGGCAACTTGCCCTTCTTGCGGATCGGCACGAAGCCGGCCGAGAGCTGGTGGGCGATGGCGCCGCCGAGGATGAAGCCGCGCGCCTCGATGCCGGCGATCTTGTCGATCTTGAGGCCGGCATAGGGATGCACCAGTTCGTCGATGGCGCGGCGGAAGGCCCGCGCATTGCCGAGCAGCGTGGTGATGTCGCGAAACAGGACCCCCGGCTTGGGATAATCCGGAATGGTGCGGATCGCGGCAAGCAGCGTCTCTTCGAGCGAGGATTTCATCAAGCGGCTCTCCGGGCCTTTCAGATTCGGCTGAAGACGTGAAGGGAATTGGCCAATCGTAACCCGGTGCAGCCAAGTCCGGCTACCGCCATGTGACGCCTGACGGAAAATTGTCCGGCAAAGGGCGTGCTCAGCGACGGCTGCAATAAATCGAAATGCCTGCAATGAAAAGGGCGCCTTTCGACGCCCTCCCGGTCTCGTGTGTTGCCGGGCTCAGTGCGCCACGCCGGCCCACACCTTGCGCTTGGTCAGGTAGACCAGTGCGCCGAACAGCAGCAGGAAGACCAGTACGCGAAAGCCGGTCTTCTTGCGGTCCTCGAGATGCGGTTCGGCCGCCCACATCAGGAAGGCCGACACGTCGCGAGAATACTGGTCGACCGTCTGCGGCGCGCCGTCATCATAGGTAACCTGGCCGTCGGAGAGCGGCTTCGGCATCTTCAGCGACACACCGGACAGGAAGTACGGATTGTAGTGCGTGCCTTCCGGTATGACCATGCCCGCCGGCGGCTGCTGGTCGTAGCCGGTCAGCAGCGAGTGGATGTAGTCGGGACCGCCCTGGGCATATTGCGTGAAGATGTCGAAGACGAAGCGCGGGAAGCCGCGTTCAACGCCGCGCGCCTTGGCCAGCAGCGACATGTCGGGCGGTGCTGCGCCGCCATTGGCCGCCGCCGCCGCTTCCGCATTGGGGAACGGCGCCGGGAAATGGTCGGACGGCTTGCCGGGGCGATCGAACATGTCGCCGGCATCGTTCGGGCCGTCGTGGATCGTGTATTCGGCCGCCAGCGTCTTGATCTGCGCATCCGAATAGCCAAGGCCTTCCAGCGTGCGGAACGCCACCAAATTCATCGAATGACAGGCTGAGCAGACTTCCTTGTAGACCTTCAGCCCGCGCTGCAACTGGGCCTTGTCGTAGGTGCCGAACGGCCCGGCGAAGCTCCAGTCCATTTCCTTTGGTTCGTGTATCGGGAAATGCGTCGGCGCCGCCTCGTTGTGCGCCTCTTCCTGGGCGCGCGCTCCAGTGCCTGTGGCCCCAATGCCCGCGGCCACAAGGCCAAGCAGCGCCAGCGAGGTGAGAATCTTCTTCATGCAAATCCCCTTGAGATTCTCTGACGCGCTGTCATCGTCTCGAGCATGATCTTGTCCGAAAACCGGTTTCCACTTTTCGGGATCATGCTCAGCCTTTGGTTTCCGGCGCGGCCGTGGCGCCGGCAGGATGTCCACCGCTACCCTTGTTCTTCCCGAGCACCGCCTCGGTGATCGAATTCGGCAGCCGCCGCGGCGTCTCGATCAGCCCAAGTACCGGCAGCGCTACCAGGAAGAAGGCGAAGTAGAACAGCGTCGCCATCTGCGCCATGAACACATAGCTGCCCTCGGCCGGCTGCGAGCCCAGCCAGCCGAGCAGGATGGCGTCGGCCACGAACAGCCAGAAGAACAGCTTGTACCAGGGCCGGTAGACTGCCGAGCGCACCTTCGAGGTGTCGAGCCACGGCACCAGGAACAGCATGACAATCGCGCCGAACATGCAGAGCACGCCGCCGAGCTTGGAGTTGATGGGCCCGATATTGAAGGTGATAGCGCGCAGGATCGCGTAGAACGGCAGGAAGTACCATTCCGGCACAATGTGGGCCGGCGTCTTCAGGGGGTTGGCAACGGTGTAATTGTCCGGATGGCCGAGATAGTTCGGCAGATAAAAGACGAAATAGGCGAAGACGAACAGGAACACGATCATGCCGAACCCATCCTTGATGGTCGCGTAAGGCGTGAAGGCGAGCGTGTCGGTCTTCGATTTGACCTCGATGCCGGTCGGATTGTTCTGGCCGACGACGTGAAGCGCCCAGATGTGCAGCACGACGACGCCGGCGATCATGAACGGCAATAGGTAATGCAGCGCAAAGAAACGGTTCAGCGTCGGATTGTCGACCGCGAAGCCGCCGAGCAAAAGCTGCTGGATCCAGTCGCCGACCAGCGGGATGGCGGTGAAGAAGCCGGTGATGACGGTGGCGCCCCAGAAGCTCATCTGGCCCCAGGGCAGCACATAGCCCATGAACCCGGTCGCCATCATCAAGAGGTAGATGATGCAGCCGAGGATCCACAGCAACTCGCGCGGCGCCTTGTAGGAGCCGTAGTAGAGGCCACGGAAAATATGGATGTAGACGGCGACGAAGAAGAACGACGCGCCGTTCGAATGCAGATAGCGCAGCAGCCAGCCCGAATTGACGTCGCGCATGATCTTCTCGACCGAATCGAAGGCGAGAGTGCTGTCGGCCGCGTAGTGCATGGCCAGCACGATACCGGTCAGGATCTGCGCCGCCAGCATGAGCGCGAGAATGCCGCCGAAGGTCCAGGCGTAATTCAAATTGCGCGGCACCGGATAGGCGATGAAGCTGTCATAGACCAGCCGCGGCAGCGGCATGCGCGAATCGAACCAGCGTCCGATGCCGGTCTTGGGCGTATAGGTCGAGTGTCCCTCGCTCATGGAAATATCCCTTGCCTCAGCCGATACGGATCTTGGTGTCGGAAATGAACTGGAACACCGGCACCGCCATGTTCTCGGGCGCCGGCCCCTTCCGGATGCGGCCGGCGGTATCGTATACTGAACCGTGGCACGGGCAGAACCAGCCGCCGAAATCGCCTTCCTGGCCGAGCGGGATGCAGCCGAGATGGGTGCAGACCTGGATCATCACCATCCAGGCTTCCTTGCCCGGCGTGGTGCGGTTGGCGTCGGTTGCCGGGGCGTCGGCCGGCAAATTGGCGTTGCGGGCGATTGGATCCTTGAGCTCGGCGAGATTGACCGCCTCGCCGTCCTTCATCTCTTGCTCGGTGCGGTTGCGCACGACCACCGGCTTGCCCCGCCACTTCACAACGAGCGACATTCCTGGCGTCAGCGAAGAGACGTCGACCTCCACCGAGGCAAGGGCCAGCGTCGAGGCATCCGGACGCATCTGATCGATGAACGGCCAAGCGACAGCGCCCGCGCCGACCACCGCCGCCATGCCGGTGGCGACGTAGAGAAAATCACGACGGTTGGGATCCTGGGTGTCGGTTGCGCTCACGGGTGCCTGATCCTTTCGTCTCTTCCGTGCCGGCGGCCGAGCCTGTTCCCCGCTCAATCACGCCGGCCCGACAGCGCATGGCGAACAGGCTAGCGAATTCCTCCGGCATTTGGGACTTGGGTTTATGCGTGAAGCCTGTTTTTGTCCAGACGGGTGAAGGCACAAGGGCAGATTGTCGCGGGGACGTAATTTGCCCAGCGGAACGATTGGAAAACAGCAGCAAAACCAAACGGCTGCGCTCACCTCGACAGCGGACGCTGGCCCGGTTTATCCTCGCCCTATGGCGCATGTCATAGACCGCGACAAGTGGGCCGAAGCGCCCGACCACTGGCCCGACCACTGGCAGGGCGAGCTGCAATGCGGCGCCTACGGCTCCAACAGCTGCCTGATCTTCAACTACCTGCCCGAGATCGGCGGCGGCCCCAGGCTGCACAGCCACCCCTATTGCGAGATTTTTATCATCCGGACCGGGACCGGCCTGTTCACCGTCGGCGACCGGCAGATCGAGGCCACAGCCGGCCAGATCCTGATCGTGCCGCCGAACACGCCGCACAAATTCACCAATCTCGGGCCAGGCCCGCTGGAAACCACCGACATACACGAGAACGGCAGCTTCATCACCGAGTGGCTGGAATAACGCTTCCCAAACCAGTTCCGGTTCGGATCATGCGCTAGCGCCGAGCCTGGCCAGCACGGCCTTGGGAATGTTGTATTCCCGGATCACCGCGTCGTGCTTGCGCAGGCCGCAGAGTTCGCGCTGGATGAAATACCCGTGCACCGCTTCGGCTGCATCCCTGAGCAGCCGGGCACGGTCGACACTGTCGCAATTCTCGCGCAGCCTCGTCAATGTTTCCTCGACGCGCCGGCCGGCGCGGCCGAGCGCTGCCGCCTTTTCACCGAGGATTTCATGGCCAAACAGGTCCAACGCGCTCTCCTGCGCGCCGGACCGTCCGAAATTCGATGGCATTCTCACCGCCATGATTTCACTCCGCTCTATATAAAACTACTCCGCCGGCCGGGTCTCGGCCAACGCGCTCTCTTCGTTGAACAGGAAGCCGCCGGACTGCCGCTTCCACAGCCTGGCATAGAGCCCGTCGAGCCCGACCAGCTCGTCATGCGTGCCTTGCTCGACGATGCGGCCCTCGTCGAGCACCACCAGCCGGTCGAGTGCCGCAATGGTCGATAGCCGATGCGCGATGGCGATGACCGTCTTGCCTTCCATCAGCCTTGCCAGATTTTCCTGGATCGCCGCCTCGATGTCGGAATCGAGCGCCGAGGTCGCCTCATCGAGCACCAGGATCGGTGCATCCTTGAGGAAGACGCGGGCGATCGCCACGCGCTGGCGCTGGCCGCCGGAGAGCTTGACGCCGCGCTCGCCGACATAGGCCTCGTAGCCGATACGATCGCGATTGTCGCGCAGACCGAGGATGAACTCGTGCGCCTCGGCCTTCTTCGCTGCCGCGACCACCTCGGCGTCGGTCGCTTCCGGCATGCCGAGCTTGATGTTGTCGCGCAGCGAGCGGTGGAAAAGTGCCGTATCCTGGCTGACGACGCCGATATTGGCGCGCAGCGAATTCTGCGTGACCCTGGAGACGTCCTGCCCGTCAATGGTGATCTTGCCGCTCTCGAGGTCGTAGAGGCGCAGGATCAGATTGACCAAGGTCGTCTTGCCGGCGCCGGACGGGCCGACCAGGCCGACCTTTTCGCCCGGCCGCACGACGAGGTCGATGCCGTCGAGCACGCCGGACCCCTTGCCGTAGTGGAACTCGACATTGCTGACGTCGATACGCCCGCCGCCGACGACAATCTCTTTCGCGTCCGGCGCATCAATCAGGCCGAGCGGCTGTGAGATCAGCGCCTTGGAGTTTTCCAGCACGCCGAGGTTCCGCAAGATGCCGTTGAGCTGCATCATCAGCCGGCCGAGCAGCATGTTCAGCCGCAGCACCAAAGACAGCGTGAAAGCCACGGCGCCGACTGTGATCGAGCCCTCGACCCAGAGATAAACGGCAAAGCAGGCGATCGCCGTGATCATAATGCCCGACAGCATCGTCAGTGCCATGCGCACGCCGGTCAGCCTGCGGGTGAACGGGCGCAGCGCGTCGAGATAGATGTCGAAGCCGTTCCTGATGTAGCGGTCGTCGCCATCGGCCGAGAACAGTTTCAGCGTCTGGACGTTCGAATAGGAATCGACAAGGCGGCCGGTGATCATCGAGCCGGCTTCGGCGGTGGCTTCGGCATGCTTGCGGATCGCCGGCAAATAGCGCCTGGCCAGCAAGCCGAAGGCGGTAATCCAGATCACCACCAGCACCGCCAGCCGGAGATCGAGCCCGGCGACCAGCGCCAGCGTCGTTACCGTATAGACGACCATGAACCAGACGACCTCGATGAAGCTTTCCATCAGATCGCCGGTCGCCTGTCCCGCCTGCCAGACCTTGGTCGCGATACGTCCGGCAAAGTCGTTCTGGAAGAAGGCGTAGGATTGGCGCGAGACATGGCGATGCGCCTGCCAGCGCACCAGATTATAGAAACCCGGCGTGATCGTCTGCTCGTCGACCAGCGCCGACAGGCCGACGACGATGGTGCGGATGACCAGCACCACCGCGATCATGAAGACAAGTTCCGGGCCGGCGGCAGTCCACAACGCGTGCCAGCTGCGTTCGCCGGGAAGCTGGTCGAGGATGTCGACCAGCCGCCCGACGAAATAGAACAGTCCGGCTTCGACTAACGGCGCGATGCCGCCGATCAGCAGCATGGCGAAGAAGGCGATCTTCGCCTGCCCAACATAATGCCAGAGGAAACCCCTGACGCCGGCAGGTGGCCGAAGGTCCGCAGGCTCCCGGAATGGATAGACCCAGTTCTCGAACCAGCGGTAGATGGCAGTCATTCGGCGGCTTCACCCTTGACGAGTGCATCGTTGGCGGCTGCATCGTTGGCAGAGGGGCCGTCGTCGAGCAGGAAGCCGCCCGACTGGCGCTGCCAGAGCTGGGCGTAGAGCCCGCCGCTGGCAACCAGTTCCTCATGCGAACCTTCCTCGATGACGCGGCCCTTGTCCATGACGACGAGCCGGTCCATGGCGGCGATCGTCGACAGCCGGTGCGCAATGGCGATGACGGTCTTGCCTTGCATCAGTCTGTAGAGGTTCTCCTGGATGGCCGCCTCGGCCTCGGAATCTAGGGCGGAGGTCGCTTCGTCGAGGATAAGGATTGGTGCGTCCTTCAGCATAACACGGGCTATGGCGATGCGTTGCCGCTGGCCGCCGGACAATTTGACGCCGCGATCACCGACATGCGCGTCGAAACCCTTTCGACCGTTAGAATCCGACAATCCGGCGATGAAATCCAGCGCCTCGGCGCGCCGCGCCGCCTCGATCAGCATCTGGTCACTGGCGTCCGGCCGGCCATAGAGGATATTCTCGCGCACCGAGCGATGCAGCAGCGAGGTGTCCTGCGTGACCATGCCGATCTGGGCGCGCAGCGAGTCCTGCGTCACCACCGCAATGTCCTGGCCGTCGATTAGGACCTTGCCGCTTTCGAGGTCATAGAAGCGCAACAGAAGATTGACCAGCGTCGACTTGCCGGCACCCGAACGGCCGACGATGCCGACCTTCTCGCCTGGCTTCACCGTCAGCGACAGGCTTTCGATCACGCCCTTCTGCTTGCCATAGTGGAAGCGGATGTCCTCAAAACGGATCTCGCCCTTGGTCACGGCGATATCCTTGGCGCTAGGCCGGTCTTCGACGAGGCGCGGCAGCGAGATCGAGGCGATGCCGTCCTGCACCGTGCCGATATTCTCGAACAGCGTGGACATCTCCCACATGATCCATTGCGACATGCCCCAGAGCCGAAGCACGAGGCCGATGACCAGGGCGACGGCGCCGATCGTCACGGCTTGGCCGAGCCACAGCCATAGCGAGATTGCGGTGACCGAAAACAACAGCAGCGAATTCAGGACGTAGAGCAGGCCGTAGAGCTGTGTCACCAGCCGCATCGACCGGTAGACTGTATCGAGAAAGCCGGCCATACCGTCCTTGGCGAAGGATGCCTCGCGCCGCGCATGCGAGAACAGCTTGACCGTCTGGATGTTGGAGTAGCTGTCGACGACACGGCCGGTCATGGTTGAGCGCGCATTAGCCTGCTCCTCGCCGACCTTGCCCAGCCGCGGGATGAAATAGCGCAACAGCAGGACATATCCGGCAAGCCAGACGGCAAGCGGCGCAGCCAGCCGCCAGTCTGCCGAGCCGACAATGAACAGCATGCCGAGAAAATAGACGACGATATAGTTGAGCACATCGATGAGCTTGATGACGCACTCGCGCACCGCGAGCGCGGTCTGCATCAGCTTGGTCGCGATGCGCCCGGCAAACTCGTCCTGATAGAAGCTCATCGACTGCTTGAGCAGGTAACGATGCACCTGCCAGCGGATACGCATCGGATAATTACCCATCAGCGTCTGCTGGTTGAGCAGCGAATGGAACCAGACCGTCGCCGGCAGCGCGAAAACCACGATGAAGGCCATGCCGACCAGCTTCAAGCCTTCGGTCTGCAGGAACGTCTCGCGATTCTGTCCGGACAGCCAGTCGACGATCCGGCCCATGAAGCCGAACATCCACACCTCGGCAAGGGCGATGGCCGTCACCAGTACCGCATCGAGAGCGATGTAGGGCCACGCGCCGCGCGTATAATGCACGCAGAAGGCGATCAGTGTCCGCGGCGGCTCGACCGGCTCCTTGGCAGGGAACGGATCGAGCCTTTTTTCAAACCAGCTAAACATAGAGATGCTCACAATACTGTTTCCGCTCACGCGGCACGCGAACGGACGAGGTGCCCAGACCGCATGGCGTCAAGGACCGGCGATACGGAATCGTCCGCCTCGCCGGTCCTGCTTCGCGCTATATAGGTTGTCGCGGGCCTTTCGCCGACAGTCTCGTTTGACGATGCTGACGACGTTTTGACGATCCGGATTTTCGCGCTGGTTTTTGCACCAGGCCGGATCAGCCTGATGATCCGGCGCACCAGCGACGGCCGGCTATAGTCCGGAACGGCGCGCGAGAAATCGACGTCCGGCAGCATGCCGCGATGCGGACGCCGGCGGGTCTCGGCGTGAACCGCCGACGAGTAGGTCTCGCCGATCAAAAGCGCCCAGGTCGCAGTCTTGCGCTCGTGCAGGCTTCTTGAGCCGGGTATTCTACATGGATCGAACATCGGTCCGTCCTCCAGTTGAAGATGCAGGTAGAAGGGTGAACCAACCCAGGCCGCGGGCACGCGCGGCGCGGCAAAGGTGGCATCGGTCGAAGCGTGTTCAGGTGGGGCGTTCAGCCCCTTCCACAGCTTGAAAAACATCGCAGGATTCCTTCAAAGGCCGAAAAAGGTTTCGGCGGGAATCGGTGCGATTGAAGTCTAGAAGGTCAGGAGAATCGTCGTACCGAAACCGCCGTCGGGCTGGTAAGCCCACGAGAGGGGTGGTGGATGTGCATGGCCATCATGAATTACCCCTCCATCGGTTCGGGTTGACAATGCTGGCCGTATAACCGACTTCGCAGAAAATGACCACCCGCCAGTCCAGGAATTTCCAAAACCGCGAGAGCTCTGTGGCTGATCTGCCACTTATTAGAAAGACGCGGAAATGAACGACCGTCTCCGCATCGCGCTCTATCAGCCTGATATCGCCGGCAACACCGGGACAATCCTGCGCTTCGCCGCTTGCCTCGGTCTCGGCGTCGACATCATCGAACCGGCGGGCTTCCCGCTCGGTGACCGGGCGCTGAAACGGGCCGGCATGGACTACCTCGAAATGGCGGCGCTGACCCGCCATGTCGACTGGCACGCCTTCGAGGACTGGCGCAAGCTTGCCATGCGGCGGCTGGTGCTGCTGTCGACCAAAGCAGCTGCCGCCTACACGGATTTCGCTTTTGCCGGCGACGACATTCTCTTGTTCGGCCGTGAATCCGCAGGCGTGCCGGACGCCGTTCACGAGGCGGCGGATGCGCGACTGATCATCCCGATGCAGCCCGGCGCGCGCAGCATCAACGTCGCGCTTTCCGTTGCAATGGTGGCGGCCGAGGCGATCCGGCAGCTCCGCTAGGATGTGTACGCGATCGCCGGCCGCAGCGACCAAGGCGTCATCCTCACGCAACACTGCGTCCTCTCCGGTCATTCTCATCCAGACGCCCATCGCCTTCTCCTGCCGTTTGCATCTTCGAGGCTTCTTCGCTACAAGCTCAACTTAACTTGAGGTCAAGCGGAAAATCGGAGATGGCTGCGGCAACGGAATTAACAGTCGGCCAGGTGGCGATGCGCAGCGGCGTGGCGGTGTCGGCGCTGCATTTCTACGAAGCACGCGGGCTGATCCGCAGCCACCGCACATCAGGCAACCAGCGGCGTTACGGCCGCGACGTGCTGCGACGGGTGGCGATCATCAAGGTAGCGCAGGAGGTCGGCATTTCGCTGGCCGAGATCGGCACAGCCCTTCGATCATTGCCTGAAGGCCGGACGCCGACGCGCGAGGATTGGAACCTGCTTTCGACGGCTTGGCGCGACGACCTCGACCAGAAAATTAGTCAGCTCAAGAAGCTGCGCGACGGGCTGAGCGACTGCATCGGCTGCGGCTGCATGTCGATCGACAAATGTCCGCTGCGGAATAAGAACGACAGGCTGGCAAGGGACGGCGCGGGCGCCCGCAGGCTGGTCGTGCGTTGAAGCCATGACGGTCTGGACGGGTTCAGCGAACTTATCCTGTCCGTTAGTCACTATACAGTCTTGTGAAGGTCATGTGCCCGTGCTTGATACGCCCCTGCAACTAACCTTGGGGGGCAGAATTGAAATTTGCATACAAGACTTACGCCGCGTTGCTTGGCGCCATTGTGTTGGCTGGATGCATGCCGAGCGAAGGTGAATGGAATACGGCAAGGACTTTGGTTCAGGGCAGTCCTGCCATGTATAAGAAAGTGCTTACGGAATGCATCAGGCATTCGGAGCAATCGCCTCTCAGTTCGAAGCAGGAAGCTGGCAAGATCATGAATGTCAGCGCAGCCGCGGCGCCACGTGTCTGGTGCGGAAGAACCGTGCGGGCCTTCGCGAATGGGCGCCTGACGTATGCCGAGATGAAACGAGCGCATCTTGGAACGGGCGACAGAAGCGTGTTTATCAAGATCGTTCAGGGCAGATGAACTAGCCCTGATACGTTCAGCCTCGAGACCGGAGCGTTAATCCGCCGCCGGCAGCCGCCTGATGGTGAATTCGATGACGTCGCCCGGCCGCTCGAACCAGCTTTCGATCTCGGTCCAATAGGCCTGCTTAGGAAAGCGCTCGAACCATTCCTTCGCCTTGAGACGAGCGTCCGAGCGCGGCAGCACGAAGGTCTCGCGCAGGAAGCCGTCGCGCGGCATGCGCGCGTTCTCGGCGCGCGAACGGTCGAGCCTCTTCTTCAGGCCATCCAGCGGCGGTCTTGCCGGGGTGCGCACGAAAGAACTCCATTCACACTTGACCCTTGCACCCAAGAGATTAGGGATCGCGGCCGGAAAAGACGAGTCATTTGTCGGGCGCGCCCGCAACCGGAGACAGGATTTGCAACGACCCGAGATACCGGCGGGGCTGCCAGCCGACATCGAACAGAAGAAGACGAAGGCACGGCTGTGGTTCGAGACGTTGCGCGAGCGCATCTGTGCCAGCTTCGAGCAGATCGAGCAGGACCTGCAGGGGCCGCAGGCCAGCTGGTCGCCCGGCCGCTTCGAAAAGACGCCGTGGCAACGCGATGCCGGCAAGGGCGGCGGCGGTATCATGTCGATGATGCACGGCCGCGTCTTCGAGAAGGTCGGCGTCCACACCTCGACCGTCCACGGCGAGTTCTCGCCCGAATTCAGGAAGCAGATGCCGGGCGCCGAAGAGGACCCCTCCTTCTGGGCAAGCGGCATTTCGCTGATCGCCCATCCGTGGAACCCCAACGTGCCGGCCGTGCATATGAACACGCGCATGGTCGTCACCTCGCGCCAGTGGTTCGGCGGCGGCGCCGACCTGACACCGGTGCTCGACCGCCGCCGCAGCCAGGACGACCCCGACACGATCGCCTTCCACAGAGCGATGCAATTTGCCTGCGAGAAGAACGCGGCGATCGCCGACTACGTGAAATTCAAAGCCTGGTGCGACGAGTACTTCTACCTGCCGCACCGCGACGAGCCACGCGGTACCGGCGGTATCTTCTTCGACTGGCTGCATTCGGATGAGGACAATGGCGGCTGGGACGCCGATTTCAACTTCGTCCAGGACGTCGGGCGATCTTTTCTCGTCGTCTACGGACATCTGGTGCGCGCCAACTTCAATGACAACTGGACCGATGGCGACCGTGACGAGCAGCTCATCCGCCGCGGCCGTTATGTCGAATTCAACTTGCTTCACGATCGCGGCACCATCTTCGGGCTGAAGACCGGCGGCAATGTCGCCTCGATCCTGTCCAGCCTGCCGCCAGAAGCGAAATGGCCGTAAAATCTCGGTGAGCACGACGTGAGCCGCAATCGGGTCCAAATCCCCAGAATTTGACGGCGAATGTGGCGCAAGGCGCGCCAGAAAATATCTTTTTCGTCTAATATACCATTGTAAAGATTGGGCTATTTGTCGCGTCGGGCCGGGAAACGCCGGCGGTTCTTTACTCCCGAGAGCCGCGACCCGACGTGACCGGACGGCCCATGATTGAATGGGGCACCTTTCCCAAGCGGTGCCCGCATTTTCCAGGAGAGCATGCCATGCGCAAGCTTATTATGACCGCAGCCGCCGCTGCCGTTCTCGCCTCTGGTACTGCCGCATTCGCTGCGGTCAAGCACACCACCGGCACGATCAAAAGCTTTGATGGAACGGCGATGAGCCTAGTTCTGGATAACGGAGCCACCTTTACGTTGCCCCAGACCTTCAAGGATCCTGGCCTGAAGGTCGGCGAAAAGGTCCGCGTCACGTGGGATATGAGCGGCAAGGATAAAATTGCCGAGGCAGTCAAGATCGTGAAGTGATGTCCTGCCCGCTGGAGCAAGACGAGGTCTTACTCCTGGGTAGCGTAAGAGGGCGGAGCAGCGATGCTCCGCCTTTTCGCAACCCGATCACTAGAGGGCCGCGTGTCGGCTTGGACGCACGGCACTCTAAGGCAACCAAAACCGTTCGATCGTGTTATGCTAAGCTGGCCAGCGTGTAGCCCGGATACCGGACGCGGTTTCCGGATCGCGCAGTCAAAGGTCTGGAGCTTCCGTGTCATTGCGCGGCGCGGCGCTCCAAGGAGGAAATGAGGAGAAGCCGATGAAGGAATTCCATTGCGGGTCGCTCGTACCCGGCTGCGAGTGGCACACACGCGCCGAGGAGGAGGCTGAGGTCATGCGCCGTGCCGTCGAGCATCTGCGCGAGACGCACGGCGAGACGGTGATCCGCGAGACGATGATCGAGGCGATCCGCTCGCGCATCGAAAAGGTCCGCGACGCAGCGTGACAGTCAGGATTCGAGTGCCTCCGCGGCGCGCTTGAGCAGCGCGCCGCGATCAAGCGCAAAACCGGACTCGACCCATTCCTTTTCGAGATTCTTCAACGTTGCACCAAGCTTCGGCCCCGGTGATGCGCCAAGCGTCGTCAGATCGGCGCCCTTGACCGGAAAAACAGGGTTTTGCCATTTTGCAGCGAAGGCAAGCAGGCGCGAGAAGCCGCCGGCTTCGAGCAGTGCGTCATTGTCCTCGATCGCGCGGGCTCGAGCGGAAGCGAGCAACAGCCGCAACCGATCGACAAAGCCTTGGCGGTCGCCAAAATAGAGCCTTTTCGCCAACTCTCCTTCGGTCGTTTTCGGATCGACGGCAGCTGTGATCGCCCAATTCCGCAGCCGGCTTGCTTCGCTCACGGAAAGCCTCAATCTCTCGGCAAGCGTTTTCATGCGCGCGGCATCCGGCGGCACGATGGCTTCCAGCCTGAGCAGCGGGTCCGGCGCCCAGGCCAGATCCTTCTCGGTCTTGGTCAGCCCGTGGATGGCATCGATGCCCCATTTCTCGCTTTCCGGCAAAACGGCGGTCAGAACGCCGGCCTGGCGCATCCACAGCAGCGCCCGCGACGGATCCGGCGCCGACAGCAATTTCTTCAATTCCCACCAGACGCGCTCGACCGAAAGCTGGTCGAGCCCCTGCTTCAGCCGGGCACAAGCCTTCAACCCTTCGGCATCCGGCCTGCCGTCGCCATACCATGCGAAGAAACGGAAGAAACGCAGGATGCGCAGATAATCCTCGCGGATACGCGCTTCCGGATCGCCGATGAATCGCAGCCTCCGCGCTTCGATATCGGCGATACCGCCGACCAGATCGACGACCGTTCCATCGGCCTCGGCATAGAGTGCATTGATAGTGAAATCACGCCGCTCAGCGTCGGCTTTCCAGTCGCGGCCGAACGACACTTTGGCGCGCCGGCCGTCGGTTTCGATATCGGCACGGAGCGTGGTGACCTCATAGGCCTTGCCGTGGCCGACCGCGGTGACTGTGCCATGCTCGATGCCGGTCGGTACCGTCTTGAAGCCTGCCGCCTCGGCGCGCCGGATGGTTTCCTCGGGCACCGTGGTGGTGGCGATGTCGATGTCGGCGACCGGCTGGCCGATGAGCGCGTTGCGCACCGCACCGCCGGCGATACGCGCCTCCTCGCCGCCATCAGTCAGAGCGGCGAGCAGGCGCTGCAGGTGGTGTTCGCCGAGCCACCCGGCCTTGCCCGCGATCGATACTGGATCGCTCACGAATAGAGCCTTTCATAAAGCGTACGGATGATGCCCGCGGTGACGCCCCAGATGCGCTGGCCGCCATAGGGCATCTCGTAATAGAACCATTCGAGGTCGTTCCACATGCGACTGTCTCTGGTGTGGTTGGCGGGGTCCATCAGAAAGCCCAGCGGCACCTCGAAGACGGCATCGACTTCGTCGGAATTCAGCGTCAGGCTGAAACCGGGCCGTACAATCCCGAGCACCGGGGCGATGCGATAGCCGCTGCCGGAAACGTAGTCCGGCAGACGGCCGATGATCTCGATGTAATCACTATCGAGACCGATCTCCTCGGATGTCTCGCGCAACGCCGCCGTTTCCGGGCTCGCATCGGTTGGATCGATGGTACCACCGGGGAAAGCCACCTGCCCCGAATGGTTGCGCAGCTTTTCCGCCCGCCTGGTCAAAAGGACCGTGGCTTCATGGCCATGATCGACCACCGGGATGAGCACGGCGGCATCGCGCAGCGCCTTGGCCAGCTTCAGCCTGGGATGGCCCGGATTGAAGCGGTGGTCGCCAAAATCGTCGCCGGCATGCGCCAGCGGCTGTGCCGCGACGCGCTGGCGAAACCCGGCAGCGGAAAACGGCAACGGCATCACCTGATCCATCATAGGCGGTCCATCATGCGCTCAGCCGTTTCAGTTTCTCAGCCGGCATGATTGGATAGACCTCGCCTTTGGAACGGACGGCAAACATCGTCTTGCCACCGATGTCGATCTCTTCGCCGTGCTCGACCAATTCGTACATCACCGGCCGTGCCACCAGCGCCTCCAGCCGCCCGCGCACCAGCACATAAGGCTTCAGGCCACCTGTCTCGTCCTCATCGACGAAGCGCAGCGGGTGTCCCGCCCCAGCCTCTACCACGTCGCCGACATTGGTGCGAAAGGTGACGATTTGTCCGTCGCCGGCGCCCGACACGTCCATCTCGACGGCAATGAAGGGCGCGTCGGCGACGCGGATGCCGACCTTTTCCACCGGCGTCACCAGGTAGGTTCTACCGTCCGCGTCCTTGCGCAGCACTGAGGAAAAAAGCTGCACCAGCGGCATCCGGCCGATCGGCGTTCCCAGATAGAACCAGGTGCCGTCCTGCTTGATTTCCATGTCGAGATCGCCGCAAAATGCCGGATTCCAGCGTTCCACCGGCGCCGGCCCCTTGCCAGCGCGCGTCGCGCGCGAGACCAGCGCCTCCAGCCCGCGCGCCTCGGTCGCGGCCGTCAGCCTCTCTTCACGATGGTCGGCGGCTTCCGTCATGGTCACGAAATAGTCACTGTTGTTCCGCTTGTCAGCCTAAGTCTGTGATTTAAGTTCATTGCAGGCGCCATGCGAGGCCGAATCGCGGCATTCTCTGCGGCACCAAGGTGCCAAGCGGAATTTCCAACCAGAAGGATCGATGCTGCATGAGCGTTATGATCAAGGAAAGCCCGATCAGCGAAAAGGACATGGTGGCGCAGGCCGAGAAAGCGCTGGCCGACATTTCGAGGGTCCGTGACGGCGTCGGCCGGGTCATTTTCGGCCAGGAAAGCGTCGTCGAGCGCACGCTCGTCGCATTGCTGGCCGGCGGCCATGCGCTGCTGGTCGGCGTGCCCGGCCTCGCCAAGACCAAGCTGGTCGAAACGCTGGGCATCGTGCTCGGCCTCGATTCGCGCCGCATCCAGTTCACGCCCGACCTGATGCCATCGGACATTCTCGGCTCCGAGGTGATGGAGCAGGATGAATTCGGCAAGCGCTCCTTCCGCTTCATTTCCGGGCCGATCTTTGCGCAACTGCTGATGGCCGACGAGATCAACCGCGCCTCGCCACGCACCCAGTCGGCGCTGCTGCAGTCGATGCAGGAATACCACGTCACCATTGCCGGCGTGCGCCATGATCTGCCGTCACCGTTCCACGTCCTGGCGACGCAGAACCCGCTGGAGCAGGAAGGCACCTATCCGCTGCCGGAAGCGCAGCTCGACCGCTTCCTGATACAGGTCGATATCCTCTACCCCGAGATCGAGGCGGAGCGCCGCATCCTGCTGGAAACCACCGGTATCGAGGATGCCAAGGCTGAAAACGTGCTGCAGCCGGCGCGGCTGAAGGACATCCAGACGCTCATCCGCCGTATGCCGGTGCCGGAAAGCGTCGTCGAGGCGATCCTCAAGCTGGTGCGCTCAGCGCGCCCCGGCCAGGGCAACGCCGATACCGACAAGTACGTCGCCTGGGGCCCAGGCCCGCGCGCCAGCCAGGCGCTGACGCTGTGCACCCGCGCCCGCGCCCTCTATGACGGCCGGCTGGCGCCGTCGGTCGACGACGTCCGCGCGCTCGCCGAGCCGGTGCTGCAGCACCGCATGGCGCTGACCTTCGCCGCCCGCGCCGAGGGCACCACGGTTCGCGATGTTGTGGCGAAGCTCGCGAAAGGGATTTGATGGCGCGCATCGGTGAAGCGCAGGCACCGGCAGCGACGCGCGATGCGCTCGCCAGAGGCCGGTTGCGGGCTTCGTTGGTGCCGGACCTGCTGGTCGAGGCGCGCCGCATCGTCAACACGGTAATTGCCGGCTGGCATGGCCGCCGCAAGCGCGGTATCGGCGAGAATTTCTGGCAGTTCCGGCCCTATGTCGAAGGCGATTCCTCGCGCATTGACTGGCGCCGTTCCGCCCGCGACGATCACACCTATGTCCGCGACCGTGAATGGGAGGCCGCCCACACGGTGTGGCTTTGGGCCGATCCCTCGCCTTCCATGCTCTACAAATCGACCGGAGCCAGCGTTTCCAAGGAATCGCGCGCCCTGGTGCTGGCGCTGGCCATGGCCGAGCTTTTGTCGCGCAGCGGCGAGCGCATTGCCTGGCCGGGCCTGACCGACCCGTTCACCGCCCGCAATGGCGCCGAGCGCATCGCGGCGCAACTGATGCACGCCGCCGACCTGCCGGCAAAGCCCGACCTATCCGGCATTCGCCGGTTCTGCGACATCGTCCTCGTCAGCGATTTCCTCGACCCGGTCGAGGACACCATGGCGTGGCTGGACGTGCTCGCCCGCCACGGCGTGCGCGCCCATCTGGTCGAGGTCGCCGATCCGGCCGAGGAAAGCTTCCCCTATGCCGGGCGCACCGAATTCACCGATCCTGAGACAGGCGACAAGCTGACCGCCGGCCGCGCCGAAATGCTGGGCGAGGAATATCGCCTGCTTTATGCCGCCCGCCGCCAGGAACTGGCCGCCTGGTGCAAACGGCTTGGCTGGAGCTTTACCGTCAATCATACCGATCGCCTTGCCTCCGAGGCGCTGGTGCGCATCCACATGGCGATGACCGCCGAGGGCAGCTTTGCCGGGAGGGCCCGCGCATGAGTTGGCTGCCGCTCTCCTTCGGGGCGCCGATGGTGCTGTGGGGCCTGCTGGCGCTGCCGGTGATCTGGTGGCTTCTGCGGCTGACCCCGCCCAGGCCGCAAGCCGAGGTGTTTCCGCCGCTCAGGATTCTCGCCCGCGTGCTGAGGCGCGAAGAAACGCCGCAGCAGAGCCCTTGGTGGCTGACGCTGCTTAGGCTGCTGATGGCCGCGCTTGTCGTGGCAGCACTTGCCGAACCGGTCTTCAATCCGCGCGAAAAGCTGCCGGCCGAGGGCGCTGCCCTGGCGCTGGTGATCGACAATGACTGGGCAAGTGCCGCCGACTGGGGCAAGCGCGTCGCCACCGCCGAGCGGCTGATCGCCGATGCCAATTCGAACGGCGTGCCGGTGCTCATCGCTTTCACCGCCGAGAAGCCGAATGCCGAGATCGGTCCCTTCGATGCCGCTGCCGCGCTCGACCGGCTGCGCGCGGCAAAGCCGCGGCCGATCCCGACCGACCGCCCCGCCGTCTATGCCCGCGTCGCTTCAGCCTTGGAGTCGCTGCCTGGCGCCAGCGTCGCGGTGCTCGCCGATGGTCTGGCGGCGCAAGGCGACGAAGCCGCGTTCAACACGCTGTTGTCGAAGAACGCAGCACGCGTTGTCTGGGCCGTCTCCGACCGGCTGTCGCTGACCGGCCTGACCGGCGCCGACAACCAGGTCGACGGCTTCGCCCTGACCGCCATCCGCGCACCGGGCGATCCGGCACCTGCACAGGTGACGGCCGGCGCCTTCGACGACAAGGGCCGCCGCATTGCCGACGCGACGCTGACCTTTGCCCCGGGCGGATCCACCGCCACCGGCACGATGGCCGTGCCGTTCGAACTGCGCAACGACTTCGCCCACGTCGCGCTCGATGGCGAGCGCCAGGCCGGTGCCGTCCGCGTGCTCGATGAGAGCTCAAAACGCCGCCGCGTCGGGCTGTTGTCGCAGGCCGAGGCCGACCAGGCGCAACCGCTGCTGTCGCCGCTCTACTACATCCGCCGCGCCCTGCAGCCGTTCGCCGATCTGGTCGAGCCGTCGAGCGTCGATCTCGCCGACGCGATCCCGCAACTGCTCGACCAGAAGCCGGCGATGATCGTCATGGCCGATGTCGGCACCATTCCGGAACAAGCGCGGCAAAGGCTGGTTGACTGGGTCGACAAGGGCGGCACGCTGGTGCGTTTTGCCGGTTCGCGGCTGGCCGCTGCCGGCAATGACGACGACCTGCTGCCAGTTCGGCTGCGCACGGGCGAACGATCGCTTGGCGGCGCGCTGTCATGGACGGCGCCGCAGCCGGTCACCGAATTCCCGAAAACCGGTCCCTTCGCCGACCTCGCGCCGCCCACCGAGGTCACCGTCACCAGGCAGGTCCTAGCCGAACCGACGCCCGACATCGTCGAGCGCACCTGGGCTACGCTTGCCGACGGTACGCCGCTGGTGACCGGGATGAAGAAGGACAAGGGTACCCTCGTGCTGTTCCACGTCACCCCCGAGGCGACGTGGTCCAACCTGCCGATCTCCGGCAGCTTCGTCGAGATGCTGCGGCGCATCGTGCAATTGTCGCGCAACCAGGGCGCGGCTGTCGCCAATGCCGAGGCCGCCGCCACGTCGCTGGCACCCTATCGCATGATCGCCGCCGACGGCACGCTGGTGCCGCCGACGCCGGATGCCAGGCCGCTGGTGCCCGGCGCCGGCCCGCTGCCGGTGACGCTGGAAAACCCGCCCGGCCTCTACGGCTCGGAAACGGGAGTGTTCGCTCACAATCTGCTCGGTGGCGACAGCGCGTTCACGCCGCTGGCCCGGCCTGATATCACGGTGCCGGTCACCACCATCCAGTATGCCTTCGACGAACAGCGCAACCTCAAAGGTCCGCTTGTCACGGCCGCCCTGGTGCTGATGGTGCTCGACACGCTTGCCGTATTCTGGATGGGCGGCCTGTTGTCGCGCCGGCCGCGCCGTGCCGGCGCTGCGGCGACGGCAGCCGTCCTGCTGATTGCGCTCGGCGCCTTGATTGGCCACGCGGACGTCGCGCGTGCCGACGACGCCAAGCCGGGAGATACGGAGGCGATCGGAGACATTTCAAAGACCCGGATCGCCTATGTGCTGACCGGCGAGCCGGGTGTCGATTCGATCAGCCGCGCCGGGCTCGAAGGCCTGACCCGCTTTCTTATCGAAAAAACCGCGCTCGAACCCGGAGCACCGGCCGGCGTCGACATCTCGAAGGACGAACTTTCCTTCTATCCGCTGATCTACTGGCCGATCGATCCCTCGGCCCCGATGCCCAGCGAGGCCGCCATCGCCCGCATCGACGCCTACATGCAGCAGGGCGGAACGGTCTTGTTCGACACCCGCGACCAGTTCGCCAATGGCATTGGTGCGGATTCGACCAGCCCGGCGACGGAGCGGCTGCGCGACATCCTCGGCAACCTCAACGTGCCACCGCTTGAACCGGTGCCGTCGGACCACGTGCTGACCAAATCCTTCTACATCCTTCCGGAGTTTCCTGGCCGTTTTGCCGGCAGCCCGCTTTGGGTCGAGGCATCGCTCGAAGCCAGCAACACCGAGAACCGCCCGGTGCGCACCGGCGACGGCGTTTCGCCGATCATGATCACCGCCAATGATTTCGCCGGCGCCTGGGCGGTCGACGAGAATGGCGACCCGCTATTGCCGACGGTGCCGTCGGATCCGATGCAGCGCATCTATGCGCTGCGCGCCGGCGTCAACATCATGATGTATATGCTGACCGGCAACTACAAATCCGACCAGGTGCACGTCCCGGTGCTGCTCGAACGGCTGGGGCAATAGACCATGAACTGGTCGCTCGCCTTCGAACCGCTCATCACCTGGCCGCTGCTCGCCGTGGTTCTGGTGCCGCTGCTGCTGCTGGCGCTGGCCGGCCTTTGGTTTCGCCAGCGCGGCGCGGTCTTCCGCCTGACAGCCCTGATTGCGCTGGCTGCGGCGTTGCTCAATCCGGTGTTTCTCAACGAAGAGCGCGAGCCGCTGAAAAGCATCGTCGCGGTCGTCGTCGATCGCAGCCAGAGCCAGGATATCGGCGACCGCACCAAACAGACCGATGAGGCGTTGGCCGGGCTTCAGCAGCGTCTCGGCCGCTTCAAGCAGTTCGACGTCCGTGTCGTCGAGGCCGGCAAGTCCGAAGCCGCCGACGAGCGCACCGAGACGCGGTTGTTTTCCTCACTCGAAAATGCTTTCCGCGACGTGCCGCCGTCGCGCATCGGCGGCGCCATCATGATCACCGATGGCGAGGTGCATGACGCGCCGCCCGGCGCACCCGACTTCAATGCCCCGCTGCACGCGCTGATTACCGGCAACGAGCATGAGAAGGACCGCCGCATCCGCTTCGAGAATGCGCCGCGCTTCGGCCTCGTTGGCAAGCCGCTCGACATGACGTATCGTGTCATCGCCACCAACAACGAGACCGGCCCGGTCGATGTCCGCGTATCGGTCAACGGCGAGCAGGTATCGGTCGAGCACGCCAACATCGGCCAGGCGATGCCGCTGCAGGTGACCATTCCCAGCGCCGGGCGCAACATCGTCGAACTCGCCATCAACCACGAGCCGGGCGAACTCACCGACACCAACAACCGCGCCATCGCGCTGATCGACGGCATCCGCGAAAATCTGCGCGTGCTGCTTGTTTCCGGCGAACCGCATGCCGGCGAGCGCACCTGGCGCAATTTGCTGAAATCCGACGCTTCGGTCGACCTCGTGCACTTCACCATCCTGCGCCCGCCGGAAAAGCAGGATGGCACGCCGATCAACGAATTGTCGCTGATCGCCTTCCCGACGCGCGAGCTGTTCGTCGAGAAGATCAAGGATTTCGACCTGATCATCTTCGACCGCTATCAGCACCGCGACGTGCTGCCGATCCTCTATTACGACTACATCTCCGAGTATGTCGAAAAGGGCGGCGCGCTACTGATCGCGGCAGGCCCCGAATATGCCGGCGAAAGCTCGATCGCCCGCACGCCGCTGATGTCGGCACTGCCGGCAATGCCGACCGGCGAGGTCATCGACAAGGCCTTCTACCCACGTCTCACCGATACCGGCCAGCGTCATCCGGTAACGCGTGGGCTCGACGGCTCCGCGACCGAGCCGCCGCACTGGAGCCGCTGGTTCCGCACCATCGGCGTCGAGAACCCCGAGGGCGAGGTGGTGATGAAGGGTGCCGACAACCGGCCGCTGCTACTGCTCGATCGCAAGGGCGAAGGCCGCGTCGGCATGCTTTTGTCCGATCAGGGCTGGCTGTGGGCGCGCGGATTCGAGGGCGGCGGCCCGCACGTCCAGCTCTACCGGCGCATCGCCCACTGGCTGATGAAGGAGCCCGAACTCGAGGAAGAGCGGCTGACCGCCGACGGCCGCGGCATGGTGCTGGAAATCCGCCGCCAGACGATGAGCGACGATCCCGGCCCGGCGCAAGTCATCACGCCGTCCGGCAAGGCACTGATCGTCAGGCTCGAGAAATCCGAGCCAGGCGTCTTCCTCGGCAGCGTCGAGACCAGCGAAATCGGTCTCTATCAGGTCGGCAATGGCGACCTGACGGCATTGGCCCATGTCGGGCCGGTCAACGCCCCGGAATTCACCGACGTCGTCTCCACCGAGAACCGGCTGAAACCACCGGCTGAGGCAACCGGCGGCAGCGTTCGCCGGCTGGCGCCGGCATCGGCCATTGGCAACCTGACCAGCACCGTCACGCTGCCATCCGTAGTCCCGGTCCGTTCCTCGGGCGCGGCTTCCGGCAATGACTGGATCGGCCTGCGCACCACCGACGACAGCGTGCTCAAGGCCGTCTCGCGCGTGCCGCTGTTCGGCGGCTTCCTCGGCCTCGGCCTGCTGCTTCTGGCGATGGGCTCGATGTGGTACCGCGAAGGGCGGTAACGCGGTTTATCCTTCTCCCCTTGTGGGAGAAGGTGGATTGGCGCGCAGCGCCAAGACGGTTGAGGGGTGCTGGACGGAGTGCCGTCCTTGCCAAGCTGGAACACCCCTCATCCGACCGAGCTTCGCTCGGCCACCTTCTCCCACAAGGGGAGAAGGAAGAAAGCGAACCGCCCTACTCCTCCGGCTCCGTCGTGAACATCAGCGGGTAGCCCTTGGCCTTGCCGGCATCGGTTGCCCGCGCCGCCTTAGTCTCGGCGACATCCCTGGTGAAGACGGCGACAACGCAGACGCCGCGCCGGTGCGCGGTGATCATTATCCTATGCGCCTGGTCTTCGCTGAGCTTGAACTCGGCCTTCAGCACCGTCACGACAAACTCGCGCGGAGTGAAATCGTCATTGACCAGGATGACCTTGTAGAGCTTCGGCCGTTCGACCTTCGGCTTCGTGCTGGTACGGGGTTTTGTCGTGATTTCAGGCATTGGACCGGCAATTGCGTACGACAGCTTTGCGGTCATTTTGACATGGGCAAAAGCGGTCGTCCATTCAACCGCGCGCGATCGGCTTCCCGGCAGGCGCAGTTCAAAAGTCCGTGCCTATGTGGGAACTGCCGTCTGGCGTTCAACGGGGGGTGTGGGCCGGGACTGGCCCTACTGTCTGCACGCAACAAAAAAGACGACCGCTCCAGGCAAATCGCAACTGGAGCGGTCTTCTCATAGGGTAGAAAGATGTCGCTTGATCAGGCCTTCGGAGTTGCCTTGACCGCGTGCTTCTTGTGCTTCTTGACGGTCTTCTTGGCAGCGACCTTCTTCACGGCCTTGGCCGGCGCAGCGGTCGTCGTTGTCGTCGCAGCCGGGGTGGTGGTCGCGGCATTGGCGCTGCTGGCGCCGAGAACCGGCATCGAGACGGCCAGCGCGATGGCGAGACCGAGGGCGGAGAGGAGGGACTTTTTCATGGCTTCACTTCCTTTTTGTGCAGATCGGATTGTGTCACTGAACGGGATCGATCGGTGTCACTCCAAGCAGCTTCAAAGCATTCGCGAGCATCCGGATTCCCTGTGCCTGTTTCTTGTTGGCGCAGAACCGGTTTCCCTTTCTTTGAAGTGCTTTCGCAGCGGTGACCTGCGTTGCCGCGGCATGGGTTTCGAGGGCTTCGTCAAACTGGCGGTTCAGATCGATGCAACGCTCGCTGCGGGTGGTCGCCACCTTTGCATCGGCCGCCTTTGCATTGGCCACCTTCGCATCGGCCAGTTTTGCATCGGCATGTTCGACCGCGGCCGTGACGAGCGAAATGGAAAGCAACGCACCCATCAGACTGATCGAGAACCTTTGCATTGGTCTGTCCGTAATCCCGTAACGCGTGTCGCAGCCGATGACCTGACCGCCACGGCACCACTTATGCCTTTGATTTTTTTCGGCAGTTTTTCCGGATTGTAGAATTTTGTTTCTGGATTGTTTCTGGGCAGCCCGGATCGAGCCGCCGATCTTCACTGGCCAACTTATGGCCTGAATTCTATCGTCTGGCTGACGGCCGAAGCAGCGCTTGGGCGATCCACAAATGACAGGTTCCCGGTGAAATCCGACCCCCACATACTGATCGTCGACGACGACAAGGGCATTCGCGACCTGCTTCAGGAATTTTTCCAGAAGCGAGGGCTGCATACATCGATCGCCGCCGACGGCACCGAGATGGAGACCATCCTGCGCCGCGCCCAGGTCGACCTGATCGTCCTGGACGTCATGCTGCCCGGCAAGAGCGGGCTGGAGCTCTGCCGCGAGTTGCGCGCCAATTATTCGACGCCGATCATCATGCTGACCGCGGTTACCGAAACTACCGACCGCGTGGTTGGGCTGGAGATGGGCGCCGACGACTACGTGCCGAAACCCTTCGATCCGCGCGAGCTGCTCGCACGCATTCGTGCCGTCTTGAGACGCAATGGCGCCGCCGAACCGCGACGCGCCGCCTCGCGGCAGATCTACCATTTCGCCGGCTGGACGATGGACTGTTCGCGCCGCCGGCTGATGGCGCCCGGCGACGTCAGGATCGAGCTGACGATGGCCGAATTCAATCTCCTGCAGACCTTCGTCAAGAGCGCGCAGCGCGTACTGAGCCGCGAGCAGCTGATCGAGCTGTCCGGCGGCGACAGCGGCTACAGCTTCGACCGCAGCGTCGACATTCTGGTCAGCCGGCTGCGGCGCAAGATGGAGGACGACCCGAAAACGCCGAAGCTGATCCTGACCGTGCGCAGCGGCGGCTACCAGTTCCTGCCTGAGACGACCTCCGAATGAGACGCATCCTGCCGCAAACGCTGCCGGTCTGGGTGCTGCTCATCGTCATCGCCGGCCTGCTGATCAGCCAGATCGCGACCCTTTACATCGTTTCGCGCGACCGTGCCGCCGCCAATGACGTCGTCGATCTCTACCGGCTGAACGACCGCGCCTTCTCGCTGGTGCAGCTGATGCATGATGCTACGCCGGAACAGCGCAAGGCGACGGCCTCCGGCCTGTTCAACGCCACTTATGCGCTCACCGTCTCCGACACGCCCGCCGTTACTTCGTCGATAGCCGGCGACGACGAACTGGCCGAATTGGAAGACATATTGGTCGGTCGGCTATCGAAGTTCGGCATCACCGACGCGCGGGTCCGCCGCGACCCGGCAACGCACGAAGCCGACGCTCCCGGTGGGACGGTCGCCGGTCCCGATATCGGCCAGGTCGAGCGCGACCTGCTGGTGCTGGCGGCCGATTTCGCCCAGAGCGACAAGCTGACCGCTTCGCTTCGCTTTGCCGACGGCCAATGGCTGAACTTCACCGAGCCGAACACACCGGCCGGACCGATACTGAGCTTCGATAGCCTGCCGCTCTATGCCTTGATCGCCGGGCTGGTGGTGGCTTCCTCGATCTGGTCGCTGCGCCGGCTGACGGCGCCCTACCGGATGATGGAGACCGCGGTGAAGCGGATCGGCGAGGACCTGAAAAGCCCGCCGATCGCCGAGAGCGGCAGCCGCGAGGTGCGTACCGCGGCAAAGGCGGTCAATGCCATGCAGGCGAGGCTGCGCGCCTACGTCGAGGACCGCGAGCATCTTGCGGCCGCACTGGCGCACGACCTGCGCACGCCGCTGACCAGGATGCGGCTGCGCCTCGAACTGCTGAGGAATTCGTCCGTGCGCGCCGCACTGGCGCACGACCTCGCCGACATCGAAGGCATTGCCAGCTCGGTCATCGACTTCGCCACTTTCGAGGTGACCGAGGAGAAGAGCGAGAGGATCGATTTCTGGTCGCTGGTAGAATCGATCGCCGACGGCTTCGACGAGGTCTCCTTCGACAATGAGGACGCGCGCTCGCGCGGCCTGATCTGCGTCGCGCGGCCGGTCGCGCTACGGCGCTGTGTCACCAACCTCGTCCAGAACGCGGTGACCTATGGCAAGAGGGCGCATCTCAGCCTGCGTCAATCAGGCAAGACAATCACGCTGGCGATCCATGACGAGGGTCCGGGCATACCGCAAGCCGAGCTCGACGCCGTGTTCGGCTCGTTCGTGCGCCTGGAACAGTCGCGCAACCGTCAGACCGGCGGCCTCGGCCTCGGCTTGACCATCGCCCGCAACATCGCCCGTAGCGCCGGCGGCGAAGTCAGCCTGTCCAACCATCCCGATGGCGGCCTGATGACGGAGCTGCGCCTGCCGCTTGCGGTTTAGCTTGCGGTATCGGGCTAAGCCGGCGTTCCTTCGCGCCCCCTCTGTTCTGCTGGACACCTCCTCCACAGGTGGGAAGATTGGCCGTCGTCGCCGATTTCGCCAATTACAAACGTTGGAATGTGAGAGCCGTCCGCGAAACCGCCGATCTCCCCCAAGTAGGAGAGATGTCCGACAGAACAGAGGGGGGCGCGACAGAACTCGGCGTTTGGTCTTGGTTCTCTCCCCAAGGAGAAAAACTACCTTCTCAACACCGCGCTCAGCACATCCCTGACGCCGATGGCGCCGACAAAGCGCGACTGGTCGTCGAACAGCGCCACCGGTGCCGTCTGCGAGCGATGCATGGCCAGCATCACGGTCTTCAGCGAGGTGCCGGGATTGGCCCAGAACACCTGCGCCGTCTCCTCCGGCTGGGCTTCGACATCGGCGCAGGACACCCATACCGCGGGCTTGCCGTCGCGCTCGGCCGCCGCCACCAGCCCATGCTCGTCGATCTTGAAACGCGTCGTCCTGCGCCGGTCGAGCCACACCCAGCCGTTCTCGCCGTGTTCGAGGTCGCGGCGGTCGCGCATGACGTTCCACGCGGTCAGCACCGAGAGCGGGTTCACATTGGCGATGAAGTCGCGGACATAGTCGTTGGCGGGCCGCAGCACGATGTCTTCCGGCGCGCCGGTTTGCACGATGCGCCCGCCTTCCATGATGGTGATATGGGTGCCGATCTTCAGCGCCTCCTCGAGGTCGTGGCTGACGAAGATGATGGTCTTCTTCAGCTCGGCCTGGAGCTGCAGCAACTCGTCCTGCAGCTTGGTCCGGATCAGCGGATCGAGCGCCGAGAACGGCTCGTCCATGAGCAGGATCGGCGCCTCGGTGGCAAAGGCGCGCGCCAGGCCGACGCGCTGCTGCATGCCGCCGGAAAGCTCATGCGCATATTTCTTCGACCACTGGTCGAGATGAACCAGCTTCAGTTGCCTGTTCACCCGCTCCTTGCGCTCGGCTTCGGGTACGCCGGCGAGCTCGAGGCCAAGGCCGACATTCTCCTCCACCGTGCGCCACGGCAGCAGCCCGAACTGCTGGAACACCATCGCCACCTGCTTCTGCCGCAGCCGCCGAAGCGTCGCCTCGTCGCAGGTGACGACGTCGACCGTACCGTCGCCGTCCTTGACCAGCACCTGGCCGCGCGAGACGACGTTCAGCCGGTTGACGGCTCTGAGCAGCGTCGATTTGCCGGAGCCGGAAAGCCCCATCAGCACCGAGATCTCGCCCTCGTTCACGGTGAGGCTGGCGCCGGCGCAGCCCAGTACGTTGCCGGTCTGTTCGAGGATCTCGGCTCGGGTGGCACCACTGTCGATCAGCGCCAGCGAGCCTGCCTGGTCGGCGCCGAAGACGATGTCGACATTCCTGAAATCGACGGCGACGGTCATTTCTTGCCTCCCACGCCGATGCGCGTCATCCGGTCGAGCACGATGGCGAGCACGACGATCGCCAGCCCTGCCTCAAGCCCGAGGTCGATCCTGCGCGAACCGAGCGCCCGGTTGATTTCCGTACCGAGGCCGCCGGCGCCGATCAGGGCGGCGAACACCACCATCGACAGCGACAGCATGATCGACTGGGTCAGCCCAGCCATGATGGTCGGCAGCGCCGAAGGCAGCTCGACCTTCCACAGCAGCTGGCGCTTGGTGGCGCCGAACGCCTCGCCCGCCTCGACGATCGATTTCGGCACCGAGGTGACGCCGAGATGGGTGAGCCGAACCGAGGTCGGGATGACGAAGATGATGGTGACGATCAGGCCGGGCGCGTTGCCGAGGCCGAACAGGGTCAGCACCGGGATCAGGTAGACGAAGGTCGGCAATGTCTGCATCAGGTCGAGCACCGGCAGCATGACGCGATACACCTTCGGCTTGTGCGCGGCCCAGATGCCGAGCGGCACGCCGATGGCCATCGACACGGCGGCGGCGGCGACCACCAGCACCAGCGTCTCCACCGTCTGCTTCCACAGGTTCTGGTTGAGGATGAACAGCAATCCGATGAATACCGCCAAAGCCAGGCCTTTCGAGCGCTGCAGGAAATAGGCGAGCAGAGCGATCAGCGCGATCAGCAGAACCGGCGGCAGCAACAGCAGCCCGTCGACGATGCCGTCGAGCAGGAAGTTGAGGCTGTTGGAAAAAGCCCTGAAGATGGTGTCGAAATTGTCGGTGAGAAAGCCGAAAAACGCCTTCCCCCATGCCCCGATGGGAATCTTGTAACTGACCAGGAATTTGGAGATCGGATCCATCTAGCCCCTCTTCTACCGGCGCCGTCCTTCGCCGGACGGTCATCTTGTCACAGGATATGAAAAAGGGCAGCCATTTCTACCGTGGCTGCCCCTTGTCTCGTCATGCCAGATGGTCGGGTCAGCTTCCGAGCGCCGTTTTCACCGCAGCCGCCGCATCGCCGCCGTCGAAGGTGGTGACGCCGGCGATCCAGGGAGCGACCGCGTCCGGGTGCTTCTTCAGCCAGTCGGTCGCGACCGTATTGGCGTCGCCGCCCTTCAGGATCGCGTCCATCATCTCGCCTTCCATGTCCAGGTTGAACTTCAGATTGGCGATGAACTTGCCGGCGTTCGGACATTCGCTCATGTAGCCCTTGCGTACATTGGTATGCACGGTGGCAGCACCAAAGCCGCTATCTCCCATCCCCTCGAGATAGGTGATCTTCATGGCGCCCATCACCGGATGCGGCGTCCAGCCGAGGAAGGCGATCCATTCATTGTTCTTCATCGACTGGTCGGCCTGGGTGAGCATGCCGGCCTCGGAAGATTCGACCAGTTCGAAGCCTTCGAGATTGGTCTTCGGATCCTTGATCATGTCGAGGATGATGCGGTTGCCGTCATTGCCGGCCTCGATGCCGTAGATCTTGCCGTCGAACTTGTCCTTGAATTTGCCGAGATCGGTCAGCGTCTTGACACCGGCATCGGCGACATAGGTCGGAACGACGATGCCGTAGCCGGCACCGCTGAGATTTTCACTGACGGTCTCGACCGAGCCTTCGGCGGCATAGTCCTTGATGTCGTTGGTCATCGACGGCATCCAGTTTCCGAGGAACACGTCGAGATCTTTGTTCTTCAGGGACGCATAGGTCACCGGCACCGAAAGCTGGATCACCTGCGGCTCGTAGCCGAGCGCCGTGAGCAGCACCGAGGCGACGCCGGTGGTCGCCTGGATGTCGGTCCAGCCGACATCGGACAGACGCACCGTCTTGCAGCTTTCCGGATCGCCGGCGAAGGCCCCAGTCGTGGATAGAAAAGCCGCCAGGCCGAGGCCGGCGACGAATGAACTCATACGCGACATGAAAATTCTCCCATTTCAGTTCTCGGTGAAGCGAAGCGACGGTTTTATCTCCGCCTTTGTTCCGTCAGCCAAACATCATTCTGCTGCGGTTTCAAGCACTAAGGCAATCACGAACAACGGCGCAGGCTGGCCGATCAGCGACACGCCCGCCGCTTTCCGGATGGAAGTCGCCTTTTCCCGGTGGAATGTAGGCGCTCCCCCTCCCCGCTTTGTTGCAACTCGGCTTAAAAGGACGGCATGGCCAAGCTGTACTTCCATTATGCGACGATGAATGCCGGCAAGACGACGATGCTGTTGCAGGCCTCGTATAATTACCGCGAGCGCGGCATGACGACGATGCTGTTCATCGCCGGCCACTACCGCAAGGGCGATACCGGGCTGATCTCGTCGCGCATCGGCCTGGAGACGGAAGCCGAGATGTTCCGCGACGGCGACGATCTGTTTGCCCGGGTCGCCGAGCATCACGACCACGCCACGGTCCATTGCGTCTTCGTCGATGAGGCGCAGTTCCTCGAAGAGGAGCAGGTCTGGCAACTCGCCCGCATCGCCGACCGGCTGAACATCCCGGTCATGTGCTACGGCCTGCGCACCGATTTCCAAGGCAAGCTGTTTTCCGGATCGCGCACCCTGCTGGCAATCGCCGACGACCTGCGCGAGGTGCGCACCATCTGCCGTTGCGGCCGCAAGGCGACGATGGTGGTGCGCCTCGGCGCCGACGGCAAGGTGGCGAAACAGGGCGAACAGGTGGCGATCGGCAAGGATGTCTATGTCTCGCTCTGCCGCCGCCATTGGGAAGAAGAAATGGGCCGCGCCGTGCCCGACGATTTCATCGGCTTCACCAAAACCTGACCAGCGCTATTGCTTTCATCCGACCTCCCGGCCGACATTCGTTCACCAATCGCGCCATCGTGCGGCGCTTGTTTAAGGCCTGCTTGCTATTTCAGAACCTCTCAGCCAGAGCCGTCGGGGAGTTCCCATGCTTCGAGCCATTTCGTCTGCCGCTGCTTTCCTCATCGCCGGCGCTCTTGCCGCGCATGCCGACGGCGATGCCGCTCTCGGCAAGAAAGTCTTCAACAGATGCATGGCCTGTCATGAGGCCACGAGCGACCACGACAAGGTCGGCCCGCATCTGCTGGGTGTCGTCGGCCGCACCGCCGGCACCGCGGACAGTTATCTCAGCCGCTACTCGCAGGGGATGAAGGACGCCGGCGCCGCCGGCCTGGTCTGGGACGAAGCAAACCTCGCCGAATACCTGCGGGCGCCGCGGCAGAAGGTCCCCGGCAACAAAATGGCCTTCTCCGGCCTGACCAGCGACGACGACATCGCCAATGTCATCGCCTACCTCAAGGCCGATCCCAAGCCCTGAGCGTCGCTCCCGACCTAAAGTCCAGCCGCGGTTGAAGCGGTGTCTGACCGGACGGCAGTTACACCGTAATCATTGCCTGACTATCCTGCGGTCGGCCTCCTGAAATTCTTTTGTTTTCCTGTAATCCCATGTCTTCCGTCTTTCATTCGCCAAACCCGGCACATATATTCGCGGCGGTTTGCGAAACGAAACCGATGCCGAAGCGGGAGGCCCCAATGGCGACATTGCAGAATTTCGATGCCGAGATTGCCAAGACCAAGCAGGTCGTAGAGGACATGCGCACCAAGATCGAGCAGTCCGGTACTGTGCTCGACACGCTCGCCACCGCCGACAAGAAGATCGGCGACGCCAATTTCGACATCGAGAATGCCCGCATTGAGGATGTGCTGAAGCAGCAGAAGGTGATGGAAGGCAATATCGCCGACCTGATTATCGGCCTCGAGGACGCCACCAACGTCTTCGGCGCCGAATTCGAGAGCATGAAGAACTACACCGGCTGGGAAAATTTCGTCGGTGTCTTCTCCAGCCAGCGCAAGCAGCGCCTGCGCACCGACCGCGTCCGCAACATGTCGCTGGCCGGCAATCTGCAGGAGCTGCTGGCGAAATCCGACACCATCGTCGGCATCCTCAAGGCTCAGAAGCAGGTTCTCGACACGCGCTACAAGACCTCCGAGGCCAGCCTGTCGCAGGTGATCGAGCGCCGCAAGACCACCATGTCCAATCTCGAGACCGTGCAGAAGCGCATCGAGGAGCTCAACCCGATGCTGCTCGACATCGAGAACAAGATCGCCGCCTCGACCAGCCAGAAGGTGCGCACGCAGCTGGAAGGCGAACGCTCGAAACTGGCCACGGAATACAACGAGAAGCAGGCCAAGGAGCAGGAATTGCTGGCCGAAAGCCAGACGCTGGAGCGCTACACCTCGATGTTCCAGACCTTCGTCGATTCGCTCAACAACCAGATCGCGGCGCAATCGACGCTGATCAACAAGCTGACCATCGATACCGAGCAGCGCATCGTTCTGTACAAGGCGCTGGAAGATTCGCTGAAGACCGCCGCCCAACAGGATGTCGCCCACAAGATCAACACGCTGGGCAGCCAGGTCGACAACACCGCCGAAGAGACCATGGCCGGCATTGGTGCCGCCTCGCAAAAGCACATCGGCGATCTGCTTGAAATGCACGAGAAGAACATGGTCGCCACCGCCGACATCCAGCGCCGCAAGAAGCTCGCCGACGATGCCTTCGCCCGCCGCTTCGACGATGTGATGAAGAAGCACAATTCGGCAAATTACGTGCAATCGTAATTGCTGCACGTGCACTGCTCCCAAGGGCTGGCAGCATGACCCCCGAAAACGAAGCTGCGGCGCGCTATTTCTCGGCGATCACGGCGGCACTTGGCGGCCTCGAAGTGTTCATGCGCGACGATCGCTCGCCGCTCTATCGGCACGGCATCGTCGCCAAGGTCGTCGCCGAATATATTGCGCGGCTCGACAAGTCGTTCTCGTGCTGGCGCAACCGGCTGGGCTTCACCGAGACGTTCCGCATCTCGCGCGCCGAAAGCGGTTTTCCGGTCTTCCAGAACCTGCTCGAGTTGGAGAACGACCGGCTCCAGGCCGATGCGCGCCTCGCCAACCTTCCGCTGGCCGATGAGCTGCGCGAGGAAATGGCGGACTTCATCCTGCGCCACAAGGAATTTCCCGAAGCGCTGCAGAAGTCGATGGCCGAGCGGCTTTACCTCGAGGACGTCAAGAGCGAGACCACCTTCGGCCCGTTCACGCTGGCCCAGACGGTCAAGGTGTCGGTCAATCCGAAGACGTTGCGCCCCTATTATCTGGTCCACTGGGCCTGCTTCGACGGCAGCGCCAACCTGCCGCTTGTGTATATGGTGACGGTCGAGGATTCCTCGGACGACATGATCCGGCAGCTTGTCGACTCCAGTGGCAAACTTAATGAGAGGGTCGACATTCCGCTGCCGGTCGACGGCTTGCTCAATCCCGAGCTTGCCCACCGTTTCGACGATTTCACCGAGAAGAATTCCGCCTACGCGCTGTCGCCGGCGACCATCGCGGTCAACCTCGACAAGGATTTCGAGCCGCTGCATCCCAAGCAACTGCGTCGCGTCGTGCTCGGCCCGTTCTATTCTGCAGGGATTACCGACAACAATTCGACGGTGAGCGAAGTGCTGGCCAAGGTGCGCAAGCCGGAAAACGCCTGGCTGCTGACCTGGACCATCCAGGAGGTCTTTTCCAAGGCCGAAAAGCCAGGCCGCAAGGGGCTGTTTTCGAGCGAAAAGACGACGCAGGAATTCTTCATCAATACCGACGATCTCGAGGCCGCGCGGCAAGGCGTGTCGAGCTATGAGAACCATGCGCTGATTCCGCACGAGGCCTATCAGGCGCTCTATGCCGCCGGCGAGGCGCAGAAGATCTTTTCGGGCTACAAGGTCCACATCCTGTCCAAAGGGCAGGTCATCAGCGACGTCTGACCGTCAAATCGCGGAGCATCCTCCATGGACACCGGCCTGACCACCATCCCGGAAGCGGCAATTGAAAAGCACCATGCCACTGCGCAAAGTTTCATCACTCGCATCGTCGTGCTGGAGGACCCATCGCGCGAGTCCGGCACCGCGCTTGCCGGCACCAACCGCCGCTTCGTCTCTACCGTCTCGGTCGGCTCGGTGCGCCGCACGCGCGAGGTCGAGCTCGCCAAAACCGTCGCCGCCGTCCATTCCGACGACCAGTTGCTGACCATCCCGCAGCACACGCTGTTGTTTCGCGCCCGGCGCGGCACAGCGATAGCGCTGGCCATATCGGATGTCTTCGCCGAGGGCTCGGACCTCGAAAGTCTGCAGGCGAAAAACGCCCGCGCGCCGCTCGAAGGCGATGAAGCTGCCACCTTCAAGAAGCTGCTGTCGGCCTCTGCCTACATCTCCGCCTTCAGCCTTGCCTCCTATTTGTTCCAGCTGATCGACAGCGACGGCGAGGCGCCGAACGACACGCCCGAGCCGGACTTTCTGTTCGACACGCCACAGGATGCGGTGAAGTCGATCGTGGCCGGGCTCGACAGGGCGATAGCAGGTTCGAAGGACGATGCCGACCTGATGACCCGCGCCCGCGCCTTTGCCCGCGTCGCCATCGACGGGCTGTTGGCGCGAAAGGGCCGCTTCGACGGCATCGGTCCGTTCGAGAACGCGCATATCCGCATCGACGTCGACGATTTTACCCTTGACGGCTTCGACGTCGCGCCGGGTAAGCGGGCAAAGCCGCTGGTGATGACCTTCAAAAAACCGGAAGAGGTCGTCGGCAACCACATCGCCAAATACCAGTCGGTCAAGCTTGCCAAGATGCTGATGGCCTACGACTTCGAGCGCGAGCTGAACCCGTTCGTCGAGCTCGGCGGCTTCCTGTTCACTTTTATCGGCGATGGCGCGCCCGGCACCGGCAAGACAACCTTGATCCAGATGATCGCCGGTCTTCTCAATGGTTATTGCCAGGTCGCCGGCTATCCCTTCGCCTACGAGAATTTCGGCGTCGACCAGATCTCCTCCTACCAGGGCAAGTCGGGCCAGAACTGCCGCCAGTTCATCAACAATGTGCTGAACCCGCGCGTCATCGGCTTCGGCACCATCGACGATATCGACCAGGTGGCGGCACGCCGGTCCGACGACCGCGCCTCGGCCGGCCAGCAGGAAATCACCGGCGTCCTGATGGACGCCTTTGGAGGTGCGGCGACCGTGGTGCGCGGCAACTGCTCGTTCGGCATGTTCTCCAACTATCCCGAAAACGTCGACGACGCGCTACGCCAGCGCGCCGGCGCGCGCTGGCTGGTCGACGGCCCGCAGAGCCGCGACGACTACATCGACATTTTCGTCCTGCTCGCCGGCAAGAACCACAAGATCCCGCTCGGCGACCACAAGCTCTATGCGGCGCAAGAGATCCAGCGCGCGGTGATGGAAGCTTACGAGGAGCATGAGAAGCCACAGGAAGACGGGTTGATGAAGGTCTATGAGCGCTACATGAAGGAGAATGGCGCGCCAAAGACGATGGCCGACATCGGCACTTATCTGCATATGATCAAGGATGCCGAGCCGCGCTTTACCGGCCGCGCCATCAAGAACGTTACCGATGCCATCAAGATGCGCGCCATGGACATCGAATTGCCGGACGAGTGGTTCGAAAAGCCGGAAGCCTTCATGCACAAGGGTTACGACGACAAGAAAGCGATGATCGAGGAGCTGCGCGGGCCATTCTCGATGGACATGATCATGCAGGAGATCAACCGCTACGCGGATTCCGAGTTCCGCTATTCCGACAAGTCCGATGATGCGGCGGTGACCAAGATGATCCGCGACACCCGTCTGCGGGAGCGTGCCGTGCGCGAGATCGAGGAGTTGAAGAAAAAGGGGCTGTGGAATGCGTGAGGTTTCTTCTCGCCGGATACCACTGCCCCTGGTGCGCTGCATAAGCTCCCACAGCAACGCTGAAAGACGTGGCTCAAAAGCTGACGCCCCCCTCTCCCCGTTCTTCACGGGGAGAGGGTAAGGGTGAGGGGCAGCGCATGCGTGGACCAGAAATAGACATAACCAAGCGCGCAAGGCGCCTGCGTCAATCCGACAACGATGCAGAAACCGCGCTCTGGATGGAGTTGCGCGACCGCAGACTGAACGGCCATAAATTCGTACGGCAGTTGCCGATAGGCTCTTACTTCGCCGATTTCGCCTGCAGAGACTGCCAGCTGGTCGTCGAAGTCGATGGCAGTCAGCATGTCGGCAGCCAATATGATCGAATCCGGGATCGCTTCATCGTCTCGAATGGCTGGTCCATGCTGCGCTTTTGGAACGTCGACGTATTGAAGGACCGGGAAGCAGTCCTTGAGACAATATTGGCTGCGATCGAAGGACGCCTCGAACGCCATATCGAAACGCATGATCTTCGATTTGTCGCCGCCAAAGGGTATGGAGAGACATGTCCTTGACCGTTCGCGCCGCCCCTCACCCTTACCCTCTCCCCGTGAAGAACGGGGAGAGGGGGGCGTCACCGCTGGAGCTCGATCCTCCAGCGCAAGATCCATTGGTATCGCGCACATGAGCCCCGCCAAGAAACCCGATCTGTTGCGCGACAATGAGCTGATCTACGGCCGGCTGCTGACGATCGACGAACCGCATCTGATCCAGCGCTACAACAAGGCGATGGTCGCGTTCGGCTTGAAGCCGACCAAGTTGAAAAGCTTCGAGATCGATCGCACTGGCTTCTCGCCGCAGGTCGCCGAGGAATGCGGCGACTACAGCTACCTCGATCCGAACGAGGTCAACCGCCGCTTCATCATCCTGACGCCGTCGCAGATCGACCTGCCGGTGGTGCACACGGCATTCTCCAACACTTCGCTGCTGATGTACGAGTTCATGTCCAAGAACCAGCGCGCCATCGATGCGCTGACGATCAAGGACGTCATCTACGGCGAGATCGAGGATTCGGTCCCCAAGGTCGACGACATCGAGGACCTGCTGTCGATCAATCAGGTCGAGTTCAAGGTGTTGTCGGCGGAGGATGTGCTCGGCAAGGCCGCCGAACTCGGCAAGCTGGTCGACCGGCTGAAGCAGGAGCCGGATGCCTGGCGCGACAACGCCATGCTGGCCCACATGGTCGAGCTGGCGAAGATCTGCGGCGACATCCGCGAGAATGCGCTGGTGCCGGACCAGGTGATCTTCCGCCACAATGCCTATTGGACCAGCCATTTCGGCGGGCTCTATGTGTTTGTCGATCCGGACGTGACGACGGTGATCAGCGACCCGGCAGCGCCGGGCTTTCGCCGCTCGCGGCCATGGCAGGTGAGTTACCTTTCGATCCACGACGCCGACAAGGTGTTCAAGTTCCTCGCCTCGACCGGCCGCATCGAGCTGCCGCGCGCCTCATGGATCGAAACCTCCGGTTATCTCGAGCATCGCGCCGAAATGGTGGTGCGCGCGCTGATCCGCGACGCCGATCCCGACCGCAATCTGACCGACGTCGACAAGGTCTGGCTGCAGACCTGGATCCACGGCCATACCGATCTGATTACCAGGGACGGCAATTTTCCCTTCCTCAACGCCGCCAAGCGCGAGATCGCCCAGCTCGGCCATCTCAAGATCGAGGACGTGTTCCCGCAGCAGCGCTTCCTGGTCATCCGCGCCAAGCCGGACCATCCGGACGCCTGGCTGACCAACCAGCTGATCTCGGACTTCGTGCCGCAGGACTTCGTTTCGCGTTACGTCTTCAACAAGCCGGGCTTCTACAGGGACTATGAAGGCTTCAGCGACGCCTGGCGATCGCATGTTGTGGACGTTCTGAAAACCACATATCTGAAGGACAAGGTGGCGTTTCGCACACGCCTCTACGGCTTGACTGACTGAGGGGGTGACATCGCCATGCTTGATCCGATCGTGAATTTCTTCACCCGGATTTTCCAGTGGATTGGCCGCGGCATCGGCCTGCTCATCGGCGCGATCCTGTGGCCGTTCCTGTGGGCGGGGCGCTGGTACACGCAACGCGGCTGGATCCTGAAGGCGGTGCTCGGCCTGGCTGTCCTCGTGCTGATCGGCCTCTATGTCAATTTCTTCTACGCCACCCAGTGGTGGAACAATTTCGACCCGAATTACGTCGACAAATACACGTTCGAAAAACGCAACAGCTCCGCCGGTGAACAGGTTTCCGCCGGCGCCGGCACCGACACGGCCAAGACCTGCGGAAATTCAGCCATTGCCCAGGTTGCGGCCGACCTGACCGACTTCAACGTCAACCAGAATGCCTGGGTGTCGTCGATGATCCTTTACAAGCTCGGCCTGTTCGGCATCGACTGGGACCACACGCCGTTCATGGACAACAAGGCGTCGTTCCAGCGCGGCATCAACCAGGCGGTGCGGCGCACGGCGACCGAGCTTGCCGACAATCTCGGCCGCGTCCGCACCACCTCGCAGATCGACGCCGACCTGCAGGACGCCCGCGGCAATCTGCAGTTCGATGAGGAAACCTGGTATTTCGGCTTGAACCCGTTCGGGCCCAAGACGCCGACGCCGAGCTACTATCGCGATGCGGTGCGCAAGCTGCGTTCCTTCAACGCCCGCCTCGCAGCCTGCCAGGCGACGTTCGATGCCCGCGCCGACAATCTCAAGCAGTATATCGACCGCATTTCGTCCGATATCGGTTCGACCTCGGCGATCCTCAAGGAGCGTGCCGAAAACCACAATAATGGCTGGTTCGACACACGCGCCGACGACCGCTTCTGGTTCGCCTATGGCCAGCTCTATGCCTATTACGGGCTGATGAAGGGCGCACAGGCCGACTTCGAGGACGTCATCAAGGAAAAGCACCTGCAGAACCTGTGGGATACGATGGACGCGCAATTCGTCTCGGCGCTGCGCATCCAGCCCTTCATCATCGCCAATGGCCGCGAGGACGGCTGGCTATTGCCGACACATCTGACGACGATGGGGTTTTACATACTCAGGGTGCGCTCGAACATGGTCGAGATCAGCAACGTGCTGACGCAGTAGCGGATCGTCCCGCACAGCCGGCGCTGGTGAATTTGCGCCGTTGCTTCTGTCGCTTTTCGCGTATTACGCGGCTGTTTTGAGACGGCGGAACCGCGCCTGCTCTGGCTTCTATACGGCGCGGCAACCGGCGCGAAAAGAACCTGTAGCAGGGCAGCCGGCCGCAGAGGCATTTTCTTCGCAGGAAACATAGTTGCATGAAAGTTGACGCCGCGGCAGCGACAGGGGTAGAACATGCCCGCGCCTGCAATGCCGGGCTATTCGTGCGACCACACTAGTCAAATCCGTCCAATTCAGAGGGAAGTCGTCCATGGCCGAAGTGAAGTCCGACATCGAGATCGCGCGCGGCGCCAGGAAGAAGCAGATCCAGGAGATCGGCCAGAAGATCGGCATTCCGAGCGAACATCTTCTGCCCTACGGCCACGACAAGGCGAAGATCTCGGCCGAGTTCATCAAGTCGGTGAAGGGCAACAAGGATGGCAAGCTGATCCTCGTCACCGCCATCAACCCGACACCGGCCGGCGAAGGCAAGACGACGACGACGGTGGGCTTGGGCGATGGCCTCAACCGCCTCGGCAAGAAGGCCATCGTCTGCATCCGTGAGGCTTCACTCGGACCGAATTTCGGCGTCAAGGGCGGTGCCGCCGGCGGCGGCTACGCGCAGGTTGTGCCGATGGAGGACATGAACCTCCACTTCACCGGCGATTTCCACGCCATCACCACCGCCCATAATCTGCTGTCGGCGCTGATCGACAACCACATCTACTGGGGCAACGAGCTCGGCATCGACACCCGCCGTGTCGTCTGGCGCCGCGTCATGGACATGAACGACCGGTCGCTGCGCGAGATCATCTGTTCGCTCGGCGGCGTCGCCAACGGTTTCCCGCGCGAGGCCGGTTTCGACATCACAGTCGCCTCGGAAGTCATGGCCATCCTGTGCCTGTCGACCGACCTGAAGGACCTGGAAAAGCGCCTCGGCGACATCATCGTCGCCTATCGTCGCGACAAGTCGGCCGTCTATGCCCGCGACCTCAAGGCCGACGGTGCGATGGCCGTACTCTTGAAGGACGCCATGCAGCCCAATCTCGTGCAGACGCTGGAGAACAACCCGGCCTTCGTGCATGGCGGCCCCTTCGCCAACATCGCGCATGGCTGCAACTCCGTCGTTGCCACGACGACGGCGCTGAAGCTTGCCGACTACGTCGTCACCGAAGCCGGTTTCGGCGCCGATCTCGGTGCCGAAAAGTTCTTCGACATCAAATGCCGCAAGGCCGGCCTGAGGCCCGCCGCGGCGGTCATCGTCGCCACGGTTCGCGCCATGAAGATGAATGGCGGCGTCAAGAAGGAGGACCTCGGCAAGGAGAACGTCGAGGCGGTCAAGAAGGGATGTGCGAATCTCGGCCGCCACATCGAGAACATCCGCCAGTTCGGTGTGCCGGCTGTGGTCGCCATCAACCATTTCTACTCCGACACAGAGGCCGAGATCCAGGCGATGAAGGACTACGTTGCCTCGATGGGCGAAGAGGCGATCCTGTGCAAGCACTGGGCCCAGGGATCGGCCGGCATCGAGGAACTGGCCAAAAGAGTCGTGGCATTGGCCGAATCCGGCGCGTCGCAATTTGCCCCGCTCTATCCCGACGCCATGCCGCTGTTCGAGAAGATCAACACCATCGTCCAGCGCATCTATCGCGGTTCCGAAGCGATCGCCGACAAATCGGTGCGCGACCAGCTCCACGCCTGGGAGCACGCCGGCTACGGTCATTTGCCGGTCTGCATGGCCAAGACGCAATATTCCTTCTCCACCGATCCGAATCTGCGCGGCGCGCCGACCGGCCACACCGTGCCGGTGCGCGAGGTCAGGCTGTCTGCCGGCGCTGGCTTCGTCGTCATCATCTGCGGCGAGGTGATGACCATGCCCGGCCTGCCCAAAGCGCCATCCTCGGAAAAGATTTTCCTGAACGAAATGGGCCAGATCGAAGGCCTGTTTTAGGGATAATCAATGCTCGAACGGCAAAGGGCGCCGCAACGCTGCGGCGCCCTTTTTGGCGACTTCGCGACGAGCTCGTCCCTAAGCCGCGCTTCGCGCCAGCGCGCGCTGGTTGGAGGCATAGGGTGTGTCGTGCTGGGGTACCACGCCGGTCTTCAGGCAATCGATCCACTCGGCGGTTTTGAGAACGGCCGCGAAGCGCGACTGCAATACGACCGTCACGACGCGATGGATTTCCTCCCCCGAAGCGTAGCCGGCGCTGTTGGCGTACGGCAACGATCCCGTTGCGTCCGACAGGAACTCGACCTCAAAACCCATATGCACGGCGTGGATGACCGTCGACAGGTCGCAATTATGCGTCATGTAGCCGATGACTGTGATCGTATCGATAGAGTTGGCGCGCAGCCACTCCTCGAGGTCCGTGCCGGTGAAGGCGCTGGGCAAGTTCTTTTCGATGTAGTGGTCGCGGTTTCGCCTGGCGATTTCCGGGTGCAACTCGGCTCCATGGCTGCCCTTGGCGAAGACCGGTGAGGTTTCCGGCGCCAACTGTTTGATGACCACCACCTTGACGCCTGCCTCGGTGGCCGCATCCATCGCTCGCGCCACATTGACGACGCTGTCGCGGAAGGGCGGATGCTGGATGGCGAGGTTGCCGCCGTCATAGTCGTTTTGAACATCGATGACGATGAGGGCGCGGCGTGGAGCTTTGCCTTTGGCTGGTTGCGACATGGGGTTTTCCTTTCCCGTTGGACATTGATGGGTGGACGATAAGCTCGGCACCGGATTGCAAAAAGTGTCCCGATTGACATTATTCGAAAGAATTGGGACAATCGGCCTCACCCGTTGCTGGAGCTCCCATGACCGATCCTGCCGTTGCCGCCATCGCCTTCGATGGCATCAGCCCGTTTCATCTCTCCGTGCCGTGTCTCGTGTTCGGCGCGGATCGCACGGAGCTCGGCCTGCCGCGCTTCGACTTCCGGGTCTGCGCGATTGAGGACGGGCCGATCCGCACCGATGCCGGGCTGACCATCAGCGTCCCGCACGGGCTTTCCACGCTCGATGACGCCGACATCGTCATCGTGCCAAGCTGGAAGGATCTCGGGAGCTCGCCTCCAGCCGCATTGATCGACGCGTTGCTTGGCGCGCACGAGCGCGGCGCGCTGATCGTCGGACTGTGCTTGGGAACGTTCGCTGTTGCGGCGACCGGACTGCTTTCGGGGCGGCGAGCGGCGACGCACTGGGCCTACGCGGATCAGCTGCAGGAACTCTATCCCGACATTCTCGTCGAACCGGAAGTGCTCTACATCGACAATGGCGATGTCGTGACATCCGCCGGTGTCGCCGCCGGGCTCGACTGCTGCCTGCACGTCGTACGGGCTCGTTACGGCGCGGAGGCGGCACTTCGCCTTGCCCGGCAGATCGTGCTTTCTCCGCACAGGCAGGGCGGGCAGGCGCAATTCATCGAACGTCCCATCGCCAGGACCGGCAATGCGGACCGCTTCACCCAGGCTCTCGAAGCGGTGCGCAAAACCCTGGGTGAGCCGCACAGTCTGGACAGCGTTGCCGGTCACGCCGGCCTCACCCGCCGGACGTTCACGCGCCGTTTCCAGAAAACGATCGGCACCAGTTTCGGCGACTGGCTGACCGACCAGCGCGTCCAGCTGGCGCAACGGCTGCTGGAAGCAACGGAAAAATCGATGGACACGGTTGCCTTCGAGGCCGGCTTCGGCAGCGCTACCTCGCTGCGCCAGCATTTCGCAGCGCGCCTCAGAACCTCGCCGGCGCAGTACCGGCGCGAATTCTCGAAGAGTGCTCAGGAGGAGCGCGTGGCGCACATGCCGAGGTGAAATTCGGCTCGCGCTCGATTCCAGGGCAATCGCTTCAGTGCCGACGTTGGACTGCCATCTGGCCCGAGTAGGCTATCTTTTCTCTCGAAGCGATTGCCCTGCTCTCGATCCTGTCGTGCTTGAAAGGCTCTGCGTCATCTGTCATATATTAAAGCGACAGATGACGCGAAGAGGGCTCGCCGTGGCGATGGCATTGGAAAAGGCTGCGCCAGCAGCAAAAAACAATGAACTTCAGAAGGTGGCGAAATTGCTAGGCGGCAGCCGCATTCTGGCAAGGCGCCTCAGCAGCGCATTGGATGCCCACGAGTTGCTTCTGCACGGCCTGCCGGCTTCAGCGCTGGACCATCTTATCGGGCAACTCGTCTTCATCCAGAAGACCGATTCGCTCGGAAAGGCCGTCGGCATGAGCCTGCGCACCTACCAGCGCCGCAAGGATGCTCCGTCCAAGCCTCTCAGTCAGGACCAGAGCGGACGCACCTGGAAGTTCGCGGAGATCCTGTCGAAAGCTACCGACGTGTTCGGTTCGCAGGCGGAGGCAGAGCAATGGCTGGAGCGCCCGGCGATTGGGCTCGACCAGCGTCGTCCAATCGACCTTCTGGCGACGCCGGCGGGGATCGAGCTTGTAGAAGACTATCTGGAACGGCTTGAATATGGCGTTTATGCATGACGCCGCTGCCGGCGGCGCTTGGTGGCTCCGACCTCATCGGATGGCGCCTCGATCAAGCCCCGTTTGCGCCTACATGGGATAGTGGCGAGGGCGCATACAGGGTGGGCGGACGCTGGAACAGCAAGGGCGTGCGCGCCGTCTACTGCTCGATCGATCCGTCGACTGCGATCCTCGAGGTTGCGGTCCATAAGGGCTTCAGGGCGCTCGACACGATTGCGCATGTCATGACGGCAGCAATCGTCAGCGATGTCGCGGATGTGCATATCGTCGACCCCGCCGCCGTGCCCAACCCCAACTGGTTGCGCCCGGGCATTCCGAGCTCCGGGCAACAGGCGTTTGGCGACGATCTTCTGCAACGGCACCGGTTCGTGGTGATTCCGAGCGCGGTATCGCAGCGTAGCTGGAACCTGATCTTCGACGCGAGCCTCGCCAGAGGGGCATACGCCATGAAGACCCAGGAGGCGTTTGCGCTCGACACACGGTTGCATCCACCTCCGGCCAAGTGACATAGCCGCCCCCATGTCCATCAGAACGAGGACGTGACCGGCAACAGAAGCACGGTGCTCAGTTGTTGCTGATTACCCGTGCCGGATTGCCGACCACCGTGGTGTTCGCCGCCACGTCGCGCGTCACCACAGCACCGGCGCCGACGATGGCGCCATCGCCGATCCTGACTCCGCCGAGGATGACGGCACTGCCGCCGATCCAGGCATTGTCGCCGATCTCGACCGGCCTGGCGATCTCCAGCCCTGCCTGCCGCCCCGCAGCCTCCTTGTGGTGCTCGGCGCAATAGATCTGCACATTCGGGCCGAGCAGCGTTCCCTTGCCGATGCGCACTGGCGCCGTATCGAGAATGATGCAGCCGGCATTGAGAAAAACGCGGTCGCCGAGAAAGATGTTGAAGCCATAGGCGCAGTGGAACTGCGCCTCGATCCGGGCGCCCTCGCCCGCAGCGCCGAGCAGCGTCCGCAATCCAGGCCCGATATCGCCACGCTGCCGGGGTGGCAGGCTGTTGTGCTCGAACACCGCGTCTCGCGCCGTGATGCGCAACGCCTCCAGTTCCGGATCGAGGCAGCAATACCACTCGCCCGCCGCCATTTTCATGCGTTCGCTTCCGGCCATGGCTGCAACTCCAGTTTCAACTTTGCCAAAGCACAAGTGGTGAAAAAACGGAAGCGCCGGCGGCGACACCACCTCTGGTCAAATACCGGACCTATGGTAGCTTGCCCTCTCGGACCTGTCCCAAGCCGGCCATCGAGGGGATCAATCATGCTGTACATTTTTGCACTCCTGATTGGCATCGTTGCCGGGCTTCGCGCCATGACCGCGCCCGCCGCCGTCGCCTGGGGCGCCTGGCTTGGCTGGTTGCCGGTCGCGGACACCTGGGCGAGCTTCATGGGCCACTGGATCGCCGTCGGCATCTTCACCATCCTGGCCATCGCCGAACTGGTCACCGACCAGCTGCCCTCGGCGCCGAGCCGCAAGGTGCCGCAGCAATTCGGCACGCGTATCGTCTTGGGCGCTTTCACCGGCGCGGTGATCGGCGCCACCGGTGGCGCCATCATCGGCGGCCTGATCGCCGGCGCCGTTGGCGCGGTGATCGGCACGCTGGGCGGCGCCGAGGCGCGTAAACGCCTGGCCGCCGCCTTCGGCAAGGACCCGCCGGCCGCCTTCATCGAGGACGCTGTGGCGATCGTCGGCGGGCTTCTGATCGTGGCGGCGGTGGCATGACGGCAAAGACATTCGACGCCATTATCGTCGGTGCCGGGCAGGCCGGCCCACCGCTCGCCGGCAGGCTGAATGCGGCCGGCATGAGCGTGGCGCTGATCGAGCGAAAGCTGGTCGGCGGCACTTGCGTCAACACCGGCTGCACGCCGACCAAAACGATGGTGGCAAGCGCTTATGCCGCGCATCTCGCCCGCTCCGCCGCGGATTACGGGGTGACGCTATCCGGTCCCGTCGGCGTAAACTACAAGGCGATCAAGGCGCGCAAGGACAAGGTCTCCAACGACGCCCGCGGCAATCTCGAAGACTGGATTGCCGGCATGGACAAATGCACGCTCTATCGCGGCCATGCGCGCTTCGTAAGCGCCAACACGGTGCGCGTCGGCGACGATCTGCTGAGCGCCGAAAAGATATTCCTCAACACCGGCGGCCGCGCCTCGGTGCCCGACCTGCCCGGCATCGACGGCATTTCTTACCTGACCAATTCCTCGATGATGGATCTCGACGTGCTGCCGCGCCATCTCATCGTTGTCGGCGGCAGCTATGTCTCGCTCGAATTCGCGCAGATGTTCCGCCGCTTCGGTTCCGAAGTCACGGTCATCGAAAAAAGCCCGCGTCTGATCGGTCGCGAGGACGAGGATGTCTCGGACGCCATTTTGTCGATCCTCGAAAACGAAGCCATTGCCGTCCATCTCGGCGCCGACGACATCCGCTTCGCCAGGCGAGGCAACGAAATCGCCGTGACCTTCTCGCCAGGCAAGGCGGCTGCGGTCGGCTCGCATGTGCTGCTGGCGCTCGGCCGCACGCCAAACACCGACGATCTCGGCCTCGACAAAGCCGGCGTCGAGGTCGACAAACGCGGCTTCATCGTCGTCGACGACCAGTTGCGCACCAGCGTGCCCGGCATCTGGGCGATGGGCGACTGCAACGGCAAGGGCGCCTTCACCCACACCTCGTACAACGATTACGAGATCGTCGCCGCCAACCTGCTCGACAACGATCCGCGCAAGGTCAGCGACCGCATCGAGGCCTATGCGCTCTATATCGACCCACCACTCGGCCGCTGCGGCATGACCGAAGCCGCGGTAAGGAAATCCGGCCGCCGCGCCTTGGTCGGCCAGCGGCCAATGACCCGCGTCAGCCGTGCAGTCGAAAAAGGTGAGACGCAAGGCTTCATGAAGATCCTGGTCGATGCCGACACCAACGAGATCCTCGGCTGTTCGGTGCTCGGCCCGGGCGGCGACGAGGCGGTGCACTGCGTGCTCGACCTGATGTATGCCAAGGCGCCGGTCAGCACGCTGGCGCGCGCCGTGCACATCCACCCGAATGTCTCGGAGCTTCTGCCGACCATCGCCCAGGAACTCAAGCCGCTGGTGTGACGGCCGGGTAGAATCGTGCGCCCATGGCGGCGCCGGCTGGACCAATCGACAGCCCAGCGGCAAAAGGGCATGTGTTCCGCCTCTTCTCCCGGAGGCATCCCATGCAGAAGTCCATCGAACGCGTCGCCGGCGACAGCGAAGGCGTTTCCTACGAATTCCCCGTCTTCCGCTTCGCCGGAACGGACAAGACGGCGCCTTCCGTCTATCTGCAGGCGGCACTTCATGCCGGCGAATTGCCGGGCGTCGTCGCCATCGACACGCTGATGCCGATGCTCAGCAAGGCGGAAGCCGAAGGCCGCATCACCGGCAATATGACCATCGTGCCCTGGGCTAATCCGATCGGCCGCGCGCAATATCTTTACGGCGACCATCAGGGCCGCTTTCATCTAGGCACGCGCACCAATTTCAATCGCGGCTTTCCGCGGCTCGCCGCGCCCGACCTCACGCTGCTGCCGGCGCACGGCACGGTCGACCAGCGGCTGAAAACGCGGCTGCTGCAGCTCTCCATCGGCCACGACATCGTGCTCGACCTGCATTGCGACGATGAGGGCCTCGCCTATCTTTACGTCCACACCAGCCTGTGGCCGGCCATGGCGGATTGTGCAGCGGCCATGGGCGTCGATGCGGTGATGCTGTGGGACGAAGACCCCGACGGCACCTTCGAAGGCGCCTCGATCATGCCGTATCAGAACGTTCCCGCCGACGTCGCGTGCCTCGACCGGCGCGTCGCCACCACCGTCGAATATCGCGGCATACTCGATGTCGACGGCGCCCACGCCGGCGCCGATGCCGAAGGGCTCTACCGGCTGCTGGTGGCGCGCGGCGTCATCCAGGACCAGGCGCTGCCCGCGCCTGGCAGCTTCGTTGGGCTCGTCGCGCCGCTCGAAAACATCGAGATGATGCCGGCGCCCCGCTCGGGCGCGATCCTTTACGACGTGAAGCCGGGCGACCGCGTCGCCAAGGGTGCGCGCCTTGCCACCATCGTCCACGCGCCCGGCGAGCCCGACGGCCGCACGGAAGTGTTGGCGCCGCAGGCTGGCCTCATCCTGACGCGGCGTTCCCGCCGCATCATCCGCGCCGGCGAAGACCTCTTGAAGCTGGTCGGCGACGGGACGAGCGCCGATGCAAGGTCGGGAACGCTGGACGACTGACGCACCCCGCCAGGCTACCCCGAAATCGCCTGTCGCGCCTTGGCCTCCAGCCATTCGGCCATCTGCCGGTACGGCACCGGACCATGGCTCACGCGGGCGACGCCGAGTTCGGCAAGCCTCTGGCGCGGCGGCACATGCGCCAGGGCAATGATGTTGACCGGCAATGCCGTTGCCTCGCAGAGCGCCTCGATCAGGCCTTCATCGGCAAGCCCAGGCGCAAAGAAGCCATGCGCTCCGGCCCTTTCGTAGGCGTGCGCCCGCTCGATCGCCTGATCGAGAAGAGCCTTGTCGTGCGCACTCGGTTTAGTCTTCAGGAAAATGTCGGTTCGGGTGTTAATGAAGGCCGGAATACCCGACGTCTTCACCGCCGCTGCAGCCGCTTCGATCCGCCTCACCTGTATGGCGATGTCGTGCAGCCCACTGCCGCCGACGATCTGATCCTCGAAATTAAAGCCGACGGCTCCAGCCTGCACGGCGAGCGTCACGCTGCGGGCGACAACCTCCGGAGCGACCCCGTAACCCCCCTCGAGGTCCATGGTTACCGGCACATCCACCGCCGCAACGATGCGTTTGATGTTTTCGAGCGCCAGTTCCAACGGGATTTTCTCGCCATCGGCGAATCCGAAAGCGGCCGCGACCGGCCAGCTTCCGGTGGCGATGGCCTTGGCCCCTGCTTTCTCGATGATCTTGGCGGAGCCTGGGTCCCAGGCATTGTAGAGGACAATCGGGTTTCCCTTGACATGGAGGGAATGGAACGTCCGTGCGCGGTCGAACTGCTGGGTCATTTGATGTTTTCCCGTCTTCCTGCTGTTTGATGCAGAGTCTAGGCAGGACTGCCGGTCTTGGCCATGTGCCATGGGTTGCGAAAGCGGCAGCCACCCCACAGACTTTCAAACCTGTTGCGCATACCGCTTTTCGCGGCTATGGATTTCGCCATGAATATGCGTTCGATCAAGACCATTTGGTGGTGGGCTCGCTGACAGCGGCCTGTTCGAACGCGTTCGCGTGACAATAGAGGGTGGCCGCAGCGGAATGTCCGGGCGGCCATTTGTTTTTTCAAGCCATTCCCGGGTCCGTTGCCCCAAAGACGCTGATGGAGACGGCAATGACGACGAAAATTCTGGAGAATGGCGCCGAGCGCTTCGTCACGGCGGGTGGCGTGGCGATTACCCGCCAGCGCCATGACCGGCCTTACGAGGGGGCTATCGACGGCTATGTCGATGGCCTGAATTCGCGCCGCGGCGCCGTGTTCTCCTCGAATTACGAATATCCTGGCCGCTATACGCGCTGGGATACCGCCATCATCGATCCGCCGCTGGTGATCTCGGCACGCGGCCGCGCCATGCGCATCGAGGCGCTGAACCGCCGCGGCGAGGTGCTTTTGCCGGTGATCGGCACGGTGCTTGCCGGCCTTGACGATGTCACGATCGCCGAGACGTCGAATAAACTCATCCGCCTCGAGGTCGCCAGGCCCGGCCGTGTCTTCACCGAAGAGGAACGCAGCCGCGTTCCCTCCGTCTTCACCGTGCTGCGCGCCATCACCGCTTTGTTCAAGACCGAGGAAGACGCCAATCTCGGCCTCTATGGCGCCTTCGGCTACGATCTCGCCTTCCAGTTCGATCCGGTCGACTACAAGCTCGAGCGCAAGCCAAGCCAGCGCGACCTCGTGCTGTTCCTGCCCGACGAGATCCTCGTCGTCGACCATTATTCGACCAAGGCCTGGACCGACCGCTACGACTATTCCGGCGATGGCTTCTCGACCGAAGGCCTGCCGCGCGACGAAATCGTCGAGCCGTTCAGGACCGCCGACCGCATCCCGCCGCGCGGCGACCACGAGCCCGGCGAATATGCCAAGCTGGTGCGCAAGGCGATGAAGAGCTTCGAGCGCGGCGACCTGTTCGAAGTGGTGCCGGGGCAGATGTTCTACGAACGCTGCGAAACCCAGCCCTCCGAGATTTCCCGCAAGCTGAAGAGCATCAACCCTTCGCCCTATTCCTTCTTCATCAATCTCGGCGAGGGCGAATATCTGATCGGCGCCTCGCCGGAAATGTTCGTGCGCGTCAACGGCCGCCGCGTCGAGACCTGCCCGATCTCCGGTACCATCAAGCGCGGCGACGACGCCATCTCCGACAGCGAGCAGATCCTGAAGCTGCTCAATTCGAAGAAGGACGAATCCGAACTCACCATGTGCTCGGACGTCGACCGCAACGACAAGTCGAGGGTCTGCGAGCCGGGCTCGGTGCGCGTCATCGGCCGCCGCCAGATCGAAATGTACTCCCGCCTGATCCACACCGTCGACCACATCGAGGGGCGGCTGCGCGAAGGCATGGACGCCTTCGACGCCTTTCTGTCGCATGCCTGGGCGGTCACCGTCACCGGCGCGCCGAAATTATGGGCCATGCGCTTCATCGAGCAGAACGAGAAGAGCCCGCGCGCCTGGTATGGCGGGGCGATCGGCATGGTCAATTTCAACGGTGACATGAACACCGGCCTGACGCTTCGCACCATTCGCATCAAGGACGGCATCGCCGAGGTGCGCGCCGGCGCCACGCTGCTCTTCGACAGCATTCCCGAGGAAGAAGAAGCCGAAACCGAACTGAAGGCATCCGCCATGCTCTCCGCCATCCGCGACGCCAAATCAGGCAATGCCGCCAGCACCGAACGCAGCACCGCGCGTGTCGGCGACGGCGTCAACATCCTGCTGGTCGACCACGAGGACAGTTTCGTCCATACGCTCGCCAACTATTTCCGCCAGACCGGCGCCAACGTCTCGACGGTGCGCACGCCGGTGCCGGACGAGATCTTCGACCGGCTGAAGCCAAACCTGGTCGTGCTGTCGCCCGGCCCCGGCACGCCGAAGGACTTCGACTGCGCCGCCACCATCAAGCGGGCCCGTGCGCGCGACCTGCCGATCTTCGGCGTCTGCCTCGGGCTGCAGGCGCTGGCCGAGGCCTATGGCGGCGAGCTGCGCCAACTGCACATCCCGATGCATGGCAAGCCGTCGCGCATCCGCGTGTCGAAGCCGGGCATCATCTTCTCCGGCCTGCCCAAGGAGGTGACGGTCGGCCGCTATCATTCGATCTTTGCAGATCCGGTGCGGCTGCCCGATGGTTTTGTCGTCACCGCCGAGACCGAGGACGGCATCATCATGGCCTTCGAGCACCGCAAGGAGCCGATCGCCGCAGTGCAGTTCCACCCGGAGTCGATCATGACGCTCGGCCACAATGCCGGCATGCGCATCATCGAGAACATTGTCGCGCACCTGCCGCGCAAGGCCAAGGAAAAGGCCGCTTAATTCGAGGGCTCAGCGTTGGGATCTTTTCCCCAGTGACCGCGGCAGAAATCAAAGCCGCCGCCAGGCAGAAGGTCGCCAGCCTCGCCTTCTGGTCGATCGTCGTCGCCTGCGTCGTGCTCGGCCTGAAGCTGGTGGCCTGGTACGTCACCGGTTCGGTCGCGCTTTATTCGGACGCGCTGGAATCGATCGTCAACGTCATTGCCTCGGCCGCCGCCTATTGGGCGATCCAGGTCAGCTACAAGCCAGCCGACCAGGACCATCCGTTCGGCCACCACAAGGCCGAGTATTTCTCGGCCGTCCTCGAAGGCGTGCTGATCGTGCTTGCCGCCTTGCTGATCCTCAATGAGGTCTGGTGGTCCTGGCAGCATCCTGCGCCGCTGGAACAGCCATGGACCGGCCTTGCCGTCAATGGCGTCGCAACGGTCATCAACGCCGTCTGGGCCTTGACGCTGATCCGCACCGGCCGAAGCGAAAAATCGCCGGCTCTCGTTGCCGACGGCAGGCACATCATGACCGACGTGGCGACCTCGGTCGGTGTGTTCATCGGCCTGGTCGGCGCCGTACTGACCGGCTGGCAGGTTCTCGATCCAGCTCTTGCGGTGATCGTGGCGCTGAACATTCTGTGGCAGGGCTGGCACGTCATCGGCTCGTCGATGAACGGGCTGATGGACCGCGCCGTCGACACCCAGGAACATATCCGCATACGCGACATCATCTCGGCCAATTGCAAGGGCGCGCTCGAGGTCCACGACCTGAAGACGCGCATCGCCGGCCGCGCCACCTTCATCGAGTTCCACCTGGTCGTCGACGCCGACATGTCGGTCGGCGCCAGCCACGTCATCTGCGACCGCATCGAGGACGCGCTGCAGGCAGAGATCCCTTCCGTCCGCGTCATCATCCATGTCGAGCCCGACGACGAGGCGAAACTGCCCAAGGGCACGACGGCCGTGCCCTTTGCGTGAGGTGGCGGCGGGACGCCGCCATCCAAAACCTTGAGATCGGCGGGACAGCACCCCCCTCTGTCCTGCCGGACATCTCCCCCTCAAGGGTGGAGATTGGATGTCGCTTTGGCTTTCGCCAATCTTCAAAGAAGAACGCTGTCGGTGAAGCTGCCGATCTCCCCCCTTGAGGGGGAGATGTCCGGCAGGACAGAGGGGGGGTGCTGTCTCGCCGGCATCGCGTCTCTGAACTGCTAAAGCCCGCAGGCAGCCTGCGGCATCGGCTCCAGCCGGTAGACCTTGTCGTCGGAGCTGGTGTCGTCCTCCGCCGAGCACAAATCGATGATCGGCAGGCCGCTGTTCGGGTTGGCCAGCATCATCGTGCCGTTGGCGCCGCGGCGAAGGAAGACCTCCTTTTGCGCGATATCGCAGGAGGCAGCACCCGTCTTCGCGCTCGCCGCGCAGCGCCATTGGTCGCCCTCGCCCTGGCAGTTGTAGACCTGCGTGACCTTGGCCGATTTCTGCCGCGTGGTAACCGAAACGGCGATATCGGCGCCGCTTGGCCAATTGGCCGGATCGCCCTCCTTGGCGAAAGACGCCAGCTCGACCGGTCCGCGGAACACCCTGATCGACTGGGTCAGTTGGTCTGGATGCGAGCCGAGATGCGCGGCGTCGTAGTCGCGTCCGTAGCAGAAGGGCTGGTCCGGCTTCAGCCGCTCGCGCAATGGCGGGCCAAGGGCCGGGTCGATCGGGTCGATGCGCGCGAACTCCGCCTTGCAGGTGGCGGCCGGCATCGGGTCGAGCCTGAAGCCGTTGTCGTCCTTGCCCAGCGCCTGCCTTTCGTACTCCGCCTTGCCGAGCTCGTCTTCCGATCCGGCGTCGAGATAGAGGTCGGGCTGCACGTCCGAGACGATCAGCCGGCCTTTGTCGTCGACCTTCAGCGAAGCCATGGTGCGATCGCAGTCCATGCCGCAGCGGATCGGGCCGGTCTTGCCGTCCTCCGACTCATGACTGCACCAGCCGCCGAGCCATTCAGGCGCCTCGGCGCCGCGCACCGTCGTCGCCATGAAGCCATTGTAGGAGGAATCGATGCCGGCGCTTGGCTCCTCGTTTGGCCGGCTGACCGGATCGCGGCCGTAATAGAAGAAGATGCGCGTCACCTTCTGCTGCGGATGCGACTTGAGATGCGCGGCGTCATAGACGCGGCCGAAGCAAGCGTCCTTGCCGTCGGGGCTGAGCTCGGTGAGTTTGAGCGTGTCGTCGGCGAAAGCAGCACCGGCGACGGCGGCAAGCAAGGCAACCCCAACTCCGGCGCCCATCACGGTCCTTGATATCATGCTGGCTCCCCCTGCCCCGACAAGACGTGGCTTCAATTTATGCTAGGATTGAGGCCGAGGCCACGCAATTTGCGCCGGCCGGATAAATGGGAGATGAAGCCATGCGACGCCGCGATATTTTCCGCGTCGGTCTTGCCGGGGCCGCCGGGCTTTTCGGGCTGCGCCCCATCAAGGCCGCAGCTAGTGAAGTCAAGCCGGCGGCTGCCGAAGAGGAAAGGCAAAAGGTCGCCTATCATCTCAGCGACCTCGACAAGGTCAATTTCGTGCTCGGCAACATCAAGAACCACTTCGAAGGCACCGACGGCAAGGTCGACATCGCGCTTGTCGTGCACGGCCCAGCACTTGCCGCCTTCAAGTCGAAGGGCATATCGGCCGCCATTTCCGGGCGGTTCGCCGGCCTTGTCCAGGATGGGCTTAGCCCGCACGCTTGCGCCAACACCATGCACGGCATGGATATCGGCCTGGCCGACCTGCTCGACGGCTTCCATGCAGCCGACAGGGGCGGCGTCGTCAAGCTCGCCGAATTGCAACGCCAGGGCTACGCCTATCTCAGGCCATAAGGCAATTCCAGGAAAAGTGTGAAACGGTTTTCCGTCCGGAATTGCGTCAAGACAAAGAGGGAGCGGTTCGCCGTTTCCGTGAAACGGTGAACCGCTCTAAACTTTTACGGACTTGAACGCGAGGACTGCGAGGGCCTACGAAGAGCAGGCAGAGTCCCCGGAGGAATAGACGTGCCAGCCACCACCACCCTTGTCAGCCCCTCTCTGGTCATCCCCGACCTTGCCGGAAAGGCGGTCCTGGTCACCGGCGCCTCGACGGGCATCGGCGCGGCGCTCGCACTCGCCTACGCCGCGCAGAAATGCCGCGTCGCGCTGCATTACAATTCGAGCCGCGCGGCTGCCGAAAACCTGGCCGCGACCATTCGCAACGGCGGCGGCGACGTGTTCCTCGCCCAGGGCGATTTCTCGATCCCCGCCGATGTCGAGCGCGTCGTCGAGGACAGTGCGCAACATTTCGGCCGGCTCGACGGCCTCGTCAACAATGCCGGCGGCATGCTCGGCCGCGTGCCCTATGCCGGGCAGACCGAGGCGCATTACGACGCGGTGATGGACCTCAACGCGCGTTCCGTGCTGACAGCTTCGCGCAAAGCAATCCCATGGCTGAAGCGGCAGGGCGGCTTCATCGTCAACACCTCCTCGATCGCCGCGCGCAACGGCGCCGGTGGCGGCGCCGGCCTTTACGGCTCGGCCAAGGCCTTCGTCTCCAACGTCACGCGCGGCATGGCCAAGGAGCTGATCGGTTTCAACATCCGCGTCAACGCGGTGGCGCCCGGCACGATCGCGACACCTTTCCACGAGCGCTACTCGACCGACGACCAGATGAAAGGCATGATCGCCACCATCCCGCAGGGCCGCGCCGGCACCGCCGAGGACTGCGTCGGCGCCTATCTGTTCCTCTCCTCCGATCTGTTGAGCGGCTACATCATCGGCCAGGTGATCGAGGTCAATGGCGGCCAGTTGATGCCGTAGGCGACGAACTGCATACTCCTGGTTGCGTCATCTCAACGGAGCAAAGCGAATGTACGGACTGATCGGCAAGATGCGGGCGATGCGCGGCCAGCGTGACGCAATGATGGATATCCTGCTCGCCAGCACCGGCGCCATGCCCGGCTGCCTGAACTACATCATCGCCACCGACCCGGCCGATGCCGACGCGATCTGGGTGACCGAAGTGTGGACCGACGCCGAAAGCCACAAGGCTTCGCTGCAGCTGCCCGAAGTCCAGGCGGCAATCGCCAAGGCACGGCCGATCATCGCCGGCTTCGAGTTCCAGGTGGAGACGCATCCTGTTGGCGGGTTCGGGTTGCCGGCGGTGAAGGCGGGATAGAGGGAGAGGCCGGCAGGACAGCGCCCCCCTCTGGCCTGCCGGCCATCTCCCCCTCAAGTGGGGAGATTGAATGTCACTTCGGCCTTCGCCAATCTTCAAAGAAGAGCGCTGTCGACGAAGCTGCCAATCTCCCCACTCGAGGGGGAGATGTCCGGCAGGACAGAGGGGGGCGCGAAGGATCGCTACGGATGGTTGGTGCCATTACCACCCAAGCCCTTTTCCGCGCAAAAAGGGGTTCGCATTTTTTCGCCACCGGTCTAAGAGCCCCATCTATGGATTCTTCCCCGAACCCGCCGGCCATCGAGCACCTGGCGCGGATCCACAGGGCCTGGCAGTGGCCGGTCCTGGTGGTGGTCTCGGTGCTGTTTGCCGGCGCGCTGGAACTCGCTGCCCTGCCCGCCGCGCTCTTGATCGGACCGATGCTGGCGGCCATCGCTGCCGGCACCAACGGCGCCACGGTGCGCGTGCCGCGGGTTCTGTTCGGCTCAGCCCAGGCGGTCGTCGGCTGCTTGGTCGCCAGTTCCATCTCGGCCGATATCTTTCCCGTCTTCTACAAGGAATGGCCGCTGTTCCTTGGCGTCGTGATGGCGACGGTCGCGGCATCCAGCCTGCTCGGCTGGCTGATTAGCCGCTGGCGCATCCTGCCCGGCACCACCGCGGTCTGGGGCTCGTCGCCGGGCGCCGCCACCGCCATGGTGCTGATGGCCGGTGCCTTCGGCGCCGACCAGCGCCTCGTCGCCTTCATGCTGTATCTGCGCGTCATCTGCGTCTCGATGACGGCAGCCCTGGTGGCCAAGCTTTGGGTCGACACCTCAGGCATCGAGGTGCCGGCCATCGTCTGGTTCCCGCCGGTCGATCCGCAGAGCTTGGCCGCAACATTCGGCGTGGCGCTGGTCGGCGGCCTCGCCGGAAAGCTTTTCCGGCTGCCGTCGCCGTTTTTCCTCGGCACCTTCATTTTCGGCACCGTGATCCATCTCGGGCTCGGCGTGACCATGCAGTTGCCACCCTGGCTGCTTGCCTTGAGCTATACGATGATCGGCTGGAGCATCGGCCTGAATTTCACCAGGGCCATTTTGCGCCACGCGGCCCGCGCGCTGCCGCAGATCGTCGGCTCGATCATTGCCCTGATCGTCTTTTGCGGCGGCCTCGCCTTCCTGATCAGCCGCCTCCTCGGCATCGATCCGCTGACCGCCTATCTGGCAACCAGCCCCGGCGGCATGGACAGCGTCGCCATCATCGCCGCCGCCGCGCAGCATGTCGACATCTCCTTCGTCATGGCGCTGCAATCGGCACGCTTCCTGATCGTGCTTCTGGTCGGCCCAAGCGTGGCGCGGCTGGTGGCGAGAAGCCTCAAACCATAGCAGCTTGCCTCTCCTTGATTCGCAGCCGGTTTTCCTGAAACCGGTCGCACTTTGCTGCCGCCGACCGTATCGGGCCAGCACGCGCACGAGCTCAAAAAATAACTTGACTCAAATACTCAGATTTGAGAGCCCCCTTCCGTCAATGTTGTACGGAAGAGTGGAGACGAGTTGATGCGGATAGGGACGATGACATGGCTCCTGGGGATATCATTGCCGGGCAGCATGACCCTGCTCGGCCTGTCCGCGCCGGCTCACGCCCAGGACCAGGGCGGCGTCACCGTTCTCAACAAGATCGAGGTCGATGCCGAGAGCGACGAGATCCTCGTGCAAGACGGCTACGTCGCCAAGAAGGACCGCATCGGCACCAAGACCGACACGCCGATAGTCAAGATTCCGCAAGCGGTTTCGGTTGTGACGCAAAAGCAGATCGAGGACCAGAAGCCACGCACGCTGAACGAATCGCTCGGCTATGTCGCCAGCGCCAATCCGAACAGCTTCGGCTTCGACACCCGCTATGATGCCTTCTTCCTGCGCGGCTTCCAGGCCTTTTACAACGGTATGTTCCGCGACGGGCTGCGCCAGTACAACGGCCCCTCGGCCTGGTTCAAGACCGAGCCCTACGGCATCGAAGGCGTCACCATCCTGAAGGGTCCGGCCTCCTCGCTTTACGGCATCAGCGGTCCGGGCGGCATCGTCAATCTGGTCACCAAGCGCCCCAAGGAAGAACAGTTCCGCGAAGTCGAAATGCTGCTCGGCGCACACAATCGCTTCCAGGCCGCACTCGACGCTTCCGGCCCGGTGAACGAAGACGGCAGCATCCTCTATCGCTTCACCAGCCTCGGCCGCACCAGCGATACCGACCTGCCCGGTTATCCCGACGACAAGATCTATCTGGCGCCGGCAGTCACCTTCAAGCCGGATGAGGACACCAAGCTGACCATCCTCGGGGAATATTCGAAATCCGTCACCGGCGGCACCGCTGCCTTCTACAATTCAGGTGGCGCTCTAACGAACCTCTACGAGGGCGATCCCGCCTGGAACGACTTCGACCAGACCCAGGGCCGTATCGGTTACGAGTTCGAGCACCGTTTCAACGACGTGCTGACCGTCCGGCAGAACCTTCGCTACAGCGCCGTCGACAGCGACATCGAGTACAGCGGCCATTACCCGGACGGCCCGGATCTGAAACGCTACTGGGGCCACTACACCGAGACCATGAAGAACTTCGTCGTCGACAACATGGCGCAGTTCGAATTCGATACCGGCCAAGTCAGGCACACGGCGGTAGCCGGCATCGACTACGCCTGGTCCAATTATGACGCCGGCAGCGGTATCTCCTATGTCTCCGTCGACGACATCAAGGCTGCTCCGGTTCCTTACTATGGCGGGCAGGAGATGAACCAGCTCGGCGCCTACCTGCATGACCAGATGGAGTGGAACGATTTCACCCTGTTCGCCAGCGGTCGCTACGACTGGGCCGACACCACCTCGACCGCCGCCGACTTCACCAAGTCCAAGCAGGACGACAGTGCCTTGTCCGGCCGGCTCGGCCTGTCTTACCAGACCGAATGGGGCATCACGCCCTATATCAACTATTCGACGTCGTTCTCGCCCAATATCGGCTTCGTCTATGACGATGTCAGCAGCCCTGTCGGTCGCGTCGCCCGTCCGACCATTGCGACGCAGAAGGAAATCGGCGTCAAATACGAATTTGCCGACTATAACGCCGCCGTCAGCGCCGCTCTGTTCGACATCGACCAGAAGGATGGCGTCGTCTTCGACGCCTCGACCGGTATTAACAAGCAGCGCCAGCTCGACCTGAACTCGCGCGGCGTCGAGCTGGAAGCCAGCGCTTCGCTCGACAACGGTCTCAGCATACTCGCCTCCTACACCTATCTGCGCGTGAAAATCGAACGCGGCGCCACGGGAACCGCAGGCAAGGAACTGTCGGCGACGCCAAATCACATCCTGTCGCTCTGGGGGCAGTACCAGTTCGAGGACGGCACGCTGCAGGGGCTCGGGCTGGGCAGCGGCGTTCGCGTCGCCGGCTCGAGCTATGGCGATGACACCAACACCTTCAAGAACGACGCGCGCGCCTTCGTCGACGCCTCGCTCTCCTACGATTTCGGCTACCGCAATCCCAAACTCGAGGGCGTGAAGCTGCAGGTGAACGCCAAGAACCTGTTCGACACTCAAAAATCCATCTGCTCGGCCGGCTATTGCTACCGCGACGAGGGCCGCTCGCTGTTCGCTAGCCTGCGCTACCGCTTCTGATGTCGATCGCCGTTTCCAGCCGGGCATCGACGCCTGTCGCGATCGTCCTGGCGATCGGCGGGCTCTATGTCGCGCAGAGCGTGATCGGCGGCATCACCTGGGCGGGCCTGCCGGCGGTGATGCGCGACCAGGGCCTGCCGCTCGACCGGATCGGCCTGGTCTCGCTGATCGCGCTGCCATGGGCGCTCAAGTTTCTATGGGCGCCGGCCGTCGAGCGCTATCGGCTGCCGCCGGTCGGCAAGAACCGCACCGGCACGATCGTAGCCGCCGGTGGGCTCGTGTCCATCGCCGGGCTGTGGGCCGTCGGCGCGCTCGGCCCGGAGGCCTGGTGGCCGGTTCTGGCCTGCCTGACCATCGTCGCCTTCGCCGCCTCGACGGTCGACATTGCCTGCGATGGTTTCGCCGTGCAGAGCCTGGCTAAGGAAAACCACGGCTGGGGCAATGCCGCGCAGGTCGGCGGCGCCTATCTCGGCTCGGCCATCGGCGCCGGCCTGTTTCTGTTTCTGGTCGACGCTTATGGCTGGCGCATCGCCGTTTGGGCGATGGCTTTGCTGCTCCTGCCGCTCGGCCTGCCCTTCCTGCTTGGCGTGGCCAACCGCGCGCGCGAGGAGACGCGCGAGCATGTTCCCAGCCTCCTCGACGCGTTGAAGCGTCACGAAATTCGGCGCGGCCTGGCAGCGTCGGCCATCTATGTCCTGGCCCAGAAGGCGGCACTCGCCATGCTCGGACCATTCCTGATCGACGCCGGGCTCGACCTCTCGATGGTCGGACTTGTCAACGGCGTCGGCAGCATGTTCGTCGGCCTGGCTGCCGCACTCGCCGGCGGCGCTCTCGTCAAATGGTTCGGCCCGCGCAACGTGCTCGTCCTGGCGCTTTTCCTGCAGGCCGGATCGCTGTTCTTCTTTTCGGTCTTCGATTTTCTTGGTGGCTTCTCGACCACCGCTTTGATGGCCATCGCGGTGCTCAGTTCGTCCGGCTTCATGGCTCTCGGTTTCGTCGCGCTTTACGCGCAGTTCATGCGCTGGTCAGATCCAAGACAGGCGGGCGTCGACTTCACGCTGTTCCAGTGCATGGACGCACTGGTGAGCATGGCCGGCGGGATCGCGGCCGGCTACGCCGCGCAGTATTTCGGCTATGGCGCGTTCTTCGCAGGCGCCGGCCTCGTCGCGCTTCTGGCCGCCCCGGCGATCGCCTTCGTATCCGACCGCCGGTGACCCCGCCCGCCCTTGTGCAGCAGGGGAATCGCATATGGAAGTTTGGGGCATTTGCCAGGCCGCGTACCCCCACCCCTAACCCCTCCCCACAAGGGGGTGGGGGACGATGCCGCTGCTGTTTCGGCTAGAATCGTCGAAGTTTGCCGCTGAGTGGCGCTGCCGCAAAAGTTCCCCTCCCCCTTGTGGGGAGGGGTTAGGGGTGGGGGTCTTCTTCGCAAGAATCCATATGCGATCCTCTGCCCCCGAGGGGCGGTGCACTATTCTTCGCCGCCGTCCGCCGCTTGCGTCCCGCGGCGCCAGTAGGCGGTGACCAGATGCCGGTCGCGCGGCACACACCATTCCTTGCGGACGATCCTGCGGATCTCGCGGAAATCGCCGAACTCGCATCCGGCCCAGACATAGAGATTGTCGGCAAGCGAGGTCCGGCTCCGCTGCCGCAGCACCGCCGGCAACAGGCTGGCTGTGCCAGCCTCGCGCCCATGCCGATATAGCCAGGTGACGGCAACGGTCTCGCCCGCGGCCAGCGCGATCCGGTCGTCCGGGCCGTCGACCTCAATGAACGCTTCGGCGCGGGTTGACGGCGAAAGCTGCTCCAGCATCCTGCCGATCGCCGGAAGCGCGGTGTCGTCGCCGAGCAGCAGCAGGTTTTGCGCCTCGGGCACGCCGCCCCCACCCGGTCCGATCATGCCGATGACCTCGCCGGCAACCGCCTTTTCGGCGAAAGCGGCCGCCGGCGTATCCATACCGGGGTGGAGGACGAAATCGACATCCAGCCAGCCACTTGCGGCGTCCAGCGCCCGGATCGTGTAGACGCGAACGACAAGCGCGTCCTCGCCCGACGGCCAGACCATCAGGCCGTCGGCGCCCATCGACGGCCACACCGGCAGCCTGCCGCGCGGCGGCAGCAGCAGCCGCACATGCAGGCCGCCACGGCCAAAGCGGCCGAGATCGTTGCCGGTGAAGCGGACGCGCTGCATATGCGGAGAAATCCGCGTCGAGGACAGCACCGTGATCTCGCGGAAGAACACCGGCGTGCCGGCATCACTGCCGTCGCCCTGCCAGGCGATGCCCCTGGTCGTGCCGAGATGTTGCGAAAAATGGCCGGCGACCGCCATCTTCATGTAGGACAGGCAGGTTTCATCCTCGGCCGCGACGCGGATCAGCACGTTGTCGTCACCGAGCGTCGCTTTCAACGAGCCGTAGTGCGTGCGAAATTCCCAATGATCGGCAAGGCCGGTATCGATCTCGGATTCGCCGTGCTCGGCGCGCAGCCTGTCCATCACCGACCGGATGACGGCACCGCTGATCCGGGTTTGCGCACTCAATTGCTCCATCGCTCAGCCTTTCGGTGCCATTTGAACCCGAGCTCGCCATACGGCGTCCTCGCCACGCCGGAATGCCACAGCCGGCCCGCTGTTTCCACTAAAAGATGATAAGTATAGTCATGTTTTGAAATCAGGCTGAAGGGAAGTCCATTTGCAGGCCGCATCACCTAAATATCGACATGCTCTAGGTCGTGAACTCGTAAAGCGGGGCGTCGCCAGCGGCAGGGATCGAACCCGCACCTGAGCCAAGAGGCTCAGGATCACTGTGGTGATACGTTTACCAATTCCGTCACGCTGGCACCTGCCTCGTAGCGCAAATTTGCGCGGATCGCCATTCGAGGCTTCTCTTGTGGCGTCCGAGCCGATTCAGCGTCGGCATGAGCCGATACGACCTGCCCGACTTCGAGTGGCGCGTGATCGAGCCGCTCCTGCCCAACAAGCCGCCAGGCGTGCCGCGTGTGGATGACCGCCGCGTGCTGAACGACATCTTCTCAAGGCGACTGTGGCTGCGCTTATGAGTCTACGGCCTAATCCAGCCGGTGCATCAGATCGTCGTCCAGCCAGCGGGCGAAGAAATAGACCAGTTGCTTGTGCCACCACGGCCATTCATGGGCGACATCGCCGCCCCAATAGTCGACCCAGGCCGGAATCGACTTGTCACGCAGGATCTGTTCCAGCGCCTGCGTATCGGCCAGCATCCGTTCCTCCCAGGCACCCTGCCCGCAGCAGAAGATCAGCCGCAGCGCCTTCAGCCTGACGAGCAGCCCCGGATCGACGATACCGGGCAGGTAGTCGAGCGGCGAGTTGAAGAAAATCTGTCCGTCGAGCGCGCTGCCGAAGAAATCGTGGGTCGAGTAAACCCCCGACAGCGCGATGACGCCGCTGGCCAGCTCCGGAAAGCGGAAGACGAAATTCGACGAATGATATCCGCCCATCGAGCAGCCGCAAAACAGCGGCTTCAGCGTACGCCCGCCATTGGCCTCGGCCGCGACAGACAGGAGTTCCGGCAGCGCCTCTTCGCGCACATAGCGGAAATACGCTTCATGCCGGGCGATGCGATGGGCCGGCTCGGCATGGCGGTCGAAGAAGGATTCCGCATCGATGCCGTCCAGCGTGAACAACTGGATGCGACCGGTGTCGACGAACTCGGCGAGAGCCGAGACCGCGCCGGAATCCTCGAACTGGTAGAACCGCCCTTGCGAAGTCGGGAACACAACCACGGGTCGGCCGGCATGGCCGTAGCGCTTGTATTCCATGTCGCGGCCGAGGTTGCGGCCAAAACCCTTGTGGTAGGAAACGTCCATCGCCTCACGCCTTTTCCGCATGGATGTAGTCGACCGCCCGGCGCAGCGCCTTCGGGTCGGTGGAGCGCAGCTGATAGGCGTAGTTTCCCATGGCGCGGCTGAAAACCTCCTCAATGGCGTGATGATGGACGATCATGCCGCCATGGGCGGCCAGCACGTCGGCATGGCTGTGCATATAGTTGAGGTGCCGCTTGCGGCTGGCATAGGCGGTGAAATACTTGCCCCTGTAAGGGCCGCCGGCGGCGTCCTTGACCACCATGTCGGCCCAGGCGGCATAGACATCGATATCGAAGGTGTAATTGATGGCATCGGTCATCCAGGCGCCAGGCGGCCGCATGTTGACCTCCAGCGCGATGACCCGGTCGTCCCTGGTTTCGAACAGCTCGATGTGGAAGAAGCGCTCGCGCACGTCGAACGCCTTGAGGATTTTCCTGCCGGCCTCCTCGACCGCCCGGCTGATCTCGGGAAAACAGACATAGCTCATATGGCGGTCGCGGTTGACCACCTCCATGACGCTCTGGTCGTAGCGGTGGCTGGCGGCCAGCACCACCTCGCCGTCGCGGTTGACCAGCCCGTCATAGGTCACCACCAGCCCTTCGATGAATTGCTCCATGACGAAGCTGACGCCTTCCGGCTTGTCCCTGAAGAAGCTGTCGAGTTCGCCGGCGTTGGAGATTTTGAAAGTGTTCGAGGCGCCGGAGCCGGAATCCGGCTTCACCACCACGGGATAGCCGACACGGCGGATGAAGGTCATGGCGCCGGCGCGGTCGGAGCACTTGCGTTGCGGGATGGTTTCGACGCCGCTCTTGCGGAAGAACGCCCGCATGCGGCTCTTGCGTTTCAAATTCTTCACGAAGTCGAGCTTGGTGCCGAAGATGTTGAAGTCGGTGCGGATATTGGCTTCCAGCTCCAGCCAATGCTCGTTGAGCGATTCGAACCGGTCGACGCGGCCCCATTTGTGGATGAAATGGCCGATCGCCCGGAACACCGGCTCGTACTCCTCCATGTCGTCGATGCGGTAATATTCCGAAAGGGCTGCCTTCAATTTGCCGTCCAGCGCATCGAACGGCGCGTCGCCAATGCCGAGCACGGTGGCGCCGGCCTTCTTCAGCCGGTCGCAGAAATCGGCGCCATTGGCTGGAAAATGCGGCGAGAAGAACACGAAGTTCATGGACGATCCCTCCCGGCGGCGAGCCATTGCACCCCCGCCGACAATCGACTCTGGCGCATTTGCCGGGCTCGGGGAAGAGCAACTGGATCAGGTGAGCGGCTGGGTCCGCGAAAGGTGACGCCAAAACCGTGAAATAAAAAACCCGCCTCGACGGCGGGTCCTCGGCGCCAGTCAGCACCATACCCAAATTAGTAGCATAGCTGCCGGCACAAAGCAAGAACAAAGTTGCTGTAATCAGGAAAAATCGCTTCATGTCGGCGCCGCGCCTTCATTGCAGCTTGGGTTCCTCGCCCCACGAAAGTGGGGAGAGGTGGCTCGGCGAAGCCGAGACGGAGAGGGGACTGCGCCCTACGAACGCCCCCTCTCCGGCCGCGGAGCCTGTCCTCGGGCTTGCCGAAGGCAAGACCCGTGGGCGGCCACCTCTCCCCCGCTTCGCGGGGCGAGGAACCCAGGTCTTGAGAGGCTGGATCGGCAGCTTCACCCACCTCCAATGCTCCCACTTGCCTCGCTTTGCCCGCTCCTGTATGAAATCCGCCATGAGCCCGCGCGCCACCTCTTTTGCGTCCCGTCCGACCGGCATTGCCGGCCAGACCGTCCGCGCGCTCGCCTCGACCCTGCTGCTTCTCGGCCTTATCGGCGATCGCCGGGTTCGCTGAAGGAGCGCCCGGCGGTCGAATTGCCGCTCACGCGCACGCTCCTTGGCCAGTCACAAATTGGCACGTCACATCAAGCGAACGAAATTCTGGTAAAGGCGCCGCTCGCCACCAATCTGCCTGAAGCTGGATCCGCGAGCCGCCGGGAGAAAAGACGATGAACGCACGAGAAGATATCCGTCTGAATGTAGAGGAAACCGCCAGGCCCGCGAGGGGCATGCCGGACGCTGCCCGCAAATACCAACCCTATCCGACCGTCGGCCTTGCCGATCGCACCTGGCCTTCGAAAGTGATCGACAAGGCGCCGATCTGGTGCTCGGTCGACCTGCGCGACGGCAACCAGGCGCTGATCGATCCGATGGGCCAGGAACGCAAGGCGCGCATGTTCGCCCTGCTGCTCGACATGGGCTTCAAGGAGATCGAGATCGGCTTTCCGTCGGCCTCGCAGACCGACTTCGATTTCGCCCGCTGGTGCATCGAACAGGGCAACGTGCCCGCCGACGTCTCGCTGCAGGTGCTGGTGCAGTGCCGGCCGGAACTGATCACCCGCACCTTCGAGGCGCTGAAGGGCGCCACCAACCCGATCGTCCATTTCTACAACTCGACCAGCGAATTGCAGCGCCGCGTCGTCTTCGAGAAGGACGTCGCCGGGATCAAGCGCATCGCCACAGATGCGGCCAAGATGATCACCGACATGGCGGCGAAAGCCGGCGGCGGCTACCGTTTCGAATATTCGCCGGAGAGCTTTACCGGCACCGAGCTCGAAGTGGCGCTGGAGATCTGCAACGCGGTCACCGAGATCGTCAAGCCGACGGCGGAAAACAAGCTGATCATCAACCTGCCCTCTACGGTCGAGATGTCGACGCCCAACATCTATGCCGACCGCATCGAATGGATGTGCCGCAACCTCGACGATCGCGAGAACCTGTTGATCTCGCTGCATCCGCACAATGACCGCGGCACCGGCATCGCCACCACCGAACTCGGCCTGATGGCAGGCGCCGACCGCGTCGAAGGCACGCTGTTCGGCAATGGCGAGCGCACCGGCAATGTCGACATCGTCACGCTGGCGCTCAACATGTACACGCAAGGTGTCGATCCCGGGCTCGACTGCTCCGACATCAACCGCATGAAGGACGTCTACGAATACTCCAACCAGCTGAAGATCCCGGAGCGCCACCCTTATGTCGGCGAGCTCGTCTACACCGCCTTTTCCGGCTCGCACCAGGATGCCATCAACAAGGGCATGAAGGCGCTGCGCAAGGCCAACACGCCGCATTGGGAGGTGCCCTATCTGCCGATCGACCCGGCCGATGTCGGCCGCAGCTACGAAGCCATCATCCGCATCAACTCGCAGTCCGGTAAGGGCGGCATCGCCTATGTGCTGCATGCGGATTACGGCCTCAACCTGCCGCGCAACCTGCAGATCGAGTTCAGCCAGGCTATCCAGGCGATCACCGACGCCGAAGGCAAGGAGGTGCCGGTCAAGCGCATCTACGAGCGCTTTCTCGACACCTATGTCGACCAGCCCGGCGCGCGGCTGAAGTTCCTCGACCACCACACCTACCCCGACACCGAGGTCAAGGGCCGGCGCGTGGTCGAAGCGGTGATCCTCGACAAAGGCAAGGAGGTGACCATATCAGGCACCGGCACCGGCCCGATCGACGGCTTCGTCGATGCGCTGTCGCGCCACGTCGGGGTGCCGATGTCGGTGCTGGATTATTCCGAGCATTCCATGCAGCGCGGCTCGAATGCCTCGGCCATTTCCTATGTCGAGATGGAACATCCGGGCGGCAAGCTGTTCGGCGCCGGCATCAACACCAACATCGTCGCCGCCTCGCTAGAAGCCGTGGTTTCGGCCGCCAACCGCATCGTCGGTCGAAAGCGCGGCTAGCCGAAACGGTCAGGCTCCCGCCATCGGCCCACCGGAATTTATCCGGTGGGTACGCTATCGCACCATAAGCACATGCTTGTAAGGCGCCGTCAGCGCGATATGATTGTACCTCAACCTGTGCCGAATTCGAAGGGATCGACACTTGCAGCATACCACGCCTGCCGCCCCCGCAGTGCGCGAAACGTTGGAGCGATTGCTTGCCAGCGAAACGTTCGGACGATCCGAGCGCGCGCGCAAGCTGCTCCGCTACCTGGTCGAGCGCGAGCAGGCAGGCGAAGCCGACAGGCTCAAGGGCTTCTCCATAGCGATGGACGTGTTCGGCAAGGACGGCGATTTCGACCCGTCGACCGATGCGGTGGTGCGGGTACAGGCCGGCAGGCTGCGCGAACTTCTGCAGCAGTATTTCGCCAATGAGGGCGTTGCCGAACCGGTCCGTATCGCCATTCCGCGCGGCGGCTATGTTCCGTCCTACGAACTCAACGCCATTCGCTTGCCGGCGGAGGTGGAGCCCAAGGCAGAAAGCAAGCCGGAGCTGGCAACAGAGGAAGCGGCGACGACCGCCCCGCCCGGATCGCTGGAGGGCGCCCGCAACCGGGCACATCCGGCTGCATTGCTGAGCGTTCCAGCCGTCGCCCCTGCTGCTCCTTCGCTGCAACGCCATTTGCAGTTCTTCTGGCTGGCGATCGCGCTGGTCATTCTCATGCTGGGTGTGCTGATCCTTCGCCAGGGCAGCGTGGTGTTGCTGACCGGCGGCGACACGGCGGTCGAGACCGCGGTGGCGACCGGCAGCATAGCAGCGCCTCCGGTTGAAAACCTCCCCCAGGTCTACATCGCCATCAAGGCCGACAGCGACCTGGCTCGCCGTGTCGCCGCATCGCTGCGCGCCGGCCTCAGCGGCTTCGATACCATCAATTTCATCGGCCGTGATGCCGACAGCCCGCCCGATCCAGTAACCGACGCCGCCAGCTTCGTATTCGATGTCCTGCCCGGGCCGCGTAGCGGCGACATCATGCTCGAGCTGCAAAGCGTTGCGACCGGCCGCGTGCTGCTCTCACGCAACCTGACCGCCGGCGACAGCGCGAACACCGCCATCGAGGACCAGATCTCCGGCATTTTGAGCTCGGCTCTTCCCGCCTCGGGCACGATCTACAACTACATCGAGCAGAGCGGCATCCAGACCGGGCTGACGGCGTGTCTGGTGCTCAACGGCAAATATTATCTCGACCAGAACGCCCAGACGCACGAAGCCGCTTACCGCTGCCTCGAAGATCTTGCCAACCGGAAGGCGAAGTCGTCGCTCGTCTATTCGGAACTCGCTTCCTTGCATCTCGAAGCGGTCACCGACCACTATCCCTACCCCGCCGACGCGACGATCGACAAAGCCATGACGTTTGCCCATCGCGCCATCCAGATGGGCCCGACCAGCCCCTACGCGCACCGCGCCCTTGGTTATCTCAACTCGCGCATGGGCGATTCCGCGGAATCGATCCGCTGGATGCGCAAGGCCTATGAGCTCAATCCCTACGATCTCGCAATGGCCGCCGCCTATGGCTACGGGCTGGTTTTCGCCGGCAGGTACAGCGAGGGCACCCCGATCATCGCTCACGCGGTGGACATCGCCAGCGCCCATCCGACATGGTGGGATTACGGGCTGTTCGCCGGAGAGTTCATGATGGGCGACATGAACAAGGCCACGCTCGCCAGCGACGGCTTGCGAACGACGGAAATGAAATCGCATTATCTGGCGGCGCGGCTGATCGGCGCCAAGGCTGCCGGCCGCGAGAAGCTGGCGAGCAGGCTGCTGCAGGAACTGACCGCCAAATTCCCGAAATTCGCAGCCGATCCGCGCGCAACTTTCGTCGAACGAAGATATCCCGCCGATCTGACCAACCGGCTGGTGGAAGCCCTGCGCGCCGCCGGCCTTGGCGGCGCCAGCTGACGTCTCCCGGCGCGTGCACGACGTCAGGTGATCGCGAAGATTTTACTGGCCATCCGGACGGCCAAAGCGCAATTCAGACACAATTTGAACCGGCCAATCTGATCCCACATAGGTCTGATCCCGCATAAGACTGATCTCCGCATAAGTCTGACCTCCCGCAAGACTGATCCGCATAAGACCGCCCCCGGCATCCTGACTGATCCCGGCACCAAGCCATAAAGTTTGCATGACCCCATCCCTTTACGCTGCCGAACGGGGCACCGGCCCGACAACGATTGCCTTCCTGCATGGTTTCGGTGGCTGCCACGACGACTGGCGCGATGTGGCCGAGTCTCTGGCGCCCGGCGCGCGGACCCTGGCCTATGATCTGCCGGGACATGGGCTGTCGCTCGATTTTCCGGGCGGCGGTCCGGCCAGGATTGCAGCCAGTGCCGTCCTTGCCGATCTTTCCGCTCGCGGGATAAAGCGGGCTCATCTCGTCGGTCATTCGATGGGTGGCGCCGTGGCCGCCCTGATGGCATTGAGCGAGCCCGAAAGAATGGCGTCGCTGACGCTGCTGGCGCCGGGCGGTTTCGGTCCTGAGATCAATGGTCCGCTGCTGCGTCGCTACGCCGCCGCTGCCGGCACGGATGAAATCCGCGCCTGTCTTGCCGCCATGTCGGGACCGCAAAGCCGGCTGCCGCAGCATAGGGTCGAACTCGTCAACGAGATGCGCCGGCGTCCCGGCCAGTTGCGGACACTTGTCGAGCTCGCAGCCGCCATGACCAGGGATGATCGGCAAGGCGTCATCCCGAACGAGGGGCTGGAAACGCTGAATATGCCAATCATGGTGGTTTGGGGAACCGACGACGCGATGCTGCCCGTCAGCCAGGCGGACGGCGTGCCGAAGCATTTTCATCTGCACCACGTGCTGGAAGCCGGCCATATGCTGGTCGAGGAAGCGCCCGGCCTGATCGTCGAGGCCGTCCGTCGCAATATGCGACGCCGCAGCAGGCGGCTTCGTCCGGGATTCGCCGCTGCGGCGAGCTGATCGGTCTTCGCGCAGGCACGGCGGCGGCACTGGTGCTGCTCCAGCGAATCCTTGCCCGCTCATCGATCTCGCAAGTGCAATTTGCCGGCCGCTGTGTTAATTCGGTGTTAACCAAACCCCGCGAGGCAACGCCGATGAAGGACGCAGGCGAGAACATCACCCAGATCGATCAGTCGCGAAAACTGTCCGATGCCATTCGCGACGTCAAGAACGCCTTCGCCGACCGCGACGACGTCGTCGTCGAGATGCGCGAAGCGCATCGCATGCGGCTCGATCTGCTTGCCGCCGAACTCGCGCCGGTCTTCGGCGACGTACCCACCGATATGGACAGTTTCGACTTCGCCGTCTCGTCCGGCCTGCAGCCACGGCTGTGGATCGACGCGATCAGCCATGTCGCCATGGGACGCGACCGCCGCACCTATCGCTTTCTCAAGGACACGCGCATCGGCCGCGTCTTGCTCGCCGAGTCGACAGAGATGAAGGTCGTTGCCGACCAGGTGACGCGCTATGTCGCCGAGCGCGTCGTCGAACGCCAGAGGATGATGGAAGGCGGCATCGAGCAAGCCGTCGCCGGCCTTAAACGCGCCCTGGTGGCGGAGGCTGAGCCGCCGCTGCATGTCCCTGGGCGCAGCAACGGCTGGTCGGCGTTCTTCTCGGGCCTCGGCCTGATCGCCGCCGGCGCCCTGGTCGGCCTGGCGATTTCGCTCGTGTTGTTCTGGGACCGCATCGTTGCAATGAAAATCAGCTTCTAGTGCGGTTCAGCGTTTCACGGAAACGCTGAACCGCACTATCTCTTTGTTTTGACGCAATTCCGGACGGAAAACCGTTTCACACTTTTCCTGGAATTGCTCTAGCCATCGACGCCTCGGCCCCCACGCCAAGCTCCATTGTCTGCAGGTCGCTGGGCGGCAATGCCGGCCCGGTCAGGCCGCGGCGCGTCAGCCTGATCCGCCAATTGTCCTTTTCACCGTCGATGTCGAGCAGATTGTATTGCGCCGGCGCATGCGGACTGCCGGGCGCCTGCCCGGCAGCGGCGACCCCGACCACCGGGATTTTGATCTTGCGGGCGCCGATGAAGAAGAGCGACGGCACATGCGAATGGCCGTGCAGCACAAGCTCGGCGCCGTGCCGGTGAAGAACCTTGTGGAAGCGGGAGATGCCGAACAGCCGCTTGTTCTGCGAAACGGCGCCGCGCACCGGCGGGTGGTGGATCATGATCACCCGGAACAGGCCGCGCTTGCCTGTGGCGTCGAGCATGTCGCGCAGCCGTTCCGCCTGGCCCTCCAGAAAGAAGCCGTTGGCCATGAATGGAGCCGTGGCGCGCGCCGTCGTGACGCCGACCAGCGCAACATTGCCGCGTACGCGCAAATAGGGAAAGGTGTTGCGGTCGACCGGCGTATTGACGCCGTCGCCGGTCATCCACGCCGCCCACGACCGGCAGGTCTTGTCGAAGGCGCCCGGTACATAGGCGTCATGGTTGCCCGGCACGACCGACACGTCATTGGGCGAGCCCAGCGTCTCCAGCCAGTGCTTGGTCATCTCGATCTCACCGTCGAGCGCCAGATTGACCAGATCACCGGTGATGGCGAGATGGTCCGGCCCGCTGGCCTTCATGTCGGCGACGATCGTGTCGATGACGGCATCGTGCATGTAGCGGCGGCGGTTGCGCTGCCAGTTGACGTAACCGACCACGCGCTTGGAGGCGAGATCGCGATAGGTTACATCGGGAAGCGGCCCCAGATGGACATCGGAAATATGCGCGAGCCTGAACATCTTTTCTTCATAGGCGAGGCGCGCGCGGCTTTCCACTCACGGTTTCGCGGACGATGACGACGCCGGATCCGGAGCAAGCCCTGCGCCAGACCGGCTGGCCGGGCTTCAGGGCAAGGCTGTTTCACCTGTACTTCGTACTGCGCCGGCCGATGACGCTCGGCGTGCGCGGCTTGATCCACGACCGCCGCTCCAATTCCGTCTTCCTCATCCGCCACACCTATGTCCCGGGCTGGCACCTGCCCGGCGGTGGCGTCGAGTTGGGCGAGACGATGATCGAAGCGCTGACGCGCGAACTGTTCGAGGAAGGCAACATCGCGCTGACCGGACCGCCGGTGCTGAAATCCCTGCATTTCAACCACCGCGCCAGCCGGCGCGACCATGTCGGCCTCTATCTGGTCGAGGAGTTCGACCAGCCAGCACCCAAGCTGCCCGACCGCGAGATCGCCGAAGCCGGCTTCTTCCCGCTCGACCGCTTGCCAGAAGGCACGACACCGGCGACGCTGCGGCGGATTGCCGAAGTTTTTGAGGGGAATTCGGCATCGCCTTACTGGTAGATCATCTCTTCAACAGCTTTGGCTGCGTCGGTATAGACCGGCAGCATCCATTGTTCTCAGAGAGATAAATGCTGAGCGATGAGGAGAAAAAATGCCACACAGCCAAAACGATAGATTTAGAATCGCGCTCTATGTATCACTGTACACGGGAATTTATGTGATAACATTTTCTGTGGTAGCCTTAATTTCTACAATAGTTCTTGCGATAGATCCATATATGTTAGCAAAAATTGGAAGATTCATCCAATTCGCAATACAATTAGTTGCGGCATTCATGACATATTTCGTTTTTATAAAGCGACATGCTCAGCTTTTTACTCGCACTGAATTCTGGAAAATGGTCGGCTTCTCAACCCTGATAGAAATGATTTTGGGAATGGCTGTGCTTCTGCCGTCGGGATTGTTACGCGCAATCCCGCCCCAGACGTCGGTCCTGGCCGTCATGATCGGCGGCATCGTTGCGTTCCTTGCAACGTCGCTCGGCTACTCCAATCGATTTGGAAATACCATATTGAAAGCTGAACTCGTTAGAAGGGCAAAGATGGACTCCGAAACCTTCCGCTAGGTCGCCGGTCTCACGCAGCCTTCCTGAAGCGCGCGCGGTCGTGCGGCGCGGCGTAGTCCAGCTCCGGCCCGACCGGCACGATGCGCGTCGGGTTGATCGTCTCGTGGCTGCTGTAATAATGCGCCTTGATGTGGTGCAAATTCACCGTGCCGGCGACGCCTGGCACCTGGTAGAGGTCGCGCAGGTAATTCGACAGGTTCGGATAGTCGGCGATGCGGCGCAGATTGCACTTGAAATGGCCGACATAGACCGGGTCGAAGCGGACCAGTGTCGTGAACAGCCGCCAGTCGGCCTCGGTAATGCGGCCGCCGACGAGATAGCGCTGCCTTGACAGACGGTCCTCCAGCATGTCGAGCGCCGAGAACAATTCGCCGAATGCCTCCTCGTAGGCTGCCTGCGTGGTGGCGAAGCCGGCACGGTAGACGCCGTTGTTGACCGCGGGATAGACCAGCGCATTGATCGCATCGATCTCGCCGCGCAGCGGTTGCGGATAGAAATCGAGCCTGGCATCTCCCCATTCGTCGAACGCCGAATTGAGCATGCGGACAATCTCGGCGGATTCGTTGGAAACGATGGTCTGCTCGCGTTTGTCCCACAGCACGGGAACGGTGACCCGGCCCGAATAGCCGGGATCGGCCCTGGTGTAGATCTGGTGCAGGAAATCAAGGCCGTAGAGCGTGTCGCCGGTGGCGCCGTCCTCGGCCAGGAACGTCCAGCCGTCGGCGCCCATGAAATGATGGACGACCGAGACGGAAATCACGTCCTCGAGTTTTTTGAGCACGCGAAAGATCAGCGTCCGATGCGCCCACGGGCAGGCGAGCGAGACATAGAGGTGATAGCGGCCGGGCTCGGCCTTGAAGCCGCGTTTTCGCCCTTCGGCCGGCGCGCCGTCGCGGGTCACCCAGTCGCGCCACTGCGACTGCGCCCGCACGAACTTGCCGCCGCTCTCCCCGGTATCGTACCAGCGGTCCTGCCATTGGCCTTCGACTAGCAATCCCATGCAATATCCTTTCGCGTTCCTACCCGATGTAGGGCACCAAGCGGCGCCGCGGAAATCCCCGACGCTGAACAGATCGTCAACGGCTGCGTCGTCGAGTGCGTGTCGGGTGCGCGGGCCGATTGCGGCGGCTGAAAATTGGTGCTAGCGGACAATCCGCATGTTTGACTTTGCCGTGATCCGGTTCGACCGACGACGAAAGAGCGCCCGCGCTTGATGAAGCGCTGACTGGCGAACGCTGCCGCTTGCAGCAAACCTTTCCTCGTATACCGGAACGCAAAGACCATGAGCCTTGCCGACTTGAAATACCTGGCCGACGTGAAATACCTGCCGGAAACTCCGGCGCATGATCCTGAAATCGAAGCCATCAACAACGAGGCCTTCGGGCCGGGCCGTTTCGTGCTTGCCGCCTACAAGATCCGCCAAGCTGGCCCGCATGAGCGGGCTTTGTCCTTCGTGGCTGTCGACGGCGCAATCGTCGTCGCCTCGGTACGGATGACGCGCATCGCCGCCGGTGCCGGCCGCGCGCTGATGCTCGGGCCGCTCGCCGTGCGGCCGGCCTTCAAAAATCTCGGCATCGGCCGCCGGCTGGTGGCAATCGCGCTGGAAGCCGCCGCCAAGGCCGGCGCGCCGGCGGTGATGCTGGTCGGCGACGAACCCTATTACGGCCCGCTCGGCTTCAAAAGGCTGCCGCGTGGGCAGATCTCGATGCCGCGTCCGGTCGACCCCGACCGGCTTTTGGCGCACGAGATCGTGCCGGGCGCGGTGGCGAGGCTGGCGGGCGAGGTTTGCCACGCCGACCAGGCAAGGATTGCCGCGCACATCGCCGCGATGGCATGACCGTGCCGGTGCTGTCGCACGGTGGCTTCGCGGCATAGTCTGGGCACGGAGGAGGACGTCGAGATGAACCCGAACGGCCAGATTGCGATCGTCACCGGTGGCGGCTCCGGCCTTGGCGAGGCGACGGCGCGCGCTCTTGCCGCCGGCGGCGCCAGGGTTGCCGTCCTCGATCTCGGCATCGAGCGTGCGGCCAAGGTGGCGGCTGACATCGGCGGCATCGCCGTCCGATGCGATGTGAGCGACGCCGAGAGCGGTGCCGCCGCAGTCGCGGAAGCGGCAGAGACGCTCGGCGCACCGCGCATCCTGGTCAATTGCGCCGGCATCGTTGTCGGCATGAAGACGATCGGCAAGGACGGACCGCATCCGCTCGATCAATACCGCAAGGTGATCGAGGTCAATCTGATCGGCACCTTTAACATGATCCGCCTGGTCGCCGACCGGACCGCCAGGCTCGAACCGCTGCAGGGCGGCGAGCGCGGCGTTATTATCAACACCGCATCGGTCGCAGCCTATGACGGCCAGATCGGCCAGGCTGCCTATTCCGCGTCCAAGGCCGGCGTCGTCGGCATGACGCTGCCGGTGGCGCGCGATCTCGCCCGCTCCGGCATTCGCGTCTGCACCATCGCACCCGGCATCTTCAGGACGCCGATGATGGCCGGCATGCCGCAGGAGGTGCAGGATTCGCTCGGCGCCGCTGTGCCCTTCCCTTCCCGTTTGGGCGAGCCTTCGGAATACGCGGCACTTGCCTTGCACATCATCGAGAACCAGATGCTCAACGGCGAGACCATTCGCCTCGACGGCGCCATCCGCATGGCGCCGAAATAAATGCGACGGTGATGCCTTGGACGAACCCACGAAAGACGTGATCCGCGCGACCGATACCGAGGCGATCAGGCTGGCAAAGACGCTGATCCGCAGCGCCCGTTTCGGCGCGTTGGCAGTGCTCGAACCGGGAACCGGTTCGCCGCTGGCCAGCCGGGTCGGCGTCGCCACAGACATCGACGGCACGCCGTTGATCCTGGTATCGATGCTGTCCGCCCATACCGGCGCCATCCTTGCCGACCCGCGCTGCTCGTTGCTCGTCGGCGAACCCGGCAAGGGCGATCCGCTGGCGCATCCGCGATTGACGCTCGTCTGCCGCGCCGTGCGGCTGGAACGCGGCTCGAACGAGCACGCCCGCGCCGAGCGGCGCTACCTCAACCGCAATCCCAAGGCAAAACTCTATGCCGGGCTCGGCGACTTCTCGATCTTCCGGCTCGAACCGGAGCGCGCCAGCCTGAACGGCGGCTTCGGCAAGGCCTATCTGCTCGACCGCACCGATCTGGTCGCGACGGGAGCGATCGTCGAAGAGCTTGCCGCCGGGGAGCAATCGGCGCTCGACCACATGAACGCCGACCATCTCGATGCGATTGCCCTCTACGCAAGTCATTTCGGCGGGGCCGAGAGCGACGGCTGGATCGTCACCGGGTTCGACGCCGACGGGATGGATCTGATATCGGGCGACAATGTCTGTCGGGTTTTCTTCCCCGAGCCGCTGAGAGCGGCGCGCGACCTCAGGCCTGTCCTGATCGACATGGCCAAGGCTGCCCGATCGGCAAAATAATCACAGCCGCACGGTTAATCGGCTTGCATGGAAAGCAAGCCTTGAGATTTGAGCGAAATGTTCTACCTTTGCGAGTGACGCTGAATCGCTGGCGTGCATCTATAGGGAAAGTCTATGGAATCCGACGCTATTGCCCCCATAGCGGCGGATGAGCAAGAAGGCATGGGGGATCTATGGTCTCGAACAAGCTAGTCGCCAACGCCGGAACCGCGGCTGCGTTTCTGACGCTGATGGGCAACGAAAAACGTTTGTTGATCATGAGCTATCTGGCCGAGGGCGAGATGTCGGTCGGCGCCATAGCCGAGAAGGTATCGCTCAGCCAATCCGCCCTGTCACAGCATCTGGCCAAGCTCAGGGCTTCCGACCTTGTCGAGACCCGCCGCGACCGGCAAATGATTTATTATTCCTGCAAGTCCGCGGCGGTGCGCGAATTGCTGCACATGCTGGACGGCATTTTCGGCGAAGGTGAACTGTCGCAGATGGCTCACCGGCTGCGTCGCGCCGGGACCTGAGCGGCCGGGCGGAGAATGCCCCGCCAAATCCGCCTTGCTGCCAAGTCCGCTTTGCTGCCAAGTCCGCTTTGCTACTGAACGCGCTCGTCGGCGGCCTGCGCAATCTCGTCCTTGAACTCGACCTTCGTGCCCGGCTGCACCATGGAGGCAAGGTCTTCGGCATCCCAATTGGTCAACCGGATGCAGCCATGCGAAAAGGTGGTGCCGATCTTGCCCGGTTCGGGCGTGCCGTGGATGCCGTAGCTTTCGATGGAGAGATCGATCCAGACCGATCCCACGGGGTTGTTCGGCCCGGCAGCGATGGTGAAGGGCCGCTTGGTCTTGACCCCCTTGAAAGCGAAGTCCGGATCGTAGTGATAGGTAGGGTTGTGCACCACGCGCCTGACCTCCGCCATGCCGCTTGGCGCCGGCTTCTCCTCGCTCCCAATCGAGGCGGGGTAGACCGCCAGCCATTTGCCGGCACGGTCGAGCACACGCACCAGGCGGGCGCCCTTGTCGACCTCGACGACGGCAACGCCGGCGGGAGGGTCGCCCCTGCTGACATCAGGCACCACCAACGTCCTGCCTGGTTTCCTGAGGCTGGTGCCCGGATTGAGCATTCGCAGCAATTGTTCGCTGACGTGGAAGCGCTCAGCCAACCTCTCCACCGCATTGCGATAGCCGAGCCGCCGCAAGCGGGCCATCCTCTCCAAGCGAGCCGGAATACGCCTGGTGAAAGGTCCGCGCACATCCTTGCGCATCACCTCATAGGTCACCAGCACCGGCTTGGCGGAGGTTGCGATGAGTTTGCTCCAGGTTTGTGGACTGAGCTTGCCATCGGGCGGAAGTCCGTTTGCCGCCTGAAACGCGGCGACGGCTTTGGCGAAGTTCTGGGAAAGGCGACCGTCGATGAGGCCCGGCGAGAAGCGGGCGCGATCCAGAAGGATCTGCGCCTTCAGCAGCATCGGATCGACACCCTTCGGTTCGCCGATAGTGAATTGGGCCTGATTGACGGTGGCTGGATCAAGCTTGGCCGCGCGAGCCACGCCGCATGCGAGGGCAAGCGTGGCGGCAAAGACGAGGAGGAGCCTGATCATCGATGTCCTCCCAGGACCGCAGCAGGAGCCCGCCTCTATGACGCGGCATGGCCCTGTGTGGTTCCTTCGCCCATCGAAATTCTGCATTGAAGCGGCTTGGCCAAAGAGCCGTGCCGCGGAAATCAAATATCGCCGTGCCGCCAGGAGGCCAGGCAGGGCGTCTCCGCCCGGCGCCTAGTGATTGGATTTGACCGTTAGAACGGCGTGCATCCATTTGGACGCTGAGATATATCAGAGCTTCGGATCCGGCATCGTGCCTTCCGAATCCGAATCCCGATTCGCGGCCGACGCCAGGGTCCGCCGAGGAAGCCATGAATCCGATCCGCATAGACGACCCGCAGGATCCTCGCGTCGCCGCCTATCTCGACATCCGGGAACGCGATCTTGCCGGCCGGCAGGGCCGTTTCGTCGCCGAAGGCAAGGTGGTGCTCGACACGCTGCTTGCCGCCCGTCGCTTCGAGGCAGAATCGGTGCTGGTGCTCGAGAACCGGCTGGCCGGCCTCGATGACGTCCTGCGCAAGGCGCCTGCCGGGCTTCCGATCTATGTCGCATCCGGCGAAGTCATCGACAGGATTGCCGGATTCCACATGCATCGCGGCATATTGGCGATCGGCCGCAAGGGCGCGGCCGTCTCCGCTGAAGCTTTGCTCGGCGCACTGCCCGCCCGCGCGCTGATCGTGGTGCTGGTCGGCATCGCCAATCATGACAATATCGGCTCAATCTTCCGCAATGCCGCCGCCTTTGGCGCGGATGCCGTGCTTCTCGATCCAACCTGCTGCGATCCGCTGTACCGCAAGGCAATCCGCGTCTCGGTCGGCGCCGCCTTGAAAATTCCCTTCGCCTCCTTTGCCGACGCCGCCGGCTGCACCGCAATGCTCGACCGGCAAGGCTTCAGCCAATTCGCCTTGTCGCCGCGCGGGCAGACCGACATTCGCGACGCCAAGAGAAACGGCCGGCTGGCGCTCTATCTCGGCACCGAGGGCGAAGGGCTGCCGGAAAGCCTGCTTGCCCGCCTGCAGACGCTGCGGATCGGCATGGCGCAAGGTTTCGACAGCCTGAACGTCGCCGCCGCGTCAGCCATCGCACTTCATCATTTTTCCGGAATTTGAGAGTCGGGCATTTTGCGGCCAAGTGGCGGCATCTCAGTCGGTCGAAGCGGCCTTCTGCAGCGCCCGCACCCGATCGGCAAGGCTGCGTCCGCCGCTCCCCGGCCGCGGATCCTCAGGCGCTGCAAGCGCCCGGGCGATCGGTGAATCCGGCCCGTCGAGCTTTGCCGTCAAGGCCACGACTTGCGCCGCCAGATCGTTCATCTCTTCGCGCAATGCGGCGCTGGCGCTGCCGGTATCGTCTCCGGTCCGCGATTTCGATGTTTCGACGGCAGCAAGATCTGTCTTCAGCCGCCTGTTCTCGCGTGCCAGCGACGTCAGCCTGGCCTCCAGCCGCTCGCGGTCGGCATCGAGCTTGGCGGTTGTCTGTTCGATGTCGCCGTTGGCGGCCACATTGACCTGACTGCCTGACACGCCGGCAAGACCCACCGCAGGCGTCCTTTCAGCGCCTTTCGGCTTTTCGCGAAGGCGCACCAGTTCCTTCTCGCGGCGCTCCAGCCTGTCCTCGCGATCGGCCAGCGAGGCGAGCAGGCGTTCGACCTTCTTTTCCAGGTCGCCGGTTCTTTTCTTCTCGGCCTTCAACGCGTCCCGCAAAACATTGCTTTCGGCTGCCAATTCCTGGCTGCGCCTGTCCGCCTCCTTGCGCTGGCCACGCAGCAGCGAAATGTCGCTCGCCAACTTCTGCAGCTCGGACTCGCGCGCCACCAGTTCGATCTGCCGGCTGCTGGATGAAAAACTGGCGTCGTCATACATGTGCTCCAGTTTCCGCAGTTCGAGCCCGCGCTTTTCGAGGGCGCGCTCGGTCTCCGCAAGCCGTTCCGACAGCTGCTGCAGCTGCTCATCGCGCTTGCGAAGCTCCTCGCCGCTGGCTGTAAGATCGGCGACGACCCGGTTCTTGTCCTGTCGCTCGGCCGCCAATTCCTTCAGGGCTTCGCGGTCGCGGCCGATCTCGACCAGCTGTTCGGCGGCCTTCTCGCGCAATGATTTGGCGGTCATTTCAAGCCGGCGCACCGAAACGGCGAACTCGGCGCGAATGCGATCCTTGTCCGCCTGGATCTCGGCCAGCGTCAACGGCATCGAGCCCTCGACGCGCTTGCGCGTCAGCGCCACCGCCCGCCGCCACACGGCCGGAGCAATCATCAGCGCCAGAAAGCCCGCGCAGAGAAAGCCGAGGACAAAGAACAGGATCGACTGGACCAAGATGACTATCCGTTGTGCATGGCAACCGCCAAAGGTCGACTTTGCCATCTTCGCATGACGGAAATCCGGCGCCACGGCAAGAGTATGCCGCGGCAAAGCTCAGACCGTGGGATCACAGGGCCAATCGCAGTGGCGCCATCATGCAGGTCAGAACGGATTCCAGGTCGCGCGCTGGGTGAGCTTGAGGTAGCCGAGATTGACGCCGAGACGAGCGCCGACGCCGGTACGGATCGGCACGAGCAGCACATTGTTGTTCTTCAGCACGTTGAAGCCGACGCCGGCGACGACATAGGCGGAGCCGGCGACGCCGCCAAAACGATTATAGAGGCTGCTCACATCGTCGAGATTGTAGACCAGCATCATGACGCGCGAGCCCTCGCCGCCGAAATCCCAGCCGAGCGACGGGCCTTGCCAGAACACTTTGTGGTCGCCGGCATTCTTGGTGTAGAGCGTGCCTTCGCCATAGGTCAGGCCACCGATCAGCGCCCCGGACCCCTCTTCGCCGAGCAGATAGCCGTTCGGCAGGCCATAGGTGGCGAAAATCTTCTCGACGACGGTGGCGAGCCCGCCCGATGTAGCGCCGAAGAATTTATGACCGGAATCGACGATCTCCTGCGCGGTGTATTCCTGCGCCCGCGCGGCCGATGCCGAAAAGGCGACAAGGCCGATGAGGGCGATCGTCATTGAGATGACACGGAAAAAAGTCCGGTCGTAGAATCGGGAAACCATGCTTCCAATCTCCGTCAGGGAGCACTTTCGCCGACGCCTCGCACCCGTACGGCTCTTTGGCGGCCGTTAAGGATGACTGTTAGGGGCAAACTATGCCGTAATCCTTTTTCAACCATTAAACTCCCACATGAAGATGGCGGTTCGAAGGCTGTTTCACATCGCCCGCGCAGCACCCTGCTGCGTGAACACGCCATTTTCGACAATCATGATTTCGGATTTGTTGCTGCACGCACAAGCGCTGTGTATTCAGAATGCTTGGGAGAGAGCGTGATTCGTGTGGACAGGCGTGATCATGATCGCCCGGTCATTGTGTTGTGAAATTTGCAGGGATTTTTGCCGATGGCCGAGCTTTTCACCCTTTCCGCACCCGATCTGGCAGCGCTGCTGTGCAGCCGGGTCTGCCACGACATCATTTCGCCGGTCGGCGCCATAAACAACGGGCTTGAGCTGCTCGACGAAGGCGGCGCCGACGAAGACGCCATGAAGCTGATCCGCCAAAGCGCCAAAAACGCCTCCGCCCGCCTGCAATTCGCCCGCATCGCCTTCGGCGCTGCCGGTTCCGCCGGCATGCTGATCGACACCGGGGACGCCGAGGCCGTGGCCATCGCCTTCCTGAAGAACGAGAAGCCGGAACTGATCTGGAACGGAACCCGCGCACTGTTGCCCAAGAACAAGGTCAAGCTGCTGCTCAATCTCATCCTCGTCGCTAACGCCGCCATTCCGCGCGGCGGCAGGCTGGTGGTCACGCTGGAGAACCTGGAGACCGAGCCGCGCTTTGCGCTCGCGGCGAGCGGCCCGATGCTCCGCGTGCCGCCCAAATTCCTGGAATTGCATTCCGGCCACAGGCCGGAAGAGCCGATCGACGCGCATTCGGTGCAGCCCTATTACACGCTGCTCCTGGCCCGCGAAGCCAACATGACGATTTCGATCCATGCGACCGCCGACGAGATCGTCCTTTCTGCAGTCTGAAGTTCTGCTAAGAGCCGGAAAAGTATTTTTCTCCAAATCATATTTGCGGCGTCGTCTTAACATCTGTGAGACCGGCTTGCAGATTGATTGCGTGAAGCATTGCGAAAGAATATTTCACTAAAAAACACCTTCAGGAAAATTTTACCTAACGGCTTTTCGGCTTCTTTACCAGATCGGCCTATGTTCCCCGGCAGATGCCACGACGCTGTCGGTTTGCCGCATGGCAAAGAGGGTCCGGGAATGAAACGCTGCATGTTCGTCGACAATTCGAGCGTCATCAGGAAGGTTGCAAGGCGTATCCTGGGCGGTTCCGGCATGATGGTGATCGAAGCCGCCAGCGGCCATGAGGCGATCGAGATGTGCGCGGTCGACATGCCTGATATCATCGTCGTCGACGGCGCCTTGCCGGACATGCAGGCGCAGGACCTCATCCGCCGCGTGCGCGCCATGGAAAGCCCGGTAGTGCCGCAAGTTTTGATTTCGCTGGTCGAGGTCGACGTCGGGGCGATCATGCGGGCAAAGCGCGCCGGCGCCCAGGGCTACCTGCTGAAGCCGTTCAACCGGCCGCAACTGCTCGAGTGCTTCCGCGCCTTGAAGATTGCCGCCTGATCAGAGCCTGTTCCATTCCGACGAAAATCGGATGAGCTCTATCTCGTTGTTTTACCAGGTTGTTTTCCGAAAGCCGGCGCCCATTTTGGGATCATGCCCTTGCTTCAGGCGCTGACCCGGATATCTTCAGGCTCACGCAGCACATAGCCGCGGCCCCAGACGGTCTCGATGTAATTCTGCCCGCCAGACGCGGCGTCGAGCTTCTTGCGCAGCTTGCAGATGAAGACGTCGATGATCTTCAGCTCCGGCTCATCCATGCCGCCATAGAGATGGTTGAGGAACATTTCCTTGGTCAGCGTGGTGCCCTTGCGCAGCGAGAGCAGTTCCAGCATCTGATATTCCTTGCCGGTCAGATGGACGCGCTGGCCACCGACTTCAACGGTCTTGGCATCGAGATTGACCACCAGGTCGCCGGTGGTGATGACCGACTGGGCATGGCCCTTGGAACGCCGCACGATGGCATGGATGCGGGCGACCAGTTCGTCCTTGTGGAAGGGCTTGGTCATGTAATCGTCGGCGCCGAAGCCGAGGCCGCGCACCTTGTCCTCGATGCCGGCCATGCCGGAGAGGATGAGGATCGGCGTCTTCACCTTGGAAAGGCGGAGTGTTCTCAACACTTCGTAGCCCGACATGTCGGGGAGGTTGAGGTCGAGGAGAATGATGTCGTAATCATAAAGCTTGCCTAGATCGACACCCTCTTCGCCAAGGTCGGTCGTATAGACATTGAAACTTTCTGATTTCAGCATCAGCTCGATGCTTTGTGCGGTTGCACTGTCGTCTTCTATCAGCAGAACGCGCATTTCATTCCCCTTTTCTGCTGCCGGACCATTTCACGACCCGTCCAGGACCGGAGCAGTGATTGCCCTGAGCAGAGGCTGCCATCGAATGGTTAATAAAACCTAATTCCCCGTCCGTGACGGTATCAGATTTTTTAACCCCTTTCTACACCTTGTTGAATCCAATAACGAATCACAGACCCAAACCGTTAATGCGGCACATTAATAAGCCAGACTAAGTGACTCTTCGGACTCGTTGGCCAGGTTTCGCGACGAGAAGCAGAATTTTTACCCGCCCTTAAGTCCTGAGCCGTATGATTAACAATGCCCGTAAACGAATGGTTACCGCCGGCAAAAAACTTTAGGAGTTTGTTTCCCATAGTTCGGGGAAAGCCGGTGGAAACGGGTCAAGCCTGGGCCTTGCCGGGTGAATTGGACGATATGTGCAGGTGTGCGTTTCCGGGAGTACCGAATCATGAAGTCACGTGAAAACCTCGTTCGGCTGAAGCAATTTCAGGTGAGCGAGAAGCGGCGGCAACTGCTGCAGCTCGACATGATGATCGCCGAATTCGAGCGCATGGCCGTCGAGCTGGAACTTCAGATCGCCGCCGAAGAGAAGAAGGCCGGCATCACCGACATCAATCATTTTGCTTATCCGACCTTCGCCAAGGCGGCACGCCTGCGCCGCGACAACCTTAGAAATTCGCAAAGCGACCTCGCCCAGCAGCGAAATGTCGCCGAATCATTGTTGAGCGAAGCCGAAGCGGAGCTTTCCAAGGCCGAGATGCTGGAATCGCGCGACACCAAGGCGCGCGACACGGAAGCCGGCGGCCGCAGCGCCATGATCGGCTGAAAACAAGACTTTAACGCGCGTCGCGCTTGCGCGCTATTGCTGCGCACCGAACTGTGCCCGCCTCAGGCATCCAGATCTTCTTGCTGTTCCGCCGCCCGTGCGCGCGCATTTTTGATGTCGGGCACATGCTGCTCCGACCAGGCTCTGATCTGATTGAGCAGTCCTGCCAGGTTCTGGCCAAGTTCGGTCAGCTCGTATTCGACCCGCGGCGGAATGACCGGGAAGATTTCGCGCCGCACAAGGCCGTCGCGTTCGAGGATACGCAGCGTCTGCGCCAGCATTTTCGGCGTGATGCCTTCGAGCTTGCGCGCCAATTCGCCGTTGCGGAGCCGGCCGCGGCGCAGCGCACAGATCACCAGGTAGACCCATTTGCTGGCGAGCGTCTCGAGCACGGCGTGTGACGGGCACGACCGCCGAAAGGCGTCATAGCCGAAAGGGGAAACATCTTCACTATCCATGAGGTGCGTATATATCAAAAAGGTACATACTAGACAAGAGAATGTAACTATCCAAATGATAGTGGTACATCAAAACCAGCAGGAGAGCCTTCCATGCGTGCCATTATCCAGAATTCCTTCGGCGGACCCGACGTCCTCGTCATTGCCGATCGCCCCGCGCCATCACCCGAGGCCGGCGAAGTGCTCGTCCGCATCGAGGCGGCCGGCATCAATCCGGTCGATGGTGCGGTGCGCGGCGGCCACTATCCGCTGCTCGGCGAGCCGCCTTTTGTCCTTGGCTGGGACGTTTCGGGAGTTGTCGAGGCGCTGGGCTCCGGCGTCTCCGGCCTCAAGGTCGGCGATGCCGTGTTCGGCATGACGCGCTTTCCCAAACAGGCGGCAGCCTACGCCGAACTCGCCGCTGTCCCGGCTGATGAGCTTGCGCCGAAACCTGAAGGCATAGATCACGCGCAAGCCGCCGCGCTGCCGCTGGCCGGCCTGACGGCCTGGCAAGGCCTTGTCCGCCATGGCCGGCTCGATTCTGGCAAGCGCGTGCTGATCCACGCCGGAGCCGGCGGCGTCGGCCATCTGGCGGTGCAGATCGCCAAGGCGCACGACGCTCACGTCGTCGCGACCGCCAGCCCGGAAAAGCTCGATTTCGTCCGCTCGCTCGGCGCCGACGAGGTGATCGACTACACAAGGGATGATTTCACCGGGAAGGCCCGCGACATCGATCTGGTTCTGGACCCGTTCGGCGGCGTGCATGCGGAGCAATCACTGAAAGTGCTCACGGCCGGCGGCGTTCTGGTGTCGCTGCTCGATGTCAGCGATGCCACCAAGGCAAAGGCCAGGACGCGAGGCATCCGCGTCGAGCGCATGTCCGTAGTGCCCGACCGTGCCGCTCTGGTGGAGCTCGGCAAATTGATCGACGCGAAAAAGCTGGCCGTCCACGTGGCAAAGGCGTTTCCGCTCGAACAGGCCGGTGCCGCCCATGCCTTTCTCGCCACCAGGCCGATCGGCAAGGTGGTGCTGACGGTCTGAAATTGCAGATCGTCGCCCCTCGCAAACGTAAGGGCGCTGATCAGCGCCCTTATCGGCCTAATGCCGGTATTGCTGGATGCGCGTGGTGCGCAGGCCGGCAAGGCCGTATTCGTCGATCGACGCTTGCCAGGACAGGAATTCCTCGGTGGTGAGCTTGTAGCGCTGGCATGCCTCTTCGAGGCTCAAAAGCCCGCCACGCACCGCCGCCACCACTTCCGCCTTGCGCCGGATAACCCAGCGACGTGTGTTTGTCGGCGGCAGATCGGCGATGGTAAGTGGGCTGCCGTCTGGCCCGATAACATATTTGACTCGCGGTCTAATTAGATCGGTCATCGTACTCTCTACAAAAAACTCAAAGACCCAATCCCCACCACATTACCGCCACAGCTTTAAAATTTGCCTAAGCAGACCCTAATGGTTAGGTAAGGATCATGAACGCGGCGTTAGCCTTTTCATCGGCATTTGAAACATCTGCCGGCAAGCGCATTGAACCCGGCAGGAAAAATGAGCCGGTCCGGCAAAGCTGGCGCAGCCGAGACGCTTGACCTATATTCCGGCCATTGGCATTGAAGCGCCGCGCAGAACGAAAGAACCATGAACAGCCTCGATCTTCCCGGACGCCCCGAAAACACCCGCGTCGTCGTCGCCATGTCGGGCGGTGTCGATTCGTCGGTCGTTGCCGGCCTCCTGAAGCGCGAGGGCTACGACGTCGTCGGCGTCACGCTGCAGCTTTATGACCACGGCGCGGCGACGCACCGGGCCGGCTCATGCTGCGCCGGCCAGGACATCGACGATGCCCGCCGCGTCTCCGAGACGCTCGGCATCCCGCATTACGTCCTCGATTACGAGGAGCGCTTCCGCAAGGCGGTGATCGACCCGTTCGCCGAGAGCTATGTCGCCGGCGAAACGCCGATCCCTTGCGTTTCCTGCAATCAGACGGTGAAATTCGCCGACCTTCTTGCGACCGCCAAGGAACTCGGCGCCGACGCGCTGGCGACCGGCCACTACATCCGTTCCGGCGCCAATGGCGCCCACCGCGCGCTTTACCGGCCGGTCGACGCCGACCGCGACCAGAGCTACTTCCTGTTCGCCACCACCCAGGCGCAGATCGACTATCTGCGTTTTCCGCTCGGCGGCCTGTCGAAGCCTGAGGTTCGCGCCATCGCCGAGGAGATGGGACTGACGGTTGCGGCCAAGCAGGACAGCCAGGACATCTGCTTCGTGCCGCAGGGCAAATATTCCGACATCATCGCCAAGCTGAAGCCGGCTGCCGCCAATCCGGGCGACATCGTCCATATAGACGGGCGCGTGCTTGGCCGCCACGAGGGCATTTTGCGCTACACCGTCGGTCAGCGCCGCGGCATCGGCATCGCCTCGGGCGAGCCGCTCTACGTCGTTCATCTCGACGCCGACCGGGCCCGCGTCGTCGTCGGCCCGCGCGAGGCGCTGGAGACCCACAAGATCTTCTTGCGCAACATGAACTGGCTGGGCGATGGCCCGCTGACCGCTATCCCGGCGGCCGGGCTTGAGCTTTTCGCCAAGGTGCGCTCGACGCGGCCGCCGCGCCCGGCCGTGCTGCATCACCGCGCCGGTGTCACTTCGGTGGAACTGGTCGACGGCGAATCCGGCATCGCGCCCGGTCAGGCTTGCGTGCTCTATTCCGACGATGGCAACGAGGCGCGCGTGTTCGGCGGCGGCTTCATCGAGCGCTCCGAGCGCGGCGCCGAGGCCGAGGCGATGCTGACGCGGCTTGCCGTCCAGCCGGCGCGGGTTCCCGCCGAATAGACGGCGTTTTCTTTTAGGGCCTTGTATGGGCGGGCCTTGTATGGGCGACGGTGCCGGCGGTCAGGATGCGCAGCACGCGGATGGCCTCCTCGCCGCTGGTGCGCGGTTCGGCCCGCGTCTCGATGCAGTGGATGAAATGCTCCAGCTCGCGCGTCAGCGGCATGCCCTCACCGACCGCGACATAGGACGGCTCGTTGGCGGTGAACGCCCATTGGCCGCTGTCCTGCCACACCGCGTGGCGATAGACGGCAAGCTTGCGCTCCCACGGCTCGACATCGTCGAACACCGCCATCGCCTTGGTGCCGACAACGGTCAGCCGCCGTTCGCGGTAAGGGTTGAGCCGCGAGGCGAACAGATGGCCGCGCAGGCCGTTGGGAAAGCGCATGTGCAGATGCGCAAAGTCGCTGAGATTGTCGAGAAGAGCAGCGCCTTCGCCGCGCACTTCGACCGGTTCGGTGCCGGTGATGGCCAGGATCATCGACAGATCGTGCGGCGCCAGATCCCATAGCGCGTCGTTTTCGGTGTGGAACTTGCCGAGGCCGAGCCGATGCGAATGGATGTAGCGGACTTCGCCGAGTTCGCCATTGTCGATCAGCGCCTTCAGCGTCTCGAAGGCGGGATGAAAGCGCAGCACGTGGCCGACCATGAAGACACGGCCATTATCGGCGGCCGCCTGCACCGAGCGTTCGGCATCGGCCACCGTCAGCGCGATCGGCTTCTCCACCAGCACGTCCTTGCCGCCGAGCACGGCGCGCACCGCCATGTCGGCATGGAACTGCGGCGGCAGCGCCATGACAATGGCGTCGACATCGTCGCGGGCAAACAGCGCCTCCGGCTCTATCGCCAGGCAATCCTGCTCGCTGGCAAAACCCTCCGCACGCGCGGGGTTGACGTCCGAAACCGCATGCAGCGCGCCGAGCGCCTTTAGGGTGCGGATGTGGTTGCTGCCCCAGTATCCGCAACCGAGGACTGCAATGCGCGGTTTCATCAATTCATGACCATGGCTTTCGTGGCCGAGACATAGCGACGTGCCTCGCTGAACTCAACCCCGGCCTGTGCGCCCAAATGTCTGCCCGGCAAAGCTTTAGGCGCCAGCAATATGCCGGCGCGGCAGCCACTTCGATGCTTGACAGGCTTGGCCTCGCAACCTTATATCCGCGCGACCTTGGCGAACGCGCCGATATGCCTGCCGATTTAAGCTGGATTTCGGGCCTTCGCCGCCTTGGCGGGGTAGCTCAGTTGGTTAGAGCACGGGAATCATAATCCTGGGGTCGGGGGTTCAAGTCCCTCTCCCGCTACCAAATTCCAAGAAAAATCAGATACATAGAGATGTACGGTGCCAGTCGTCTCATGTAGCGGGTCGCGCGATTTTGCAATTTTGACACCCGGTTTTGCAGCAGGGCGCTTCTCTCAAGACAGGGCGATCCGATAGCTGCGAGGGCCATGACGTTTCGGTGCTCTAGATTGCACTCCCGTACAAGCCTCGAGACAACATCCCATCGCAGCGGTGGCTCTCCTACGCTTTCTTCAGAAATTCCGTCCGCAGAACCAGATTGCCTTTGTGCATTCAGCCCGTTGAGGAGATCGGCGAGTTCCTCGGGATCGTGCTGGTTCATTCCAACGATGGTTCGGCTGCCCATCTCGGCGGGCCGCCCGGTACGAGCATCATTGACGGTCCAGGTGCCGGTCGGATCCTGAAAAGGCCTGTAGCCCGCGGCGGCTCCAATCGAGTGGCCGGCCGAGATAAGGCCCATCGCCGGCGCCATCACGCGCAATCCGAGACGGCTGGCGACAAGACTGGCAGTGACGGGAACGGCCGCATGGCTTTGGTTCGAGGCGCAGGGCGTATCGCCCGGTTTTCTACAGCCTCAAGACAGATGCGCCACGCATCACTAATTGAATGCGCCGCATTTTAATATATGCTGCAAGACGTAGAGATAATATCTCAAAGCTGATCAAAAAGGGGGATGCGACCGTGATAACTGCTCCACAGTTGCGTGCCGCGAGGGCGCTCCTTGGCATCGACCAGCGCAGGCTTGCCGAATTGTCCGGTCTTTCCGTGCCGACAATTCAACGCATGGAAGCCAGCGAGTCGATTATTCGGGGTAACGTCGATTCTCTCATGAAGCTGATCGGGGCACTTGACCTCGCCGGCGTGGAATTGATCGCTGAAGGCGCCTCCAGCCAAATCGGCGGGCGCGGCGTGCGACTGAAAGCGGATTTTGACCCCGCCAAAATCCTTGGCGGGGTCGATACGGATGCCAAACTCCCCGTGAGGAGCGTGGCGTGATTTCGGGGGCCGCGGTCCTCCTGTGGGGCGTCGCTGCGCTCCTGGGGACTGCGGTGCTTGCGATTGCGGAAAGCCGCAGATCCGACTCGGGAACACGCCTGATCTACGGCTTGACGCTAGGTATATCGGCGGCCGTGCTCATGGTTCTCGCGAGCCGCATCGCCGACAATCCCGTCACCCCGTCGACTGTGGTGTTGCCTCTTGGATTGCCATGGATTGGCGCTCATTTCCGTTTGGATGCGCTCTCGACTTTCTTCCTCATCGTCGTCAACTTCGGCGGCTCCATGGCCAGCCTTTATGGCCTCGGCTACGGCAGGCATGAGTCTGCGCCGCATCGGGTGCTGCCGTTCTTCCCGGCTTTCCTAGCCGGAATGAACCTTGTCGTGGTGGCCGACGACGCCTTCACTTTCCTGCTTTCTTGGGAATTCATGTCGCTCGCCTCCTGGGCGCTCGTCATGGCGCACCATCGCGAGCAGGACAATGCGCGGGCGGGCTACATCTATCTCGTGATGGCGAGCTTCGGCACACTCGCGCTGCTGCTTGCGTTCGGCCTGCTCGCCGGATCCGATGGAACCTACACATTCGACGCGATGCGAGCCGCCGACCCGACCCCGTTCGCCGCTGCTTTCGTCCTGGTTCTCATGCTGCTGGGCGCCGGCTCCAAGGCTGGACTCGTCCCGCTTCACGTTTGGCTGCCACTCGCTCATCCGGCCGCGCCAAGCCACGTCTCGGCTCTCATGAGCGGCGTGATGACCAAGGTCGCAGTCTATGGCTTCATACGCGTTATTTTCGATCTGCTCGGTGAGCCGGCATGGTGGTCGGGCGTTGCCGTGCTTTTCCTTGGCGGCCTGACGGCGGTTCTCGGCATCCTCTACGCGCTGATGGAAAAGGACCTGAAGCGACTGCTTGCCTATAGCACCATTGAAAACATCGGCGTCATCTTCGTAAGCCTTGGTCTCGCGCTCGCTTTCAAGGCGAACGCCATGCCATCGGCTGCAGCGCTGGCCCTCACCGCCGCGCTGTTCCACGTCCTCAACCATTCCTTTTTCAAGAGCCTGCTGTTTTTCGGCGCGGGCGCCGTTCTGACGGCAACCGGAGAGCGGGATATGGAGAAGCTGGGCGGTCTCATCCACCGCATGCCCTTTACAAGTTTTGCCTTTCTCGTCGGTTGCGTCGCGATCTCGGCACTTCCACCCTTCAACGGCTTCGTCTCCGAATGGCTGGCCTTTCAGGCCATATTGCAGAGCCCCGATCTGCCACAATGGGGACTGAAGGTCATGGTGCCCGCCGTTGGCGGTCTGCTGGCGCTGTCAGCGGCACTGGCCGCGGCCTGCTTTGTAAAGGCGTTCGGGATTACATTCCTCGGCCGGCCACGCTCGGCCGCGGTGGAACTGGCGCATGAGGTCGACCGCTACTCGCTGGCGGCATTGTTCATTCTCGCTGCCCTTTGTCTCCTGGCCGGCATTCTGCCCGGTCTTGTGATAGACGGCCTCTCATCGGTGACACTGCCACTGATCGGCAGTCGGATGCCTGTGCAGATGGCCCAGCCCTGGCTGTCTATCGTGCCGATTGCAGCGAGCCGCAGTTCCTACAACGGCCTGTTGGTGTTCCTGTTCATCGCCTTTTCCGCATCCGCTGCGGCATATGTGATCCATCGCTTTGCATCACATGCACTCCGTCGGGGTCCCGCCTGGGGTTGTGGCTTCCCGGATGTGGTCCCGAGCTCGCAGTACACGGCCGTCAGCTTCGCGCAGCCTATCCGCCGCGTCTTCGGCACGTTCGTATTCCGTGCAAGGGAAACCGTCGAAATGCCGGCACCTGGCGAGACCGGTCCGGCTCGTCTGAATGTCGAAATGCATGATGTGATCTGGGAGACGCTGTACCTGCCTATCGGCCGGGCCCTCGACTTTGCGACCGACCACCTCAACCATCTGCAGTTCCTGACGATCAGGCGCTACCTGACCCTCGTCTTTCTCTTTCTCATTGTCCTGCTCCTGGTGCTCGCACTATGGCCGTGATTCTCGAGTTGGCCGTTCAAGGCGCGCAGATGGCGCTGGTGCTTTTGCTGGCGCCGCTCCTGACCGGATTCGTGCGCAAGGTGAAGGCACGGCTCTTGCGCCGCCAGGGTCCTTCCCTGATCCAACCTTACCGCGATCTCTTGCGGCTGATGCGCAAGGAAGTCGTTCTGGCGGACAACGCATCCTGGCTGTTTCGCGTGACGCCCTATCTGATCTTTGCCACCACCTGGGTCGGCGCGGCGCTCATCCCGACATTCGCCGCCGGCCTTACATTCAGTTGGACCGCCGATCTCATAGCCATTGTCGCACTGCTGGGAAGCGCCCGGTTCTTCCTGGCGCTGGCAGGCATGGACGTCGGCACGAGCTTCGGCGGCATCGGCTCGAGCCGCGAGGTGATGATCGCTTCGCTGGCCGAACCCGCCATGCTGCTCATCGTGTTCAGCCTGGCGCTCGTCGCGGGTGCTACGCAACTCTCAACGGTCGCCGCCTTCATGGGGTCACCGGAGGTTGGCTTGCGGGTGTCGCTCGGGATGTCGCTCATCGCCCTCGTGATGGTGGCGATCGCCGAAAACGCCCGCATACCCGTGGACAACCCATCGACCCATCTGGAACTCACCATGGTTCATGAGGCGATGGTGCTGGAATATTCCGGTCGCCATCTGGCGATGATCGAGTTTGCCGCCTTCCTCAAGCTTCTGCTCTATGTGTCGCTGATTTCCTGCGTCTTCCTACCTTGGGGCCTGGCGAGCGCCGGGGCAGGACTGGAATCCCTTGCTCCGGGTGTCGTCGCCTATTTTGGCAAGCTTGCCGTATGTGGCGTTCTCCTCGCCGTGTTTGAGACTGCCATCGCCAAGATGCGCGTCTTCCGCGTCCCGGATTTCCTCGGGGCAGCGCTGATGCTGGCCCTGCTTGGCACGCTCCTGCTGTTCGTCTCGCGGAGCCTCTGATGAACGGCCTCACCTTCGACATCGCTCACCTGCTCGCCGGCGGCCTAGTGCTGGTCAGTTTCATGATGCTGTATCAGGATCGCCTCTTTGCTCTGATCAACGTTTTTGCGCTTCATGCAATCGTGCTGGCCCTGTCCGTAGCTTGGCAGGCATACATTCAGGACGCGCATCATCTCTACGTCACGGCGGCGATCGCCCTCGTCTTCAAGGCGATCGTCATTCCTGTCGGGCTTCATCGCATCATTCAGCGGCTCGGCATCCATCGTGACGTCGAGACCGCCGTCGGCATCGGTACGACGATGCTTGCGGGGATAGGCCTGGTGACCCTGTCCATGGTCCTGATGCTGCGCGTCACTCCCGAGGCTGATCCCCTCGCCCGCGAGGACCTGGCTTTCGCGCTGTCCATCATTTTGCTGGGGCTGCTGGTGATGGTCACCCGCCGCAACGCCGTCAGCCAAGTTGTCGGATTCATGTCGCTCGAGAACGGTCTGGTCCTCGCCGCCACGGGGGCCAAGGGCATGCCTCTGGTCGTCGAGATCAGTGTCGCCTTCTCGATCCTTATCGCCTTCATCGTCATCGGAGTCTTCCTGTTCCGCATCCGCGAGAGGTTCGACTCGGTGGATGTCGGCGCGCTCGACGACTACAGGGGAGAACACCGTTGACCGCGTTTTCCCTCGATGCGGTGGCCGCCATTTTGCTGATACCGGTCTTCGCGGCCGCACTTCTGGCGGCGCTGCCGAAATACCGGATATCGGCGGGCGTCAATGTCGCTGCGAGCTTGCTGACCTTGCTCGCCGCCCTGTCGCTTCTTGTCACCGACCGCCCGCAGCCTGGGCAGTATCTGCTCGTCGACGATCTCAATATCGTCTTCATCGTGCTCAACACATTCGTCGGCTTCACCACCAGCGTCTTCAGCGCTTCCTACATTGCCCACGAACTGGAGAGCGGGCGGCTGACAGTCCCGAACTTGCGGTTTTATCACGCAATGTACCAGGTCATGATGTTCGGCATGAACCTGGCGTTCGTGTCGAACAATATTGGCTTGATGTGGGTGGCGGTGGAGCTTGCCACGCTGACCACCGTGCTCATGGTCGGCATCTACCGCACGCACGAAGCGCTGGAGGCAGCCTGGAAATATTTCATTCTGGGCAGCGTCGGCATCGCGCTCGCACTGTTCGGCACCATCCTCGTCTACATGGCTGCACAGCCGGTTGTTGGCGAGGGGACCAATGCGATGGTCTGGACGGTGCTCATCGCTCACGCCGCGCGCTTCGATCCGGCTCTGCTCAATGTCGCCTTCATCTTTCTGCTGCTCGGCTACGGGACAAAGGTCGGCCTTGCGCCCTTACATGCCTGGCTGCCAGACGCGCATGCTGAGGGTCCAACGCCGATTTCCGCAGTGCTGTCGGGCTTGCTGTTAAACGTCGCGCTCTATGCCGTGCTGCGCTTCAAGCTATTGCTCGCGGCAAGCCCGGAAGCGATCGCACCTGGGCCATTGATGATCACGATGGGACTGACGTCGCTTGTCTTCGCGGCCTTCATGCTCTACCGCCGCCGCGACATCAAACGCCTGTTCGCGTACTCCTCGATCGAGCACATGGGCATCATCGTGTTCGCCTTCGGCATAGGAGGCCCGCTCGCCAATTTTGCCGGGCTGCTGCACATGGTCATGCACAGCCTGACCAAGTCGGCGATCTTTTTCACGGTCGGCCACATTGCCCAGGTCAAGGGGACACAGAACATCGCCGAAATCCGGGGACTGACGGAAACACATCCTGCCCTTGGCTGGGCGCTCGTCATCGGCGTCGTTGCCATTGCCGGCCTCCCTCCGCTCGGTATCTTCATGAGCGAATTCCTGGTCGTGAGTTCGACATTTGCAAGACACCCTCTTTTGGCGATGCCGTTGGTTTTCGGGATTCTGCTCGCTTTCGGCGCCCTGCTGCTTCGACTGACCGGCGTCGCTTTCGGCGAACCGCGCGGCAGCACTGCACCCGCCGAGGCGTCCTACATTCCGATGTATTCCCACTTGGCGTTGGTGTTTGCCGCCGGCATCTATCTGCCGCCACCGCTGGTCACATGGTTCCAGCACGTCGCAAGTATCCTGGGGTGAGCAGAGGAGAGAAAGAGCATGCCCGGGCTGATCGACCTCATCCTTGCTGGCCAACGTGTCGAAAATCATTTCCCGTGGTCGCGCGCCGTGGTGACTCCGAAAAAATGGGGCTTTGCCGTCGAGCAACTGGCCGAGGGCCACTGGAGCTTGCTCGGCCTATGGGGTGAGCCAGGCGCCGTCCACATGGCACTTCTCGATGAAAGCGCCGGGGACATTGGCGTCGTCAGCCTGGAATGCCCCAGTGGCCGCTACCCATCGGTCGGCCGGCTGCATCCGCCCGCATTGCGCCTGGAACGTGCGGCCGCTGACCTGTTCGGGCTCCTACCACAAGGTGCGCCTGATACACGACAGTGGCTTGATCATGGCCACTGGGGTGTCAGCTATCCGTTGAGTACCCGCGTCCGGACGTCTGCTGCGACTGCCTTCCCGTACAGTTTCCTGCCTGCAGAGGGGGAGAGCCTGCATCAGATCCCGGTCGGGCCCGTGCATGCCGGCATCATCGAGCCGGGCCATTTCCGGTTCACGGCGAGCGGTGAAACGGTCGTCCGGCTGGAGCAGCGCCTCGGATACGCGCACAAAGGTATAGAAGGCCTGATGGCGGGGTCCGACATCGACCGTGCGGCCAAATTGGCGGGCAGAACCTCTGGCGACAGTACCGTGGCATACTCCCTCGCTTTTGCCCGCGCGGTCGAGGCGGCGCTGGGTGTCCAGGTTCCCCCACGCGCGGTCTGGCTGCGAGCGCTCATGGCCGAGTTGGAGCGCCTGGCCAATCATCTGGGCGACATCGGCGCTATCTGCAATGATGCCGCCTTCGCGCTCATGCATGCCCACTGTGGGGTGCTGCGTGAGCGCGTATTGCGGGCAAGCGATGCTGCCTTCGGTCATCGTTTGATGCGCGACTGCATCGTGCCCGGAGGCGTGGCAAGCTTCCTGAGCGATGAGGGCACGACAGCGCTCAGGTCCCTGATCGCAGAGATCAGGCAGCGGTTTCCCGCGCTGGTCGAGCTCTACGACAACACGGCGTCGCTGCAGGATCGGACTGTCGCGACTGGCCGGCTGAAGGTGGAACTCGCTCGTCAATATCGCGCCGGAGGCTACGTTGGCCGGGCCTCCGGTCGGGACTTCGATGCCCGACGCAATCTCGCTTATCCACCCTATGGCGAACTCGCCTTCGATGTACCTCTCCTCCAGGAAGGCGATGTGAACGCCCGTGTATGGATTCGTATCCACGAGGTCGAACAGAGCCTGTCCCTGATCGAACAAGTCCTGCGACAACTGCCAGACGGGCCGATCCGCGTCGATTTCGCGCAGACAAACCGATCGCATGAAGGCATGGCGCTCGTCGAAGGTTTCCGCGGCGACATTCTGGCCTGGCTGCGCATTGGCAAGGGCGGCTTGGTCGAGCGCTGTCACCTCCGTGATCCGTCATGGTTTCAATGGCCGCTCCTTGAAGCGGCGATCGAAGGAAACATCGTTGCCGACTTTCCGCTGTGCAACAAATCGTTCAACTGCTCTTATTCGGGCCATGATCTCTGAAGGCACGCTGTCATGCGCAAGCTTCTTTTTGAAAGCCTGATACGCCCCCCTCTCACCGAGCGTCCGCCGTTGGCAAGCAGCACGGCAGTCGACGAACTCGCACGCGCGCTCGATGGGGCTGCTCACAAACGATTGGGGCGAAGCCTGTCGATCCGGGCGGTCGATGCCGGTTCCTGCAACGGCTGCGAACTTGAGATGCACGCGCTGAACAACGCCTTCTATGACATCGAGCGTTTTGGGATCCGGTTCGTCGCATCACCGCGCCATGCCGATGTACTGCTCGTCACCGGGCCGGTCACAAAAAACATGCGCGAGGCATTGAAGCTGACCTACGACGCAACACCCAACCCAAAATGGGTGGTCGCACTGGGAGATTGCGCAGGCAATGGCGGCTGTTTCGCCGGCAGCTATGCGGTGGTGCGCGGAGTGTCCGAGGCCTTGCCTGTCGATCTGCACATTCCAGGTTGTCCGCCGCCGCCAATCGAAATTCTGAAAGGCCTGCTCGCCTTGCTTGAGGGCGTGAATTCCAAGACTGGTGCTGCCCGAAGGTGACTATGTAGAGGCTTTGCCAAGGTTGGCCTTGTCGCTGCATAGATCCAACCAATGCGTAGCCGTGAGTTTAAGGGCATCAGCCAACCTCTGTCCCAAAACTGGAAGGCGCTCGGCGGCGAGAACGGCTAAAACGCCTGCTTTTTCGCCGGCAGCCCAGCACTTTCGATCGAAGGGGAACCCGTTCCCTAGTCCGAAATGGTTACTTGCGCTGCAGCTAATGTAGTTACAATCTTGTGCAGTCGGAAGCTGCATGGGCCGGCCAGGCGCGAATACCGCCTTCGCCGGCGTCTCAAAGCAGCCGACCACACGTTTGCGGTGCTCTAAGGGGGAATCAATGAGATTGACGATTGTTTGCGCGGCAATTGTGATGGCCGTATCCACCGCCGCCGTTGCGCACGAGAAAAAGAGAGTGGTCAGTACAGAAGTAACGTCGGCCTGCGCCGACCTGTCGGGCAGCACGATCAAGAAAAACAGGGAAACAAAATTGGATAGCAGTTCAACCGGAACTGTCTCCAGCGCGATTTCGAAAGACAAATCGGAGCCGCGCCTGGGATATGAAACGGTCAATCCTGCAATCATATCGATCTATTAGCTGAGGAAATAGCAGGCAGGTCTATCGGCGCTCAGGCTTCGGGAGCAGGGCATGGACCGACTCGCGGCCATTGCCTACGGAACATATTCAAGATCGATCAAGTCGGACGCCGCCGCGAAATCAGCCGTTAATCGCTTGGTGGCGGCGCTCGGCCTCATTGCGCATGCCTGCGCTCAATGTTTGATGCGGTCACGCATTGCGTACCAAAGCATGCCGAGCACATAGAGCGGGCCGCGCAGCGCCGTGCCGCCGGGGAACGGCAGCGGGCTTAGGGTCGAAAACAGATCGAGCCGCGAAGCATCACCGGTGATCGCCTCAGCGAGCAGCTTGCCCGACAGCGTCGACAGGATCACCCCCTTGCCCGAATAGCCATGCGCAAAATAGACGTCGCCATAGCGACCGACATGCGGCAGGCGCGATGTCGTCACCTGGCATTTGCATCGAAATCGCAGCCGAATGCAGCCATATCGGGCGTGGCGCTGTAGCCGAAGGCTGTGAGGTCGGAATCAGAAAGGCCACCTGCGCTCAACGGCCATTCGCTCGGCGGACCCGCCAGATGACATTACCGACGTCGTCGGCGACGAGCAGTGCGCCAGTCTGATCGATAGCGACGCCGACCGGCCGGCCCATCGCCTCGCCATTACGCCCGATGAAGCCAGTGAGCACATCTTCCGGAGGACCGCTCGGTTTGCCACCATGGAACGGCACGAAGATGACCTTGTAGCCGCTGTGCACGCTTCTATTCCACGAGCCGTGCTGGCCGACGAAGGCGCCGTTGCCGTAGGCCGAACCGAGCCGCGCGCCTTTGGAGAAGGTCAGTCCCAGCGAGGCGGTATGAGAGCCCAGGGCGTAATCGGGCTTGATCGCTGCCGCCACGAGATCGGGGCGCTGCGGCTTGGCACGTTCGTCGACGTTCTGTCCGTAGTAGCTGTAGGGCCAGCCGTAGAAAGCGCCGTCACGAACCGAGGTCATGTAATCCGGCACAAGGTCGTCGCCGATCTCGTCACGCTCGTTCACGGCGACCCAAAGCTGGCCAGTCTCAGGATTCCAGGAGAGCCCGTTCGGGTTGCGCAGGCCCGAGGCGAAGACCCGAGTGCGGCGGGTAGACCGATCCACTTCAAGGACAGCAGCGCGGTTCTTCTCCGCGGCTATGCCGTTTTCTCCAACGTTGCTGTTGGAACCAACGGTGACATAGAGCTTGCGTCCATCCGGAGTTGCGATCACGTCCTTGGTCCAATGATGGTTGAGGTCCCCGGCCGGCAAGTCGATGATCTTTTCCGGCGACGTGCTGACTCGGGTCTGGCCATTGGAGTAGGGGAAAGCGACGAGCGCGTCGGTATTCGCGACAAAGAGTTTGCCTTTGGACAGCGTCATGCCGAAGGGCGAATTGAGGCCTTCCGCGAACGTCGTGCGCACATCCGCAATGCCGTCGCCATCGGTGTCGCGCAGGAGCGTGATGCGGTTGGCGCTTTTGGTCGCGGCGCCAGCCCGCTTCATAGCTAGGTCCATGAAGACCTTTCTAAGACTGAAGCCTTCGTCATGCTTGGCAGGGGCATTGGTTTCAGCAACCAGCACATCGCCGTTCGGAAGCACATGTAGCCAGCGCGGATGGTCGAGGCCGGTGGCGAAGGCGTTCACTGTCAGCCCCTTCGCCGGGGTCGGCATACCTTCTTTCTGCCAGCCTTTCGCCTCGGCGATGTTAACAGTCGGGATCAGCGTCGGTCTTGGTTTCGGTAAAGTGGGGTTGGGGCCATAGCCGGATATTGCCCCGGTTTTTTGCGCCGGAATGCCAGCGCAGCTTGCCATGACGGTGCCCAACACCGCTACGAGTACGCTTCCTGGGAAGCCGGCATGCATCGGACGTCCTCCGCATGGATTTGTGTCGCGCTCTTTGTGCAAACGGAAGTCAGTGGCTTATTCTTCCAATTGCTTCGAAACAGCGGCGCTCGTAATCCGAGGGCCAGGAATTCGCGACAGATCTGCGCTCGGTAGAAATATGGCGCGAGAAGATTGTGGCAACCGCGCGAATATCTGTCGCGCAATATAAATCTCACATTTGTATCGCGCGAAATCGGTACGGCTTGCGCTTTTCGGTATCGAGTTGCTCATGGGCCAACATGCGTTCGAATGGAAGGAGACCGTGAACGGCGGGACCCACAATGACCCACCGATTGCACCAGCTGGTGAAACAGCTGTTGTTGCTGCTTAGCAAGACGCCGCAAATCTGCTAAAGTCTGCGGTGGGAGGAGACGGATATCCAATCGCTGCCGATAGCACATCCAAGTGTAGCGAAGGCGACACCCGGCGCATCACTTCCGCTCGCCTATTCCCTCGCGACGCTCTGCTGGCTCCTGTCGGCCGGCGTCTATATCGCCGCCAAGTGGGTTGCCCCCGAGATGCCGCCTTGGGCGCTCTGCTTCTGGCGGCTGACGCTCGCGTGCGCGATCCTGCTGCCTATCGTCCATCGTCATCACGGGGCGATGCTCGTGCTGATCCAATCCCGGGTGATCGAGGTGCTGGTCATCGGCACTATCGGGCTAACCTTGTGTCAGGGCATGATCTACACGGGCCTCAACTACACCAACGCGACAACCGCCGGCATCATCATGGCGCTGTCGCCGATCATGACCATGGTGCTTGCCCGCTTCGTGCTCGGCGAGCCCCTCGGTATCTGGAAAGCGCTTGGAGCGCTGGTCGCTCTGGCCGGGATGGTGGTGATCGTGGCGCGCGGCGACCTTGCCGCGCTGATGCAGCTGCAGTTCAATCCCGGCGAGTTGTGGATCGTCGGCAGCGCGTTTTGTTGGGGCCTCTACACCGTGCTGCTGCGTCGCGCCAAATTCGCTATCGAGCTTCTGCCGATGGTGGTCCTGCTGCTGGGAGCCGGCGCGCTGGCCGCACTGCCCTTCTATCTCTGGGAATTGTTTTCCGGGGATCGTTCGGCGCTGCATGCGAACGGCCTTCTGGCTCTCGCCTATGTTGCCGGCCCCGGCGGCGCTCTGATGTACTATCTCTACAACCGTAGCGTCGAGACGCTTGGTGCGGGGCGCGCCAGCATGCTGCTCTATCTCCAGACCGCCTTCGTCGCCGTTCTCGCTTATCTGGTCCTTGGCGAAAGCTTGCACGACTACGATCTCGCCGGCGCCGCCTTTATCATCGCCGGCCTGCTGCTCGCCACCGCGATCAAGCCGAGGCAGCGCACGGTGCGTGTCGCGTAGGCAAACATCAGTTCCGCTGCTTCGGCGAGCAGCTCGCAAAATCAGAGCGCCACCCGAAGCAAGCCGGGTCACTGAAGCCGGCTGTTGTGGCGCAGCACGAGGCCGACCGCGCCGAGCAATGCATCGTTCTCCGTGTGCTTGCCAACGATTATCCGCGTGCGCAGCGCCGGGGCCACATCGCGGGACTTGATGAGCGTGTGGCGTTCATATGATGCGATCAGTGGCGCCAGGAGAATGTCGCCCGCCAAGGCCATGCGGCCGCTGATGATGATGAGCGGCGGATTGAGAACCGAACCGATCAGGCCAAGGCCACGGCCGGCGAACTCGGCGGTGTCCTCGATCATCCGCAGCGCCCCCACGTCGCCCTCCTCGGCCATCATGATCACGTCGTCCATCGTGACCGGCCGCCGCACGATGCGCGAAATCTGCTCGAGCGGTCCGGCAAAGCTGGCATAGAGCTCCAGGCATCCTCGATTGCCGCACCGGCAAAGGTCGCCGCCGGGATCGATGCTAATGTGCCCGAATTCGCCGGCGCCGCCGGCGATGCCGCTCACCAGCCGACCGTGCTGGACAATGGCCCCGCCGACGCCCAGATCGACCTTGAACAGCACGAAATCGTCCTGGCCGACGGCCGCACCCCACATCAGCTCGGCAATGGCCGAGCAGTTGCTCTCATTGTCGGCGAAGATCGGCTGTTCAAGGACCGGCCCGAACACATCGCGGATGTTGACCCCGGCCCAGGTCGGAACGATACTCGCGCGCAGCACCACTCCTTCGCGGCTGACTGGGCCCGAGACGGAGACCCCAACCCCCAGGAGCCCCGCCATCGGCAGACCGTTCTCTTCGTAGCATCGGGCAATCACTGACTTGGCGAGCTGGGCCGCCTGTTGCGGCTGGTAGTCCAGACCCATGGGGATAGTTTGTTCGGCAACGAAAGAATGCGAGACGTCAGCGACGACACACCGCATCTCGTCGAGGCCCAGATGGATGCCGACGCAGGTGCCCGCAGCGGGATTGAGCGTCAATGTCGTGGCAGGCCTGCCGATACCCCTCGCCGCGTCATGATGGGCCGAGGATTCGATCACCATCCCAGATTTTCTCAAGCCGTTGAGCGCGGTTGAAACCGTCGACCGCGCCAAACCGGTAATGCGGGTAATTTGCGACGCAGAAAGCACGCCGCGCTCGCGCAGGCATCGGACGATCAGGCTCTCCGGCGACGCGGACGGCCTGTCGATCAGCCAATTTCTAAGCGAAGGTTTGTTCATGATGGGCACAAAGCACGTTGACTGATAGCCCAAATATGTCATCTTGGAAAGAACGGAGATTACTGAATCTCGCCGGCCACGACCTCAAATCGCGGGCCACAAGCGGTCGATACGAACCGTGCATCACATATGGGAGTGAAACGATGAAATACCTGAGGACGGCCTTTGCGGCCGCTACCGCCTTCACCTTGATTACCGGAACAGCCCTCGCGGAGCCGAAGACCAACCTCTTGCATCAATGGGCCACCGGATCGGACGCCCAGGCTATCGCCAAGCTCGGCGAGATGTTTACCGCCAAGGGTGGCACCTGGCAGCAGACCTCCATCGCAGGCCATACGGCCAATACCCTGGCCAAACTGCGTGCTGATGTGATCGCCGGCAACGCACCTCCCGCTGTGCAGCTCAAAGGCCCCGAGATCGCCGAATGGAACGAGACGGGCATGACAGCCAATCTCGACGACCTGGCGAAGGCGGAAAATTGGGAGAAGGTCGTCGCTCCCGAATTGCTGCCGGTGATGAAGCCGACCGGGAATTGGGTGGCCGCGCCGATGAACATCCACCGCATCAACTGGCTGTGGGCATCGCCGAAGGTCATGAAGGACGCGGGCGTCACCGAGATGCCGAAGACATGGGCGGAATTCAACGCCGCCTGCGACAAGATCGTGGCCAGCGGCAAGATCTGCATTTCGCACTCGACCGCCGACTGGACCGACTCGACCGTCTTCGAAGTGGTCGTGTACGGTCAGGACCTCGATCTCTACAAGAAAGCTTTCGTCGAGGGCGACGTCGATGCCATGCGCAGCGACGGCATGGTCAAGGCCTTCGAGCAGTTTCGCACCATGACCTCGAAGTACATGGACCCCGGCATGAACGGGCGTGACTGGGATACCATGTCGCATCTCGTCGGCCGCGGCGAGGCCGCCTTCCACATCATGGGCGACTGGACGATCGGCCTGCTGACGGCCGGCGGCTTCAAGGAGGGCACCGACTATGTCTGCGCTCAGGCGCCGACCGATTGGGGCAAGCCCGGTTTCATCTTGAATTCAGACTCCGTCGTGTTCTTCAAGCAGAAGGACCCGGACTATATCGAGGGACAGAAGCTGCTTGCCAGCATCATCCTGTCGCCCGAATTCCAGACCATTTTCAATCAGACCAAAGGGTCCATTCCGGCCCGCCTCGACGTCGATCTTTCGAACGGCTTCAATCCCTGCCAGCAACTCTCGCAAAAGGATCTGCAAGCCTCGATCGCCGCCGGCACGCTCGTGCGTTCGATGGCGCACAACATGACGGTTCCGCAAAAGGTCCGCGGCGCAATAATGGATAGCATCACGGAGTTTGTAGCAACGCCGGATATGAGTGCGCAGGACGCGGCCAATGCGATGGCGGATGCGGCCGAAGCGCAGAAGTGACGCTGCCGATGATGGCCGGGGGCGAAGCTCCCGGCCAGACCTCGCCGGAGCAGCCCGATGTCCACCCATGATCTGATTGTACCAGCCGCAGCTGCCGCGGCCCGTCCGTGGCGCGAGCGCCTGGGCACGATGGTGCCCATTCTGGTGCTGGCGCCGTCGATAGCGGCGAGTTTCATCTATGTTTTCGTCTTCACGCTCTGGACACTCTACATCTCGCTGTCCAATTCGTCGCTGTTGCCGACCTATGGGTTCGTCGGCCTGGACAATTACGCTTCGCTCTGGGCAAACCGGCGCTGGAACATCGCCTATACCAATCTCTTCCTGTTCAGCGGCTTCTATATCGTTGGCTCTATGGCGGTTGGCCTGCTGCTCGCGATCGCAATCGACCAGCGCGTCCGCGGCGAGGCGGCTTGGCGCACCATCTTCCTTTACCCGTTGGCGGTGTCCTTCATCGTCACCGGCACGGTGTGGAGCTGGCTCTATAATCCTGTCGACGGTATCCAGGCCTTCGTTCGCGGGCTCGGCTGGACCGACTTCAGCTTCGCCCTGACGGCCAACCGCAACACTGCGATCTATGCGGTGATCATAACCGGTATCTGGCAGTCGTCCGGCTTCGCAATGGCACTTTTCCTGGCCGGTCTGCGGTCGGTCGATCCGGATCTCGTCAAAGCCGCGCAAATCGACGGCGCGTCGGTTTTCCGGACTTATCGGAGGGTCATCCTGCCAACCATCGCTCCGATATTCCTGGCGGTGGCGGTCATTCAGATACAATTCGCCATCAAGACCTTCGACCTGGTGGCGGCGTTGACGCGAGGCGGCCCAGGTGTGTCCACCACCTTCCCCGCCATCTATGTCTACGATCTGATGTTCCAGCGCGGCCAAATCGGCGAGGGTGCCGCCGCGGCGATGATGATGCTCGCGGCGGTCGCAGTGGTGCTGGTGCCTTACTCGTTGTGGATCGTCTGGCGCCGGCGGGCGGAGGGCCGCAATGGCTGAAATTGCTCCCGATGTCAGCTTTGATCCGGCCCGCCCCAATCCGACCGGCTTTGATCCGGAAGCTGCCGCGGCCACGCGCCGGCATTTCTGGAGCCGCTTCCTTGTCTATGCCGTGCTGACGCTTTTCGCGATCGTCTATCTCGTGCCGCTACTGGTGGTGATCTTCAACTCATTGCGCGAGCAGTCGGAGATTGCCCGCAACGGCCTCATCTCCGTACCTCGCAGCTTCCGGTTCGATGCGTGGGCGCAGGCCTGGGGATCCTACTGCGTCAGCGGTACCTGCGAGGGCATGAAGCGCAATTTCTTCAACTCGCTGGCGATGACGATCCCCGCCACCATCATCTCCACCATTCTCGGCGCCATGAACGGCTACATCCTCTCCAAGTGGCGTTTCAGGGGTTCCGAACTGATCTTCAATCTGATGCTGCTCGGCGTATTCATGCCCGGCCAGATTTCGTTGATGCCGTGGGCGTTCCTGCTCGGCAAGCTCGGCCTGACCAATTCCACATACGGGCTGGTGTTGATCCACGTCGTCCAGGGCATCTCGTTCACCACCCTGTTCTGCCGCAATTTCTACGTCAGCATACCGGACGACCTGATCAAGGCGGCACGCATCGACGGCGCCGGCTTCTGGCGGATCTTCCGCAAGATCATCCTGCCCCTGTCGCCGCCGATTCTGATTGTCACCGTCATCTGGCAGTTCACCGGCATCTGGAACGAGTATTTGTTCGGCGTCGTCTTCACATCGGGCCAGCAGCAGCCGATTACGGCGGCGTTGGTCGCGCTCACGGCCGGCGGCACGACCGCGCGTGCTTACGATGTGATGAGCGCAGCCGTGCTGATCGGCGCGTTGCCTCCGCTGCTGATCTATCTGTTTGGTGGAAAATACTTCGTGCGCGGCCTCACCCAGGGCGCCATAAAATGAGGCGTCGCCGATGTCCGCGTTGATGATCCGCAACCTTCACAAGAGCTACGGCTCGCTCGAGATTCTTGCCGGCATCGATCTCGAGGCTAAGACCGGAGAATTCGTCGCCCTTGTCGGCCCGTCGGGTTGCGGCAAGTCAACCTTGCTCGCCATGATCGCCGGACTGGAAACCGTCACGTCGGGCGAGATATGGATCGGCGACCGGCTGGTGAACTCGGTGCAACCCAAGGACCGCGATATTGCGATGGTGTTCCAGTCATACGCCCTCTATCCCACCATGACGGTGCGCCAGAACATCACCTTCGGCATGGAGAGCCGCGGCGTGCCAAAAGCGGCGCAGGCGGAAGCTGTCCAGCGGGTTGCCGCACTCCTGCAGATCGAACAGCTGCTTAAACGCAAGCCCGGCCAGCTCTCGGGGGGCCAGCGGCAGCGCGTTGCGATGGGGCGTGCCCTCGTGCGCGACCCGAAGCTGTTTTTGTTCGACGAGCCCTTGTCCAACCTCGACGCCAAGCTGCGCGTCGACATGCGTACCGAAATCAAGAAGCTTCACCATCGCGTCGGCAAGACCACGGTGTATGTCACCCACGATCAGGTCGAGGCGATGACGCTTGCATCCCGCATTGCGGTGATGAACCAGGGCTCGGTACAGCAGTTCGACACGCCGAAGCGGATCTACGACCGGCCGACCAACATGTTCGTTGCCGGTTTCATGGGATCGCCGGCGATGAATTTCATTCCCGCCCGGCTTACGGGCTCGACCAGCATCTCGGTACGCGCCGCTGACGGCAGCGACGCCAGCCTCGCCCTTGCCGCGCCGATGCCCGCCGGTGCGCCACAGGACGTCGTGCTCGGTATCCGGCCGGAACACATCTACCGTTTCACGACCGATCTGAAGTCGCGCAAACCTGCTGTGGCGTCCATGCAGGCGCCGGTCGAATTGGTCGAGCCTACCGGGGCCGAGACGCTTGCCGTGCTCAGGCTGGGTGACCTGGAGATCACCGGCCGTTTCGAGCCGGATGACGCTCCCGTCATGGGCGAGACGATAACGCTCGGCATCGACATGTCGCGTGCCTGTCTGTTCGATCCAACAACCAAGGCGCTTCTGTAGTTTGATGTCCGTACAATTCGCGACTTATCCGAGCTTGACCGATCGGGTCGTGCTGATCTCCGGCGGCGCCTCCGGCATTGGCGCCGATATGGTCCGCGCCTTCGTGGCGAACGGCGCCCGGATAGCCTTTCTCGATGTGCAGGACGAACCAGCGGAGGCGTTGGTGCGCGAGCTCGCTGGTGCCGCCGGGCAGGCTCCGTTATATCTCCATTGCGATGTGACCGACGTCGATGCGCTAAAGGCGTCGGTAGCAGGCGTGCGCGCGCGGCTTGGTCCGGTCGCCGTCCTGGTGAATAACGCAGCCAATGATCAGCGCCATCCCATCGACGCGGTAACGGCCGACTATTGGGACCGCAGCTTCGACGTCAATCTGAGGCATCACTTCTTCGCCGCGCAGGCAGTGCATCCGCATATGAAGGAACTCGGCTTCGGCTCGATCATAAACTTCTCCTCCATTGCCTGGCGGTTCGGAGCGGACCAGATGGTGGCCTATGCCACCGCCAAGGGGGCCGTGGTGGCGCTGACGCGTGCGTTGGCGCGGTCGTTCGGACCGGATAACATCCGCGTCAATGCGATCGAACCCGGCGCCGTCATGACCGAGCGGCAGCGCGAGCTGTGGTTCAAGACGCAGGAGGCAGTCGACCAGACGGTGCAGCGGCAATTGATTCGCCGCGTCCTGCTGGGCGAGGAGATTGCACGCACCGTGCTCTTCCTGGCGGCCGACGACAGCCGCATGATCACCAAACAGTCCATAACCGTCGATGCCGGTCTGCGCTAGTGACGCCTCTCCGCTCTCCATTGGAACCGCCAAGCTGATGTTTCGTCTCGGCCTCAACCCTTACGGACTGACCTACTATCTCGGCCTGCAGGGCCGCGGCACGCCGCGGCACAATCCGGACGGCGTGGGGCTGGAAGGCTTCATCACGCTGGCGCAGGAACTGGGCGCACGCACGCTCGAGATCTACGAACCCTGGTTGACCGACTTGACTGACGCCGAAATCGTCGCCCTGCGCAGGCGTCTTGCCGCGCTGGACATCGTCCCGGTGGTGAGCGGCGGACTTCTAGTGGCAGGTCCGCTGGACAACGCCTTTCGGGCTGCGCGCCTGCTCGAGGCGACGACGATCCGTATCGCACTGACGCCTGTCCTGTGCGGCGACCGCAATGCGTGGGGTCCGAAATGGAGCGAGTTCAACGCAACGATTCGCGCTGCCTTGACGGAATGGGGGCCGCGTGCGGCGGCCGAGGGACGCGTGCTCGGCATCGAGAACCATCAGGACTTCGGCAGCGACGAACTGGTTGCGTTCTGCGAACTCGGCGGGCCGGGTGTCGGCATCACCTACGACACCGGCAACACCTTTCCTGTCGGCGAGGCGCCGCTTGCCTTCACGCGCCGGATCGCGCCCCATGTCCGCCACGTTCACCTCAAGGACTATCGCGTCCAGTTCACGGATGAGGGCTACCGCCTGGTCCGCTGCGCGATCGGCGACGGCGCCGTGCCTTTCGCCGAACTGGCAGCCATCCTTGGCGAGCACCACGACACGCTGACGGCGGTGCTTGAGCCCGGCGCGCTGGAGGCCCGTCACGTTCGCTGTCTCACCGACGACTGGTGGAACGGATATGCGCCGAAGACCGCCCGCGAATTCGCGGCCTGCCTGAGTGCTGCGCGCCTGAACCGCCTTGCGGACGACGCCGACTACCGCACGCCATGGGAGCGCGATGATGACGGTGCGCTCGTTTCGTACGAGCTCGACATGATCCGGCGCAGCGCCGCCAACATGATGAAATTCGATTTCATTGCAATGGAGAAATCAGCATGACTGCCCGAGAACTCAGCGGCCTGACCGCCTTCGTCACCGGCTCGGGACGCGGCCTCGGCCGCGTGATGGCCGACCGCTTGGCCGAACTTGGCGCAAACGTCGCGGTCCACGACCTCGATTGGGCCCGGCCATCTCAATATGGCGAATTCGCGGACCTCGGCGACTCTGCCAGGGGCTTGGAGAAGCATGGGACGCGCATCACCGCGGTCACCGGCAACATCGGCGACAAGCAAGCTGTCGCGGAAATGAAGAGGAAGATCGAGGCGGAGCTCGGCGACGTGCACGTCTTGGTAAACTGCGCCGGCGGCGACATCGGCGCCAAGGGCGTCAAGCCCAATCCCAACAACGCACTGGACATCGACTACGAAGACATCAAGGTTCTAACCGAGAACAACCTCATCGGCACGATGCTGGTCTGCCAGGCGTTCGTTCCGCCGATGGTCAAGCGTGGCTCAGGCTCGGTGATCAACATCGCCTCGGCGGCAGCGCATATCGGATGCTCGCCCGAGGTGGTCTACTCGACGCTCAAGGCGGCTGTCGTCCATTATACGCGCTGCCTCGCCAAGGAACTGATCGACGATGGCGTACGCGTCAATGCGGTGAGCCCCGGCGCCACCAAGACGGCACGGTTCCAGGCGAGCCGTGTGGTCGATCCGCAGCGCATGGATTCGAGCAAGAAATCGCTGAACCGGTATGCGGAGCCTGAAGAGATCGCCGAAGCGGTGGCCTTCCTCGCCGGTCCGCGCGCGCGCTTCATCAACGGGCAGGTAATCCGCGTCGATGGCGGTTTCACGATCTTTCCAGGTTAGGCCGCGATCGTCCATACCGGGTACCGGAAGCAACTTCGCCATCGCGCGCTGTAGATAGCTCCGCCCGAGTTCGGCCAGAACTATGCACTGCATTACAGTCTCAGCTTGACAAAAACTGAGGTATAGCGGGTATATTAATCGAATAATATGACGCCATCCATTGTGAGGAAGGCGGGTGGCAAACCAGGGAGGAGACCAAGATGAGCCGCTACAAGTCAGTCGGATTCCTGCACGGCATGGTTTTGGGCGTGGCCCTGACGACCGCGACTGCGGCCCATGCCGAGACCTTGACGCTCTATTGGAACGCCGGCCACGCCTATCAAGCTTATGCCGATGCAATAGCAAAGTTCGAGGCCGATCATCCCGGATGGTCGGTGCAGTGGGAGAAATTCCAGTGGCCGGATATGCGCACCAAGCTGGTGGCGGATTTTGCTGCGAAGAGCCCGCCCGATCTCGTCGCCGAACCCGGCGGCTGGGTGCAGGAATTCGGCCAGCGGAATCTGCTGCGGCCGCTGAACGACTTCATCGAACAAGACGGCAAGGCGATCGGCTATCCCGACGACTGGCAAGCCTATTCCGTCGAGCGCAACAAACTCGGCGACCAGTACTATGGCGTCCAGATCCACCTCACCTGCGCCACCCTCGTGTACAACGTCGATATGCTTAAGCAGGCGGGCTTCGACGCGCCGCCTGCGACCTGGGAGGAGTTCCTGAAGGTTGCCAAGGCGACGACGACCGGCGCCCGCTTCGGCTTCGCTCCCAACCCCAGCATCGGATATTATTCGTCGTGGCTGCTGCAGAACGGCGTAAGCTATTACGATCCCAAGACAAACAAGGTCAATCTCGACAGTCCTGAGGCGATCGAAGCGATCCAGTTCCTCGCCGACCTGATCCACAAGGAAAAAGCAGCGACCAAGCCGGCGGCGGGTGCTGACTATGAGGGTCCGCAAAAGCTGTTCACGGCCAACCGGGTCGCAATGATCATAACCGGCCCGTGGGACGTGAAGCCGATCCGCTCGGGCAACCCGAAGCTCAACTGGGCGGTTGCGCCATCACTCAAGCACAAGGTGCAGGCGACGTTCGCGGGCGGCGTCAGCGTGATGATCCCTAAGGACGCCAAGCACCCGAAGGAGGCCTGGGAGTTGTTGAAGCGGCTCGTCGCGCTCGACACGGAACTAGCGGCTACCAAGGAAGCGGGCATGACGATGCCGCGCAAATCCTGGGCCGAAAATGCCGAGGTTCAGGCCGATCCGGTCATCGGCAGCTTCAGCAAATGCCTGCCTTACGCGCAAGACGTCACCGCCGAGCTGCGCCTCACCGGCAAGCACGCGCGAATCGAGAAGCTTCTGCAAAGTGCGCTCGAGGATATCATCTACAATCAGAAGCCAGCAGCCGAGATTATGCCGAAATTCGCGGCCGAGGCCAACGTCATCCTGGCCAACAACTAGGCCGATGTTTATCAGCGGCAGCACCGATACGGCCGATACGGACATTCGCGTCGGCGCGATGCCGACCCGGCGAGCTGCCCGCTTCAGCCGGCGCACCAGACAAACGCTTCTCGCTTACCTGCTGCTGTCGCCAGCAATCCTCTATTTCTCGGTCTATTTCTTCTATCCGATAGGACTGGAGTTTTGGGCGAGCCTGTACAGCGGCCAGCCGCTGATCGGCGAGAGCCGATTCGCCGGACTGGACAACTACGTTGCTGCCCTCGGCGACGCGCGCGTTCGGCAGTCGCTCTTCGTGACGCTGGCCTTCGCGATAGGCGTCACCGCGGCCAGCATCGCCATTGGCCTCGGACTGGCGGTCGTGCTCAACCGGCCGATCCCGGGGCGCACTCTGATCCGCGCAATCATCTTCTTTCCCTACATCACCTCCTTCGTGATCGTCGCGTTGATGTGGCAGGCAATTCTCGATCCCTACACTGGCATCTTGAACAGCTTCCTTGCCGAGCTTGGGCTGCCGACCCAGAATTGGCTCGGCGACACCTCGACCGCGCTGCCGACCCTCATCGCCATCACGGTGTGGAAGGATGTCGGCTATGCCATGCTGATCTACCTCTCCGCGTTGCAGTCGATCCCGTCCGACTTCTACGATGCCGCATCCATCGACGGCGCCACGCCGACGCAGCAATTCCGCTATCTGACCTGGCCGTTGTTGACGCCGACCACGCTGTTCATCGCGGTCGTCAGCACGATCAGCCAGCTACAGGAGCTGGCGCCGGCCTACCTGATAACCAAGGGCGGACCGGCCGACGCGACGCGGTTCTTCAGCCTGCACGTGTTCGAGGCAGCCTTCTTCGAGCTCAACATCGGCTACGCCTCGGCGCTGTCTTTCCTGATGTTCCTGCTGATCCTGGCCATCACCTTCGTTCAGTTCCGCCTGCTCAACCGCGAAACCACCTATTGAGATTGGCATGACATTCGCAAAAACGCTCCCGTCCTACCTACTGCTGCTCTTCTGCGTGGCGCTGTCGATCTTTCCGTTCCTTTACATGCTTTCGCTGTCGCTGCAGAGCGATGCCGACGTCTTCAGCGGCATTCCGATTCTGATCCCCGAGACGTGGCAATTCACGAATTACATCGACATCTGGCAAAAGGCGCCGTTCGCGCGTTTCACGCTCAACAGCTTCATCATCGCCGGCGGGATTACCTTCCTCCATCTGATCTTCGATCCGTTGATCGGCTACGTCTTCGCGAAAATGGAATTCGCCGGTAAGCGCGTCATGTTTGTCGCGGTGCTGTCGACGCTGATGATCCCATTCTTCATCCGCATGATCCCGCTCTATGTGCTCACCGCGCGGATGGGATGGCTCAACACCTATCGGGGCCTTATCCTTCCATTCGCCATGAGCGCCTACGGAATCTTCCTGATGCGGCAGTTCATCCGTCCGATTCCCGACGAGTTGCTTGACGCTGCACGGATGGACGGCTGCTCGGAACTCGGCCTTTACTGGCGCATCGTGCTGCCGCAGGTCCGTCCGGCACTGGCGACGCTGGCCCTCCTCACCTTCGTGTTCCAGTGGAACGAATTCCTCTGGCCGCTGGTCGCCGTCAACACCACCGAAATGCGGCCGATCACGACGGGACTGACGCTTTTCAACCAGGAATTCTTCACCCAGTGGAACCTGACGGCGACGGGCGGGATCATTCTCTTCATCCCGAGCCTGCTGCTGTTCCTCTTCACGCAGCGCTACTTCGTCCGCAGCGTGATGCTGGCAGGCATGAAATGACCATTCGGAGTTATTGCATCCCATGACGTCTCGCCGACCGAACGTGATCGTCTTCTTCACCGACCAGCAGCGTTGGGACACCGTTGGCGTCCATGGCAATCCGCTCGAGCTTACGCCAAATTTCGATCGCCTCGCCGGGACCGGCACGTTCGTGGCGAATTCGTTTACCTGCCAGCCCGTTTGCGGCCCCGCCCGCTCCGTCTTCCAGACGGGGCGGTACCCGACCATCACCGGCTGCTACCGCAACGACATCCCACTGCCGAAGAGCGAGCGCACGCTCGCGCACCATTTCGCCGCAGCAGGTTATGACACCGCCTATATCGGCAAATGGCACCTGGGGTCCGCCGAGCCGGTCACCCAGGAAGAACGCGGCGGCTATCGCTACTGGCTGGCCTCCAACATCCTGGAGTTCACTTCCGGCCCCTTCGACACCGTCCTCCACGACAATGACGGCAAGGCGGTGAAGCTGCCGGGATACCGCGTCGATGCCCTCACCGACGCTGCAATCCGCTATGTCGCATCGAGGGAAGACGAGCCGTTCTTCCTATTCCTGTCCTTCCTCGAGCCGCATCACCAGAACCAGACGGACAACTACCCTGCCCCGCTCGGATACGAGGACAGGATCCGCAAGAAGCTCGCCATTCCCGGCGATCTCGCCGCACTTGGCGGCACGACAGCGGAACATTTCCCCGGCTATCTGGGCATGGTCGCACGCCTCGACGAGGCGTTTGGACGGCTGGTCGAGGCGCTCTACAGCCTTGGCCGGCTTGACGACACGATCATCCTCTTCACCTCCGACCATGGCTGTCACTTCAAGACCCGCAACAACGAATACAAGCGTTCCTGTCATGAGGCGTCGATCCGCGTGCCGACGCTATTCCACGGCCCCGGCTTCCAGCGCATCGGCACATATGAAGGCCTGGTCAGCCTCGTCGATCTCGCGCCGACCCTGCTCGCCGCGGCCGGCCTGAAAGTGCCCAATTCGATGCAGGGCGTCTCGCTGCTCGACGCACTGCAGGGCGAACGGCCGTCGCGCGACGAGATATTCATTCAAATCAGCGAGCACCATGTCGGCCGCGCGTTGCGCACCAGACGGTGGAAATATGAGGTCGAGGCGCCGGGAAAAGACGGCTGGCGGGATTCCGGCAGCGATTTCTATGTCGAGGCGAGGCTCTACGACCTCGATGGCGATCCGAACGAGCTAACCAATCTCATAGCTTCGCCCGATCACGCAGAGACGCGTGCATGGCTGCGAGGCCGCATCGTGGCCCTGATGGAGGAGGCCGGCGAAGCAAGGCCCGAGATCCTTGCCGCCGGGTATGGAAGCTGGAATGAAATCCGGCTGAGCGACAGCTGATCATGTCACGTCGCGCAGCGGATCCAACAATGCACGAGAGAAGTTCCGATCGCAGAAAGGCGCCGACCATGGCCGATGTCGCCCGGCGCGCCAATGTATCGACCGCTGCCGTGTCGTACCTGCTCAGCGGCGACAGCACGCGCCTGAAGTTCGTCGGCAAGGAGGCGCGGCAGCGCATCCTCGAGGCCGTCGCTGAGCTCAACTACGTGCAAAACCGCACCGCGCGGCAGCTGCGCCGCCAGCAGGCCGAGCGAATCTGCCTTGTACTGCCTCGTCTCGGCGTGCCGTTCAGCGACCGGATCGCGCAGGATATCCAATCTGCAGCGGCGCTGAGGGGATTTTCGACAATTATCACCGCGGGAGACGCCTTCGAGCGAACCGACCGGATCGTGAGGGAAATCGAGAGCGGGCTGGCAGACGGCATTATCGCCGACTGGCAGCATCTCTCCGAGCCCGAGGTGATGCTCTTGGCCGCGCGCCTGGCGGCCGCGGGCCGGCCAGCGGTGATCTTCCATCCGACCATCGAGCCGGCAGGCTTCTCGGTTGTGCGCCAGCATACCGGCAGGGCCGTCTTCGAGGCTCTCGACTACCTCTACGGAGCCGGCCATCGCTGCATCGCCTATATGGTGCATGAGCAAGCGGTGGACGCGAGCCGTCTCGCCGCCTATCGCAGCTTCCTGCAAGCACGCGCCCTTCCGCTGCGAGACGACCTGGTGATCGGCGGTGCAGAGGCGCGCAAGGCTGCGTTTGCCAATGCTACGGCGCTGGCCGCCCGCAAGGATCGGCCGACCGCGCTTTTCGTCGAATCCGATTTTGCCGCCGTGACCGCCCTGCACGCATTCGAGGAGGCCGGCCTCTCCGTGCCCGGCGACATTGCAGTCATCGGCTGCGGCAATATCGACGAGGGCGAATTCAGTCATCCGGCATTGACGACAATCGGCCCCGAAACTGCCCACTACGACCATCTTGCCGATCATCTGATCTCATTGATCTCAGCAACACCGGGCGCAATACCTACCCTTTTCAGCGTTTCGTGGCAGTTGGTCCGTCGCGCGTCCGCATGAGCAGGATCGCCGCTATTTGACGCCCACGCTTTCAGGCCAGAGGACCTGGATTTCCTTTGGCAGCGCATCCCGCACCTTTGCCGACTGGCCAAGGTCGATATGCCGTGCAAGCACACGCAGCACTGAGCGTGCCGCATCCTCGGGATCGACAGGACGAGTCGATTTCAATTCATCGGCGATGTGTTGCAGGAACTTCTCGAGCGAGCGTGTCTTGTCGGGCATGTCGGCGGGCCGATAGCGATCATAGTAGGCGCCGCGCACTAGCAGCGGCAGTTCCGCTCCCAAGTTGGCCCCAGTCCGATCTGCAGCCTGTCGCGAAGGGTTCGCAGAACGGCGCCCAATGTATGCCAGGCGACGTGTCGATCCGGACCAAGATCCGCCATGATCTCGTCAAGCCAGATGTTTGTTATTTGCAGCGTTTTGTCAAAAACGTCCAAGCCGGTTGCGCTCATCGTCGCCTCCTCGAAAGGTTCTGCGGGCGAAACGGCGACCGGAGATTATTGTTTCGTGGTCCTGTGAAAATCGTCCTGGCAAAGCGGCGGAAACCGGTTCGGTCGAAGAGCCTGTCGGCGTCAGGTCTGCTCTACACTCTGCATCTGCTGGATTTCGGCGATCTGTCGGAAGCGGCCGTTTTCCACCCCGTTGAGTGCAGTCACAGCGGCCAGATTGTCGCCCTTTTCATCCCACCGCACCGGCTCGCGATAGGCGATTCCCTTGAAACGGATATCGCGCACCGCCGCCAGAACGTCGCGCCGGCTCGGATATCCCTTGGATACAGTGCTGGCGTCTTTGATCGCGGCAAGGAGAAGGCAGGTCGAATCGTAGGCATTCACGGCATAATTGCGCTTCGGCTTCGCCTCGCCAGCTTCGGCGAGCGTCGCTTCCAAGCAATCCCTTCGCGCGTCAACGACGCCCGTTCAACCTTCCCACAGTTGTATTCGGCGCCCTGCGTTCCGATCATTAAAGTCGTCCTTGCTGATCCGAAAGGTGGTTGTCCTCCGCCTAACTGAGCTTGTGCTCATCGGTTCCGAACGCCGTCTCAGCAATGAGACCAGTCCTCACGTTGCCCGAGCCCGGGTATCTCTTGACTGACTGAGCGGCCCGCGCCGACAATGGCATTGGGAAGATGGCGGGATGGCGCCACGGTGTTCGGCACCACTTGGCGATCAAGCTGCGAAAGGGCTGTCATGGATTGGAAGCTGGAACTAGTCCCGGTCCCCGTATCGGACGTCGATAGAGCAATTGCCTTTTATGTTGGGAAGGTCGGCTTTCATCTCGATCACGACCACACCGTAAGCGACGAGATACGTTTCGTGCAATTGACGCCGCCCGGTTCGGCCTGTTCGATTGCCATGGGCAAGGGCCTCGTCGACAGCCCCGCGGGATCCATAAGGGGCCTGCAACTGGTCGTGCCCGATGTCGATGAGGCACACCGGTACCTGGCCGCTCAAGGTATCGAGGTCAGCGATATCAAGGATTTTCCCTGGGGCAGATTTGTCTTCTTTGAGGATCCCGACGGCAACACCTGGTCTGTCCAGCAACTTCCACCTCGCAGCTGAGGTGGCGCGCTGCGGCAGTGTCGTGCCCCGACGCAGATAGCGCGGGATGCACGGTTCAATTCGAACGCATCCCGGCCTAACGCCTCTTCTCGTCGAAGGCGGCATTCCAATTGTGATAAGGCGCGCGATAGGTGGGGATGCGGTCCTCGACATCGGCAAGCGCTTCGAACGGCTTGTGCGGTTCGGCCTGATACCAGAAGGCGACCGACGAAATGTCGTCCGAGCGGCGATTGGCGTGACCGTGCTCGATGGTCACCCGGATCCGTTTGTGGAAGATGACCGGGTCCTCTATGTGCCAGCGATAGAGCGTAACCGGCTCGGTCCAGTTCGGCCCGCCGGCGGCGATGATGCCGTGATAGGGCGCGCTGTAGTCCTGTGTCGGGCACCATGCCGTATTGAAATAATCTTCCGTGCCGGTGCCGTGCAGCGTCGGCGGCCAGGCATCGTTGGCGCCGGGGCCGGTCTCGCCGCGATCGTCGATCAGTTCGGCCTTCGGTCCGATGCGCGGATCGGGCTTGCGCACTGTATCCGGCACGGAAATGCCCGGCTCGCCATCGACGAAGATCATGTCGTCGCCCTCGCCATACCAGTCCCATAGTGCGGAACGCCGCCGCGAATAGACGGAATAGAGCACGCCGACATAGTGGCCATGACCTTCCGCCTCCAGGATGGTGTAGTTGCCGTTCCCGTCGGTGTTTTCCCCGCCAAACAGGACCTGCTCGTTGGCCAGCCCCGTCTCGTCTATGCCATCAGGTCGCTGCTGCCTGTATTGGGCGTGGAAGCGGCCCAGGCCTTCCTCGAGTTCCTCATGCAGTTCGAGATCGACATAGTAATAGAAAAGCAGGTCGTCCTCAGCCTCATTGGTGACGGTGAAGCGCATGTGGCTGGCAAACGGCATCGGAAAGTAGCAGTTGAAGGCCTTGCCATCCTCGGGACTTGCCTGCACCGGCAGGCTGGCAAAATTGCGCGTGCGGGCGTGGCCCATGCCGAAGAAATCGCCGATCGGCGTTTCGATGCTCGGATGTGCCTCACCATCCCAATAGGCGCGCAATACGATCTTGCGCAGGAACGCCTCGCTCTCGCAGGCGAGCGTCGCCCAGATATGCGTGACGATGCCGGCACCGTCATGCTCGGCAATCACCACCGTCTGGCCGGGTTCAATGTGCAGCCGGTCGTCATTGCCGCCGGTGCGGTCGTAGCTTGAGAACCGGCGGGTTTTGGCGTCGCGCAATTTGGCGAGCCCGCGAAGCGGCGACAAGCCGGCATTATCCATGTGTTTCTCCTCTTGCTTCAGCGGTTATTTCAGGCCGCTTGTCTTGATCGATTCCATGATCTGGCGTTGGAAGATCACGAAAAGAACCAGCATCGGCACGGCTACGATGGTCGAAGCGGCCATGACGTAGTTCCAGGCGGCGGCGTACTGGCTCTTGAAGTTCGCAATGGCTACCTGCACCACCCAGAGATCGAGGTCCGATGTGATCGTCAACGGCCACAGGAAAGCATTCCAGTTGGCGAGGAAGAACAGGATCGCCAGTGCCGACAGGATCGGCCGGCTGAGCGGCAGGATGATGCTCCAATAGATGCGCCAGTAGCCGGCACCATCCATGATCGCCGCTTCTTCCAGTTCCCTGGGCAGCGACAGGTAGTATTGCCTGAGCAGAAAGATGCCGAACGCGTTGAAGATCGCCGGAATGATCAGCCCGGCATAGCTGTCCAGCATGTGCAGCATCCGCGTCAGGATGAACAGCGGCACGATGATGACCGGCAGCGACACCAGGAAGGTCGAGAACATGGCAAGGAACAGCGTGTCGCGGCCCGGAAAACGGAGCCGTGCGAGCGAATAGCCGGCCATCGAATGGAAGAACAGCGCGGCGACCGTCACCGTCGCCGACACGAAGAACGAATTGAAGAGATAGCGCAGGAACGGCACCTCGGTCAGCACATAGAGGAAATTGCCGAGCGTCGGGCGTTCCGGAATGAGGCTCGGCGTGAAGACGTCGCTCGCCGGCTTGAGCGAGATGATCAGCATCCAGACAAGCGGGAATACCGTCATCAGGCCAAGTGCGGCGGTTGCCAGCATCCAGGCAAGTCTCGCCGCTCGTATCTGCGAACGGCCGGAAGGAGTTCGGCCGTCAGTCATGCTCGAAGCGTCCGCCGCGCGTCAGCACGAAGAAGAAGACCGTGACCAGCATCAGCGCCAGCACCAGCAGCGATGCCATTGCCGATGCATAGCCGAACGCGCCGAACTGGAATGCCTGCTTGTAGATATAGATGATCAGCACCGAGGTCGAATTGACCGGACCGCCTTTGGTCATCACATAGATCAGGTCGAAGACCTGGCCGCCGGCGACAGCCGCGACGAGCGAGACCAGGAGGACGAAGAAGCTGGTCGGCTTGAGCAAGGGCAAAGTAATGTACCAGAAGCTCGTCACCGGCCCGGCACCGTCGATCTTTGCAGCTTCGTAGTACTCTGCCGGGATGTCCTGGAGCCCGCCGAGGAAGATCAGCATGTAGAAACCCATCAGGAACCAGACGCTGACCAGCACCAGCGTGAACAGCGCCAGATTTGGATCGCCGAGCAGCGAAATTCCGCCGAGGCCGACGAGCGGCGCCAGCCGGCTGACGATGCCGACCTTTTCGACCAGCATGAGCTGCCACACGAGCGCCACCACGACCAGGCTGACCATCTGCGGCGCAAAGAACATCGAGCGCATGACCGCGTTGAAGCGGTTGGTCTTCTGCACCAGAAGCGCCAGTCCCAGTCCGGCGACGTAGAGCGCCGGCACCAGCATGACGGCATAGGCTACCGTCACCTTCACCGACGACCAGAACAGCGGGTCGCCCCACATGCGCCTGTAATTGACGAACCCGACGAACCTGTAGCCGCCGAAGCCGTTGACCTCGAAAAACCCGACGGCGAGCGACAGCAGCATCGGCACGCCGACGAACACCAGCAAGCCGAGCGCATCGGGCAGGACGAACAGCCATGCGGCGTAGCGCTCCCTTTGCTTGGCGGTGAGGCCGCGGGCGGAATTCGCGCCCGCGGCTGGCGGTTTCATCTGATCCATGCTGGAAAGGGCCTAAAGGATCGGCGCGCCGGAATAGGAAGCGAGGAACGCATCGAGTTGCTGACTGGCCGTCGTCGCCGCCTGCTGGGCATCAACCCCGCCAAGCTGTGCCGACTGGATGGCGTCGGAGATGATCTTGTAGGCCTCCGGCGGAACCCGCGGCTCGGCGCGCGTCCCCGGATGGATCTCCTTGGCGAAGGTGCCGAACTTGCCGGTGCTGAAGACATCGGCGCCGGCCTTCAGCGCGCTGTTGCGCGGCGGCATGTCGCTCTTGGCGACAGTGCACCAGTTGACGACCCGGTCGATCGATGCCGGATCCATTGAGGCCAGCGCCCAGGCGCAGAACTGGGCGGAAGCATCCGGGTTCTTGCCTCCGGCATTGGCGACAAAGGCCCAGCCACCGCCGACGGTGACGTATTTGCCATTGGCCGGTGTCGGCAATTTGAAGATGCCGTAGGGCACGTCCTTGGCGTTGTTGTCCATCGCCGAAATGCCCCAGATGCCGCAGTTCTGCATGGCGCACAGCCCTGCCCCGAGATTGGCGACTATGTCGAAGCCGCCGCCGACCACCTGACGCGGCGCCACGCCGGTATTGATGGCATCCTGCCAGAGTTTCAGCGCCTGGACGGTGGCCGGCGAATCGAAGGCGCTCTTGCCGTCCTTGCCCTGGAATTCGCCGCCGCCCTGCCACAGGAACGGATACCAGGTGAAGTTCTGGTAATAGCCGGGAGTCGTTTCGAACAGCACGCCGTAGCGACTGGGCGTCGTCAGCTTTTTGGCGACCGCCAACAGCTCGTCCCAGGTCTTCGGCACGTCGTTCTCGTTGAGCTTTGCATCCTCGAACGCTTTGACCGAATAGTAGAAGGCCATCGGCTCGACTTCCATCGGCACACCGTAGATCTTGCCGTCCACCATGCGGTTGGCGATGACGCTTTCCGGGAAATCGGCTTTGGCGGCATCCTCGATATGCGGCGTCAGGTCGGCAAGTACGCCGCCATTGTAATAACGCAGGAAATCGCCGGGGCTGATGAGGAAGATGTCAGGGCCCTCGCCCGACGCGAAGGCCGTTGCCAGCTTGGAACCGGAGATGTATTCGCTGTTGACGACATATTCGAGCTCGACCTTCTGGTCGTGGCCGTCGTTCCAGTCGGCCACCAGCTTCTCGAACCACTGGACCTGCGGCTTCACGTCTCCCCCAGGCGCATAGAACTGCCAGAATTTCAGCGGCGCTTCCTGAGCGCGCACGGCCATCCTGTTGATGAACGGGAAGCCTGTGAGGCCGGCGGCAGCGAAAGTGGCGCCGCCCTGGATCAGCCGACGGCGGTTCAGGCTGGCCAATGGCCGGTCGCGGGTCGTTTTGTCAGTCATCAATTCCTCCCTTGGATGTTGTTCGGTCGAACGTTGGCGAAGGGACCTCCGTTCCCTTTGCCGGCACCTGGCGTCACGCGCTGTCGAATGGGCTCAACACGCATGGGATCACTTCGGTGCGCGGCGCGCCCTCGACTTTGCCACCCAGCCGTTCGAGCAGCATTTGCGTGGCGCGCTTGGCAAGCATTGTCGGACTGTTGCCGACACGGGTCAGCTTCGGCCTGACATATTCCAGTTGAGGCAGGTCATCGAAGACTGCGATGGCGATATCCTGAGGGATATTGATCCCATGGTCGTAGAATTCGGTCAGCGCACCGGAGGCCATCAGATAATTGGCGAAGAACATCGCCGACGGCAGGTTTCCGCCGTGCTTCTCCCTGAGCCAGGTGACCGCTTCCCGCCCTGACGGGGCAAGATAGCTTCCCTCGAACCGCAGATCGGCGGAGATTGGCACGCCATTGTCGGCGAGCCCTTTTTCGAAGCCGGCGGCACGCGCCATCGCCTCCTTGAAAAAGGCTGGCCCGGTGACATGGGCGACGCGGCGATGGCCCCTCTTCGCCAGATACTCGCCCATCAGATAGCCGCCGCCGAAATCGTCCATCTGGACGCTGTCGACAGCATGGTTCGGCAGATGGCCGATGAAGACGGCGGGCAGATCGAGGCTGAGCAGTTCGCTGTGCATGCCGTGCAGCGCGAAGTCGGCAACGATGACGCCGTCGACCCGCTTGCGCCCTATCTGGCGCAAATACTCGCGGCCGTGATCCTGTGAATGTCCGCCCGGCACGTCGGTGTTGAAGATCAGCATGTCGAGGCCGACCACTTCGAGCGTCGACTGCGCCGTTTTCACCAGCTCCGGATAGAACGGGTTGCGGATGTCCGGGATCAGCATCGCGATGATGTTGGTGCGGCCGGTGCGCAGGCTTTGCGCCTGCGGGTTCGGCGTGTAGCCGAGTTCGTCGATCGCCGCTTGTACGCGCTCACGTAGCGATTTCGATACCCGGTCCGCATGGTTGATGACATGCGACACGGTCGTGCGCGACACGCCCGCTCGCGTGGCAACTTTGGAAATCGTGCTCATGGTGACAAGTTATGGGCACATGAATGCATTTGCAAATCGATTTTACCAATGTCTCGCAAATTAGGGCCGTCAGGCGGATTACACAAATGCCAAAAGAAAAGGCCGGGTTGTTAAGCCCGGCCAAGTGTGAAGGTCTATAACCTCCAGAGGGGAACGCGCCGGACGCAATGGGAGGAGACATCCGACGCAATTCGCATATGGGTCTGTATTGGTGGCGTTTCAACGATGCGGCAGTAGACCAACGGCGTTGCTGCCATAGAGCCAGAAACGCAAAGCATTCGAAGAGGGCGGTGGATCGCAGCTGCCAGTTGGACACAAAGGTCGCCGAATGCAGGGCGGCTCCTGGCATAGGGACTTCAGTCTGTAGGCCTATCGACCAAGGACCCGCACGGCCAAACTTTGGTCCGAGGCTGCTATCGCAAAAGCCCGAAATGCGAGAGTTTCAGGAACTGAGTTCCGAGGAGCCCCGTTGCGATGCCGACTGTTACAGGAGGCCGCCATGGACCCGAGCATTCACCAGGCACGTTGGCTGCTTTTTCCGTTATTTGGCCTGTGCTTCGGGGTCGCGGCCATTGGATTTATTGTTGGCTGACGGTGGAAGTCGGCGCTACCGCGGAGAGACGCAACCACGGGAAGGCAAAAGACTTGCGCAGTAAATAGTCCCTTCCTGCGCTAGCGAGACCCACCAGTTACCATCGTGGGACTGGTGGGTCTTGACGTTCCGGACGCAAACCATTGTTTTAAGCATCACACGAATTCGAACAGGAGGCAGTACGACAGAGCCGTATGATTAAGGGGAGTTCCGACATGCGACTGGCAAGTTCATTGATGACGACCCGGAAACGAAGGACCGGATCTTCACGAGGACGTCATGTCGGCATTTCTGTAGTCGTCTTGACCTTCATTCTCGTCGTGAGCCCCTATCGCGTCGTGGTCGATGGATCATCGCAGCCGCTCGGCCCGCAGGCTGCCTGGGCCAAAGATGGCGGGAACGGCAATGGCGGGAACGGGAACGGGAATGGGAACGGCAATTCGGGCAATTCGGGTGGAAACTCCGGCAATTCGAACTCGAACGCTGGTGCCGGCAAGGGCAAAGCAAAGTCGCAGGACGACAATCTCCCTGATCCCGCCCCTGCGGTAAACCCCGATAGCAAGCCAAAACTCTTTGTCAACGCATCCACAGGAGACCGGGTCGAGGTGAGCGGCCCGAGCATTGGCGTGGTGCATTCGAACGGACTCAGTGAGCGCATCGACAGCGACCAATATGAAATGCGGGATGCCGAGGGCCGCATCATCATTCGGCGCCTGGCGACGCGTTCCGATCGGGACAGGTTGCTTGGAATGATCAACTGAGGGCCAGTTCACATGGCCGCGCAGTGCGGCAATTTCGGCTCAAGCATGATCGCGAACAGGCGGATGGCGGCGCTCAGTCGCGTCGCGCAAGGTCATGGCGGCTTCGGTCCTGTTGCTGACGTTGAGCTTGGCCAGGATTCGCGTCATGTGGTGCTTTATCGTCTTTTCATGCAGGTTCAGCCGAAGCCCGATCCGCTTGTTGCTCAGTCCCGCGGCAACCAGCGTCAGGATCTCCCTTTCGCGGCTGGTGAGGTCGGCAAGTCCGTCAGCTTTCGCCGGCTCTTTTGATTGAGCCGAGAGATCGGCCAACAGGCGCGCCGACAATTGTGGACAGACATATCGTTCGCCCGACGCTACCGTGCGCAGGATCGCAGCCAACGTCCTCGACCCGACCCCCTTCAGAACATAGCCCCTTGCCCCGCTCTGCAACGCGGTCATCACGTGCTGGTTTTCTTCCGAAACGGTCAGCATCACAATTTTCAGTGCCGGATGCCGCTCAAGGGCCGGTCCGATCACGCCAAGGCCACCTCCAGGAACCGAGATGTCCATCAGCAGAATGTCGGGCCGCTGGTCTTCGATTATCCGCAGGGCATCGTCTCTGCTGCTTCCTTCACCGACGATCTCGAACCCGCCGATCTGATCGAGCGTGCGCACAACGCCTTCCCTGAACAGCGGGTGGTCGTCGACGATGGCGAGCTTGATGGCTACTGTCATGTCTGCCCCATTTCAACGATGTTGAGGGCCATTCTTACGACTGTGCCACTCTGTGAGGAAGTCACGGTAAACTGGCCCCCGAGGCTTTCCACCCGCTCGCGCAGCCCAACGAGTCCCAGCCTCTCGGGACGCACGATTTGCGGGTCAAAGCCAGCGCCGGCGTCGGCCACTTCGATACAAACGCGCTCGCCGTCGAAATGTTTCTCGACCGACTGACCTTCACCTCCGGCATGACGGAATCCATTGTTCAGCGCCTCCTGGACGAAGCGGAAGATGCAAATCTTGGCCGCCGGCGACAACGGCGCATGGCCGCCGGTCATCGATAATCTCACTTTGACGCCGGTTCGTTCTTCGTGCGCCTGTACGGCTAGCTGGAGAATTTCACCCAGTTCGGCATGCTCGATATGCGGCAGGACAAGGCCCTTGCTGATGCTCCTGATCTCGCGCATGGCATCGTCCAGATGTGCTTTGATGGCCAGCAAGTCCTGTGCGCGCTTCGATTGCGGCGTAGCGGGATCGGCAATGACGGGGCTGTCGATCCCCAGCGCCGCGAGAGCAACCAATTGCGCGGGGCCATCGTGCAAGTCCGCACCGATGCGCCTGAGATAGCGTTCGTTAAGTGCGGTGGCACGCTGCGAGGCACGCTGCACCCGCAGCCTCAACAGTCTGTTTTGCGCAAGCAGATCGGAAAGCTCGGCAATGCGCTGCTTCAACGAGCGGCTCTGCGAACTGATCATGCGGCTGCCACGGAACACGATTGCCGACAGCCCGAGAAAGAAGGCCGCTGTGACGGCGGCAACGTCCAGCCAGGTTCGAATGAGCGCCTGATGCAGGTTTCTTTCAAAATCAGTGGCGACCTCGTAGAATTCCGAAACGGCCACCACTTCCCCCGACCATGGCTGCAGCACCGGATTGTAGATCTCGAGGAGATGCAAGCCGCTGGCTCTTTCGGCCTCGCTGTCCGGATCGTCGAGCTTGTCGAACTCCGAGACCATTTGGCCTGCGAATGCCGCCCGGAGATTGTCGCTGGGTTCGAAGCGCTTGCCGATCAATGTCTTGTCGGTCGAATACAGGATGGTTCCGTCGCGACGCCAGAGCTTGAAGGATTCGAGCCTTGTGCCGAGTGCCCCTTGTCCCAGCGTTTCATCGAGCGCATGGGCGACGCTCTCGTCGAGCACTTCGCTCTTGCGCATATCCGGAAGCAGCGGCGCGATAACGCTGTCCACGTAAAGAGCCGTCGCGGAAGCCGAATTCTGCGTGACCACGGTTTCTATATGGTTCGTGACGGAAATCCCCACCACCACCATGGCTGACAGGGAAAATAGACCGCCCGCGAGCAGGAACTGCGTTGCCAGCGACAGCGCATTCCAACGGTCAACAAGGCTTGTCAGCCTGTGTGGCTTGGTGTTCCGAATGGCCCGCTCGGCAGCACGCCGCACCAGTGGCGCGATTCTGGAGAGCCGGCTAATCCGTTGTCGAACGTCGCTGAAAGACGCCATCCTAGGTGTGTAACCGATCAATCGCGATGGAACTAGGGCCTGATGAGAGGGCGAACAGCGTATCCGGCGCTTTTTTGGGCAAACCGTCTCATTGCGTCGTTCGGTAAAGCTCGGACGCGGCCTGCTTCAGTGCCGCCCGTCCATCCGGCCTCAGATACATCATGTGCCCGCCCTCCAGCACCTCGGTGCGAATGGGCTTTGCGCCGGCAAGCGAAGGAATTTGACCAAGCAGGTAGCGCGAGCCCATGTACGGCGTCACTAGGTCGCTGTAGCCGTTGACGATCAGCACGCCGAGGCTGGGGTTTAGCACGCGCGCCTGTTGAAGGTCGTCCATGACACCCGCATAGCCCTGACGCGTCGCGCTCGTCCCATAGTCCCAATTGCCGCTGACTTCACGGTTGAGAAGCCGATAGCTGATATCCGTGCGGAAGTTCAATTCATCACGCACATAGCCGACGAAAGCGGAGGTGAGCGCCGGCACGCTTCGGTCGAGCACCGGATCGGGACCCTCGACTCCCAGGCTCTCTGGCGCCACGTCCGCTGTCGCGATGTTGCCGTCATAGGCGCTGAGAACATTGCCCTTTGCCCGTGCAAACTCCTTGGCGAACAGCCCTATGGGAATGCGTGCAAAGTGCCGCTGGACGAGATCGAGTGGCAGACCGGTGATTGCGGCGACACGCTGGCTCGCCAGGCGCCCACCCTGCTCCAGCCCACCTGCCAGCGCGGCCAGATAATCGCCGAGCGCATAGCGTTCGACTTCCGCCAGCCGCTCCTGCAGGGCCGGGCCGGAAACGCCTTCGCTGTGTAGGCGCACTGCCGCCAGCGACGGCAGTTCCAGCGCCCAGTGGAGCGGCTGGAACTCGTCCGGGCGCACCAGCGTGAATTCGAGCGCCGGCGAAATCAGCACGACGCCACTCGGGCTGATGCCGATGTCTTCCTGAAGCTTCCTGGCGAGCAATGCTGCTCGAAAGCCGCCATAGCTTTCGCCAGCCAGGAAGACAGGCGATACCGTACGGTTCGTCTGCGCCAGATAGAGCCGGATAAACGCGCCTATCGACGCGGCGTCCTGGCTGACGCCCCAGAAGCTGTGTGCTTCCGTGCCGGGCGCTTCACGGCTGTAACCGGTTCCAACAGGGTCCACAAAGACCAAGTCGGTCATGTCGAGCCAAGTGTCGGGGTTGTCGAACAGCCTCTGCGGCGGCGGCAAGAAACTTCCATCGGCCGCCGTCGCCAGGACCCGCGGACCGAGCGCGCCGAGATGAAGATAAGCGGAAGCTGCTCCCGGACCGCCATTGAACACGAAGGTGATCGGGCGCCGCGGATCCGGTCCCGTTTCTTTCCCGGAATGCAGTGCATAGGCGACGTAGAAAATCTCGGCGGTGATATCGCCTTTGCCGGACGGCAATGACAGCGTGCCGGCCTTGGCCTCGTAATCGAGCGTGCGTCCGGCAATGACGATCGAATGATCGGAAGTCTGCGGCGGTGGCAGGAGCGAGAGAACCCCGCCTGTGGGCGGCGGCCGCTGGGCCGTCTCCGCGTGACCCACCCCAGTTCCGGCAACCAACAGCAGAAGAGCGAGGGCGATTTCTTGCAGCTTGATAGGCATGACGTCTCCGGAGCAATTGGCTGAAACTAGCACACCGTCGGCCGAACCAAAGTCACAGCACCGTGCGCCAGTACGTCTGACAAGAAGGGATCGGTTTGGGAAATCCGATGCCCAGGCGGAAGATAGGGCGCGAGGGTCACGGCGGCAGCCTCAACCTCTTCCAGCAGATGCGTGCGGCGGAATGGCGGACCAAACGACTTCGTGAATTTTCTGCCGGTTGACTCGATTGGCCCACTTCCTAGGTTGGCATTCGGGGCTCCCGTGCAATCCGAAGTTGGTATGACATCTTTCCACACCCGAAAGCTTGCCCTTCTCCTTCTATCGGCAAGCGCCGCCATCCTGTCTTCCTGCGTCATGCCCGATGACACGTCGAGCACTGCGAAGGAAGACGCCACGGCGGCGGCAGCCCGCAGGGAGATGGTCGGCCTTAGCGAGGCGGACGTTCGAATGTGCGCCGGCTTTCCGACCGCCACTGCCGATGTCGGCAAATCCGGCCAGATCTGGACCTATCAGCGCGTCGTTCAACGCGGCAATCTCAACATTGTCGTTCCGACCGTGGCCATTGGCCCCGTCCCGGCGCTGGGAGGTTCCGTCAACGTCGCCCCCGGCGGCTATTGCAACACGCAAATTCGAATGGTTGACGGTCATGTTGCCGAGGTTGCCTACGCCGGCGACAACAACCTGCCGAATAACCGCGATGCGCTCTGTGTCAGCACGGTAGACGCCTGTGTCGCCTACGCCCGTCAGTATCATCCAGGCAGGACAATGGGCAGATAGCGGGATGAGTGGCATTGCCGCTGATCTGAACGCCTGAGATTTCTGGTTTGCCGGCTAGTGACTATCCTCGATCCCGATCGAGCATCACCGATTTGACCTGACATTCCCCGCTCTCAACCGCCGACCCCATCGCGAATAGTGGAGAAATAGCGGTCGGTTCCGACCTGCCCGCCCTTGAGGGCAATTTCCAGCCCATCGATCGCCTTAATGCTTGAATGCGCCACACAAAGTGGCGAGCCCGGCGATGCCGGCAGCGGCATTCGCACAGTCAGCGCGTCGACGCCCATCTGGCCAAGTGCATGGCTCGACGTGTCGCCGCCGGCAATGACCACGCGCAGTAGCTTCTCTTGAAGCGTCAGTTCGCGGAGAACCTCGCCAAGGCCGCGGCCGAGCTTATGGCGGGCGCCTTCCCGGAGATCGATTTCTGCACCGCGGTCGGCCGCAGGTCCGAGCGCTGTGTAGAGGATGACGCTGCGCCCGGCCCGTAGGCTGGAGCGGCCGGTCGCCACCGCGCGCGCAATCGCATCGTTCGAAGCCTCAGAAACCAGTTCGACGGGGTCGAGCTCGATCCCGTCGAAGCCGTCGGCCAGAGCATGACGGATCTGTCGTTCCGTCGTCGGCGAGCAGCTCCCCGAGACCACGGCGATCCTGTCGGCAGCCCCCGGCGGCGAAAAGGCGGATTTGGTATGCACGATCCGGTTCGATGCCCATTCGACCAGCAAGGCATATTCGATGCCTGAAGAGCCGACGACGAAATAACCGCCCGGCTTGCGAGCGCGCCAAATCTCCTTGCCGGCAAGTGCCTGGGTTTCCAGGCTATCGACATCGACAAGCACGATACCTGAGCCATTCTCCACAAGCCGGTCGAATGCTTTCGACCGCGACGCAGACTGCAGCGTCGCCAGGTCGACCAGGCCCGAGGCGAGGCTGGTCTGGCGCGACAGATGGATCAGTAGGTCGGATTCGTCCATCGGCGTGGTCGGATGGCGGCTCATCACGGGATGGCGGTCGATGCGGAAATATTTTTCGCGATAGGCCGCGAACAGATGACCGAAGGCGGTGTAGCGCTTCAGCTGCGGCGCGCCGACCACCAGCGGCACGCCGTCTTGCCGGAAAACCGAGCGGCCGATTTCGATCGCCCGGCCGATGCTGCCGATTGCCGGGCTGGAATCGAAGGTCGAGCAGACCTTGTAGTGGCAGATCTCGGCGTTGACGGTCTTCAGCCAGGCGAAGGCATCTCGCAGATGCGTGTCCATCCACTGCGGCGTCTCGCTGCGGCTGGTGCCGGCCAGCCCAAGGGCGCGGCAATGCGCAAATTGCGAAAGCAGCGCCTCGTCCGGCTGGCGCATGAACAGGACGGTCGGCACGCCGCCGAGCTCGAGCGCCTCCATAACGTCGGTCGAGCCGGTCAGGTCGTCGCCATAGTAACTCAGAAGCAGGTTTTGCATGGCGTCAGGCCGCCTCGCCGCCGCCGAACTTCTCGATCGACCGCGCCAGCTCGACATGGCTCAAGGCATAATCCGCCAACGGAATGTCCTGGACCGCCGCCTGCCAGGCCTGCTGCACGGCGCGCACGCCGGCGCCCGGCCCGTCCGGGTGGCTGACGATGCCACCGCCGCAGAGATAGAGAAGATCGACCGTCCGGCCGGTTCGCTGGAAGGTTTCAGGCGCCTGCCCGCCCCACTGGCCGGAGCCGGCGACCGGCAATGCGCAATCGGCCGGCGAAAAGATCGGCGTGGTCACCGCCTTGAAGGATTCGACGAAGGACCAGTCGGGTTCCCAGTATTTCGAGGCGATGCCGTTGATCTGGAACTGGTCGACGCCGAGCAACCGCCAGAACTGCTGCCAGACCTTGAAATCCATGCCGAGGCCGGGATGGCGGGTGAGAATGTCCCAGCCATTGCGGTGGGCATGGAGCACCAGGCTGGAGCGCTTTCGGAGGTAAGCCATGCCACCAAAGCCGATCGAATTGATGTTGACCACCGCGCAATTGCCGCCGGCCTTTGCCACCAGATCGTGGTTTCGCATCATCTCGTCGGGATCGGCATGTGAAATGCCGAAGGCATACATGACCTTCTTGCCGGTCTTCTGCTCGTGGTCGAGGATCAGCGGCATGATTGCCCTCACCCGCTCCGACAGCGGTGAATAGGCCGGGCTCATCAGCTTCTCGTCGTCCTTGATGAAATCGACGCCGGCGGCAATCAGCTCTTGCACCATTGCGGCCGTCTCGGGCGGGCGGAGCCCCAGCGCCGGCTTGACGATGGTCCCGATGATCGGACGATCCGCGACACCGGTCAGCCTGCGGCTGCCCGTGACGCCGAATTGCGGGCCCGGATGCGCGCCCCGGTACTCCTCGGGTAGCTTCATGTCGACGACACGAATGCCGGACAGGCCCTTGATCGAAAAGGTGCCGCCGATGGCGATGGTCATCAGCGCCGACAGGTCGGTGCCGATGGCGTCCAGCGGAAAGGCGATATCGATGTCGGCGCGCTTGACCGGGCCGTTGCGTGCTTCGGGGCTTGCTCCGGAACCGGTTTCGGGAAGGGACGGCCGGTCCGCGTCCGGCAGATGCCGTATCGCCAGGACTCGCGCTGCGACCCTGGCCTTGAGCTCTTCGGTCTCGCCGGCCAGCGCGACGAAGGTTCCGGTCGACTGGTCGCTTGCAATCTTGGCCGCCAGCGCCTCGATATTGCCGGGCGTTTCGATGCGATAGGTAAGAACAATCATATTCGTGCGGCCTGCCGGGGAGGTTTCGAAAAAGGTTCCTTGGCCCTCGAAATCTGGTATAATGAGTACATAAGCATTGCAAGCCCTATCCGGCTTGGCGGTAAGGGCGAGCCGGCAACAGGCGTTCCGGAATTCACGGCGGAAATGCTAGGTATAGGCCGGTCAAAGGAGTGATTCGCGACGATGAACCGTTCGGAGCCGATCGTCCGGCGCAAGCTTTCCGACGAAGTATTCTTGAGACTGAAGCGCCTGATCACCAGCGGTGAATTGCTGCCGGGTGACGACATGCCGTCGGAGCGCGAATTGATGGAGCGCTTCGAGGTCGGCAGGCCGGCGATCCGCGAGGCGATGCAGGCGTTGAGCAATATGGGGCTGGTCGCGATCTCGCATGGCGAGCGTGCCAAGGTGCTGCAGCTGACCGCCAAGTCGATCATCAAGCAGGTCGACGGCGCAGCCAAGATCATCCTGTCGTCATCGAAGGACACGCTCGAGCACCTCAAGAACGCGCGCATCTTTTTCGAGCGCGGCATGGTGAGGGAAGCCGCGGAGAAGGCAACCGCCGAGGACGTGCAGCGGTTGCGGGCAACGGTTGCCGAGCAGCGCAGCCATCGTGGCGACTCGGAAGCCTTCATATCCGCCGACATGAAGTTCCACACTCAGATCGCGGCAATTTCCGGAAACCCGATCTATGTCGCCGTCAGCGAGGCAATGCTTGGCTGGCTAAAGGAATACCACACCGAAATGCTGATCTGGACCGGCAAGGAAAAGTTCACGCTGACCGAGCACGAAGAGATCGTCGGACGCATCGAAGCCAAGGATGCGGATGGCGCCGAGAAGGCGATGATCAAGCACCTCGAACGCTCGCGCGCGCTCTACGTGATGAATTCCGGCAACTGAAAATCAAGTGCAGGTCCCGACCGGCGTCGCGGTCGGACCTTGTTCTCGGCCTACTGGCTGACCACAGATCAGCCTGAGCCCGGACCGACGCAGTTTTATGTTGCCGTCTGAATCCGGTGTATGTGCCGCGTTGTTTTCATTCAGCGATTTCAGCATTTGCATCTTCCCAGCCATGGACTTCCACGGGCCGCTTCGTCCGCAGCCCTCATAGGCCCTCCTGGAGGCGCCGCGCTTGTTCTGGAATTGGCAATTCTTGCAAAGACTATGCTAGACTTGCCAATCGGCGAGAACGACACCGGGAGAACCGCAATGGCTGACAGGAGCCTCCACGTCGTGATCTGGCTGCCGTCGAATTTCTATTCGGCCGTCGTCTCGACGCTCGTGGAAATGTTTCAGCTTGTGAATGACGTCTGCCGTTCACAGGTTCTCTCCTGTGAATTCGTTTCAAGGAGCACGCCGTCGGCATCAAGTACAGGAATTTTCTTCCCGACGAAGGCTCAACCATCCCGGAAAATGGATGTCCTGATTCTCATTGCGATGCCGGGTGTCGAGATTCCGGAGCTTCTGCGCTCGCTCGACGAGGAGAGTGAACATTCAAAACCGCTGATCGCGCTCGCGCAGCAGCAGGACGCAATCATCGCAGCACATTGCGGCGCGTGTTATCTGCTCGCCAATTCGGGATTATTGGACGGCAAACGCGCAACGATATCCTGGTGGCTGAAAGCCGAGGCAAGCCGCCGGTTTCCGCAAGTGCGATGGGACGCTTCCCGCCTTCTCATTCGCCAGGACCGCCTTTACACATGCGGAGGCGGGTTTTCCGGACTCGAACTCGCCAGGGCTTTGCTGATCGATCTGGGCTTCTCGAAGGAGGAGCGGATCATTCGAAAACTTCTGGTTCTTCCTCCGCCGCGCAAATTCCAGAGTCCCTACGAATTTTCTCTCGACGAAATTTCGAACGAGGCCAGCCCATTCGAGAACAAGCTGCGCGAGCTCTCGAAAGACAAGATGTCGGAAATCGATCTGAAATTTCTCGCAACTGAATTGGGCATGTCTTCGCGAACCCTGTCTCGCAGATTTTTCGACGAACTCCAGACAACGCCGGGAAAATGGATCCAGGAACGGCGGCTGGAGTTGGCAAAATCCATGCTTGAGGAAACGAAACTGAGCGTTTCAGAAATTTGCTATCGGGTGGGATATCAGGACGTCGCCTCGTTCAGCCGTCTTTTTTCCAGGACAACTGGAATGGCACCAGGCGAGTTTCGAAAGCAGATCCGGTGACAAGTCGGCATGGAAGTGCTGCCGCTACGGGCAACCGCTGCCGAAGTGCGGCTATCCAAGAGCCTCGGCAAATGACTTCAGCCGATCCGGACGATTGCGTAGGGTGTCATCACAAGATGGTCTCGGCCCGACGTGTCTTGCGGAATCTTGCGCGACATTCGTCCATCCCAGATCTTCAGAGGACCCCGATCGGAGCCGAGCCCGGAAACATCGACCGGAAAATCGTCCGGGGTAAGGTTCGCCAGCCAGACGATGATCTTGCCTGTCTGGGAGCGGCCGGCCAGTGCCAATACCCGCGTCTCATCGGTCGTTGTCGCCGCCACATGCGCATGGCCGGCCAGATCGCAAAGTCCTTTCACCGCGTGGAAAATCGGCCGGGGTGCACCTTCTTCGACAGGTTCGCCCGACGAGGCCAGTACGCCGAATGGTCCGGTGAAGCTGCAGAGCGTCAGCATTTCGAGCCCGGCCGGCGCAACGCGCGCGGCATAGCCGATCGTCCATGCGGCCCCGAACAGCCCGGCATGGCGAGGGTCGCGGTCGGCCATGGCAATGCGCTGATTGTCGGGATTGGCCTTGGTCGCGCCGCCATAAGGGTTCTGGCGCATGGCAATGGTCGACGGCCCGATCCGATAAGGTATTGTTCCGAAGATCGTTCGTACTGACGCCGTGATGAAAGGCAGTGCCTCCAGCGATTGCATGACGCTGAGATCGTCGGCGGCGTGCACGATCGGGCAGGTGCAATGCGTGACGAAATCGAGCGGGTCAGCCGGCACACGCTTGCGATTGAGTTCGGTGAAATAACTGAACATGCCGCCGCCGAGGCGGGTGTCGGGAAAGGCGCGCCGCGCCGCGGCATAGACGTCTTCGAGCGGTGGGCATTGCGGCCATGCGCTGCCCGGCGGCGTCGACTGCCGGTCGACCGAGGGCGAGACGGCAATGGCCGAAAGCTTGAGCCCGGCCTGGCGCACCATGTCGGCGACGCCTGAAAGCTCGACGTCGAGATCGCCGTCGCCGGCAATGACACATTCGAGCGTTGTCCGGACCGGATAGGCGGCGGCGAGCCGGGCGTAAGCCCGCAAGGCGTCGAGCCCATGGCCACGCGTCGGGTCGTAATGGAACATCAATTGCTGCGGACCAAGCTCGGACAGCATCGGCAGCTTGCCCAGCGCCGCCTCGACCTCATCCGGATAGACGATCACGCCGATATCCGGCAGCCCCGGTCCGGCTTTGCCGAGCGTGACGCGAATTGGTTCGACGGTTGCCGCAGCCGCCGGCACTTTCCCGCGACCCTCTATCCGCAAGCTGATGGTCTGACGGAAGGTCTTGCCGGCGGGCAGCACATAGGGCCACGGCAGCGCCAGCGGCCGAACATAGGTCTTGTAGGAGGCATCCGACCAGTTGCGCTGGTCCTCCATCTCGAAAGTGTCGCCTTGCATACGGCATTCGGCGGTGACGCCCGGCCGGACCTCATGGGTGATCGCCCGCAGATCCTTGAAAGGCTGCCAGGCATCGATCAGCTCTGGAAGCCGCGTCGCGACCACGCTGCCATCGGTATGCTCGACCATGACCGGGCTGCCGGCCAGGCCGGCAATCGGATGCAGGATGCAGAAGCCGCAGCGATTGGTCTCGAAATCGTTGTCGGGAAGAGCGCTCACGTCGAAGATCAGCTGGCCATCAGCCGAGCCCTTGATGGTCGCACGGAAGTCGAGCCGGCTTCCCTCTGGTCCGAAACAACCTGCCGAATAGCTGACGAAGAAAGCGTCATCGCCCTGGTCGATGATTAAATCGGTGAGCGTCGGCTCGTAGGTGCCCCAGTCGCGATCCCTGACGATGTAGGCGATGGCACGCAGAACTTCGGTGCCGCCGTGGCGGATGCTGCGCAGATTGCCGTTGACGAAGTCCGCCGCCAGCGCGCCGGCGCGCAGCCTGACCGGTTCGGCTTCAACTGCACGTGTACCGTAGAGGAGGAAGGCGTCGGCTGTCATTTCAGCAAGGCGTCGAGTTGCACCGGCTCCCGGCTTGCGGCGCCGGCATAGGCTGCCTCGACCAGCGCTAATGTCTTGAGGTTGTCCGCGCCCGAGGTCGCGGGCTCGGCTCCGTTGGTCAGGCAATCGACCCAGTGCTTTTGAATGGCGACGACGCTTTCCTGGATGTTGTGCCACGGCCGTGATGCCCAGGCCAGCAGCGGTGGCGAGACGTTGCTCACGGCTGTCCCGCTCCTGCCGGTGACGGTGAGCCGGTAGCCCTGCGCCAGCCGGATCGTGCCGTCGCTGCCGTCGATCTCGATCAGCGTCTCCGGAAACGGCTCGGTAGCGAGCTTGCTCGCGTAGCTGCAGTCGACCACGGAAGTGGCGCCGCTCGTGTGGTCCATCAGCATCGTCGCAACGTCCTCGCCGGCAATGCCGGGATTGATGCGCGCCGTTCGCGCAGTGACCGTCGAGACGTCGCCCAGCAGAAAGCGGGCGATGTCGAGGATATGGATGCCGAGATCCTCGATAATGAAGCGCTTTCCGGTCGCCAGATAGGGCTGGCCGGAAAACACGTCATAGGCAGAGCGGAACGAGATCCGTCCGAAAAAGGGGGTGCCGATTTCGCCGCTGTCGAGCACGGTACGCACCGCCTGGATCGGCGACTGCCAGCGAAAATTCTCATGCACCATCAGCGGCACGCCGGCGTCAGCACAGGCCTTTGCCATCGCTTTGGCGTCGGCAAGCGTCGGCGCAAACGGTTTTTGGCAGATTGCCGGAACGCCGTGCTGCGCCGCCATCTCCACGAGCATTCTGTGGCTTGGTGCGGTGGTGGCGATGTCGACGAAATCCAGCCTTTCGCCGGCAAACAGCGCGGCCGCATCGGTATAGCGCCGCGCGACCCCGAACTGGTCACCGACGATCCGCAGCCGGTCCGGATCACGGTCGCAGATGGCGGCGATCGAGGCGCCCTCTATGTCGCGCCAGGCATGCAACTGGTTGACGGCAAAGAAGCCGCAGCCGATCAGCGCTCCACGCAGTTCCGCCATGTTAGCCGGCCTTTGCCATCTGCATCAGCGTGACACGGCTCTGCAGCCGGCGCTGTGCCTGGTCGACGACGACGGCGACGATGATGACGAGGCCCTTGATCACCATCTGCCAGAACGAGCTCACCCCCATCATCACCAGCCCGTCCGAAAGGATGCCGATGACGAAGGCGCCGACAATGGTACCGCCGATGGTACCGCGTCCGCCCGACATCGAGGTGCCGCCGAGCACTGCCGCGGCAATGGCGTTGAGCTCGAAGCTCTCTCCGGTCGCCGGATGCGAGGCCATCAGTTCGGACGAGATGATCAGCCCGACGATCGCCGCGCAGAAGCCGGAGAACATGTAGACGAACATCTTCACCATGTTGACGCGGACGCCTGAAATCCGCGCCGCCCGCTCATTGCCGCCGACGGCGAAGATGTGGCGGCCGAGCGGGGTGTATTTGGCGAGATAGGCCGCCCCTACCGCAACAACGACCAAGATCCATATGGAAACCGGCAAGCCGAGCAGCCGGCCGGCGCCGAGGTAGCCGAACCCTGTGGTGCCGAGCTCGGGCTTGCCGACGAGATTGGGGAAAGTACGGCCGTCCGACGACAGCAGCGCCAGGCCGCGTGCGACATAGAGCACGCCGAGCGTGGCAATGAAAGGCGCAACGTTAAGCCTGGTGATCAGCAAGCCGTTGACGGCGCCGATCAATATGCCGACGGCAAGCGTGATCAGCGCGATCTCGAAGACGTTGAAATAGATGGTGTAGCCGACCTGCAGGTCGATGCCGTTGAGCACGAGGTAGCCGGCCACCATGCCGCACAGGCCGACGATCGAGCCGACCGACAGGTCGATGCCGCCGGTGATGATGACGAAGGTCATGCCCATTGCGAGGAATGCGTTCAGCGCCACGTGCTTCGACATCAGGATAAGATTGGCGGCCGACAGGAAATTGGGGGCGGCTATCGAGAAGAATAACAGCACGGCGATCAGCGCGATGAACGTCCTCGCCTTCATCAGCGTCAGCAGGACCGAGCCGCCCGACATGGAGTTGACCGCCGCCTTGGCTGGGATGTCAGTCATGCGCCTTGCTCTCCGTGCGGGACCGGTCCGTGGCCGAAGGCGGAGGCAGCGACGAGTGCGGCCTCCGTCGCCTCGGCGCGGTCGAACATGCCGGTCAGTTTTCCATTGCTCATCACCGCGATGCGGTCGGACAACGCCATCACTTCGTCGAGATCGGAGGTGGCAAACAGAATCCCCAGGCCGTCGCGCGACAGCTTGCGCATGGTGCGGAACACGTCGGCCTTGGCGCCGACGTCGATGCCGCGGCTGGGCTCGTCCATCAACAGCACCTTCGGGCCGGTGAGCAGCGCCTTGCCGATCACCACCTTCTGCTGGTTGCCGCCTGACAGCGACGAGACTTCCTGCGCCGGATCGGCGACCTTGATCGCCAGTTCGCGCACCGTCCGGGCCACCGCCTGTCTTTCGGCGGCACCGCGAATGTGGAACAGGCGCACGAACCGCGACAGGCTGGCCAGCGTCAGATTGCTGGCGACGGAGAGGATCGACACCAGCCCTTCGCGCTGGCGGTCTTCGGGGATCAGCGCCAGGCCGCGCCGGATGCGCCGCGTCGTGTCGCGCTCGTGCACTTTTTTGCCGGCAATGAATATCGTGCCCGTCGAATGGCCGTGGCGGCCCATGATGCAGTCGAACAGCTCGCTGCGTCCGGCGCCCATCAGGCCATAGATGCCGAGGATTTCGCCGGCGCGCAGCGACAGCGAGACGTGGTCGACCGCAAGCCCGCCGGTGACGCGCGGCAGGCAGATGTCCTCGGCGCGGAATATTTCCTCGCCCGGCACATGGCCGTCGGCCTTGGCGAAGTCCTTGGCGTCCGAGCCGATCATCTGCCGCACGATCCACTGGGTGTCGACGTCTTTCATCTCCGCCTGGCCGGTGATGCGCCCGTCGCGCAGCACCGTGATGGTGTCGCCGATGCGGATCAGTTCCTCGAGCCGGTGCGAGATGTAGACGATTGCCACGCCGCGTGCCTTGAGGTCGGCAATCACCTTGAACAGGATCTCGACTTCCGCCGCGCTGAGCGCCGAGGTCGGTTCATCCATGATCAGGATGCGCGCATCGAGCGAAACCGCCTTGGCGATCTCGACCAGCTGCTGCTGGCCGATGCGCAGATCCTCGACCAGCATGTCGGGCCGGATGCCGGCTTCCAGGCGTTCAAGGAACTCCGCCGCGCGGCGCTCCTGCTCCTTGCGGTCGATCTTGTGGAAGCGGTTGGTGATCTCGCGGGTAGCAAAAATATTTTCGGCGACAGTCAGATTGCCGAACAGATTCAGCTCCTGGAAAACCATGCCGATGCCGCGGCTCACGGCATCACCGGAAGACGAGAATGAAACCTCCTCGCCGTCCAGCAAGATGCGCCCGAGCGTCGGCTGCTCGACACCGGCGATGATCTTCATCAGCGTCGATTTGCCGGCTCCGTTTTCGCCGACCAGCACGTTGACCGCGCCTTTGCGCACCTCGAAATTCGCCCGCTTGACCGCGACGGTGCCGGAATAGACTTTCGAGACGTCCTCCAGCTTCAGGATGACATCGTGATCGCCGGTCATGGCTTCGGCCCGATCTTTGCCTCCGCCGGCGTCACCAGCGGCAGGTCCTGGCCACTGCCCGGCGTATAGGCGCCAAGTACCTCGACGCTGCGGCCCTCGAGTGCCTCGCGCGGCAGCTTGGAAAGCACGGTCTTGTCGGCATAGGCATTGAAGGCCTTGCCGAACTGGGCGAAGTCGATCTGGTTGGTGAAATCGTTGAACTGGATGAAGTCGAGGCTGTCGCGCAGCGCGGTTCCGCGCATGGCGGGTCCGATCTGCACCCGCGCGTCCGCCTTGCCGTCGCCGTCGGCATCGATGTCCATCGTCGCCGCGCGTGACTGTGTATTGGCTGCAACGACCTTGCCCTCGAGCCGAACCGCGAAGGTCCATGGCGAATTCGCCTGCTTCTTCGGGTTGCCGTATTTGGCGCCGGCAGCGGCGGGATCGGTCTTGGCCAAGGCATGAACCTCGGGAAACGGCCCGGCCTTCTGCTGCAGATAAGGTATCACTTTCGCCGCCCAGATGTCCTCGACCATCTTGTCGGGATTGAACGCGGAGCCAGTGCCGCCGTTTTCCGCCGACGGCGTCGGCAAGATCTTGCAGGCGGTCAGGCTGCCTATTGCTGCGAGGAACAACGCGACAAAGATCGGCCGGGTCAGCGTGTTGAACATGTCGGCTCGTTCGGCATGGCAGTCAGGAGCACCCAAAGAAATGGAAGAAAGGGCGAAATGGAAGCAAGGGACGAACCGGAGGCTCGTCCCTTGCTGCTGATGTTACACCGGCTCAGTTGGTGAGCGCGAATGTCTCCAGCTTGGCGGCATTGTCCCCATTGACCAGGACGCAATCCATCAGCTGCTTTTCTTCGGCGGGAGACTTCTTGTTTTTGATGAAGTCGTTGGCCTGCTCGACCGCCATCTGCGCCTGCGCGAAGGCCGGCTGCAGGACTGTCGCCTTGATGCCGCCGGAGGTGATCGAGTCGCGCACGTCGTTCGACCCGTCGAAGCCGACGACGATGACGTCCTTGCGGCCGGCAGCGGCAAGTGCCGCATAAGCGCCCATCGCCATCGTGTCGTTGCCGGAGATCACGCCCTTGATATCGGGATTGGCCTGGAGGATCGATTCCATCTTTGAATAGGCCTCGGTCTGGCTCCAATTGGCCGACTGCTGCGCCACCATCTTCAGGTCCGGATAGTCGTCGATGACGTCGTGGTAACCCTTGGAGCGGATGCCGGCATTGGTGTCGGATTCCTTGCCGACGAGCTCGACGAAATTACCCTTCTCGCCCATCAGCTTGACGAATTCCTGTGCGCCGAGCTGGGCGCCCTGATAATTGTTGGAGACGATCTGCGCGACGGCAACGCCGGTGGCATTGATCTCGCGATCGATCAGGAAGGAAGGAACGCCCGCGTCCTTGGCCTTCTGCACCGCGGCGACGGTGGCGTCGGCGCCGGCATTATCGAGGATGATCGCCTTGGCGCCGCGGCCAATCGCCGTGTCGATCAATTCGGACTGCTTGTTGGCGTCGTCGTCATGGACGAGCACCAACGCCTCGTAACCGAGTTCCTTGGCCTTGGCCTCCGCGCCGACAGCTTCCGCCTTGAAGAACGGATTGTCATGCGAGGGCGTGATGATGGCGATCAAATCCGCCGCATAGGCGGGTGCGGCGGTGCCAAGCGCCAGCATACCGGCAAAAGCCGCAAGCGTCATTCTGCGTGTCAGTTTCATGTATTCCTCCCGTTGAAAATCCGTGCCTTATCCGAAGGCTATATGCATTCGATTTCGTTAGCCGGCCGTAGGCGGCGGGTCGCGTCAGATTCACAAGCCTTGCCGGCTTCACTTCGACGGATCGCTCCCCCTATCCTCCACTCATCCAGCGCCTGATCCTGCTGCGAAGCTTGACGGTCCGATCCATCGAACAGCTAAGCCAACTGGTATGATGAGTCAATGACAATTTCAGGTGACATGTTCCGGAAGACGCGTCGCTGCCCTCAAGTGATGCGCTGAATGCTCGCGGCAATCTCCTCCGGCTCGAACACCCGCTTCCAGTCGTCTCGCATCAGCACCGGCTTGCCGAACTCTATCGCCTTGTTGCAGGCGTCGGAGAACACGCCTTTGGTCTCGCCGAAGATGACGGCGCCAAGCACGTTCATATGGCCAAGCAGGAAGTCGAGCGCCGCCTGCTTGTCGACCCCGCGCGCCACCACCTCGTCAACGGCCTCCTTCATGACGACGAGCAGCGAAGCGCATACCGTTTCCGAAAGGCCGGGCTCGAGCAGCGCCATCTGATCGACGGTGACGCGATGCGAGCGCATGACCGGGGCCCAGATGATCTTGGCGATCGCCTCACCCTTGGCGAAATCTTCCTCGGGTCCCTGCATCAAGGCGCTGACCATGTGTTGCTTGGCCTTGACGCCGCCGAAATAGTCCTTCTTCGCCGCCATGTCGGTCTCGTCGTTGAAGATCGGCGGATGGCACGGGTGGGTGACGAAATAGGTCAGGTCCGGCCGCTTCGGCAAATGCCCGGCGAAAGGTGCCGCGGCGTCGAGCACGACGACCATCGTGCCTGATGCAAGCTTGCTCTCGATACTCGCCGCGACCTTGCCGATGTGCGTGTCCGGCACCGCCAGGATCACCACATCGGCGCCATCAAGCGCCTCATCGGCGCTGACGGCATCGATGCCGAGGCCCGACTTAAGCCGCTCGCGGCCGGCGTCGCTGACCTCGACATGGCGTATCGTATAGGGAGATCCGCGAAAATTGGTCGACAGGCGGTAACCCATTTTGCCGCCCGCACCAAACAGCGCAATCGTTGTCATGTGTCCGTTACTCCTGAATTCCAACGACGGCCCTGCCGATCGTCATCCCATTGACTTGTACGCACATTGCCGCCGGTTGGCGGATTAGAGAACGCAGGAGAGCCGCCGCTCAAATGACGATGCCGTGGACGATGTCTCGGGCGCCCGGATGTCCAGCACAGCGCAGCTAAACCTTAGGTACACATTATACCAGCATACCAAATTGGCAAGCGGCCATGGCACGGCTCTGACCACTTGTTTGGCCGTCGTTTACCTCCTGTTCAACGGCAAGGAGCGATCATCGCGCTGAACCGCCGATCGGCGGGATGATTCGCAGCCGACAAAGGCCCATGCTCGAAACGTCACTCTACAGCCCGGTCAAGGCCTTCCTGGAAGGCCTGGGATTTATGGTCAAGGGCGAGATCGGCGGCTGCGATCTGCTGGCGCTGAGTGCCGACTCTCCACCGATCGTCGTCAGCTGCGAGCTCAAGCTGAAGTTCAATCTCGAGCTCATCCTCCAGGGCGTCGACCGTATGGCGGCAAGCGACGAGGTCTGGCTAGCGGCATGCATGTCGGCCCGTGGCAAGGGCCGTGAGAGCGATGTGAGATACCGCAATCTCTGCCGTCGGCTCGGCTTTGGCCTGCTTGGCGTGCGACCGAACGGCGAGGTTCAGGTGCTGCTCAGCCCGACGGCATTGGCTCCGCGTCGCGATCCCCGGCGCCGCTCGAAGCTAATTGACGAACATCGGCGTCGGCAGGGCGATCCTGTCGCCGGCGGCGGCTCGCGTGCGCCGATCATGACCGCTTATCGCCAGCAGGCGCTGGCATGCGCCGCAGCCCTCGCCGACGGCCCAAAGCGGCCGCGTGACTTGAAGCCCAACCTGCCGAACGCGCCTAAGATCCTGCTGCACAATGTGTATCGCTGGTTCGCACGCACCGATCGCGGGATCTACGAACTGACCGCTCAGGGCCGTGAGGCGTTGCAGCGCTGGCCGCAGCCCGATCGCAGCCACACCGCTGCCTGAGACAGGCAACGCCGGATTTCGCGCCCTGCTTTCCGCGACAATCACGGCTTTCGGCAAGACATCACCTCGGTCACGGAACCATATTTCGACACGATGGTTTTGTCGTCACCGAATTGATCGTCCGCTGAGCAAACGGAAGGAACGGCCATGCGCCTATCGACGACAATTGCCACACTTTCGGCGCTGGCCCTTGCGTCGCCGGTCTATGCGCAATCCGTGGGACCAGAGCTTGCCCCTGTCCCGCCGACGGCCCCGCAAACCCTGCCAGAGCAAGCCACGCCCGAAGGGACCACTCCCGACCAGACTACACCTGACCAAGCCTTCTCCGCCCAGAATTTCACCGCAGTGACAATCGTGGCGATGGAGGATCTGCCTCCTGACATCAAGGCACAGGCGGAGGCCGTCGTCACCCAGACCAGCGCCGAGGATTTGCGCATCCTGCAAAGTTCGATCGACGCATCGCCGCAGGCGGCATCGGCGCTGGCGGCGAACGGGCTTAATTCCACGCAGGTCGTCGCAGCCAATATCGACGGCGACGGCACGCTGACGCTGATCATCCAGACGACGACGTGAGCGGCTGAAAGCGGACAAGCCGGCTCCGGCACGGAAACGAAGGCCGCCCGATCGCGGAGGACTGTCATGGCCGAGGCTGCAGTTCGCAACTTCACCATCAATTTCGGGCCACAACATCCCTCCGCTCACGGTGTCCTGCGGCTGGTGCTCGAACTCGACGGCGAGATCGTGGAACGCGCCGATCCCCACATCGGCCTGCTGCATCGCGGCACCGAAAAGCTCATCGAGTACAAGAACTACCTGCAGGCCTTGCCCTATTTCGACCGGCTCGACTACGTCGCGCCGATGAACCAGGAGCATGCATTCTGTCTCGCCGCCGAGAAGCTCCTCGAAATATCGGTTCCGAAACGCGGACAGCTCATCCGCGTGCTTTTCTGCGAAGTAGGCCGGCTGTTATCGCACCTCCTCAACGTCACCACGCAAGCCATGGACATCGGCGCGCTGACGCCGCCGCTCTGGGGTTTCGCCGAGCGCGAGAAGCTGATGGTCTTTTATGAGCGCGCGTCCGGCGCCCGCATGCACGCGAATTATTTCAGGGTCGGCGGCGTGCATCAGGATCTGCCGCCGGAACTCCTCGACGACATCTGGAAGTTCTGCGATCCGTTCCTCAAGGTCTGCGACAATCTCGAAGAGCTGTTGACCGAGAACCGCATTTTCAAGCAGCGCAATGTCGATGTCGGCGTGATCGGCCTCGACGATGCCTGGGCCTGGGGCTTTTCCGGCGTGATGGTGCGCGGATCGGGCGCGTCCTGGGACCTGCGCAAGGCGCAGCCATACGAATGCTATTCGGAGATGGATTTCGATATCCCGGTCGGCAAGCATGGCGACTGCTACGACCGCTATCTCGTCCGCATGGAGGAAATGCGCCAGTCGGTCCGGATCATGCGGCAATGTCTGGAAAAGTTGCGCTCACCCGAAGGCCAGGGACCGGTCGCGATCCCGAACCGCAAGATCACGCCGCCGCCGCGTGCCACGATGAAGCGCTCGATGGAAGCGACGATCCACCACTTCAAACTTTATACCGAAGGCATTCGCGTGCCGAGCGGCGAAGTCTATGCCGCCGTCGAGGCGCCGAAGGGTGAATTCGGCGTCTACCTCGTGTCGGACGGGGGCAACGTTCCCTACCGATGCAAGATCCGCGCACCTTCCTTCGCCCACCTGCAAGCGATGGATTTCCTGTCCCGAGGCCATATGATCGCCGATGTTGCCGCGATCATCGGCTCGCTCGACATCGTGTTCGGAGAAATCGATCGCTAGTTTAGCCAGGTCGCAGGATCTTCCCCGATCGCAGGATCATTCGTCGTTAGTAGCCGCGCAGGCAGGCCTGGACGGCGCTCGACCGCCGGTCAGACGAAGGCCCTCACCTGCGGCGGGCCAGCTCAAATTCTCACATCAAAGACGGACGCATGGCCGCGACAAGGCGCAGCCAAGCGTCGAGGAGTTTCACAATCTGCGCGGCCCGACGGGGCACGAGCCCTTCCAAGTTCGGAAGCGCTCTCCACGGCGCGGAAAGAACGCGTGTTCCGCCGTTCCTCGTACCGCCTCAATGCACGATCAAGCCCTTCATCCAGGCAACAAATCTGTTGCCGCGAACTATCCCGCGCACCCTGGCAGCGGCCCATCTCGCTTGCATCGTAGCGCCGACATGGCAATGGCAGACGATTTGGTGCAACTGCCGGTCGCTCAGTTCGAAGAAGCGCTTTGCCTCACCATAGGTATCATCGCTGAGACCCATGGCACGCAGAACCGGATCCTCGAAGGCGACAGTGAGCGGCGTCCCAGCGCCACGCGATCTGTCACGCGCTTCCCTGTTCATATATTCGGTGCCTGGAAGCGCCCCAAGGCATCGCGTCGGGTTTTGTTCGAGAAGTTCCGCCCAACGTTCAATCCGCTGGGTTCGAGTCATCGCCGGATACGCCGCGAAGGACTCAACTTCCGCGACGGCCTGCAGTTGGTCGAGTGTTTGATGTTTCATGGTCGGCTCCTGTCGACAGGTGAATTCGCCCACGCCTACATGAGCAATTATCGCGCCATGGAGCGCTGACAAGGCCGGACCGTCGCAACATGAGGCGTACGGATCACCTGCCCGGTGAAGCGGCGCTCGAATTCCGACGCGCCCCCGCCTGTGTTCGATGTCGACCCGTTAACCGAACCCGTTTCCGGACAGGAACTTTTGCGGAAGCTTGCCGTTTGGCTTTGCGTCCGCTTCGGCGGCTGCAATATCAGTCTTGAAAGCAATTCCGTTGGACACGAAGCCTCAACGCGTCGAACAAGACGTCGAGCCTGTAAATGAAACCCGGGAGCAACCGGCCCCGGTTCGAGAATCTCGTGAGCGATCGGCAGAGCCCCGGCAGGAAAAACCCGACGGGAATGCCTCGCAACGAAAGGCCGGTCTGCTCGGCTTTCCCAGGCGCCATCCCTATGCGGCCGCAGCCATCGCGCTTGCGCTGTTGCTCGTCGCGGCAGGTATCGCGATCTGGTGGCTGAACGCTCGCCAGTACGAATCGACCGACGACGCCTTCATAGATGCGCGCACAGTGACGATCGGTGCGCAAATAGCCGGCCGCATTACCGAGCTGGCGGTTACCGACAATCAGCATGTACAGGCGGGCGATGTCCTCCTGCGTATCGACGACAGCGACTATCAGGCAAACCTGAAGCAGGCCGACGCCGGCGTCGCCGCGGCCGAGGCCGAAATCGTCAATGTCGCCGCCCAGATCGAGGCTCAAAACGCAAAGGTAAACGCTGCCCAGAGGCAGGTTGCACAGGCCAAGGCAGCGCTGGATTTCGCCAAGGCCGAGGATCAACGCAATCGCGAACTCCTGGCCAGGGGCACAGCAACGCAGCAGCAGGCGCAGCAGGCGGCATCGATGTTGCGTCAGGACCAGGCCGCGCTGGACAGCGCCGAGGCCAATGTCGCCTCCGCAAAAAGCCAGGTTTCGGTCTTGCAGGCACAGGCCAGGAGCGCCGAGGCGCAGCTCGAGCAGGCAAAGGCCAGCCAGGAGCAAGCCCGCACGACGCTGTCGCGCACGACTATCACAGCACCCGCAGCCGGGCGCGCAACGAGCATTTCCGCCGCTAAGGGCACCTACGCCCAACCCGGCCAGGTATTGATGATGTTCGTTCCCGACGAGGTCTGGGTGAAGGCCAATTTCAAGGAGACGCAGCTCGATCTGATGCGGCAGGGACAGCCGGTCGACATCGACATCGACGCCTACCCGGACAAGTCCTTCCATGGCCGCGTCGACAGCATTCAGGCCGGCAGCGGCACCGCCTTCAGCCTCCTGCCGGCCGAAAATGCCACCGGCAATTACGTCAAGGTGGTGCAGCGCGTGCCGGTCAAGATCGTCTTCGACAAGCCGCCGGATGTGCTTCTCGGGCCAGGCCTGTCGGTGGTGCCGACGGTCAAGGTGCGATGAACGGCGAAACCGCCAGAAATCAGGGCGAAAGCCGATCCGCCGCCGGGACACACAATCCGTGGCTCATCGCCGTCGTCGTCTCCATCGCCACTTTCATGCTGGTGCTGGACACCTCGATCGCCAATGTCGCCCTGCGCGACATCGCCGGCAGCCTGGCGGCCGGAATGGATGAAAGCACCTGGGTGATTACCACCTATCTCGTTGCCAACTCGGTGATCATTCCGGTCAGCGGCTGGCTGGCAAGCGTCATCGGCCGAAAGCGCTACTACATGCTCTGCGTCGCGACCTTCACCGTCGCGTCGCTGCTGTGCGGACTGGCGCCCAACCTGGAACTGCTCATCCTGTTCAGGGTCCTTCAGGGCCTCGGCGGCGGCGGCATGGCGCCAAGCGAGCAATCGATCCTTGCCGACACCTTTCCGCCTGAAAAGCGCTCGCAGGCCTTCGCGCTTTACGGCATTGCCGTCATCGTCGCACCGACGGTCGGGCCGACGATCGGCGGCTGGCTGACGGACCATTTCTCCTGGCACTGGATCTTCTTCATCAACGTGCCGTTCGGCATCCTGTCGCTGGCCTTGGTGCAATGGCTGTTGGTCGAACCGGACGTACTCGAACGCGAACGCAAGGAACGGCTGGAAGGCGGCCTGAAGATCGACGGGGTCGGGTTCGTCCTGGTGGCGATTGCCTTGGGGTGCCTGGAGATCTTTCTCGACCGGGGCCAGCGCTACGATTGGTTCGCCTCGGATTTCATCACCACTTTCGCAGTGATTTCCGCGATCGCGTTCCTGCTGCTTATTCCATGGGAACTCAGTCGCGGCGATCCGGTCGTCGACATGCGCCTGTTGTTCACGCGCCAGTTCGGCACAGCCTTCCTGGTCATGATGGCGGTCGGTGCTATCCTGTTCAGCACCACCCAGATCGTGCCGCAGCTGCAGCAGACGACATTTGCCTATACCGCGACGCTCTCGGGCCTTTCGATGATGCCGGGCGGCATCGCCATGCTGATCTTGATGCCGGTGTCCGGATTTGTAGGCACCATCGTGCAGCCCAAATACCTGATCATGATGGGCATGTCGGTGGTCGCAGTGGCCCTCTGGCATATGACCTCGCTCACCCCGGACGCCAGCTTCCGCTTCTTTGCCTTTGCACGTGTTTTCCTGATGGTCGGGCTGCCGTTCCTGTTCATTCCCATCTCGACCGCGGCCTATGTCGGCCTGCCCCCGCAGAAGACCAACCAGGCATCGGCGCTGATCAACGTTGCGCGCAATATCGGCGGCAGCATTGGCGTCTCGCTGTCCAACACCGTCATTGCGCAAAGCTCCCAGATCCATCAAGCGAATCTGGTCGGCCACACCGTGCAGTCGTCGCCCGCCTATCAGCAGGCGCTTCGGCAGGCGACCGAGCATTTCGTCGCCCAGGGTTCGCCGATGGTCGAGGCGAAGCAGCAGGCGATCGGCTGGCTCGGCCAGTTGATCGCCCGCCAAGCCACGCTGCTCGCCTATGTCGATGTCTTCCGCTACTGCGCGGTGGCAACCGCCCTGCTCGTTCCGCTTGCTCTACTGCTGCGATCAAGCAAGTCGGGCAGCAGACAGGCGAATCCGGAGATGGGCTGACCAGAAGGCGGGAACCAGCTGACCCATTGCGTTGTTCTGCGCCAAGAGGAGATGATCACGATGGCCACTATTCCCACACCCGAGCCAACCCCGACCCCGGTGCCGCCGCCTCCCATCCCCGATCCCAAGCCCGTGCGTGAGCCGGACCCCGACAGGCTCCCCGACGAGGACCCCATTCCCAATCCGGATGAAAACGATATTCCGCCGAAGCGGGCGTTCAACATCTAGCCTATTAGATTTCGAGCACAGCGTAGGGGCGGCCGGTCGGCTTGGCGACATGCATGGCAACGTTATAGACCGACGCCCCGCCCGGTGTGCGGCCCTCGTAGGCGCCGCGATGCGCATGGCCATGCACCACCGCGCTAACCTGGAACCGGTCTATTGTCTCGGCCAGGCGTGACGAACCGAGAAACGGGAAGATCTCCAGCGGCTCGCCTTCGACCGTCTCGACGACAGGCGCATAGTGCAGAACGACAAGCGTGCGTTTGGCGCGGACCTGCCTCATCGCGTTTTCAAGCCGCATCGCTTCGTTCACGCTTTCCGCCACCATCGACTTGATGGCCGGTTCGCCGAAGGAGCCGAGCATGCGCGATCCAAAACCGCCAACGAAACCCTTGACCCCGACGAACCCGACCTCGTGAATCTCCGTCGCCTCGCCGTCGAGCAGGTGAACGCCCGCCTGGCGCAGAATGTCGGTGACCTGCTCGACGGCGCCTGACTCATAGTCGTGATTGCCAAGTACGGCGACGACCGGGATCGTGCAGGCACGCAGTTCCTCGGCAAGGATTTCGGCCTCCCGAGGCTTGCCGAGATTGGTAAGGTCGCCCGTCAGCACGAGAACCTGGGCTGCACGCGACATCTCGCCGAAAAGATCGCGGTACGAGGCCTGGTCCTCCTTGCCGACATGCAGATCGCCAATGGCGGCGACTTTGAGTGCGCTGCCGTTTTCCGCCTTCGGCGAAGCAGTTTCGAGCTCGTCAGCCATTGCTATGTTCTCCTTCACCGCCGACGTCGGCAAAACCCCAGTCGTTGACGTCGATCTCATAGTCAGTTCGTGAAAGCATGCGCCCACGGCAGATTTTCATCCGGGAAGGTGGCAATTCGCGCTGCTTGGCCAGCCGGTCAAGCAGCTCGTCGAGCAGCCAGGCGGGCACGCGGCCCCGCTCCGTCGGATAGATCCATCGGAAGTTCAAGAGATGCATCAGCAGAACTTCCCAATGAACTTCCATGTAGGAAAGCAGCCTTTGCCAGTCGATCTGGTCGTGGGCCTTGAGGATGGTGTGCGAGATGTCGGCACCATCGTGGCGACCGCGGTCCTGGATGAAACTTTTGGACCAGATAAGCTCGGTGGGCCCGATGATCCGCACCTGGCTGCCCAGCAATTCGCCCTGACGGGCGTGCTCCAGCCACTGGTCGTCGACAGGCATTGTGCCGTTCATCGAGGCGAAAATGACGTCGAAAAAATGGGTGCCCTTGAACACTTTGCCGAGCCACCGGTCGTCCTCGACCACGACGGCGTAGCCGATCTGCTTAAAATGGGCGAGGATGCGCGGGCAGTCGCCGGCCTTGCAGAAAATGTCGAGATCCTTGGTCTGGCGGATGATCCCAGTATAGGCGCTTACGGCATAGGTGCCGGCGACGAGAAAGGGGATGCCGGTCGCGACAAGTTCGCGGATCGCTTCGATATAAAAGACCTCCGCTTCGGCATTGCGAAGCGTCGGGGCGGCTTTTGGATCGACCGACGGAACGGATGCCGGGATGGCGCTTTCCGGTGGGGGATTAATGATCATAGCAATGGCTCCTGGCCCGGCAGACCAGCAGCCGCCTGTATCTAATAGCCAAGCATGCCCGATGGTTCCCGCCGTTACGCGGCACTGCCGCTCTCGCCTGCTGCATCAGGCGGACACGCCGCCGTGGCAGGCCTTCGAAGCGGTCATGGTTGTCGGCTGCGGCGCGGCCCTAAAAGGATATGTGAGCGGTCATTTTTGGCGTCAAGATCGCAGCGCGGTCAGCCTCAAGCGCGTCGAGGCGGAGTAGGCCCGCTGTCATCCTCGGGTCCGGAGAGGATTGGCTTCAACATGGTTCCCGAGCTATCGGAGGCGCTGCGCACCCGGCGCAACAGCCACCTGAGCGCCCGCGGCCAGACCGACTCTGTTTGCCGGAAAGCTGCAGGCGGCGTGGCGAAAAGGCCATTCTCCATTTTGTAGTCCCTCACTGTCTCAGTCCAATCAGCGTTCTTCAACGAGCAAAGCTTGTGTTGGTTCCGCGTCGCCATCGGCGGGAGCACGGGCTGGACAGGCGAAGTCATCATTGGTGGGTTCGAGCGGGCTGGCCCTCTGCAGCGAAATCAGTGGCCTCGGCGATCAAGTCGCGGAATTCAGCCCACTAGCCGGCGGGATTCAGCTCGTATCCTGATGCGCCGGCTCTGGACAGGACCCGCGAAGGCTGAAATTGTGATCGTATTTCCAGTTGCAAATTTGGTTGGGCTCGGCGGGGATGGCGCTGGTTTCTGAAGACATTGCCAGCCATCCGGCACTGCGTCGCCATGTCCAGGCTCAGTCGCGGACGTTTCTCCAGACCTATGAAGCGAACCCGCGGCTGGCTTCCGTATTCGCCACGCAACAGCGTTGGCTGATGGCCCATATCGGCCTTGGCTTGTATTTCAATCGAGAGCCGGACGATCATCGCAAGGGACTTACGTCCGCACGGTTCATGGACGACATCTGCCGGCATTCGGTGGCCAGCCGCAACACCGCCGATGCCTTCCTGAAGGAGATGCTGCATTACGGTTTCATCCGGCATCTGCCGATTAAATATGGGCGCATCCGCCCCTTTGAGCCGGCCGCGGGCACTCTGGAGACGGTTGCCGGCTGGGTCATGGCTCATCTGAAAACGCTGGACAGCCTGGACGGTGGATTTCGACTGCCTGCATTCGTCGCACAACCGGATGTGCTCGCCAAACTGCAGCCACTGGTGGCCGACGGACTGCTTTCGTCGCATGCCGTGCGCGAGCCAAGACAGACTTTTTCCTTGTTCACCTGGCTCGACAATGGCGGCATCGTCATGGATTGGCTGATGTCCGGCGTCGACCCCGATCATGCCGATCTGGACCGAATCCCGACCGGTGTCGTCTCAATCGGGGATTTCGCGAACTGGCTCAAGCTTTCCCGGACCCACCTGTCACGCAAATTGCGCGATGCCGAGGAACTCGGTAGCGTCGGCTGGTTGGGCCAGCGCGGTCACTCGGTCATGTGGGTGTCGAGCGAGTTCTATCAGGAATACATGACCGCCCAGGCGGTCAAGCTCGCCATCATCGATGCAGCCTTCGACAATTGTGTTGTAACTTCCGAAACCAGTTGAACCGCGAGCCGACCGCCGTCGTGGCAGCCTTGGCGCCGCCGCGACGGAGGTCTGGCATTTCAATCGATGTCGAACGACACGCCCTGCGCAAGCGGCAGCGCCTTGGAATAATTCACCGTATTGGTGGCGCGCCGCATATAGGCCTTCCAGGCATCGGACCCCGACTCGCGGCCGCCGCCGGTCTCCTTCTCGCCACCGAAGGCACCGCCGATCTCGGCCCCTGACGTGCCTATATTGACGTTGGCGATGCCGCAGTCCGATCCGTCGACGCTAAGAAAGCGCTCGGATTCCTGCAGGTCGCGGGTAAAGATCGAGGATGACAGCCCCGCTCCCACCGCATTGTGTTCTTCTAGCACGGTGTCGAAGTCCGAATATTTCATCACATAGAGGATGGGCGCGAAGGTTTCCTCCGTCACCGGCGAAACCTGCCGCGGCATTTCGACCAGCGCCGGACGCACATAGTAGGCGTCGGGGTGACCGTTCTCGACCCGCATTCCGCCGGTTATCTTACCGCCATGCGAAGCCGCCTCCTCCAGCGCCTTCTGCATATTCTCGTAGGCAGCCTTGTCGATCAGAGGGCCAACCAGAGCGCTTGTCTCCAGCGGATTGCCGACCGAGACGCTCTCATAAGCCTTCTTCAGGCGCGGAACGAGCTGGTCATAGACGCTCTCATGCACGAACAGGCGCCTGAGCGTCGTGCAGCGCTGGCCGGCCGTGCCCATGGCGCCGAAGGCGATAGCGCGGAGCGCCATGTCCAGATCGGCCGTCGGGCAGACGATGCCGGCATTGTTGCCGCCGAGCTCCAGCACCGCACGGGCAAAGCGCTTCGCCAGCCGTGGGCCGACATCCCTGCCCATGCGCGTCGAGCCGGTGGCCGAGACCAGCGGCACCCTGGGATGATCGACCAGGATCTCGCCGACGGCGCGATCGCCGATCAGCACGGGCGCCAGTCCCTGCGGCGCGTCAGCACCGAAACGCTTTACCGCGCGTGCAAAAATCGCTTCGCAGGCGAGCGCCGTCAGCGGCGTCTTCTCCGACGGCTTCCACACCACCGCGTCGCCGCAGACCAGCGCAAGTGCTGCGTTCCACGACCACACCGCGACCGGGAAATTGAAGGCGGAAATGACGCCGACGACACCGAGCGGATGCCAGGTCTCCATCATGCGATGGCCGGGACGCTCGGTGGCGATGGTCAGGCCGTACAATTGCCGGGAAAGACCGACGGCGAAATCGCAGATGTCGATCATCTCCTGCACTTCGCCAAGACCTTCGGATGGGATCTTGCCGACTTCGATCGATACCAACCGGCCAAGCTCGGCCTTGTGTGTGCGCAATTCCTCGCCGAGCAGCCGTACCAGCTCGCCACGCTTGGGAGCTGGTACCTGCCGCCACGCCAGGAAAGCCTTGTGGGCATTGTCGATGGTCGTTGCCGCATCGGCCGGCGAGATGGTCTTCAGCGCGGCGATCTGCTCGCCGGTCACCGGGCTGCGCACGATAAGATCGCCGCCCGTAAGCGCGCGCTCGGCAACGCCCAGTTTCGCCAGAAGCCCGGCCGTTTCCTTCGCAATCGTCATTTTCATCCCTTTCAGATCCCGTCGCTCATATGGCGTCGGTCCAAGCCTTGCGCCATACCCGCTCCCTGCCGGTCGGCACACCAGGCGCTGTCATGGCGTGGCATTACGCGTTTCAGGGAAAAATCGCCACCCCGGCATGGTCCAAGCCGGCGTCCGACTGTTGAACCAGCCAGATAGAGCGAATCAGTGTGCCGTCTTGGCGGTTTCCCGCACGGCGCTTTCTTTCATCAGCCGGTCGATATGCATGCGGATATGCGCTGCCTCGGCGGCCGTATTGGCGAGCGCGATGGCGCGGTCGAAAGCGACACGCGCCTCCTCGCCGCGGCCAAGCTGCATCAGCAGTCCGCCCTTGAGGCCGAAGAAATGGAAATAGCCGGAAAGCCTTCCCTCCAGCGGCTCGATCATGGCGAGTGCGGCTTCCGGTCCACGCACCTTGGAGACCGCGACGGCGCGGTTGAGCGTCACCACCGGCGACGGCTGCATCTGCTCGAGCAGCCCGTAGAGCAGGTCGATCTCGTTCCAGTCCGTGTCCTCGGGCTTTTCCGCCCGCGCATGCAGTGCGGCGATCGCCGCTTGCACCTGGTAGGGACCGGGCTTGCGATGGCGCAACGCCTTGTCGACCAGCGCCAGGCCTTCATCGATCATCTTGCGGCTCCACAGGCTGCGGTCCTGGTCTTCGAGCAGCACGATCTCGCCGTTCTCGTCGAAGCGAGCCGGCGAGCGTGCATGCTGCAGCAGCAACAGCGCCGTCAGCCCCATGATCTCCGGCTCGGTCTGGAATAGCCTGAGCAGCAGCCGGGCCAGCCGGATCGCCTCTTCGCAAAGCGGCGCACGCGCCGAAGCCTCGCCGCTGTTGCTGGAATAGCCTTCGTTGAAGATCAAGTAGACCATGGCGGCGACGGCGGCGAGCCGTTCGGAGCGCTCGACCGCTCCCGGCGTCTCGAACGGCACCCCGGCGTCGGCGATACGCGCCTTGGCGCGCGTGATACGCTGCTCCATGGCGCTTTCACCGACGAGGAAGGCGCGGGCGATCTGCTTGACCGTCAGGCCGGAGACGATGCGTAACGCCACCGCGATCTGCTGTGTGGCCGGCAGGTCGGGATGGCAGCAGATAAACAGCAGCCGCAAAATATCGTCGCGGTAATGCGCCCCGTCCAGCCGCTCGGCGACGTCGCTCTCGGCATCCTCCAGATCGGAGATCTGGTCCTCCTCCGGCAGCGGCGCCTGCTTGGCCCGCTTGCGCACCGCATCGATGCCGCTGTTGCGGCCGACGAAAATCAGCCAAGCTGCCGGATCGCGCGGAGGACCGTTTTTCGGCCAGTTGTTCAGTGCCCTCAGGCAGGCGTCCTGGAATGCTTCCTCCGCCGCGTCGAGGTCGCGGAAGTAGCGCAGCAATGCCCCCATCACCTGCGGGCGAGCGGTGCTGATTGCCGTGCTGATCCAGGCGAGTTCGGTCATGCGGAAACCTTGGCGGGATTGAAGAGCGAGACCGGCCGGATTTCATAGGAGCCGCCGCTCGGGTTGACTTCGGAAAGCTCGCGCGCGAAGTCGACGGCCTCATCGAGGTCGGCGCATTCGAGCGTGTAGAAGCCGAGGAACTGTTCCTTGGTTTCGGCAAACGGGCCGTCGATGACGATCGATTCGCCCTTGACCTTCCTCAGCGTCGTCGCCGCGGTCGTCGGCAAGAGCCGCGCCACCGGGCCAAGCCGGCCTGCCTGGGCATATTTTTCCTGCACACCGATAAGCTTTTCCATGACTGCGTCGTCCTGCTCCTTGCTCCAGGAGCAGACGACGTCTTCCGAGGCATAGCAGAGGATCGCGTAGAGCATGGGTCGTCCTTTTCTCTATCAAAGGACGAAACACTAGGACCGATGCCGACATGGCGTCGACAAAAAAAATACGCCCCCGGTCTGGCGTCATTCCCTCGCCTTCAGCCATCTCAAGACCAAGGCCTCCTCGTCGTCGAGCGCGGCGATCGAGCGCTTGCCTTTGTTGGCATCCGCCATTTCGTCCAGCAGCCGTCCTTCGGACCAGGCGCGGAACACTTCCGGATGGATGTAGCATTGGCGACAAACCGCGCGCGTATTGCCGAGCCGCTCGGCAACCTTGTCGATGACATTGTTCATCACCCGCTTTTGCTGCGCCTGGCTTTCCGGACGTTCGGTTTGCGCAAACAGCGACGCCGCATGGATGGTGCCGCCCCAGGTTCTGAAGTGCTTGGAGCTGAACTCCGCTCCGGCTTTTTCCCTGATATAGCGGTTGACGTCGTCTGAGCGCACCGGACGCCTGTTACCGTCCTCGTCGAGATACTGGAACAACTTCTGCCCCGGCAGGTCCTGCGCTCCACGCACGACCTTGGCAATCCGGCGATCGACAAGCTTCAATCTCCATTCCTTGCCGGATTTGCCGATGAAAGCAAAACGCAGGCTCGAGCCCTTGATGTCGACATGGCGGTCGCGCAGCGTGGTCAGCCCAAAACTCTTGTTGTCACGGGCATAGGCGGCATTGCCGACACGGATCATCGTGTTGTCGAGCAGCCAGACGATAGCCGCAACGACGCGTTCCAGCGGCAGGCCGTGACGGCGCAAATCGACGTCGATCTGCCGCCGCAGTTCGGGCAGGCTTTCGGCGAAGGCGATCAGGCTCGAATATTTGACGCCGTCACGCTCCTCCGCCCAGTGCGGGTGATAGCGGTATTGTTTGCGGCCGCGCTGGTCCCGACCGGTCGCCTGGATGTGACCGTCGGCATCCGGCGAGATCCACACATCCGTCCAGGCCGGTGGAATGGCGAGCGCCTTGATGCGTGCCAGCGCCTCCCCGTCGACAATCCGCCCGTCGGGTCCTTTGTACGAGAACCCCTTGCCCGAACGCAGCCGGCGAATACCGGGTTCAGTGTCGGTGACATAGTTGAGCGAGGCCCGAACGGCCGAGGCTTGCGCGCCGTTCTCCAGCGCTCCGTTCTGCGGCACCCCGTTTTTTGGTGCAGCTTTCCTCACAGCCAATTGGCCAGACGACGACCCGGATTTGTCCAGCATGTCCTCTCCACGGAATTTCCGTAGATAAGCCGCTTGCCGGCTGCGGGTTCCAACGCCTCTTGATCTCTTGGTTCCAGAACAGCCTATCGACGTCGCCGTGCAACGAAGACGTGCGTCGTCACGCCTTTTCGAGCACGACCGGAATGACGTCGACCGCCTGCTCGCCGACCTGTCCACCAGTGGTTTTCAGCACGCCGACGATCGGCGCCACATCGGAGTAATCGCGGCCGTAGCCGACCGTGATATGGTCGTTGCTTGCCCGCATGCCATTGGTCGGATCGAATTCCTGCCAGCCGGCATCGCGCCCGCACCACACCTTGACCCAGGCGTGCATGGCGTCGGCGCCTTCGAGCCGCGGCTTCCCGCGCGGCGGGATGGTGCGCAGGAACCCGCTGACATAGCCCGCGGGAATACCGAGGCCGCGCAGGCCGGCGATCATGATGTGGGAAAAATCCTGGCAGACGCCGCGCTTCAGCCCGAAGGCGTCGCTGGCCCGCGTCTGCACGGTGGTCGCCTCGCCGTCATAGGTGAAATCGCGGTGAATGCGGTTGCACAGAGCCATGGCCGTGCCGACTGTCGAACTGCCGGCACTGCCTTTCGCATAGGCAGTGATTGCCGCGTCGATGCCGGCATGATCGCTGGCGGCCAGAAAGTGATGCGGCGAAGCCGGCGCCAGCGAGTGCACTGCGCCGAGTTCTTCCCTCAGCCGGCGTATGTCCGGCGATACGTCGAGCCCGGGTTCGGGCCGCGACACTGAAACACGCGCGCTCATCCTGATGTCGAGCGCATCATGCGCGTCACGAAAGGCGATCGAGGTGACACTGTTGCCGAAAAAGTCGGAAAAGTCGGAACGTTCGCTGGGCGCCGGCACAAAAGACAGTGAAGCGGCGATGACGCGCTGCACGCCAGGGATGGTCGGCGGCAGCACGCGCACTTGATGGCGGCCGCCGCCGGCCGCCGCATCATAGTCGTAACGCAGGTGAAGCCTGATGTCGTAGAGCATGCTGTCTCTACCCGAAATAGGCTTTGGCGAGGCTGTTGTAGAGCCCGCCGATTTCATTGGCGAGATCGCCGAGGGCCTTGGCCGTCATGTCCGAGGGCTCCTTGATGGCGATCGACGTGTTGAGCTGCAGGATTTCCTTGGCCGCCGGCGACATATGGCCTTCAGCGCCGACAGCGGGCAGCAGCGCGATTTCGGCTTTCAGCCGTTCGAGCTGGAAAAGGATTGAGCGCGGGTTGAGCGGATCGAGCGCCAGAAGGTCGACCACCGTGCGCCGCCCCGCCTGCACCGGATATTGCCGACGGTGCGTCATGACGCTGTCGCCGATCTCCAGCATCATGTCGAGCGCGCCTTCCGGCGCCTGGGCTCCGGTCAGCCGGGCGAGCGTGCGGGCGATCTGGATGCCGCGTTCGAGCCTGCGGCCGATTTCCAGGAAACGCCAGCCGGCAAAGCGGTACATGTTCTCGTGCAGCAGGCCGGAAAACCCGGCCAGCTTGCGCAGGATGACCGTCATTGCCCTTGTCGCGTCGTCGCCCGGCGCCACTGTCGCGGCAAATTGATGGATGGTCTTCGACAGATCCTTCAATGCCAGCCAGCCATCGGGCGAGAAGCGGTCACGGATCTGCCCGGCGCTGTAAACGGCGCTGTCCAGCGTGCCGATGAGCCCCAATGGGATTGCCGTCTCGACGTCGATGCCGAACGGCGCGAGATAGTCGCTGATATCGGCGAGCAGCGGCATCTCGGGATCGGATGTCTCGGCCAGCCGCACATGGTAGGCGCGCAGGATGCGCACCGTGTCTTCCGACCGCTCGATATAGCGGCCGAGCCATGTCAGGTTCTCAGCCGCGCGGCTGGGCAGGCTGCCGGGCAAGGTTCGGGTGAAGCTGTCGTGCTCCTGCGGCAGCAGCGTCTCGCGCTCGACCGGCCTGTCGCTGACCACCCAGACATCCGCCGCCTGGCCGCCGCGCTGCATGGCGATGGCGGTCGGGTCGAGCGAGAAGCCGACACGGGCAAAGCCGCCCGGCATCACCGTCCAGCCTTCCGGCGTCCGCGCCAGATAGACGCGCAGGCTTGCCGGCCGCGGCTCCAGCCAGCCGCCGACATAGACAGGCGTGGTCGACAGCGTCACCGCTTCCTGGCCGACGAAGTCGCCGCCGTCCCGTTCGATCCTGGCGACGAGTTCGGCCCGTTCCTCGACCGACAGCGCTGACCCGAGCTTGGTCGAGCCGTCGTCCTCGAAGGCAAGCCGCGTCGACAGCGCCGGGCCGATCACCATGCTATCGATATTGGCGAGCACATGCTCACGCTCCGTCTCCTGCCCGCACCACCATGTCGCGACCGTCGGCAGCAGCAGTTCCTCATTGCGCAGGGCGCGCGAAATCTTCGGCAGGAAGGCGAGCAGCGCGCGCGTCTCCATCAGGCCGGAACCCAGTGCATTGACGGCCGAAACCGCCCCTTGCCGGACCGCTTCGACCAGCCCCGGCGTGCCGATCTGCGAGTCCGGCCGCAATTCAAGCGGATCGGCGAAGGCGGCGTCGAGCCGCCGCCACAAGACGCTCACCGGCATCAGCCCCGAAACCGTGCGCACCATCAGCCTGCCGCCCGAGACGGTCAGGTCCTCGCCCTCGAGCAGCATGATGCCGAGATAGCGGGCGATATAGGCATGTTCGTAATAGGTTTCGTTCAGCGGTCCCGGCGTCAGGATGGCGACACGGCCGCCGGCTTGCTTGGCCATGCCGATCAGCGCGTCGCGGAAGCGACGGAAGAAGCCGGCCAGGCGGTGCACATGCATCTCGCCGTAGATGTCGGACAGCGCCCTCGTAGTGGCGACGCGGTTCTCCAGCGCGAAGCCGGCGCCCGACGGCGCCTGTGTGCGGTCGCCAAGCACCCACCAGCGGCCGTCCGGGCCACGACCGAGCTCGAAGGCGCAGAAATGCAGGAAATGGCCGCTGGCCGGCCTGGTGCCGACGACCGGCCGCAAATATTCGGGGCTGGCCGCGATCAATCCGGCCGGTAGAATGCCTTTCTCGACCAGCCGGTTCGGACCGTAAATGTCGGCGATGGTCTCCTCGAACAGATCGGCGCGCTGGACCAGGCCGGCGCTGATACCAGCCCATTCCTGCTCCTCGATCAGCAGCGGCACATGCGCCAGCGGCCATTCCCGCTCGTTGGCGCCGGCCTTGTCGTAGACGCGGTAATAGACGCCGGCATCGCGCAGGTACTGGTCGGCGCGGGCGAAGCGCTGGGCAAGCTTTTCCGGACCCAGGTCCTCCAGCGCCTCGATGAAGTGCCGCCACGCCGGCCGCGGATTGCCCGACGCATCGACCATCTCGTCGACGACGCCTTCGATCGGCTGATAGTGCTCCAGCAGACTGTGGGTTTGCGGCTTGCTGCGCAGCCTTTTGTGATTCCCCTTCGCCATGGCTGATCAGAGTCTTTGCGGCCGCCGAAGGTCAAGGGTCATCGGGAAATCTTCAGAGGCTTCTTCGTTGCGCAGCACATAGCTGGACGGCGTATGGCCACGTGGTTCGAAGCGGGCGAGCCGCCGCGCCTCCGCTTCGTTGCCGTTGACCGGGAAGGTGTCGTAGCTGCGCCCGCCGGGATGTGCCACATGGTAGACGCAGCCGCCGACCGCGCGGCCCGACCAGCGGTCATAGATGTCGAAGACCAGCGGGGTGTTGACCGGTAGCGCCGGATGCAGGCCCGACGCCGGCTGCCAGGCCTTGAAGCGCACGCCGGCCACTGCGATCTCGCGGTTGTCGGTCACCTTCATCGGCACTACGCGGCCGTTGCAGACGACGGCGTGACGCTCCGGGTTGAGCCCATCGGTCTTCACCTGCAGCCTTTCGACGGAGGAATCGACAAAGCGTACGGTGCCGCCGATCGCGCCTTGCTCGCCCATCACGTGCCACGGCTCGAGCGCCTGCCTGAGCTCCAGCTTGACGCCGGCATGCTGGACCTCGCCGCAGAACGGGAAGCGGAATTCGAGCTGGGCGTCGAACCATTCCGGACGGAACGCAAAGCCGTTCAGCTTGAGGTCGTCCAGCACGTCGAGAAAATCCCCCCAGACATAATGCGGCAGCATGAAACGGTCGTGCAGCGAGGTGCCCCAGCGCACGAAGCGGCCGTCGAGCGGGTTCTTCCAGGCCCGGGCGATGATGGCGCGCACCAGCAATTGCTGCGCCAGGCTCATGCGCGCGTTGGGCGGCATCTCGAAGCCGCGGAATTCGACCAGCCCGAGCCGGCCGGTCGGCCCGTCCGGCGAAAACAATTTGTCGATGCAGATTTCCGAGCGATGCGTATTGCCCGTCACGTCGGTCAGAAGGTTGCGGAACAGCCGGTCGACCAGCCACGGCAGGGGTGCCGCGCCCTTGTCCGGATGTGGCACCTGCGCCATCGCGATTTCGAGTTCGTAGAGCGAATCGTGGCGTGCCTCGTCGAAGCGCGGCGCCTGGCTGGTCGGGCCGATGAACAGGCCGGAGAAAAGGTAGGACAGCGACGGATGTCGCTGCCATTGCAGCACCAGGCTCTTCAACAGGTCGGGGCGGCGCAGGAACGGACTGTCATTGGGCGTGGCGCCGCCGACGACGACGTGGTTGCCGCCGCCGGTGCCGGTGTGGCGGCCGTCGATCATGAACTTGTCGGCGCCAAGCCGCGTCTGCCGCGCCTCTTCGTAGATCGCCGTGGTCGTCGCCACGCAATCCTGCCAATTCGCGGCGGGGTGGATATTGACCTCGATGACGCCGGGATCGGGTGCGACACGGATGACATTGAGGCGCGGATCGTGCGGCGGGCCGTAGCCCTCGATGTGCACCGGCAGGCCGATCGCCCTTGCCGCCTTCTCCGCCGCCGCCACCAGTTCGAGATAGTCCTCCAGCGCCTCGACCGGCGGCATGAACACACAAAGCCGTCCGTCGCGCGGCTCGACCGAAAGGGCCGTGCGCACGGCGCCGCCGATCTCGGTAATCTCCTGTTCAACGCGGTCCTGCTGGCCAGTAACGGCCGTAAAGGAGACCGCCTGCTGGCGTCGCGCCATCTCGTCGGCGCCCTCCAGTTCGGCCGCAGCGGGCGACGAAGCAGAACCGGGCAAGATCGCCTCACGCGCCGGCAGTGGTCCGCGCGGCAGCGATGGATCGACCGGGACTATGTAGGGGAACTGCGCCGGCGGCACATAGGGCAGCGTGCCGAGCGGCAGGCGGTAGCCGACCGGCGAATCGCCGGGCACCAGGAACAGCCTGCCGCGCCGCGTCTTCCATTTCTCCGAGCGCCAGCGCGGTCCGGAAGCCTGGCTGTTCCAGCGCTGGACGGGCAGCACATAGCCCGACGGCTTGGTCAGCCCGCGTTCGAACACCCGCGCCATGCGGCTGCGCTCCTCCGGATCCTCCAGCTTCGAATTGGAAGGATCGACGTTGTCAGGCAGCTTGCCTTCCTTGAGCAGCCACTCGGCCGGATCCTCATAGGCTTCGCTGACCATGGTCTTGTCGATGCCGAGTTCGTCGGCGATCGCCGTCAGCAGGCCTTCGGCCTGCTTCGGTCCGACATCCGCCTCGCTCTTTTCATGCGCGATCAGCGACGGGTCGCTCCACACCGGCTCGCCGTCGGTGCGCCAGTAGAGCGAGAAGGTCCAGCGCGGCAGGCTTTCGCCGGGGTACCATTTGCCTTGCCCGTAATGCAGGAAGCCGCCCGGCGCGAAGCGTTCGCGCAGCCGGCGGATCAGCGCGTCGGCCTTTTCGCGTTTGGTCGGCCCGACGGCGGCGGTGTTCCACTCTGCAGCCTCGAAATCGTCGATCGAGACGAAGGTCGGCTCGCCGCCCATGGTCAGCCGCACGTCGCCGGCCTGGAGCGCAGCATCGACCTGGACCCCCAGCGCGTCCAGCGCCTGCCAGCTCTCGTCGGAGAACGGCTTGGTGATGCGCGGATGCTCGGCGATGCGGTCTACCCGCATGTCGAAGCCGAATTCGACATTGGCGAAGCTCGCCATGCCGGAGATCGGCGCGGCATTGCGGAAATGCGGCGTTGCCGCGAGCGGCACATGGCTTTCGCCGGTGAGCAGGCCGGAGGTCGGGTCGAAGCCGATCCAGCCGGCGCCCGGCAGATACACCTCGCACCAGGCATGGAGGTCGGTGAAATCGGTCGCCGTGCCGGGCGGCCCGTCGAGCGCAACGAGGTCGGGTTTGAGCTGGATCAGGTAGCCGGAGACGAAACGCGCGGCGATGCCGAGGTTCCTCAGTATCTGCACCAGGAGCCAGCTGGAATCGCGGCACGACCCCTTGCCGGCGGCCAGCGTTTCCTCGGGCGAGAAGACGCCGGTTTCCATGCGCACGATATAGGCGATCTCGCGCTGCAGCCGCGCATTGAGGTCGACGACAAAATTGACGGTGTTGGTCGGGTGGCGCGCGAGGGTTTTCAGGAATGCCTCCAACAGCGGCCCCGCCGGTTCCGGCGTTCGGTAGATGGTCAGATCGTCCCGGATCTCTTCGGGGTATTCGAACGGAAACGTCTCGGCCGACGGTTCGACGAAGAAATCGAACGGATTGTAGACCGTCATGTCGGCAACGAGATCGACCTCGATCTTCAACTCCGTCACCGGCTCGGGAAAGACGAAACGGGCAAGGAAATTGCCGTAGGGGTCCTGCTGCAAATTGACGAAGTGGTTTGCCGGCCCGACCTTCAGCGAATGGCTGAGCACTTTGGTGCGGGAATGCGGCGCAGGCTGCAACCTTATGACTTGCGGGCCCAAGACGACCGGCCGGTCGTATTTGTAGTGGGTCAGGTGATAGACGGCTGCCAGAATTGCCATGGTGCCCCTGAAGTCGGCGTTTCAAAAGGAGTTCGCTGAACCCTGACACGAATGCTGACCATTCTCCAAGCAGAGATGTTGCGCTGCACCTAAATTAAGCAGCTTTCACAGCTTCACGAAACGGAGCGCCGACCTGGGATTCCGTGGCGTGGCGGCAAGACGTTGCAACGGTGCAGAGCCGAAGGCCGGCGGGTCAGCACCGGGCGCTTCCCGCCGACATTGATGTCAGCAGCACGCGCGATGCTTGGTCGAAAAGAGCTGAAAAGAAAAACCCGCCTCGGTGAGCGGGTCGTCGGTGCGAATTAGCACCATAGCGAAATTAGTAGCATAGCTGCCGGCACAAAGCAAGAACAAAATGTGGCGCCGTTGGCGAAAATTGCCGATCTCCCGCCTTGCGAGGGGAGATGCCAAGCAGTGGCGCTGGAAGCGGAGGACACCTGCCAATGCTAAAAGAACGCCTGCAACCCGGTCTGCGCCCGCCCGAGGATCAGCGCATGCACGTCATGCGTGCCCTCATAGGTGTTGACGGTTTCCAGGTTCTGGGCGTGGCGCATGACGTGGTAGCCTATCTGGATGCCATTGCCGCCATGCATGTCGCGGGCCTGGCGGGCGATGTCGAGCGCCTTGCCGCAATTGTTGCGCTTGACGAGCGAGATCATCTCCGGCGCCATCTTGCCTTCATCCATCAGCCGCCCGACGCGCAGGCTGCCCTGCAGGCCGAGCGCGATCTCGGTCTGCATGTCGGCGAGCTTCTTCTGGAAAAGCTGCGTGCCGGCCAGCGGCTTGCCGAACTGCTTACGGTCGAGGCCATACTGGCGGGCGCGGTGCCAGCAATCCTCAGCCGCGCCCATGGCGCCCCAGGAAATTCCGTAGCGCGCCCGGTTGAGGCAGCCGAACGGTCCCTTGAGACCCGAGACGTTGGGCAGCAGCGCGTCCTCGCCGACCTCGACGCCCTCCATCACCACTTCGCCGGTGATCGAGGCTCGCAGCGACAGCTTGCCGCCGATCTTCGGCGCCGACAGCCCGTTCATGCCCTTTTCCAGGACAAAGCCGCGAATCTCGTTGTCATGCGCGGCCGATTTTGCCCAGACGACGAACACGTCGGCGATCGGCGCGTTGGAAATCCACATCTTCGAGCCGGAGATCCTGTAGCCGCTCGCGGTCTTCTCGGCCCGCGTCTTCATGCCGCCCGGGTCGGAACCGGCGTCAGGTTCGGTCAGGCCAAAGCAGCCGATCCATTCGCCCGACGCCAGCTTCGGCAGGTATTTCTTGCGCTGTTCTTCCGAGCCATAGGCGTGGATCGGATACATTACCAGCGACGACTGCACGCTCATCATCGAGCGATAGCCCGAGTCGATCCGCTCCACTTCCCGCGCGACCAGCCCGTAGGTGACGTAGTTGGCGCCGAGCCCGCCATATTCTTCCGGGATGGTGATGCCGAGCAGACCGGCCTCGCCCATTTCGCGAAAGATCCCGGCGTCGGTCTTCTCCTCGAGATAGGCTTCCTCGATCTTCGGAGCGAGCTTGTCGGCGGCAAACGCCGCGGCGCCATCGCGCACCATGCGCTCGTCCTCCGAAAGCTGGTCCTCGATCAGGAAAGGATCATCCCAGACGAATGCGTTCTTGTCGGCGGCCATGGCTCTCGGTCTCCCAAACTCATGCATGTCGCCCAAAGCTTGCCCGCGGGCCTGACCCGAGGGTGTTCGGCAGCTTGGAGATAACGACATGCATCGAAACAGAAATCTTGAAACGCGCGGCTTATCGGCTCCCGTCCTGAAAAAATCAAACGAAATAGCTTCGCCGATCCATGAGCATTGGTGATGGATGATCAATGTCGAGCGCCGCCGTCTGACCTGGCGGCGCAGCCCGGCTCGCGAAATTACTTCCGCTTCAACGCATCGGCCAAAGCGGCGCCGAACGCGCCCTGCTGCACCGGCCGCTCCGGCTGGCGTTGGGGCGCGGGCGCGCGCGGCACCGGCCTGCTGCCATTGTCGCGCGGCTTCGGTGCGCCAGCGTCGCCATCCTTGCGCATCGACAGACCGATGCGCTTGCGCTTGATATCGACGTCGACGACACGCACCTTGACCACGTCGCCGGCCTTGACCACCTCATGCGCGTCCTTGACGAAACGGTCGGCTAGTTGCGAGACGTGCACCAGTCCGTCCTGGTGCACGCCGATATCGACGAAGGCGCCGAAGGCGGCGACATTGGTGACAGTGCCTTCAAGCTGCATGCCGGGCTTCAGATCTTTGATGTCGTCGATGCCATCGGCAAAAGTCGCGGTCTTGAAGCCGGGGCGCGGGTCGCGGCCGGGCTTTTCCAGCTCCGCCAGGATGTCGCGCACCGTCGGCAGGCCGAAGCGCTCATCGACGAAGACGCGCGGATCGAGCGCCTTGAGTGCGGCGCTGTCGCCCATCAGCGAGCGGACGTCGCGCCCGCAGGCCGCAACAATCTTCTTGGCCACGCCATAGGCTTCCGGATGCACCGCTGACGCATCGAGCGGTTCGCTGCCGTTTGGAATGCGCAGGAAGCCGGCGCATTGCTCGAACGCGCGGGGTCCAAGGCGGGAGACCTTCAACAGTTCGCGACGGCTGGCGAACGGGCCGGAGGCATCGCGATGCGCAACGATCGCCTCGGCCAGCGATGCGCCGAGACCCGAAACCCGCCCCAGAAGCGGCGCTGAGGCCGTGTTGAGATCGACGCCGACGGCGTTGACCGCATCCTCGACCACCGCTTCCAGCGAGCGGCCGAGGCGGTACTGATCGACGTCGTGCTGGTACTGGCCGACGCCGATCGACTTCGGCTCGATCTTGACCAGTTCGGCGAGCGGATCCTGCAGGCGCCGCGCGATCGACACTGCCCCGCGCAGCGACACGTCAAGGCCGGGAAATTCCGCCGCCGCCGTTGCCGAGGCGGAATAGACCGAGGCGCCGGCTTCACTGACGATCACCTTGAGCGGCTTCGGCCCGGACCCGGCAGGCATGTCAGCCAGCATGTCGGCCACCAGCCTTTCGGTCTCGCGGCTGCCGGTGCCGTTGCCGATCGAAATCAGCTCGACCTTGTGCAGCCGGATGAGCTTGGCCAGTTCGGCCTGCGTGCCGCGGACATCGTTCTTCGGCGGGAACGGATAGACCGTTGTCGTCGCCAGCAGCTTGCCGGTGCCGTCCACCACCGCCACCTTGACGCCGGTGCGAATGCCCGGATCGAGCCCCATCGTCGGCCGCGAGCCGGCAGGCGCGGCAAGCAGCAAATCCTTGAGATTGCGGGCGAAGACATGGATGGCTTCTTCTTCGGCCCGCTCGCGCAGATCGCGCATCAGATCGAGCGTCAGGTGCAGCGACAGCTTTATGCGCCAGGTCCAGCCGGCGACCTCCATCAGCCAGCGGTCTCCCGGCAACTGGCGGCCGATGGCGTAGGCGTCGGCGATCATCCGCTCAACCGGTTTCACCGGAGAGGCGTCATCGGCATCGACTTCGACGTCGAGCGACAGAACCTCCTCGTTGCGGCCGCGCAGCATGGCCAGCGCGCGATGGCTCGGCACGTTGGCCCAGCGCTCGACATGGTCGAAATAGTCGGAGAATTTCGCGCCCGCCTCCTGCTTGCCGTCGACGACGCGCGACCGCAGGAAGGCGCGTTCCTTCATGTAGGTCCGCAATCTGCCGACCAGATCGGCATTCTCGGCGAACTGTTCGGACAGGATGTCGCGCGCACCCTCGAGCGCCGCCTTGGTATCGACCACGTCTTCGCTGATGTAGGCCAGCGCCAGCTCGGCGGGTACAGCCGTACGGTCGGCGAGAATAGCTTCCGCCAGAGGCCCGAGCCCGCGCTCGCGTGCGATCTCGGCCTTGGTCCGGCGCTTCGGCTTGTAAGGCAGATAGATGTCTTCGAGTTCGGCCTTGGTGCCGGCCGCAGCGATCTTTGCCTCGAGCTCGTCGGTCAGCTTGCCCTGCTCGCGGATCGAACCAAGGATGGTGTCGCGGCGCGCGTCGAGTTCGCGCAGGTAGGCCAGCCGCTCGGCAAGGTCGCGCAGCTGCGTGTCGTCGAGGCCGCCGGTGACCTCCTTGCGGTAGCGCGCCACGAACGGCACGGTCGCGCCGTCGTCGAGCAAGCCGATCGCCGCCGCAGCCTGTTCGGGCCGCGCGCCGATTTCGGCGGCTATGATGGTTGCGATGCGCTTGATGTCGGCTGCCATGTCGTACCTGTCGCTAGTCGAAACGAGCAGCGACCATAGGCGCAGAGCACTGCCGCGCCAACTGCGCCATTTTCAACCCGGCGAGAGGTCCACAGGAAAGGTCGGGCTGTCTGGATGGATCAGACCATCCGGCTCAGCGCCTCGAAGAAAGATATCATATCCAAATCGAGCGGATCGTCGACCGGTACCGGCTGCGACGACATCTTTGCGATTACCATTTCGGCCTTCGGATTGACGTAAAGCCACTGGCCGTGGATGCCGATGCCGCAGACGGCGCCGCTTGCCGCGCCCGTCTGGTACCATTTGTTGCGGTAGCGGCCACGCGGAAACAGGAACGCCATCGTGCCGCGCCGCCAGGCCTCGGCGTCACCGCCGGTTTCGGTCGTGTCGCGCACCCAGGCTTCCGGCACGACGCGGCGGCCATTGGCTGCGCCGCCTTGCCGCATCATCTCGCCGACGCGTGCAAGGTCGCGCGGCGTCACCGAAATGCCGCCGGCGGTGCGCGCCGTTCCTTCCGTGTCGACTGTCACCGAGGCATCGCCGACGGCGCCGAGCGGCTCCCATAATTTTTCGCGCATCAGATCGGCGAAACGCCGGCCAGACGCACGTTCGAGCAGGATGCCGAGCAGGTCGGAATTGGGCGAACGGTAGCGGAACGTCCGGCCATGCGGCTCGGCCAGACCCTGCAGCGTCATGAGGAAAGTGGCCAGGCTCTCGGTGCCCCCGCCCGGATTCCACAGCATGGCGCGGCGATAGCGGGCGAAGGCGCTTTCCGGATCGAGATAGGCCTCTTCGAAATCGAGGCTGACACTCATGTCGAGCACGTGCCGCACACGCGCATCGCCATAGGCCGAGCCGGCGGCTTCGGGCAGATAGCGGCTTACCGGTGCCTGCGGATCGAAAATCCCCTCGCCTTCCAATATGCCGGCAACAATGGCGGTCAGCGACTTGCTGATCGAAAAGACGAGGTGGCGCGCCCCAAACTCCATATGCGGCGCGGACCAGTCGCCGACGAATTTGCCGCGTTTCATGATCGTCAGCGCGTCGGTATCGGAGCGCCTGAGAAACGCCGCGACCGTCTCCGCCCCGCCTGCAAGAGCGACCTTTTCACCAAGTAACCCGCCGAAATCCTGGGCCGGCGCTTCGCTGCTGCCCGGCTTTGCCGCCACGGCAGCGCTCGGCACCAACTCGCCGACATTCTGGAACGACCACCGGCTGAACGGGCTTTCGCGCCAGTTGCCGAGCAGCACTTGCTTGCGGGCAAAGCCGTATCTGGTTTCGAACGCGGTCTTGCCGGTCATGGTGATCCTGCGGATTTCTTTGAGGTTCAGGCGAGCGCCGCGGCAATGGCATGCACGGCCTTCAGCGTCCCCACCGAATAGCCGATGTTGGTGAAATCCGGATAGCTCGAAAGCTTCACCACGACCATTTTCGTATCCCAGTCGATATGGATCAGCTGCCCGAACACGCCCCGGCACATCAGCGCGCGCGAGCGCGGGTCCTCGATCCAGAACTGGTTGCGGTAGCTGCCTTCCGGCAGGCTGGGACTGAAATCCGGCCCATGCCTGCCATTGCGTGTCGTCTCGATCCAGTCGGCCGGCACGATTTCGCCGCCATTGTCGAGGATCAGCTGGCCGAAGCGGCCATAGTCGCGCAGCGTGGCGTTGAAGCCACCGTCGGCGATGGCGTAGCCGGCGCTGTCGACGGTGAAGCAGGCGCTTTCATCCGCACCGAGCTTTTGCCAGAGTTCGTCCGAAACCAGCTGCGCCAGCCGTTTGCCGCTCACCCGTTCCATGATGAAGGCAAGCACGTCGGTCTCGATCGAGCGGTATTCGAAGGCGGCGCCGTGTGGCCGGATTTTCTCCTTGAGCCCCAGGATCAGTTCGAACATATGCGATGGCCAGCGGAAGGCCGGATCGCTGTCCGGTGGCACCGGCTTCCAGCCGGTGGCGACATCGACCTGGCCGATGTCGGAATAGGGGTCGGTGTATTCCTCGGAAAAGCGCACCCCGCTCGTCATGTCGAGCACATGCTGCACGCTGGCGCCTGCCCAGCCGGTCGCTTCCAGCTCCGGCAGATAGGTCGTCACCGGCAAAGCCGGATCGATCAGCCCGCGCCCGACCAGTATGCCGAACACCGAGGCGGTGACCGACTTCGCCATCGACTGCGAAAGATGCAGCGTGCGCTCGGTCATGCCGTTGAAGTAGCGCTCATAGGCGACCTTGCCGTCCTTGAGCACGAGAAACCCGTCGGTATAGGTCTCATCGAGCAGTCCGGCGAGTGTCGTCGGCTGACCCATGCTGTCGTTCACCGGCAGCGCGTCGAGATCGACCTCGGCGCGCTCGAAGCGATGCCGATGGCCATTGCCGCGCCAGACTTCGACGGTCGGCAGAAATTCGCGGATGTGCTGAAACGCCCAGCGGTTCCATGGCGGCCGGTCCCAGTCGAGCTTCGGCGGCACCATCCGCGGCGGCGAACCCTGCATGATCGGCGGCGCCGGTTCGCTGTTGCGATAAGATTTCATCCAATCCCCTTGTCGCAAAGAAGGGAGGCCGAAGCCTCCCTTCGATCGATCCCACGTCGAGCCTATTTGCGCAGATTGGTCCAGATCTTGTTGTAGATCTCGACCACTTCCGGTGGGCAAGGTGGCACGAATTCCGCAGTCGGCGCACCGGCCGGCGGATTGATTTCCGGCGCGCTGGCGAAGTCCGGCGGCAGGAATTTGTGGCTCCCGGTAATGCCGTTGTCGTAACCGGCGAATTCCGAAATCAGCGCGGCGTTTTCCGGAGCCATGACAAAGTCCTGGAACAGCTTGGCGTTTTCGAGGTTCTTGGCGCCCTTCAGCACGGCCACATTATCCATCCAGCCTTCGATGCCCTCCTTGGGATAGGCGTATTTGATCGCCGGGATTTTCTGGCGCGCACGATAGGTTGCGCCGTTCCACGCCTCCGTGACGATCACATCGCCCGAGGTGATCTTGGTGATGGTGTCGTAGCTGAAGGTCTTCCATGACGGCTTGGCGGCCATGAGAATGTCGTTGACCTTCTTCAGATTGGCCTTGTCGGCGCCGCAACGCGGCACACCGGCATAGCGCTCGGCCGCGTGCATCACGGTGTTGACATCGTCGAGCATGTTGATCTGGCCTTTCAACTCGTCCGGCGGGTCGAACAGGATTGCCAGCGTGTCGATGTCGCCCTTGTATTTGTCGGTGTTGACTTCGAACGCGGTGGTGCCGAACTGCCACGGCACGGTGTAGTGACGGCCTTTGTCCCAGTAGATGTCGACGAAGCGCGGGTCGAGGTTCTTGCCGTTCGGCATCGCATTGGGCTCGGTCTTTTCGAGCAGGCCCTCATCGATCATGATCTTCACGGTGTAGTCGGATGGGACGACGATGTCGTAGCCGGAATTGCCGGCGCGCACCTTCGACAGCATGGTCTCGTTGGAATCGTAGTCGTCCAGCGTCACCTTGACGTTGTATTGTTTTTCGAATTTCTCGATCAGCTTGGGGTTGGTGTAATCACCCCAATTGTAGATGTGCAGCTCACCATCGGCGAGTGCAGGTACTGCCCATAAAAGTGCTGCCGTCGAAACGGCAGCCATCAGTTTCCTAGACATCACAGTCTCCTTTGCCTTCCCATTGACTCACTTGGCGCGGCGGCGCGCGATCAGGAACGATATCGAGACGAACAGGATCGACACCAGCAGCAGGATGGTGGAGATGGCATTGATCTCCGGCGTCATCGGCCGCCTGATCTGGTTCCAGATGTAGAGGGGCAGCGTCGTCTGCCCGGGGCCGGCGACCAGCTGCGTGATGGTGAAATCGTCGAAGGAGACGATGAAGGCGAGCGCCCCACCCGACAGGATGCCGGGAACCAGCAATGGCAGCGTTATGCGCCTGAAAGCATGCCAGGGCGTGGCATAGAGATCGGCCGCGGCAGCTTCGAGCGTCAGATCCATGTCCTCGAGACGCGCCCGGATGGGCATATAGGCGAAAGGAATGCAAAAGACGGTGTGGGCGAGGATCAGATTGCCGATGCCGAAATTGAGCCCGAGAGTGCCCGCGATCAGCGCAAAGAACGAGAGCGTCGCCACCGCCGTGATGATCTCCGGAACCATCAGCGGCAGGTTGATGACCATGAAGGCGGCCGACAGCCCGCGCCACGGCTTGACCCGGGTCATGCCGATCGCCGCCAGCGTCGCGGCGATCGTCGAAATGATCGTGGCGGTGACAGAGATGATCAGCGTGTTCTTGGCGGCGTTGTGGAATTCCTGGTTGAGCAGCGCACTGCCATACCAACCGAGCCCGATGCCTTCCCAACGCGTGACCAGAGACCCGGTGTTCAGCGAGAAGATCATCAGGATCAGGATCGGCGCGTAGAGCACGCAGAGGCAGATGATGGCGATCGAGCGGAAGCCCGGTTGGTCCTTGATATCGGCGCTGCGGGGGTCAGCCATGCCTCATCTTCCCCGACGTGTTACGGACATAGAAGTAGAGCGCCACCAGCACCGCTGCCATCAGGATCAGCGCCTGCGCGCAGCCGAGCGGCCAGTTGCGCCCGGAGCCGAATTGCTGGGCGATGAGATCGCCGATCATCAGGTGGATACCGCCGCCGAGGATCAGCGGCGTCACATAGGCGCCGAGGGCCGGAATGAACACAAGCAGGCAGCCGGCGATGATGCCGGGCAGCGACAGCGGGATGATCACCCGCCATAGCACCTGCCGACGGGTCGCATAGAGATCGTAGGCGGCCTCGACCAGCCGGAAATCCAGCTTCTCCAGGCTGGAATAGAGCGGCAGCACCATGAACGGCAGGAACGAGTATAACAGGCCGAGCTGGATGGCGAAGTTGGTGTAGAGCATGGTGATCGGTTTCTCGATCACCCCCAGAGCCATCAGTGCGTTGTTGATGAGGCCCTCGTCGCGGATGATGAACATGATGGCAAGAGTGCGCACCAGCAGGTTCGACCAGAACGGGATGGTGATCAGCAGCACCCACCAGTTGCGCTGCGCCGGCGGTCGCGTGGCCATGAAATAGGCTGTCGGAAAGCCGAGCAGCAGGCAGATGACCGTCGTCACCACGGCGAAGACGAACGAGCGCAGATAGATGATCAGGAAATCCGGCGTGAACTGCAGCGTGTCGTCGAAGATGTCGCGCTGGAACAGGAAGTTCAGATAGGCGTCGGTCGAGAATTGCCACTGCACGCCGCCATAGGGTGCTGCGGCAAGAAATGAGTAGATGACGATGATGAGAAGCGGCAGCACGCCGAAAATGCCGATGATTATCAAAGCTGGCAACGAAAGCAGGCGGTGGCGCCTGGCGCTGGCCTTCTCCGCCTCTGCTTCGAACAATGCAGCTTGGGAAAACGCGCTCGCCATCAATCCCTCAGCACTTGCGCGGCGTCGTTGCCGATCGAGACGCCGACCTTGTCGCCTCGCTCGAAACCGCAGCCTGCGCTGCGCGTGTTCTGCTGGCGCACGGTGAAGGCTTCGCCACTGTCCAGTTGGACATGAATATGCGTGTCGGTACCGAAATAGACGATGTTTTCGATGGTTCCCGAAAGGTCGCCCTTGCCGCTGGTCAGCTTGGCGTGTTCCGGCCTGACCACCACGGTAGCATTATCCTTCGGCTGGAAGCCTTCAGCCACGGTCGCGTCGATCGTTGCGCCGGATTTGAGGGTCGCGCGAGCCTTGCCGTTGCCGATGTCGGTGATGGCTGCGGTCAGGAAATTGGTTTCGCCGATGAAGTCGGCAACGAAGCGCTCCGCCGGCTTGTCGTAGATGTCCCAGGGCGTGCCGACCTGCAGGATCTTACCGGCCGACATCACAGCGATGCGGTCCGACATGGTCAGCGCTTCCTCCTGGTCGTGGGTGACGAAGATGAAGGTGATGCCGGTCTGGTGCTGCAGCCGTTTCAGTTCGATCTGCATCTCCTTGCGCAGCTTGTAGTCGAGCGCCGACAACGGCTCGTCGAGCAACAGCACTTTTGGCTGCGGCGCCAGCGCGCGGGCCAGTGCCACGCGCTGCTGCTGGCCGCCGGAGATCTGGCTGGTGCGGCGGGCACTCAGCGCCTCCATTTTGACCAGCTTCAGCATCTCGGCGACGCGCGCCTTGATTTCGGCTTTCGGCTTGCCCAGCATCTCCAGCCCGAAGCCGATATTCTCGGCCACCGTCATGTGCGGGAACAGCGCATAGGACTGGAACACGGTGTTGACCGGCCGCTTGAACGGCGGCAGCGGCGCGATGTCGTGGCCGTGCAGCAGGATTTCGCCTTCGCTGGGGAAGTCAAAGCCGGCGATCAGCCGAAGCAGCGTCGTCTTTCCGCAACCCGACGGCCCCAGCAGCGTGAAGAACTCGTTCTCGCGGATCGACACCGAAACCGTGTCGAGAGCGGCGACTTGTGCGTCCCCGGTACCGAACACCTTGCGGACGCCGCGGACTTCGATTGCACTCTTACCCGGCTGATCCGGCACGCACTTCCCCATTTTCATGTCCGCTCTTGTTGGCGGATCCAGTTCCCATTCGATTGTCAGCATATGCCGGTCGGCTTGGCAACCATGCATCTGAATCTCGGTTCAGAACGCAAGCTCCGTGCCATCGTCAGCCCCATCATCAACCTGATGACTGATCTTGCCGCCGCAGATGGTAGTCACCGGATGCACCTTGTGTAACAAACCCGGTTCAGTTGTCTCGATATCGGCCGACAGCACCACCAGATCGGCCAGATAGCCGGTTTTCAGCCGGCCCTTGCGGTGCTCCATGAATTCGGCATAAGCGCCTTCGACTGTATAGCCCGCAAGCGCTTCCAACAGCGAGAAGCTCTGGTCGGGAACGCCGTCTGCCCAAGGTTTGCGCAGCATCGCCGCCTGAATGCCCAGGATCGGCTCGATCCGCGACACCGGCCAGTCGGAAGCGAAGACGACATGCGCACCCGCCTGCTTCAGCGTCCGCCAGGCATAGCTGAGCGGCCATCTTTCGCGGCCGATGCGCGAGAGCGTCGGCTCCAGCGGGAAGTCCATGGCGCCGGGCGGGTGCGGCGGCTGCATCGAGGCGACGACGCCGAGTTCGGCGAAGCGCGGCACGTCGGCGGCAGTGGTGACCTCGATGTGCTCGACCCGGTGCCGGCTGTCGCGTTTGCCGTTCTTCCGCTGCGCCGCCTCGTAACCGTCCAGAACCGCGCGCACCGCGCCGTCGCCGATCGAATGCACGGCGACCTGCAGCCCGCGCCGGTCGGCCTCCACCGCCACCTCGGCGAGATGCTCCGGCGTAAACAGCGGCTCACCGCGCCAGCCCGGCCGGTCGGCATAGTCGTCGACCATGACCGCGGTCCAGCCTTCCAGCACGCCGTCATAAAACACCTTGACCATGCCGGACGACAGCCATTCCGATTGGTAGGAGCTGGCCATGCTCGATGCCTTTTCCAGCCTGTCGAGCGACATGAAATTTTTGAAGTGGAACGGTATCTTGGTGCGGCAGAGCAGCCGGCCTTCCTGCTCCAACCCGGCAAGCAGTTCGAGCTGGTAGAGATTGCCGTCCATGTTCTGGATTGAGGTGATGCCGTGGCGGGCGCACCATTCCAGCCCGCGATGCATCAGGTCGCGGTCGGCCGCGATTTCAGCGGCGGAAGGGTATGGGTCGGGCTCACCGCCTGTCGCGAGGCCGAGCCGAACGCGATTCTGCCCGGAAAGCTCGAGGATCGGCCCGAACGCCTCGCCCTCGCGCAATTCGCCCGCCGCAAGGCCGTCGGCGCCCATGACGATCTCGTTGCCGGGGCCGAGTTGCTTGCCGTGCAGGATGCCTGCCAGTTCCAGCGCCTTGGTGTTGGCCCACGTCGTGTGGTGATCGGAAGCAGACATGGCGAACGGCCGGTCGGGGATAATGCGGTCGAGATGATGGCGGGTGACCGGCTCTTCCTTGGAAAGGATGGTGTAGTCGACGCCGGCCCCAAGCAGCAATTTGGCGTTCGGCCGTGCCGCAGCGTAGGCGCGGATCGCGTCGCTCAGCGCATCGAAGCCATGCACGCCCTGAAGATGCAGATTGTCGAGTTCGGCCGCGCCGCCGAAAAGGTGCATATGCGCTTCGATGAAGCCCGGCACCACCGAACCGCCTTGCGCATCGATGATCTTCGTGGCCGGCCCTTTCAGCGCCTCGATCGTCCGGCGATCGCCAACCGCCAGGATGTTGCCGTCCTTTATCGCCACCGCCTCGGCCGTCGGATTGCCTTCGTCCATGGTCAGCACACGGGCATTGGTGACGATCAGGTCGGCATTTGAACTCATGATTACCCGCGGTTCGGTTGCGCTGCCGGCAGGCTAGACGACCGGCTGCCGGGCCAGCAAGCCATGGCTGGTTGGCCCAGCGCCTTGTGAAAGGCAGTGCAGGACGGTTAGGGTTGCCGCGTCTCACCACGGAACAATTTCATGAAGACTGTTTTTTCGCCTTTCCATGCCGGCCATTCCGGCAATGTCGAATTGATCGCCGGCGCCATCGTGCCGGCTTTTGAAAAGCCTTCGCGCGCCGAGTTCATCAGGGCGCGGGTGGAGAGCGAGAAGCTCGGTCCGATCCTGCCGCCGGAAAGCCACGACCTCGCCGCCGCCAGGAAGGTGCATGCCAGCGACTACATCGATTTCCTACCGACCGTGTGGCCGCTCTGGGAAGCGTCGGGCCGCAGCGGTTCGGCCATTCCCTTCACCTGGCCGACGCGCGGCCTTCGCGGCGACGTGCGCCCGAAAGGCATCGATGCGCTGCTCGGCTTCTACTCCTTCGACGGTGGCGCGACGTTCGTCAAAGGCACATGGGATGCGATCAAGTCGTCCTATGACGTCGCGCTGACCGCCGCCGCGCTGGTCAAGGCCGGTGAGCCTTCCGCCTTCGCCCTCTGCCGCCCGCCGGGGCACCATGCAGGGGCGGCCTTCATGGGCGGCTATTGCTTCATCAACAACGCCGCCGTCGCCGCGCAATGGTTCCGCGACCATGGCGCCGGGCGCGTTTCGATCCTCGACGTCGATTATCACCACGGCAACGGCACCCAGGAGATATTCTATCGCCGCGGTGACGTTCAGGTGCTGAACCTGCATGGCGATCCGATGACCGAATATCCCTTCTTCCTCGGCCATGCCGACGAACGCGGCGAGGGCGACGGCGAAGGCTTCAACGACAATTACCCGATGCCCTTCGGCACCGGCTGGGACGTGTGGAACGCCTCACTCGAGGACGCTTGCACGAGGCTTTCGGCTTATGCTCCTGATGTCGTCGTGGTTTCACTCGGCGTCGACACCTTCGAGAAGGACCCGATCAGCCAGTTCAAGCTGAAGACCCCCGACTATCCCAGGATCGGCCGCCGGATCGCCAGGCTCGGCCTGCCGACGCTGTTCGTCATGGAAGGCGGCTACGCCGTCGAGGAGATCGGCATCAACGCCGTCGGCGTGCTGACCGGCTTCGAAGACCGCTAGAACCGCCGGTGCCTGCAATCACATGGCAGCGCTCGGCAAGCGGTACCGCCTGCCTGACCGATCGTTCAGTCTGCAGCGGCACGCGCTGACCTGCCCGCTATCTTGTTGTTGGACCATGATGTTTTTCCAGAATGCGTTCGCCCTTTGCGAAATGATGTTCTATTTTTTGAACCAGGCTTGCGGGGCCGATTGATCGGAAGAACAAACGCATTTGAGCCCGGGAAAGCATTTATGAACGACGACACACCGGAAAGCGAAAGCGCCTCGGCGCTGGCGCCGTTCCGGCACGGCATCTTCCGGGCGGTGTGGTCCGCCAGCCTCGTCTCCAATTTCGGTGGCCTCATCCAGGGCGTTGGCGCCGCCTGGATGATGACGACGATCGCCACCTCGTCCTACCAGGTGGCATTGGTCCAGGCCTCGACCACCTTGCCGATCATGCTGTTTGCGCTGCTGGCCGGCGCCATCGCCGACAGCTTCAACCGGCGCAAGGTCATGCTGATCGCGCAGATCTTCATGCTCGTCGTCTCGGCTCTTCTGACCGTCTTCACCTATCTCGACCTGATGACACCGTGGACGCTGCTCGCCTTCACCTTCCTGATCGACAGCGGCACCGCGCTCAATAGCCCGTCCTGGCAGGCTTCGGTCGGCGACATGGTGCCTCGCACCAAGGTGCCGGCGGCGATCGCGCTCAACTCGATGGGCTTCAACCTGACGCGCAGCGTCGGCCCGGCGATCGGTGGTATCATCGTTGCCGCGGCAGGTGCCGCCGCGGCCTTCGCCGTCAACACGCTGAGCTATGTGGGCCTCATCGTCGTGCTGGCCCGCTGGAAGCCGGAACTGCCGGCATCGACCTTGCCGCGCGAGACGCTGGGCGCCGCAATGGGCGCCGGCCTGCGCTATGTCGCCATGTCGCCTAACATCGGCAAGGTGCTGGTCAGGAGCTCCGCTTTCGGCTTCAGCGCCGGCGCGGTCCTGGCATTGCTGCCGCTGGTCGCGCGCGACGTCGTCAAGGGTGATGCCTTGAGCTACGGCATCATGCTCGGCGCCTTCGGCATCGGCGCCGTCGGCGGCGCGCTGACCAGCGGCAGGCTGCGGCAGCTGCTGTCCAGCGAAACCATGGTGCGCATGGCATTCGCCGGTTTCGCCGTCTGCGCCTTCAACGCCGCCGTCAGCAATCATGCCTGGCAGACGTCGCTCGGCCTGCTGCTCGGCGGCGCCTGCTGGGTGACGGCGCTGTCGCATTTCAACGTCACCGTGCAGATGTCGACGCCGCGCTGGGTGGTTGGCCGCGTGCTTTCGGTCTATCAGACCGCGACCTTCGGCGGCATCGCGCTCGGCAGCTGGGTCTGGGGTGTCGTTGCCGACGCGCATGGCGCCGAAGTCGCCCTGATGGCGGCCAGCGTCGCCATGCTGGCGGGAGGCGCCATCGGCCTGCTGCTGCCGCTGCCGCAGCAGGCGGTGCTCAACCTCGACCCGCTCAACCGCTTCCGGGAGCCGCATCTGGCGCTTGATCTCAAGCCGCGCAGCGGTCCCATCGCCATCATGATCGAATATGTCATCCGCAACGAGGACGTACCGGAATTCCTCGCCACCATGGCCGAGCGCGGCCGCATCCGCCGACGTGACGGCGCCCGCAACTGGACATTGGCGCGCGATCTCGAAAATCCGTCGATATGGATCGAGCACTACCACACGCCGACCTGGGTCGAATATATCCGCCACAATCGGCGCGCCACCTACGCCGACGCGGTCATCGGCGAGCGTATAAGGGCGCTGCACAGCGGCAACGAGCCACCGCGCGTCCGCCGCATGATCGAGCGCCCGACGACTGCCGGCACGGCGCTGGTCATGCCGAAGGGACCGATCGAGCATTAAAGCATTTTGCACCCAAGGGAATCACTTGACGTCGCAGAAATGCGGTTAAAACAAATAGATAAAGCGGGATGCACCGTTCAATTTGAACGCATCCCGCTCCAGCGCAATTCCAGGAAAAGTGTGATACGGTTTTCCGTCCGGAAGAGACAGAGCGGTTCGCCGTTTCCGTGAAACGATGAACCGCTCCAGCCACCCTGACGCCCTTCCGCTGGCGATTCGACTACATGAGCTCTATGACGAAATAATCGCCCTGCTGTATCCACTTTACCAGGAAGTTGATCGTCAGGTCGGTACCGCTCCAATACATCTCGACGGTTGATGGAGACGGCTTTATGAGGCCTCCCTCGATAAAGTCACTCGACCTCGTCCCAGATACGCCTGAGATGAAATTGAAATCCTGGAACTGGAATGTGACCTCGCAGCTGAGAGTGAACGGCGTGAACCCGCCGCCGGCCGGCTTGGGCAACGCGAACTGAACCAACGCCGGCTCTGCGTTCGGCTTTTCGGTCTTTGAAAAGCTGCCGGATGGCCCCTGCAGGTGCCAGGTGATTTCAGTGATTTCTTTCTTGGTGGCGTTGAACCAGAGACCCGTTGCTATCGTCAGCATCGCCGGCTTGACGACCGGCGCCGCAGTAAGGGGAATACTGATGGTCTCGGTCTTGTAGCCAACGGCTGCAACTTGCAAGCTGACCGATGCTTGGCCGGTCGGCGGAGATAGCGTGAACGCTGTGTTGGTGGCCCCGACCACCGCGCCCCCTTGCGATATGGTCCCTCCAACCGATTGGGACTTGTTATCGGCGTCGACTGCTTTGATGGTTATCGTCGCCGGCTGGCCCGCTATCAGGGACGGGGGAGCCGCGGAGAGCAGCATTTCCCCGAGGGTGACATTGACGGGAACTCTGGTGAGCGGAGACATCTTCGTGCACAATGTCTGCATCACCGTAATTTGGTCTTCTACCTTGAGCTTGCCCACGTAAATCCCGAAGAAGAGCGTCGTCCAACCAAGTGGCGTATCGCTGGCGCGCCACTTCCCGTTCACGAATACATGCACGCGCGCCCCGGGAATCACGCCTGATACGTAAATTAACCGCTGGAAGACCCGGACGGGCTGTTGAATATCCGGGGTCTTGAGTGGGGTCAGGTCGGACACTTTGATCGGGCCCCCGACCCGAAGTGCGAGGGGCTGACAAGTAAGCTCCAGCTCGGCGTGAATGTGCTCGCCGGCGCGCAACGGCCGAAATGTCTCGACCCAGACGAGGCCGCCAAAACTGAATACGGGCTTGCTGATTACAGGAGAATCTGGCGCATCCGAGTACAAACGTACGACCGCGTTGTCGACGCTGTTGACGAAAGCGCCGCTTGCACATTCAAATGCAGGCTCCATGACGGTCGGCGGAAATACGCTGCCCTGGTAAGACCCTACCACTAGCAACTTATCCGATGTGGCTGTCTTGCCGCATAGCTCCTGGATGACGACGAGCGATGGAAACGGTGGCGAGGCCGGGATCAGGGCCGACACGTCGGGAATCCAGTATTGGCCGGAACTCACATCCTCGCCGACTCCGATTCTCCCGAGCACGGTAGCTGCACCCGAAGTCGGATCGACAAGTTGGATCGTCAATGTCGCGCCGGGCTCGAGATTGGAGATAGGCAAAGCACGGGCTGCCGGGCAGGAGTACTGTGAGGCGTCGATTACGGGCTTTCTAACCGGCAAGGTTTCGTCGACGATCACCGGAGGGGCAGATGACGGACTTGATGCATTGCAGCGCTCGAAGTGCTGCGTGGCGCTGAAGACATCCGGATTGTGCGCGGCACGGCCAAGCAGCGCCAGGAGGTTGGCACCGACGAAAGGATATTCCAGCACGTCGCCATTGAAGTGGACCTTCGTGGTGGCGCCTTGAGCCAACCCCCTGACGGGTACTGCTTGCGCGCACCCAGGAACCGGGCCGACTGCTGGTGCCGGCATGGTATTTTCCCGATACGGCGTCTGTTCGGCGGGCAAGCTCGGGGTCTGACTGCTCTTCACCTGTCCGGCAGGCGTCTGAACGGACTGCACTGCGCTAAGCACATCGTTGGCCTGGATCGCCCCGCGAATGCGCACTGGTACGACATTTCCGCGTGCAGTATCGCTGCCAATCAATGCGCCGCCGTTGAAAATCTCGACCGTGGCGCCAGGATAGGCTGCGCCTATCAGCACCCAGTCGACGCACTCGTGCACCTGACTCAAATACACCAATGCGCTTAGCGTCGAGGGATACCCGAGCACGACGATCGGGACCGGGCTTGGATCACTGGTTTCGGCGCCGAGCGTCCAACGTGCGGTCAATGCATCCCCCACGTTGAGGGAGCCTGCGGCGACCGGCACAAAGGTACTGGTTGTGGCGCCGGCATTTACCGCAGGGACGGGTACGCCATTTACCAGGAGGGAAATGCTCGAGCCGGGAAGCGGCCCATCGATACGGACCGAGGTACTCAAGACCGATACGGGGCCAATCACAATTGGTGCAAGGAGCGTGCTCATGTTCGTTTCCCTCTCTGTACGGCGCAGACATGTCGCCTGGTTCGAAACAGGACATAGAGGGAGCGCACTTACGGATGACTTACGGATGGGTCGGCGCGGTGCTGGACTGCGCTCGCGTCCGTCGCATGATCGAGCGCCCGACGACAGCCGGCACCGCGCTGGTCATGCCGAAGGGACCGATCGAGCATTAGTGGCTGGCGGCGCGTCCAATTGGACGAGCAAATGAAATTGCGGCGCCTGGCCCAATCCGCGAATGCACGAACAGGATGGCCATTGTGGAGAGACGGTTATATCAGTTGGTGTGACTATGACCACTAAGGGGAGACGATGCGTTACATACGTCCGCTTTCAATTGAAGACGCCGCCGGCCTGTTGGCCGGTTCAGCCGCCACGGCCGCCATCCTCGCCGGAGGCAGCGACCTCTTGGTGCGAATGAAAGGCGGCTTTATCGAACCCGACCTGATCGTCGACATCAAGGCGATCGACGGGCTTGGCGAGATCAGGGAAACAGCCGAGGGCTTCAGCATCGGCGCCGCGGTCCCCTGCGCCGTGCTGGGCGAGAACACGGCCCTGCAGAAGGCATGGCCCGGCGTCGTCGAAGCGGCCAAGCTGATCGGCTCGAAGCAGGTGCAGGGACGCTGCACCATCGTCGGCAATCTGTGCAACGCCTCGCCGGCCGCCGACAGCGTGCCGGCGCTGGTGGCCGCTGGCGCCAAGGCTGTGGTCGTCGGCCCGGGAACCAGGCGCACGATTGCCGTGGAAGCGGTGCCGACTGGGCCGGGCAAGACGTCGCTGGCCAAGGGCGAGATCGTCGAGGCAATCCTGCTCGACAGCCGTCTGCCGCGTTCGGGCGATGCCTATCTGCGTTTCATTCCGCGCACGGAGATGGACATCGCGGTGGTAAGCGCCGGCGTGAACTTGACGCTCGATGAGCAAGGTCGCGTCAAATCCGCCCGTCTGGCGTTGGGCGCCGTGGCGCCGACGGTGATTCTGGTCGAGGAGGCCGCCGAGGTTCTCATCGGCTCCAAGCTGGACGAAGCCACGCTGGAGAGGCTCGCCAAGGTCTGCTCGGGCGCCTGCCGCCCGATCGACGACAAGCGCGGCACTATCGAATTCAGACGGAAAGTCGCGGGTGTGCTGGCCAAGCGGGCCGCCACGACCGCCTATGCACGCGCAGGAGGCAAATGATGGCTGGTGTGGCAGTATCAACGACAATCAACGGCGACAATGTCGAGTTTCTTTGCCAGCCGGACGAGACGCTGCTTGATGTCCTGCGCGATCGCCTGGGGCTGACGGGCGCCAAGGAAGGCTGCGGCACCGGCGACTGTGGGGCCTGCAGCATCATCCTCGACGATCGGCTGGTGTGCTCGTGCCTGGTGCTCGGCGCGGAGGCCGAGGGCCGGCACGTCGAGACCATCGAGGGCATGGCGCATGGCGACAGGCTGCATCCGCTGCAGCAGAAATTTCTGGAACACGCCGCACTCCAATGCGGCGTCTGCACGCCGGGCTTCCTCATGGCTGCCAAGGACCTTTTGGCCAAGAATCCCGATCCGACCGAGGAGGAGATCCGCTTCGGCCTCGCCGGGAACCTCTGCCGCTGCACCGGCTATGACAAGATCGTGCGTGCCGTTCAGGACGCCGCCAGCGTGATGAAGGGAGCATGACGATGAATTTCGATCCGCGTTACTCCGGACGCAATTTCACCTCTGTCGGCACGCGTCCCATCCGTCCCGACGGCGTCGACAAGGTGACGGGCCGCGCACGCTATGGCGCCGACTTCAACATGGCCGGGCAACTGGTCGGGCGCGTTCTCAGAAGCCCCCATGCACATGCCACGATCAGGAAGATCGACACGTCGAAGGCGGAGAAGCTCGCCGGCGTCAAGGCCGTGATCACCGCGGCCGACCTGCCCGACCTCACCGACGGCGATGCCGCCATGTACGACATCCTCGACAACTGCATGGCGCGCAAGAAAGCGCTCTATGACGGCCATGCCGTGGCCGCGGTGGCTGCGGTCGATGCCCGCACGGCGAGGCAGGCACTGAAGCTGATCGAGGTCGACTACGAGGTGCTGCCGCATGTCACCGACGTCGACGAGGCGATGAAGCACTCCGCACCCCTGATCAACGACGCCATCTTCACCGAGGGCCTCGAGCAAAAGCCCGTCAAGCCTTCAAACGTCACCAAGCGCACCCAGTACGGCCATGGCGACATCCATGAAGGTTTCGGCCAGGCCGACTTCGTTGTCGAACGCTCCTTCAAGACCGAGCAGACGCACCAGGGTTATATCGAGCCGCATGCCTGCGTGGCCAATGTCAGCTCCGACGGCACCGCCGACCTGTGGGTCTGTACGCAAGGCCATTTTGTCTACCGCCAACACTGCGCCCAACTGCTTGGCATGGAGGCCTCGAAGCTGCGCGTCACCTCCTCGGAGATCGGCGGCGGTTTCGGCGGCAAGACCCATGTCTGGGCCGAGCCGGTGGCACTGGCGCTGTCACGCAAGGCCGGGCGGCCGGTCAAGCTGGTGATGACGCGCGACGAGGTGTTCCGCGCCTCCGGCCCGACCAGCGCCACCTCGATCGATGTTCGGATCGGCGCCCGCAAGGACGGCACGATCACGGCGGCCGAGGCGACGCTGCGCTATTCCTGCGGCCCCTATGCCGGCATGTGGGCCGAGATCGGCGCCATGACGGCCTTTGCCTGCTACAAGCTCGAGAACGTCAGGACGGTCGGCTACGAAGTGCTTGTCAACCGGCCCAAGACCGCGGCCTATCGCGCGCCGTCGGCTCCGATGGCGGCGTTTGCGGTGGAAAGTGCGGTCGACGAGCTGGCCAAGGAGATCGGCATGGACCCCGTCGAGTTCCGGATCAGGAACGCGGCGCAGGAAGGCACCAGATCGTCCTATGGACCGGTATACGGCCCGATCGGCATCGGGCCGACGCTGGAGGCGGTGAAGAATCATCCGCACATGAAGGCGCCGCTCGGCAAGAACCAGGGCCGCGGAATGGCCTGCGGCTTCTGGTTCAATTTCGGTGGCCAGACCTGCACCGACCTCAACATCGGCATGGACGGCTCGGTCTCCCTTGCCGTCGGAACCGTGGACGTGGGTGGTTCGCGCGCGTCGCTGTCTCTGGTGGCGGCGGAGGAGCTCGGTATCCCCTATGGGCAAATCAAGGCGGTGGTCGCCGATACCTCCAGCCTCGGCTACAACGATATGACGGACGGCAGCCGCGGCACCTTCTCGTCTTCGATGGCGACGATCTCCGCCGCTCGCAACGCTATCAAGGTGTTGCGGGAACGCGCCGCACAGATGTGGGACATTCCCGTCGACGACGTGGTCTGGGAAAAAGGTCACGCGATTGCCAAGGGCGAGAAATACGGCAACCTTGCAGCATTGTCGCTGAAGGAGATCGCAGCCGCGTCAGGGAAGACGGGGGGACCGATCGCAGGCCACAGTGAGCTCGTCGCCGACGGCGCCGGCGTCTCCTTCGCCACCCATATCTGCGATATCGAGGTGGATCCCGAGACAGGCTCGACCAGGGTGCTGCGCTACACCGTCGTTCAGGACGCCGGCAAGGCGGTGCATCCGACCTATGTCGAGGGGCAATACCAGGGGGGTGCCGCACAAGGCATCGGCTGGGCGCTCAACGAGGAGTATATCTACGGCAAGGACGGGCGGCTGCAGAACCCTGGCTTCCTCGATTACCGCATCCCGGTCTGCTCGGACCTGCCGATGATCGACACACAGATCCTCGAAATCCCCAATCCCAACCATCCTTACGGGGTGCGCGGCGTCGGCGAGACCTCTATCGTGCCGCCGCTGGCGGCGATCGCCAATGCGGTGTCGAACGCCGCGGGCGTGCGGATGACGCACATCCCGATGTCGCCGCCGCGCATCCTGGCGGCGCTCGAGGCAGAACGGGAAGGCTGATGGTCGAAGTAACGCTCTGGGGATCGCTCGGCGCGATCGCCGGAGGCAAGAGCAAGGTCGAGATCGAGGCCAAGGACATTCGGGAGCTGTTCAGGAAGCTGGCTGAACAGTATCCCGGCCTCGAGCCATACATCGATCGCGGCATCGCCGTCGCCATCGACGGGACGATCTATCGCGACACCTGGTCGAAGGAGCTGCCGGAAGGGGCGGAGATTTTCCTGCTGCCGCGTCTTGCCGGGGGATAACTGAACAACCCTGTCCTACCCATTGACGACCAAGACATGGCCTAGGCTCGAGAAAAACCTCGGCTATCCACGAGAATTCTTGGCCAGTTCAGCCTGCGAGTTTGGCTCCTTTTCGATGACTGCTTCTGTGTCAATCACAGACATAGAGGCGAGCGAGCTACACGTCTGCTTTGAGGCGAAAGCAGCCGCCCGCAGCGTAGAAGTCAAATGGCTTGGGTCAGAACCTACCATTTACCAATGTCAGCTTCATGATTCATAGGCACAGTCTTGGGAGTCAGATGCGATGGCGGAGCGCCTCAATGATCACCGCCATCGCAGGCGAGAGCTGTCGCCTGCTCGGGTAGTAGAGGTGATAGCCCGCAAATGGCGGACTCCAGTCGTCAAGCACGAGCCTAAGGCATCCCTTGGCGATGTGGTGGCTGACGAGGTTTTCCGGGACATAGGCGATTCCGAAACCGCTTATCGCAGCCTCGATCATGGGAATGGACGAATTGAAGGTGAGTTGGCCTTCCACCCGCACACGAAGGTCGCGGCCATCCCTGGCGAATTCCCAGGCATATAATCCGCCGAACGTCGCCTGCCGCATATTAATGCAGTCATGATCGACCAGATCCTGCGGTGCGGTCGGAACCGGATGGCGGGAAAAGTACTCCGGCGAAGCCACGGCCACGAGCCTCCAATCCGGCCCGATGCGCACTGCAATCATATCCCTGTCGATGCTCTCACCAAGCCGCACGCCTGCGTCGAAGCGCTCCTCCACAATGTTCTTCATGCCGTTGTCGCTGTAGAGCTCGACGCACACGTCAGGATAGTCGCTGAGCAAGGGCTGCAACTTCGGCCAGACGGTCGTCTGGAGCGCATGGTCGGACAGCGTGATGCGGACCGTTCCGGAGGGCTTGTCGCGAAAGGCCACCAGACTTGCAAGGTCGGCTTCGATTTCCTCGAAGCGGGGAACAAGAGATTGGAAAAGTCGCTCGCCGGCCTCGGTCGGAGCGACGCTCCGGGTCGTACGCGTCAGCAGGCGGACGCCAAGACGAGCTTCAAGCTCCTTGATTGTCGAGCTCAGAGTCGACTGCGAGGTTCCGAGCTTGGCCGCCGCCTTGGTGAAGCTGCGCTCCCGGGTGACCGCCACGAACCAGAGCAGATCCTTCATCCCATCGCGCTGCATAGGGCACCTCCCGTCTGACATTTATATCATAAGCAGATAAGTCCATGCGAATTACTCAGTCTAACAGAATGGGTTCCTCTGCAATATCTTCCAGCATGGTGACGGGGATGGGCGGCTGATCCACCCCGTCGCCTTGCAAGGATGCCAATTATGGAAACGACCTACGACACAAGGCTTGTCGAAGACCGCGCCGCATGGGGCGCGGTGCTGTCGATGGCGCTGTGTGTTTCCGTGCTCATCGCGTCGGAATTCATGCCGGTCAGCCTGCTGTCGCCGCTAGCGGCCGATCTCGGCATCACCGAGGGCCGCACGGGACAGGCGATCTCGATTTCGGGCGCTTTCGCCGTCGTGACCAGCCTGCTGGTCACCGGCCTCACGCGCCGGACAGACCGCCGACTGGTCGTGACCGGCTTCACCCTTCTCCTGATCGTGTCCGGGCTCGCTGTCACCTTCGCGCCGAACTACGCGTTCCTCATGGTCGGCCGGGCGCTGCTCGGCATTGCGATCGGCGGGTTCTGGTCGATGTCGACCGCGATCGTCATGCGCCTCGTGCCGCAAGACATGGTTCCGAAGGGTCTCGCCATGCTTAACGCTGGCAATGCCATTGCGGCCACCATCGCCGCGCCGCTGGGCAGTTTTCTTGGCGCCTATGTCGGCTGGCGCGGCGCTTTCTTCCTCGTCGTGCCGCTTGGGGTCCTGGCGCTGGTCTGGCAGTGGACAAGCCTGCCGGCGCTGCCCCCGCGCCGGAGGAAGCGTCCAGGCAATCCGCTGGCGCTCCTCGGCCGTTTTCCTGTCGCCATCGGCATGGCGTCGATCATGATGCTGTTCATGGGCCAGTTTGCGCTCTTTACCTATCTGCGGCCCTTCCTCGAGAGCGTCACTAGGCTCGACATCGCCGCGCTTTCGGCGATCCTGCTGGCGATGGGGCTGGCCGGGGTGCTCGGCACCCTCTGCATAGGCCGGCTTTTGCGCACGCGCCTGTTCAGCATCCTCATCGTCATCCCGCTGGTCATGGCCGCGTTGGCCGTAGCGCTCATCGCCTTCGGTACGCTGCCGATTCCTACAGCGCCGCTGCTCGTTGCCTGGGGCTTCTTCGGCACGGCCGCGCCCGTTGGCTGGGGCACGTGGCTCTGCCGCACGTTGCCGGACGACGCAGAGGCCGGCGGCGGGCTGCAGGTGGCCGTCATCCAGCTCGCCATTACAGGCGGCGCCGCCATCGGCGGCACGCTCTTCGATACGGTCGGCTGGTGGGGAGCGTTCACTTTCGGCGCGGTGCTGCTCTGCGGATCGGCGCTCGCCGCTTTTGCCGCATCGCATATGGCCCGGAGGTCGCAGCCATGACGATCGACCGTCCGGACCTCAGCCGCCGCGCGTTGCTCGGCGGCGCGCTCGCGGCAACGGTCCTGCCGCGGGCCGCCCGCAGCCAGCAGGGCAGCGACCCAGGCAGCCAGGAGCCCACCGACATGAAGATCAAGATGATTTTCAATGGCCGGACCATGACCGCCACGCTCTACGACAATCCGTCGGCGCGCGACTTCTTCACCATGCTGCCGCTCGATCTCACCATCGACGACTACGCGCATAACGAGAAGATTGCCTATCTGCCGCGCAAGCTGACGGAGGAGGGCAGCGGCCCGTTCGGCAACGAGCGGCCATACGACCTTTGCTACTTCATGCCCTGGGGCAATCTGGCCATGTTCTACGCCGACTACCGCCATCCCGGGCTGATCAGGCTCGGCCGCTTCGACGCGGGCGAAGAGGCCCTACACGTAAGCGGCAAGTTCCCGCTTCGCATCGAACGCATCTGACAGGAGATCACCATGGATATTCTTCGCGCAGGCACCAGGTCGTCTGGCAACGGGCCTTCCGACTGGTTCACCGGCACGGTCCGGATCGATCCGCTGTTCAACCCGTTCGACGCCGCGCGCGTGCAGGGCGCGCAGGTGACGTTCGAGCCGGGCGCCCGCACCGCCTGGCACACGCATCCGCTTGGACAGACGTTGATCGTCGTCTCCGGCCTCGGCCTCGTTCAGAGCGAGGGCGGGCCGGTCGAGGAGATCCGTCTTCGGTGACGTTGTCTGGTTCGCACCCGGCGAGAAGCATTGGCACGGTGCCTCACCCGAGACGGCCATGATCCACATTGCCCTCCAGGAGGTCAAAGACGGCAAGGTGGTGGACTGGCTGGAACACGTCATCGACGCCGACTACGGCGCCTGACATCGATTGAACGAAAGGAAAGCAAAATGCTCGCAACCGTTCTTCATAAGCCCGGCGACATCCGCTGCGAGGAAGTCGAAGACCCAATGATCCTTCGCCCGACGGATGCTATCATCAAGCTCTCGGCGAGCTGCATCTGCGGCTCGGACCTGTGGCCCTATCGCGGGCTGCAGCCGGTCAACGGCCCGATGCATATGGGCCACGAATATTGTGGCATCGTCGTCGAGGTCGGCGCAGAGGTGCGCACGGTCCGTCCCGGCCAGTTCGTCGTCGGCTCGTTCTGCCTCTCCGACAATACCTGCCCGCATTGCCGCTTCGGCTTCCAGTCGTCCTGTGTGCAGCGCGAGTTCATGTCGGGCGCGCAGGCGCCTTACGCCCGCGTGCCGTTGGCGGATGGCACACTGGTCGCCACCGCCGAGGTGCCGCCGGCCGAACTCATCCCTGACCTGCTGGCTGTGTCCGATGTGCTCGGCACCGGCTGGTATGCGGCCGACGCAGCCGAGGTCCGAGAAGGATCGACGGTGGTGGTGGTCGGCGACGGTGCGGTCGGCCTGATGGGCGTGCTTGCGGCCAAGGAGATGGGCGCCGAGCGCATCATCGCCATGAGCCGGCACGCCAGCCGCCAAAAACTCGCCCGCGAATTCGGCGCGACCGACATCGTCGCTGAGCGCGGCGAGGAAGGTGTGGCCCGGATCAAAGGGCTCACTAAGGACGTCGGCGCGGACTCGGTGCTGGAATGCGTTGGCACGGCGGAATCCTTCGACCAGGCGCTGGCCTGCTCTCGCCCCGGCGGCACCATCGGCTATGTCGGCGTGCCGCATGGCGTGAGCTTCGATGGCCAGAATCTCTTCTTCGGCCAGAAGCGCATGCTGGGCGGCCCCGCGCCGGTGCGCCGCTTCCTGCCCGACCTCATGGACCGTGTGCTCAAGGGCAGGATCAAGCCCGGCAAGGTCTTCGACCTCAAGCTGCCGTTGGCCGAGGTCGCTGAAGGCTACCGCGCCATGGACGAGCGGCGCGCCATCAAGGTCATGCTTTCGGTGTAAGCGAAGATTGGGCGGACGGCCTGTCCGCACCCACAAACCAGAAAAAGAACAACGACATATGACGATGAGATTGAAGATCGCTGCGCTTGCGCTTTCGGTCGCCACGCCGGCTTTCTCCCAAGAGTCCCCGATCATCGGCGCATGGCGCATGAGGTCGCTCGAGGCCGGTGCCGAGGGAAACCTCAAGCCCGTGCCATATTCCGGCCAGGTCATCTTCACCGAGGCCGGCACCCTCTCGGTGCAGGCCCAGAACCCCGACGCTAAGGCGCCGGACACGCCTTACACGGCGAATGGCTACGAAGCCTATTACGGGCCGGTCGCCATCAACGACCAGGACAAGACCTTCGTCATCACGATCGAGTCCTCCCTGGTCCGCAACCTTGTCGGGAAGAGCATGAAACGCAAATTCGAAGTCTCGGACAACAAACTGGTCCTGACGCCGGACAATCCGGCCGAAGGCTGGCGCGTGACCTACGAACGTTACTGATCGGAACAGCCCGGCTGTCAAAGTGTTATCGGTGGCCACAATGGCGCGGACTTCTGACCGAAATGGCGCGATGGCGGAACTGGTGCCAATCATGGCGGCTGTCTTCGCCGGCTTCCTCCTGATCGGCTTGGCGCTACCCGTCCTGCCGCTGCATCTTCACCAGCAACTCGGCTTCGGCCCCTTCGCAGTCGGGCTGGTGACGGGCAGCCAGTTCGTCGCCTCGATGCTGTCGCGCATTGGAGCCGGAAATTATGCCGATGGGCGCGGCGGCAAGCGGGCCGTCGTCGTCGGCCTCATTGCCGCTGCCCTGGCGGGGTTCATTTACCTCGGCTCGCTGGCATTGCTCGACCGGCCGGCAGCGTCCGCATCGGCGCTCTTCGCCGGCCGGGCGGTACTGGGCGCGTCTGAGAGCTTCATCATCACAGGCGGCGTCGCCTGGGGCCTCTCCCTTGCGGGCGGACAGAACTCCGGAAAGGTCATAGCTTGGGTGGGCACGGCGATGTTCGCAGCACTCGCGCTAGGCGCGCCGATCGGATCTGCGCTTTACACGGCGAGCGGCTTCGCCGCGATCGCACTCGCGACGGTCGGCCTGCCACTTGCGACGCTGCTTGCCATCCTGCCTATGCGTGGCACCAGCCTCGCCGCGAGCGCCGCGCGACAGTCATGGACGAGCGTGGCGCAAGCGGTCTGGCTTCCCGGCGTCGGAGCTGCTTTCAGCAGCCTTGGCTATGGCGCAATCCTGTCCTTTGGCGCGCTGCTCTTTGCCGAACGCGGCTGGCAGCCGGTCTGGCTTCCCTTCACCACTTATGCCGCGTCGCTGATCGCGGCAAGGCTGTGCTTCGGCCACCTGCCTGACAGGTTAGGGGGCGCGCGCGTCGCCGTGATCTTCGTGGCGGTCGAGGCGGCAGGGCTGATGCTGATCTGGCTTGCGCCCGGGCCTGTTCTCGCCGCCATCGGAGCGGGCCTGACTGGCCTCGGCTACTCGCTGGTCTATCCCGGTTTCGGTGCCGAGGCCGTAAGCCATCTTCCACCACGCAGCCGCGGCCTGGCCATGGGACTCTACACCGTCTTCCTCGACATGGCGCTCGGCTTCGGCAGTCCGGCGCTCGGCTTGGTCGCTGGGTCGGCCGGGCTGCAATTCGTCTTCTTCGCCGTCGCGACGGCGACGCTTCCGGCGTTGGGCATCGCTCTGCTGCTGGGTCGCCGTAACGCTCCACTATAGAGCCGGATAGTCTGGGCTCGAGATGTCGCGCAACTACGATCGCTCCCGCTTCGCGAGAAGCTGAGGCATCAGCCGAACCTGCTTTTGGTGGCGATAGAGGCCGATCAGGTCGTCGGATCGATCATGGCCGGGTATGACGGCCATCGAGGGTGGATATCGCGCATCGCTACCTTGCAGTCCCATCGCCAAAAAGGGATCGGCGAGGCCCTCATCCATGAGGCCGAAAGGCGGCTCGCCGGCCTTGGTTGCATAAAGATCAACCTCCAAATTGTCGCTTCCAATTCGACGGTTCTTGGGTTCTACCGACAGTGCGGATACGAGGTCGAGGAGCGCATAAGCATGAGCAAACTGTTGCCGAAAGTTTGAGGTGCTCCGCCGATTAACTCGTCGTCGCGGCTCGACGGCTCAGGTCCATTGGAATCTTGCTGCCGGTCATTATTGTGGCAGGCGAACCTCTCCGGGTGAATCGCGCTGCGGGATACGGCCGACGGCCGAAGCCGGGCGAAGTCCAGCCAGCCGGAGGGAGCCCTACATACGGTCGAATTACTGGAGCAGTGAGGACATGCATGCAGATCGCATCCAAGCCACGCGTCCGCCTGGCAAGCCGTCAGGAACTGGATGGAATTGGGTTGCTCGTCTCGGAGGCTTTCGCATCGTTACGGCCCGTTCTGGCACCGCACATCTTCGAGCCCTACGTCAAGGATGCGCGGGATGTCGCGGGGCGATGGGCGAAAGCTAGCGTCGCGGTGCTCGAAGCCGAGGGACGCCTCGTCGGGACGGTCACCTACTACGCCGATGCCGCCTTTGACGGCATGGGCTGGCCGCCCGGGCTGGCAGGCCTCAGGACTCTCGCGGTTGTTCCCTCGGCACAGGGCCGCGGATATGGCCGCGCGCTTTGCGAATGGTGCGTCATGCAAGCGCGTCTGCAGGGCTCAGGCGGCCTTGCGCTTCACACTGCCTCGTCCATGACGTCTGCATACAAGCTGTATGAAAGCCTTGGCTTCGAGAGACGCCCCGCCCACGACCTTTTCGCCTCCGACATTATTGGCTTTGATCCAGCACTCGGCGATCAGCAGATCATCGCCTACCTGCTGCCGCTCAAGCAGGTCGAGAGCAGCCGCGATCGATAATGTTCGACCGCCGTTTGAACGGACGGAGGCATCATCTCGCTTCCGGATGCTGTCCGCAGCTTCCACCGTTTGTCTCGATGCGAGCAGATCCTAGCCTTTCGTATAGTCAGGCCCAAAACGAGTCGGCAGGTTGTCGGCGAGTTTCAACCAAGGGAGCTTCTCCTCAAAAGCGACATGCAGCGTAGGTGCAAAATTTTCTGGCTCTTCCATTGCTGCCGAAAAAAAATGCATGACATCAGACATGTTTTTTGAGCGGAAGGACAGCGGCGTGCCACAGTGATTGCAAAATGTTCTTTCCACACCGGGAGAAGAGTTGAATACCTTCGGTAGCTTGCCCAGCCATCGCCATTGGCCGTCCAAGACTCCAATATAGGAGGTCATCGGCGCAGAACATTGCCGCCGACAACTTTCACAATGACAGACCACGCAGGCCTGTGCCGGGCCATCGACTTCAAAAGCAATAGCGCCACATAAGCAATGACCACGCATGCAAATACTCCTCGAGTCAACAAGGACAGCTTCATGCCTGGGCGTGAGGGAGGCGCCATGAAATGCGTCGAGCTGGCCCCCAATTCCGACATTCGGCGCTGGCGATTGTCCTCGCGTGCGCGAGGCGTTGCCTCCAAGCTGCCTTCACTACCCCCCTTTCGGCATATAGAAATGTTCGTAGAGTTTCTCCGCCGGGCCGCTGAATTCACGGCCTGGCAGGTCTATCGCAACCCGAACACTACAGTGGAATTGCGGTCACTTCTTTGGCCGTTCGGATCACGAACATCGTGTGGTATCGCGCGACGTTACTTCGGTCTCGGAACAGTCGCTCGCACAGCGCATCGAACTCTTCCATATCCGTCAGGCGGAGCATGAGGACGGCGTCGGTTTCGCCGCTTACACTGTAGGCCTGAGTGACGGCCGGTTCCTGAGCGGCCAACTCGAGAAAGTCCCTCATATACTGCTCACCATGACGCTCCAGTTCGACGGCGACGATCGCCTTCAAGCCCCGGCCAGCCTTTGCCGGTGCGAGAAGCGCGACAACGCGGCTGATGACACCGCTTTTCTTCAGTCGTCGTATGCGGCGCAGGCAGCTCGAAGGGGAAAGCCCGACTAACCCCGCCAGTTTGGGGTTAGTTCGTGAGGCATCATCCTGGAGCAGGTTGAGAAGCCTTCTGTCGATCTTGTCCATGTCGGTCGCGCTCATCGTCGGTGCGTTGCAATTTTATTGCACGGAATCGCAAACTTTGACCGCAAATGCGAAGCGTCTCACGCTACTCAGACGGCTCCAGGAATGATGGAGCAGCATGATGGCAATTTGCGCCGCCTTCTATCGCAAGACATTGGAGACGCTTGAAATCTATTGGGAACTGGTTCGCATGATCGTTCCGGTTGCGATTGCCACGCGGCTGCTGCAGGACCTTGGCGTCATCCAGGCGATTTCTCCGTTCTTCTCCCCGCTCATGTTGCAGGTGGGGTTGCCACCTGAACTCGCCTTTGCCTGGCTGACGGGATTGCTGGTCGGGATCTGGGGCGCGCTTGTGATCGTATTCACCTTGGTTCCGGTTTCGGCGCTCAGCACTGCCGACATGACGGTTCTTTCGGCTCTCTTGCTGTTTGCACATGCCATTCCGATCGAGCAACGGATCATTCAGAGGGCCGGGCCGAGCTTCCTGGTCACCGCGGCGCTTCGTATTGGCGGGGGTTTGGTCTCTGCTGTCCTTCTGCATCAGATATTCGCCGCGACCGGATGGCTGTCAGGACCGGTGAAGCCGGCGTGGATGCCGACGAATGAAAGCACCGACTGGGGCGGCTTTCTCCTGGGTACGCTCAAAACCCTGGGCATCATGCTCGTTGTTCTGCTTGCGCTGAGCTGGGTGATCGAGCTTCTCAAGATGTCGGGCATTTTGGAGTGGATGAACAGAGGGCTTGCCCCGCTCTTTCGGCTCGCCGGCATCGAAAAGCAGACGGTACCTTTCGCCGCTGTCGGCCTGTTTCTCGGGATTTCCTATGGCGCAGGACTGCTGATCAGCGAGGCGCGCACGCCTAGCGCGGAGCCGCGTCAGATATTCCTCGCCTGCGTGTTCATGGGTTTTGCCCACAGCCTCATTGAGGATACGTTGGTCGTTGTCACACTTGGCGCTGATGTTACGAGCGTGCTTCTCGGTCGCCTGGCGTTTGCCGTGCTCGCGACCGCCGTGATCGCAAAACTAATCAAGGCGGTTCCCGACGCTCTTTTCTTCAAGACACTCTTCCACAAGGAAGAAGACAGTCCGCGCAATCGGATTTCGGAGCCGGCGATTAGCGGGCCGTTGACGTGAGCCCTCCTTACGCAGCAGCCGACATGTGTGTCGCATCGCAATCGGGACAGGACGCGGCTACCCCTCGCCCGACAGATCGCGCCGCGCCTTGTCGAGTTCTTCGGCATAGCGCCGCATCAGGTGGCCTTCGGTCAGCAGACCGACCACCTTGCGATCGGTGAAATCCTCGACCACCGCCAATTCCTCGGCGCCGGCGCGCTGGAAGGTCTCGGCCGCCGATTGCACGTTCATGCTCGGCACCAGCACCGCATCCCTGAATTTGGCGAAGGACAGCACCGGCATCTCGTCATCCGACAAATGGCTGTGCAATTCGGCGACGATCAGCACGCCGACATAATGCAGGTCGGCGTCAACCGCGATGACGCGCTGCGAGGCACCGAGCGGCACCTGCTTGCGGAATTCCGCAAGCGTCGTCGAGGCGTCGATGGTGCGGACATCCTTTCGCATCATCGAGCCGACAGTCAGGCTCCGCATCCAGCCGACATCATGCGCGCTGCGGATCGTTTCGCCGCGCAGGTGAAAGCGCCATGTCGAGAAGGAATAGCCGAACGTTTCGCGCACCAGGATCGCCGCCATGAGCGAGGCAGCCAGCACCACGCCGGTCAGCGTCAGGTCGCGGGTCGATTCCAGCGCCAGGAAGGTCATCGTCAACGGGCCGCCGACGACGCCGACGGCGAGCGAGGTCATGCCGACGACGGCGGCGACGGCAGGGTCGATGCCGGTCGCCGGCGAGACGAATGCCATCGCGCCGGCAAACATCTTGCCGAGCAGCGCGCCGAGAAACAGCGAGGCAAAGAACAAGCCGCCGCGGAAGCCGGAGCCGAGCGAGATCGCCGAGGCCGCCAGCTTCAGCACGAAGACGCTGGCCACCACGGCCAGCCCGTAATTCATCGCGAATTCGCGGTGCAGCGCGCCATGGCCGCTGGACAGGACTTGCGGCGTGACCAGCCCCAGCAGCCCGACCATCACGCCGCCGATGGCGGGGCGCAGCGAGGCGTCGATCGACAGCCGGGCAAAGAGGCGCTCGATCAGGCTCACCAGATGCATGATGGCGATGGAAGCACCGCCGCCCAGAAGCCCGAGCAGCATGAACGGCAAATACTGGCTGACGGTGAGCTGCGGCAGACCGGCGAGCTCCAGCGGAAACGGCACGCCGCCGAACACCTCTGCGGTCAGCGAGGCCGAGATCGCGGCGGCCATTACCGGCGCGACATTGGCGACCGAGTAGATGCCGATGACCAGCTCGAAACCGTAGAAGGCGCCGGTCAGCGGCGCGTCGAAGGCGGCGGCGATCGCGCCGGCGGCACCGCAGCCGACCAGGATGCGGACATCGTTGCGGCGCAGCCTGAACAAGCGCGCCAGCCGCGACGCCAGGCCCGAACCCACCTGCGTATAGCCGGCCTCGAGCCCGACCGAAGCGCCGAAGCCGCTCGAGATCATCGTCTGCCCGGCGATGATGAAGGTGTCGGTCAGCGACATGCGGCCGCCATAAAGCGCGTTGGCTTCGATCGGATCGACCGGCGTGCGGAACTTCCGCTTTCTCAGCCAGATCACCGTCAGCCCGAGCAGGATGCCGCCGATCGCCGGTATCAGCGCCTGCTCCGGCCTTTGCAGCGAAAACATCGCCGAAAGCCGACCGCCGGGCTGAACGCCGAACATAAGCCCATGCAGGACCTGCACCAGTCCGCTCATGCCGGTGACCAGCGCACCCGCCATCACCCCGACCAGGGCAGCCAGAATGACGACGGCAATACCGCGCGCCTCGAGCAGCGGGATCGATCTGATCAGCACCGCGCGCAACCGGCGGGCATAGACTTGCGGTTCGTTTCTGGGCGGTTCGTTTCTGGAAAGCACCGGGGCGGCTCGCCGATATTCGTGGGTGCCTGATACCCTCGGCAACATCGCATGGCAACATGCAGGCCGCCGAGGTGTCATGCCCGCGTGATGCTGCGGCGATAAAGCCCATCCTCAGCTCGGGGAACCGCGTTGACGTAAACGTCAACCCAAAGCTATATGCGCCAGCGACCGTGGCTGTAAAACCAGCCATGCGACTTCGGCCAGGTGGACGCGCCAAGGCGCGACAAACGCAACGAGACGAGGAGAACCGCCATGAGCGTTCAGGAGATTGCCGACAAGATCAGGTCGCGCGTGGCGAGTGCCGGGTTCGATCGCTCGGTGAAATTCGACACCGGCAGCGACGGCGTCATCGTCATCGACGGCGCCGATGTCTCGACCACCGATGCGCCGGCCGATTGCACCATAAAGCTGTCGCTCGACGATCTGGACTCGCTGATATCAGGCGACCTCAACCCGACCATGGCCTTCATGTCCGGCAAGATAAAGGTCGAAGGCGACATGAGCGTCGCCATGGCGCTCAGCCAGTTGATCGGCTGATCGCTTGAGGTGAAACAAGCCGCCGCACGATGGCGGGCGGCTTGCTTCGAACCATCAGGCAGCGAGCGGCAGCCGCTGCGCCTTCAGCTTGCGCCCGGCCGCCTTCAGCGTGCCTTGCGCGCCGTCGAGCGCGCCGACAACCAGTTCCCGCGCCAGCAGGCGGTGCCGCTCGTAAGGCCCCGGCATGGCCAGCGAGCCGGTCTTTGCGGCCGAAAACCCGAAGCGCTCGTAATAGGGCGCGTCGCCGACCAGCAGGATCGCCGCATGGCCAAGCCGCTCGGCCTCAGTGACCGCATGGCGCATCAGCGCCGAGCCGATGCCGGCATTTTTCAGCGCCGGGTCGACCGCAAGCGGGCCGAGCAGCAGCGCTGCCGTGCCGCCCTCGCCCAGGACCACGTCCCACAGCCGCACCGTGCCGGCAACAGTGCCCGACGCATCGCGCGCGACAAAGGCCAGGCCCTCCGCAGGCCGGCGGCCGCGCCGCAGCTTTTCCGACGACTTCTTCCGGCGCTTCGGCCCCACCGCGCGATCGAGCAAAGCCTCGCGCGCCGGGACGTCGGCGGCGGTTTCTGCAGTGATGACAAAGGCGCCAGCAATCTCCCCCCTCGAGGGGGAGACGGCCGCGAAGCGGCCAGAGGGGGTCGGTTCGGCTGCTGCGACCTCTCTTGGACCGTGGGAGGCCGGCGCTTCACGCGCGGCGACCCCCTCTGTCGCCTTTGGCGACATCTCCCCCTCAAGGGGGGAGATTCCTGCGGCGCCTTCAACAACGAAATCTACAATGTCCATTTCCGCGATCCTTCACGAGCGGATTGTTCCACAGGCGAGCCCGGGCGGGCGACAGGCGCCCACCGGGGATGATCTGAGCAACTCTTGCGAGCCCTCAGATCACGTAGGATCGGAGAGGCTCGAAGCCGTTGAAGGCGACCGATGCATAGGTCGTCGTGTAGGCGCCGGTGCCCTCGATCAGCACCTCGTCGCCGATGGTCAGCGACAAGGGCAGCGGGTACGGCGTCTTTTCGTACATCACGTCGGCCGAATCGCAGGTCGGGCCGGCGAGCACGCAAGGCGCGGTCTCGCTGCCGTCATGTGCGGTGACGATCGGGTAGCGGATCGCCTCGTCCATCGTCTCGGCGAGACCGCCGAACTTGCCGATGTCGAGGAACACCCATCGCACATTGTCGTTGTCGGCCTTCTTCGAGATCAGCACGACCTCCGACTTGATCACCCCGGCATTGCCGACCATGCCGCGGCCCGGCTCGATGATCGTCTCGGGGATGGCGTTGCCGAAATGCTTCCTGAGCGCCGAGAAGATCGCCTGGCCATAGGCCTGCGCCACCGGCACATCCCTGAGATAGCGGGTCGGGAAACCGCCGCCCATATTGACCATCTTCAGCACGATGCCTTCGTCGGCGAGCGTCGCGAACACCTTCTTGGCGTCGGCCAGCGCGCGGTCCCAGGCGGTCAGGTCGGTCTGCTGCGAGCCGACATGGAATGACACGCCATGGGCGTCGAGGCCGAGCGCCCTGGCATGGCGCAGCACGTCGACCGCCATCGCCGGCACACAGCCGAACTTGCGCGACAGCGGCCATTCGGCACCCTCGCCGTCTGTCAGGACGCGGCAGAACACGCGGGCGCCGGGAGCGACGCGGGCGATCTTCTCGACTTCCTCGACGCAGTCCACCGCAAACAGCTTGATGCCGAGCTGGTAGGCGCGCTGGATGTCACGCTCCTTCTTGATGGTGTTGCCGAAGGAGATGCGGTCCGCCGGCGCACCGGCGTCCATCGCCATCTCGACTTCGGCAATGGAAGCGGTGTCGAAGGACGAGCCCATCGCAGCAAGCAGGCGCAGGATTTCCGGCGCCGGATTTGCTTTCACCGCATAGTAGATCTTGGAATCGGGAAGCGCCTTCTCGAAGGCGCGGAAATTGTCGCGCACGACATCGAGGTCGACGACGAGGCACGGGCCGTTCGGACGTCGGGTGGCGAGAAAGTCAAGGATGCGCTGGGTAGCCATCGGGGTCTCTCCATCAGCGCCTTTCGGCGCGCACAAAGGCTTGCGGACGCGGGCTCTCGGCCTCGCGAACACGCGGTGGACAAAGGCGGGACGGAAATCCATGGAACCAGCCGGTGGAGACCCCGGAACCATGAAGCGCCGTCTCGCGGCGGTGAACCTTGGCCTTGCCCGGCCTCGGTTCGCTTTGTCTGCCTTGGCTTGGATGGGAGACCCGTCCGCACTGCCGGCAATGAAGGTGTGCCTCTTCAGTAACCCCGGTCTTTGGACGACCGGCAGAACACCAGAAAGGCCCGCACCGTCGTTGCTTCAAGGTGTCCTCGGTTGGCGGTTGGCCGCTAAACCGACTGGAGGGGTTGGCTCCAGTTACCTTACCGATTACCCTCACCATTCGAGGATCGGCGGACACCCACAGGCACGTGCGACTTTGGGCAAGCGCGATATAAGATCGAAAGATTTCACAATCAATAAAAATCGTATGGCAGATTGTAAAATTTGTGGCATCGAACAATGCTGCGGCAACCAGAAGAAAAATGCTGCGGCAAGCACATCCGGATATCGAACGCATGACAGGCACTCGCGGCCCGCTGAACGCTTTTCTCGACCTTGATCAAACCCCTGTAGCCAATGCGAAATCCGGCCCGCTTGCCGGCTTGCGGCTTGCCGTAAAGGACATCTTCGACGTCGCCGGCTACCGCACCGGCTGCGGCAATCCACAGAAATACCGGGACGCTTCACCGGCCATGGCGACCGCGCCGGCCGTCCAGGCGCTGCTTGATTCGGGCGCCCGCTTCGTCGGCAAGACGCAGACCGACGAACTCGCGTTTTCCCTGCTCGGGCTGAACGCGCATTTCCCGTCGCCCGTCAACCCGGCAGCACCCGACCGCGTCACCGGCGGCTCGTCCTCCGGTTCTGCCGCGGCAGTCGCCGGCGGGCTGGCCGACATTGCCACCGGATCGGACACCGGCGGCTCGATCCGAGCGCCGGCAAGCTTCTGCGGCCTGATCGGCCTCAGGACGACGCATGGCCGCATCCCGCTCGACGGCGCCATGCCGCTGGCGCCTTCGCTGGACACGTTCGGCTGGTTCGCAAGCGACATCGTCATCTACGAAAAGGTCGGCACGGTGCTGCTCGGCGACGATCCGCATTCCCACGAACTGAGACGCCCCGTCACTCTCGCTGCGCTGGACGGCCTCGTGCTCGGCCCGCACGAGGCCGACGAATATCGCGCCATGCTCCGCAGTGTCGCTTCGGTGCTGGGCGCACCGCGCAGCGTCGGGCCGCTGTCTCATTCGACCGACGATCTCTATTGGTGCTTCCGCAAGCTGCAAGGCTATGAAGCCTGGCAAAGTCACGGCGCCTGGATCGCCGGCGGCGACCGCATGCTGGGACCCGGTGTCAAGGAGCGTTTCGAGCACGGCGCGACCGTCGACGCGGCAACCGCGCAACGTGAAACGGAACGTCGCGTTTCGTTTCGCCTCGAACTGGCCGGCCTGCTTGGCGACGACGGCGTTCTTGTGCTTCCGACCGCTCCTGGTGCCGCGCCGCTCAAGGCCGCGTCATTCGACGATTTGCAGACCTATCGCGAGCGGGCGCTGAGACTGCTCTGCCTTTCCGGCCTGTCCGGTTTTCCGCAAATCACGCTGCCGCTCGGCAAGGTCGACGGGGCGCCGTTCGGTCTTTCGCTGCTCGGCCCGAAGAACCGCGACCGGCAGCTGATTGCGCTGGCCGCCCGCATCCTTTCGGCCCACCAAGGAGGCGCATGACATGGATACGCTGACCCGCATGCGCGCCTTCATCGACGTGGTCGAGGCCGAAGGATTTTCGGCGGCGGCGCGCAAGATCGGCCGCTCGAAGGCGCTATTGTCGAAATATGTGCGCGAATTGGAGGACGAGCTCGGCGCGCTGCTGCTCAACCGCACCACCAGGCAGTTTTCCCTGACCGAGGCCGGCCACACCTATTATCGGCGCGCCTCGGAGATCGTGCGCGAGGTCGACAGCCTTGCCGATGCGGTGCGCGAATCCTCCGGCGACGTGCGCGGCAGGATCAAGCTGTCGGCGCCGCGTACTTTCGCCGACGCGCCGATCGGCCAGTCGCTGATCGATTTCGCCAAGCAGCATCCCGACATCGTGCTCGACATCCATCTCGACGACCGTTTCGTCGATCTGGTCGAGGAGGGCTTCGATCTGGCGGTGCGCATTTCGCGGCTGGAAAATTCCTCGCTGATCGCCAGGCGCCTGGCGCCATTTTCGGTACGGCTTTGCGCGTCTCCCGAACTGATCGCCAGGCACGGCATGCCGGTCAGGGCGCAAGACCTTGCCCGCGTGCCCTGCATCATCGACACCAATGGCCGCTGGCTGACCAATTGGCCGTTCAAGGGCGACGGTGCCGATACTGTGAGCGTTTCGGTCTCTGGCCCGATCGAGGTCAACAGCCCGATGGCGGCGAGGGCGGCCGCCGTGGCTGGATTGGGATTTTCCATCCTGCCGGATTTTATCGCCGCGCCCGACATCGAAAGCGGCAAGCTGGTGACTGCGCTGGATGACCGCATACTGCCCGGCGGCGGCATCTTCGCCGTCTATCCGCACCGGCGCTATCTGCCTGCAAAAGTTCGTGTCTTTGTCGATTTCCTGGTGCAGTGGTTCAAGGCGCTGGACAACGCATGAGCTTTCAGCCGCCTTGCGGTCCCATTTTCGCCCCCTTTCTGGTAACTGTCGGCAATTCACCGAAGCCGATTGAATCGCGACCGAGAATGCACCTGAAACAGCAAGCCATCATGCTGGCCTCGGCCTTGACCGCGACGTTTGCCGCCGTCGGGCCGGCTGAGGTGCATCCCCACGTCTTCGCCGAAGCCCGCCTCGAAGTGGTCCTCGGCCCGGATCACCAAACCGTGAAGTCATTGCGCCATCTCTGGCGCTTCGACGATCTGTTTTCGAGCACGGTGATGATGGAGTTCGACAAGAATTCCGACCTGAAACTCGATGACAAGGAGTTGAAGGATGTTGCCGACACCGTCCATGCCTCGCTTGCCGAGTTCAACTACTTCCAGCTCGTCACCGTCGACGGCAAGGACGTGGCGATGAACCCACCGCCGCATTTGATGGCCAATTTCGACAATGACCAGCTCATCATCCTGTTCGAATCCGAACCGAAGACGCCGATCAAGCTCAGCGGTAAGATAGATATCGGCGTCTACGACCCGACCTTCTACACCGCGATCGATTTCACCGAGGATGCCAATCTGCAGGTCGATGGGTTGCCGCCGACCTGCACCAGCAAGGTTGTCCGCCCGAACCCGGACGAGGCGATCGCCCAGAACCAGAAGACCCTGACCGAGGCCTTCTTCAACGATCCGACAGGCACCGACATGAGCAAGATCTTTGCCACCAAGCTTGAACTGACCTGTCAGCCGGAAGGATAGATCCAGTGACCAAACCGTCCCTGCGTTTGGCATTCGGTCTTCTGGCCGTCGCCTTTGTGATGACGCACTTTCTCGGCTCCGCCCACGCCCAGAGTTCACTCGGCATCGGCACCAATGACGGCATGGCTCCAACCGCCACCGGCCCGTTCGCCCACATCCTGATGTGGATCAATCTGCGCCAGCAGGAATTCTATCATGCGCTTGCCGGCGCGATGAAGGCGATGCGCCAGGACGGTAGCAAGTTGTGGCTGCTCATCGGCCTGTCCTTTGCCTATGGCATTTTCCACGCCGCCGGCCCCGGTCACGGCAAGGCGGTGATCTCTTCCTACATGGTGGCCAATGAAGTGGCGCTCCGGCGCGGCATCATGCTGTCCTTCGTCTCGGCCCTGCTGCAGGCGCTGACCGCGATCGTGGTGATGCTGGTCGCCTATTTCTTGCTGCGCGGCACTGCTGTCTCGATGACAGACGCCGCATGGTTCCTCGAAATCATGAGCTATGTCTTCGTCACTCTGTTCGGCGCCTGGCTGCTTTGGCGCAAGGCCGGCCCGGCCATCCTTCGCCTGTTCGGCGCAAATCCCGGCTACAGCCTCTCGGCCGCCCATGCCGGCCATTCACATGCCGGCCATGCGCATTCCGCGCATGCCCATGCGGCACATTCCCACGCGCTTCATGCACATGACGATCACGACCATGCGCATGACCATCATGACCACGGCGCACACGACCACGCCCATGCTGCGCACGATCACCACAGCCATGCGGCGGGCGAGGTCTGCGAGACCTGCGGACACTCGCATGCCCCCGACCCGGCGCTGCTTTCCGGTGATCGCTTCGATTGGCGCACGGCCTGGTCGGCGGTGGCTGCCGTCGGTATCCGCCCCTGTTCCGGCGCGCTGATCGTGCTGAGCTTCGCCTTGCTGAACGGGCTGTGGTTCGGCGGCATCCTTTCGGTGCTGGCCATGGCGCTCGGCACCGCAATCACCGTCTCGGCCCTGGCGACGCTTGCGGTGACCGCGAAGAACTGGGCGGTGTATTTCGCCGGCGACGGCCGCATGGGCAACCGCATCCATTCCTTCGTCGAGATCGGCGGCGCCGCCTTCGTCTTCCTGTTCGGCCTGCTGCTGCTCTCGGCCAGCCTGACGACCGGCGGGTGACGTCCAGGCGCGACTCTCCCTTCTCCCCTTGTGGGAGAAGGTGTCGCCGAAGGCGACGGACGAGGGGTGTTCCAGCTTGGCGCCAACAGCGCTCTGTCCAGCACCCCTCAACCGTCTTGGCGCTGCGCGCCAATCCACCTTCTCCCACAAGGGGAGAAGGAAGACGGCGCCACGTTAAATCCTGCCGCCCAGCTCATCCTCAATATGGACGCGTATAATCTCATCAAAACTCGTCTCCGCCGCAAAGCCAAGCTCCCTCGAGCGCCGCGCCTCGAAGCGCGTCGGCCAGCCCTTGACGATCGCCCAGATCGTCTCGTCGGGCTCCTCGCGGATCAGTTTCACCGCCTTGGCGCCGGCGACACGTTCCAGCGCTTCGATCTGTTCGCCGACGGTGACGGCGACGCCCGGCATCGTCAGGTTGCGGCGCGGGCCGACGGCACTGCCGTCGATCTGAGCCGCATGGATCAGGAAATTCACCGCCGAACGCGGGCTGGCGTGTGTGTGGACGACCGAGCGCGGCACCGGCAGGATCGCTTCATGGCCGCTCAGCGGCTCGCGGATGATACCGGAGAAGAACCCTGAGGCCGCCTTGTTCGGCTTTCCCGGCCTGACGCAGATGGTCGGCAGCCTAATGCCGATGCCGTCGAAGAAACCGCGGCGCGTATAGTCGGCAAGCAGCGCCTCGCCGATCAGCTTCTGCGTGCCGTAGGAGGTCAGCGGCGTCGGGTGGAACTCGTCCGGAATGATGTCGGGAAACGGTGCGCCGAACACGGCGATCGACGAGGTGAAGACGACGCGCGGCGTATAGGCCGCCAAGCGGATGGCATCGAACAGCGCCCTTGTGCCGTCGAGATTGACGCGATAGCCGAGATCGAAATTGGCCTCCGCCTCGCCCGACACCACGCCGGCGAGATGGAAGATCACGTCGGGGCGCGGCGCGACCAGATTTGCCGTCGCGCCCGGCGCTGCAAGGTCGCCGGTGTGGACGCTAATGCCGACGCTGTCGAGGACCGGCGCCTGCGGCGGCACGATGTCGTGAAGGTCGAGCGCGGCGATCTTGCGGCCGCCGAGCGTCCCGTCCTTGGCCAACCTGGCGATGAGCTTGTGGCCGACCATGCCTGCCGCGCCGGTAATCAGAATGCGCATGTCACTTTCCCTTTTTGCGCTGGCTGCGGCTACGCAGCCAGAACACGACGAAGATTGCCACCATGAAGATCGCCGCGACGACGCCGGCAAGCACCGTCGAGACCTTGCCGACCGCCAGCATCACTGTTGGAAGATAATAGGCTGCGATGCCGAACAGCAGCAAAACCCAGGCGGCGCCGATCGCCGCATTGCGGGTGTCGCGGTCCATCACGCGGCGCCAGGGTGGCGAGAGTTCATGTCAATCGTTGCCAATGCCCAGAACTCCCGAAGTCAGTGATAATGGCCGCGGTGCGGTGCCGTATCATGCGCATGATCGTGCTCGTCATCATGCTCATGGCTGTCGGCACATCGGCCGAATTCCGGTTCGACCGTGGCATGGGCTATGCCATGTTCCGCCGCAAGCCGCTTCTTGATCGCGCTGACCGCCATATGCGCGTCGACGCCGTCATTGAGGCAGGCATGCAACGTCGCCATGTTGCTGGAACCGTCGATCGACCAGACATGCATGTGATGCACCTCGCGCACGCCCTTGATCGAGCCTTCGATGTCCCTGGCGATCAGGTCGCGGTCGAGGCTTGCCGGCACGCCTTCGAGCAGGACGTGGGCGGCCTCGCGCATCAGCGACCAGGCCGTGGACAGGATCAGCAGCGCGACAAGCACCGACAGGATCGGATCGATGGGCGTCCAGCCCGTCGCCAGGATCACCAGCGCCGCCACGATCGCCGCGGCCGAGCCTAGCAGGTCGCCGAGCACGTGCAGGATGGCGCCGCGCATGTTCAGGCTGCCGCGGTCGCCGCCATGCAGCACGTAGAACGAGCCGAGATTGACCAGCAGGCCGGCGATCGCGACGACCAGCATCGGCCCGCCGAGCACCGGAGCCGGCGCTTGCAAGCGGCCCCAAGCCTCGTAGACGATCCACAGCGCGATGGCGAAGATGGCGATGCCGTTGGTGTAGGCGACCAGCGTCTTGACCCGGCCGAAGCCGTAGGTGAGGCGCACGGTCGCCGGCCGGCTCGCAAGGTGAAAGGCATACCAGGCAAGGCCGAGCGCGACGCAATCGGCAAGCATGTGGCCGGCATCCGCCAGCAGCGCCAGCGATCCCGTCAAGAGACCGCCAAGCGCTTCGACGACCATGAAGCCGGCGGTCAGGCAGGCAGCGATCAGCACGCGCTTCTTGTCGGTCGAGCCGTGCACATGACCTGCGCGATGGCTGTGGTCGTGGACCTGCGAAGCGTGGTCGTGGGTATGCGCCATCTATAGCCCCTGCTAGAGCCTGATCCATCCCGGCAGACTCGGGATGGAGGCTCTATCTTTCTATTTGACCATGATCTTACCCGAAAAACCGGATACCACTTTTCGGGAGCATGGTCAGGCGCCGAACTCGGCGCGGAAATCCTCGAGCCGCCGCTTCTGCTGGCCATCGCTGTCGAAATTAGCCGGATCGAGCCACGCCTCATAGGCTCTGCGCAGATCAGGCCATTCCCTGTCGATGATCGAATACCACGCGGTATCGCGGTTTTCGCCCTTGACCACAAGATGCTGACGGAAAATGCCCTCGAACTTGAAGCCGAAACGTTCCGCCGCGCGCTTCGACGGCTCGTTGCGATTGTTGCATTTCCATTCGTAGCGGCGATAGCCAAGCTCGTCGAAGACATACTTCATGAACAGGAACTGCGCTTCCGTCGCGGCCGGCTTACGCGAGATCAGCGGGCCCCAATAGATGTTGCCGATCTCAATGACGCCGTAGGTGGCGTCGATGCGCATCAGCGTCTGGCGCCCGGCGACCTTGCCGCTGGCCTTGTCGATGACCGTGAAGAACAGCGGGTCTTCGCTGGCTTCCGCCTTGTCCAGCCATGGCTGGAAGGCGGCGCGGCTCTCCGGCGGGTAGTCTGGCAGCCAGGCAAAGCGGCCGTCGACATCGGCCACCGACGAGGCCTCAAACAGGCCGTCGCCGTGCTTTTCGGCGTTGAGCGGCTCCAGCCTGACAGTTCGCCCCTCCAGCACCTTGCGTTCGGGCCGCGGGCGCGGTTGCCAATTCTTGAGATTTTCCGACACCGAAAACTCCAATCCGTTTGACTTTTGCGGGCGGACGCTCACAAAAACGCACGCTCGCTGAAAGAACCACACGGACAGGAAAAATGCTCCACACGATTTCGGCCTTCGACCGCCTCGGCGAGGAAAATGCGTTCGCAGTGCTGGCGCGTGCCACGGCACTTGCCCACCAGGGCCGCGACATTGTCAATCTCGGCATCGGCCAGCCCGACTTCAAGACGCCGCAGCACATCGTCGAGGCCGCGATCAAGGCGCTGCGCGACGGCCATCACGGCTATACGCCGGCCAACGGCCTGCTGGCGACGCGCGAAGCGGTGGTCCGCCGCACGCTGGCCACTACCGGCGTCGAAGTCTCGCCCGAAGCGGTGATGATCCTGCCCGGCGGCAAGCCGACCATGTTCGCGGCCATCCTGATGTTCGGCGAGCCGGGCGCCGAAATTCTCTATCCCGATCCCGGCTTTCCGATCTACCGCTCGATGATCGAGTTCACCGGTGCTGCCCCCATCCCGGTGCCGATGCGCGAGGAGAACGGCTTTGCCTTTTCGGCTGCGGAGACCTTGGCGCTGATCACGCCGAAGACCAGGCTGCTGATTCTCAACTCGCCGGCCAATCCGACCGGCGGCGTCACGCCGCGCGCCGAGATTGAGAAGCTGGTCAAGGGGCTGGAAGCGCACCCGGACGTCGCCATCCTCTCCGACGAGATCTACGACGTGATGACCTATGACGGCGAGACGCACTGCTCGCTGCTCGCCTTCCCCGAAATCCGCGACCGGCTGATCGTGCTCAACGGCTGGTCGAAGACCTGGGCGATGACCGGCTGGCGCATGGGCTGGTCGATCTGGCCGAATGGCGACAAGGGCGCGCATCTCTACGACAAGGTGCGCAAGCTGGCGGTCAATTGCTGGTCCTGCGTCAACGCGCCGAGCCAGTATGCCGGCATTGCCGCCATCGACGGCCCGCAGGACGATGTCGACAAGATGATGCGCGCCTTCGACCGCCGCAGGAAGGTCGTGGTCGAGGGGTTGAATGCCTTGCCCGGCGTTTCCTGCATTACGCCGAAAGGCGCCTTCTATGCCTTCCCCAATGTTTCCAAGACCGGCTGGAAGGCCAAGAAGCTCGCCTCGGCGCTGCTCGAGGATGCCGGCGTGGCGCTGATCGGCGGCCCCGATTTCGGCATTCTCGGCGAAGGCTATGTCAGGCTGTCCTACGCCAATTCCGAGGAGAACATCCTGCGCGCGCTGGAGCGGATCGAGGCGTTCCTGGCGAAGTGAGGACGGCGAAAGGAGAAGCCAGATGTTCTATGCCATTCTTGCCTATCACGAGGAAGAAGCGATTACGGCACTGACGCCTGAGCAGGATGCGGCGCTGATGACCGATCTTCTCCAGATCAACGATCGGCTCTACCAGCAAGGCACCCTTGGGCCGGCGGCCCGGCTCGGCGCGACACAAGACGCCTGCACCTTGCGCGGGCCAGGCACCGGAATGGTTATCGACGGCCCCTTCGCCGAGACCAAGGAACAATTGCTGGGGCTCTATGTCGTCGACTGCGCCAACCGTGACGCCGCCATCGACATTGCGCGCGACCTTCGCCGCGTCAATCCGACCGCCGTCTACGAAATCCGCCCGATTTCGCTATATTTACCCGGCGTGCCGCTTCCGGTCACCCGGCCCTGATTTAGACCGGGTTGAGACTAATTTAGCCTCGCCCGACAAATGGCATCTTCGTCGCCATCACGGTCATGAACAGGACGTTCGCGTCGAGCGGCAGGCTGGCCACATGGAGGACGGCATCGGCGACGCGCTCGACATCCATCACCGCTTCGGCGGCAATGGTGCCGTTGGCTTGCGGCACGCCGACCGTCATCGCTTGCGCCATGTCGGTCAGCGCGTTGCCGATGTCGATCTGGCCGCAAGCAATGTCGTAGGGCCTGCCGTCCAGCGCCAGCGTCTTGGTCAGCCCGGTGATGGCGTGCTTGGTCGCCGTATAGGGCACCGAGCCCGGCCGTGGCGCATAGGCCGATACCGAGCCGTTGTTGATGATGCGGCCGCCCATCGGCTGCTGCCTGCGCATGGCGCCGAACGCGGCGCGAGCACACAGGAACGAGCCGGTGAGATTGACCCCGACGATGTCGTTCCACACGTCGACCGGGATGTCGTCGATCAACGTCGATTTGTAGCTCGTGCCGGCATTGTTGAAGAGCAGGTCGACGCGCCCGAAAGCCGCAGCCACCGTCTCGAACAGATCGTCGACCTGATCGGCCTTGCTGATGTCGCAGGCGAAGGCCAATGCCTTGGCCTGCGTCGGCCCGGCCGCGGCGATCGCATCCTCCAGCACCGGCTTGCGCCGGCCGCAGAAGACCGTATTCCAGCCGGCCTTGAGCAGCGCCGTGGCGACGCTTTTGCCGATGCCCGTGCCGGCGCCGGTGACGATGGCGGTTTTATAGTCGGTCATGGCTGTACTCCCTGAAAGGGATGAGCCATCGCAAATGACGGGAACCATGGCAAGCCGGCCCAAAGCCTGTGCTCACAAAAAGGGCGGCCGTTGGCGACCGCCCCTGATCCGAACCGGGCATGGGAGGAGGAAAGCCGATCCGACTGCCTGAAATCATGCGCTCACCGGATTAACGAGAAGCTAACGCCAACGGCGCCGAGCTCCGAGGCTTCCTCTTCGAGCTACCAGCGCGAGCCTGCGACCGGTTTGGCCGTGCTGCCCGCTGCCGGCACCTTCGCCGCCGTCACCGTCGCCTCGACATGGTCGACCAGCGCATCCGGCAAGCCGAGACGGCCGGCAAGCAGGTCGAGATAGCCGCGTTCGGCCCGCGTGTCCGGATCGATGGCAAGACGCGAGGCGGTGTAGAGTTCCAGCTTTTGCGCATCGGTCTTGGCCCCGGCGATCAGCACATCCAGATCGAGCGGCGCCTCCAGTTCCGACATCAGGAATTTCTCCGCTTCGGCGCCGACGCCCGCTAGGCTGAGCTTGCCGGCGATCTTCTGCCGCTCTTCGTCATCGACGTGACCGTCGGCCTTCGCCGCCGAGATCATCGCCCTGACCAGCGTCAGCGTGAATTCGTCTTCGCCCTGCGGCGCTTGCGACGGATGGAAGGCGGTATCGGCCGGCGGCGGCAGCAATTCCGGTTCGCCTGCAGCTTGCGTCTCGGCCGGCACGTTGCCGTTCTTGTAGTTCTGGTAGGCCTTGTAGGCGAGGCCGCCGATCGCAGCCAACCCACCAAGCTTCACCGCCGCACCGGTGACCTGGCGGCCTGGGCCGGTTCCGAGCAGCACCGCGGCCAGCGCACCGGCGGCAAGCGGATTGTCCTTGGCCATCTGCACCGCCTGCCCGGCCTTGTCGCGGACGGTCGATCCGGTGCCGGGAATTTGCGAGCCGAGCAGATCGTCGAGGAGCTTCTTGGGATCGAACATCTATGCCTCCAGAATTGGCCCGGCCGAAGGTGCGCGGGCAGGTTTGCACGTCGAAGACCTAGGTCCCGCAGTTTGACATTACAATGACGCGGTGCATCGTTTTGCCCGCTGCCACGCATGACCTCGAATGGAGGTCTGCTGGGATTTCACGCGGAAATTAAAGTGCTGCAGCCTCCTTCCGCGCCAAAAAACGCGTGTCGAAACCAGCTTCGACTTCGAGTAATGTCGCGGCACGTCGCTTGGGAGGAGCCTGGCATGACCAATGAGACAGCCCGCCAGCCGGCACGCGATCCCCAGGAGCTGGAGCGCCTGCTGATTTCACGGCAATGGGTCGGAGACATTGACGGCATGGCAGCGCTTTTCGAGCAGCATGCCGTCATCGACAGCGGTAGCGGACAACTGACGTTCGGCCGCGAAGCCATCCGGGGGCTGTTCGCGGAGATCACCGCAACCGGCCGAAAATTTCAGTCCGGAGATCAGCGCCCGGCTGTCGTCAATGGCGACCTGGCGCTCACCTCGACCCGGCTTCCCGATGGCACCATCACCACCGAGGTCGCGCGCCGGCAGAACGACGGGACATGGCTGTGGGTCATCGATCGCTTCTCTGTTGCTTGACGTGAAGTTGCTTAACGTGAAGCTAACTTCCGATATGGCGATCGCCGCGCGCTTGCGCCAGCTCGACCTGGTGCTGGCGCTCGGCGTAGCGGGCGCGATCTTCGTTCGAGCGGGCATCGAAGCAATGCGGGCATGAGATGCCGGCAGCATATTTCGGCGACAGCCGGTCTTCTGCAGCCAGCGGATGCCGGCAGGCGCGGCAGAGTTCGGCCTCGCCTTCGAGCAGCCCGTGCGATACCGAAACGCGCTCGTCGAAGACGAAGCATTCGCCTTGCCACAGGCTCTGTTCGCCGGGCACGTCCTCGAGATATTTCAGAATGCCGCCCTTGAGGTGGAACACATCCTCGAAGCCGAGCGACTTCACATAGGCGGTCGCCTTCTCGCAGCGTATGCCGCCGGTGCAGAACATGGCGACCTTGCGCCCCTCGAGCTCGTGCCGATGCTGCTCGACCCAGGCCGGGAATTCGCGGAAGCTGGTGGTGGCGGGATCGACAGCACCTTTGAACGTTCCGAGCGACACCTCGTAGGCGTTGCGCGTGTCGATGACGATGGTGCCCGTATCCGAGATCAGTGCATTCCAGTCGGCCGGCGCAACATAGGTGCCTGCACCTGCCGCCGGATCGATATTGTCCACGCCCATGGTGACGATCTCGCGCTTCAACCGCACCTTCATGCGGTGGAACGGCATCGTTGCGGCGCTGCTGTATTTGATCTCGAGACCGGCGAGACCGTCGATGGATTCGAGATGATCGATGAGCGCCGCGATTGCCGGTTCACTGCCGGCGACCGTGCCGTTGATGCCCTCACGCGCCAACAGCAGCGTGCCTTTGACGCCGCGCGCGCAGCAGAAGGCGGCGAGCGGCGCGCGCAGCGCCTCGAAGGTGTCGAGCCGGGCGAAGCGGTAAAGCGCGGCAACGCGGAAGGCTTGGCTGGGAAGTGTCATCACCAAGCCACTAGACGCTCACGACAGCCTGATCAAGGCAGAGCCGGGAGCGGTCTGATCGCGGAAGGTTTCGAACACCACGCGTGACATCGCGACACGCCGCGTTTCGTGGACAGAAAAACCGCCTTCTGCTAACCGGTCGACTTGATCAACAGAGGAGAGACGACGAATGCCCAGCACGACCGAAAAGCTCCTGTCGCTCCTCAACGGCCAGCCGGTCATACCGGTGCTGAAGATCGCCAATCCCGCCGACGCGGTGCCGCTGGCCCGGGCGCTGGCCAGCGGTGGCCTGCCGGTGATAGAGATCACGCTGCGCACCGCCGACGCGCTGGAGGCGATCCGCCGGGTGGCGGGCGAGGTCGAAGACGCCGTCGTCGGCGCCGGCACCATCCTGGACGCCCGCCAGTTCGGCGAGGCGGCGGCCGCCGGTTCGAAGTTCATCGTCAGCCCCGGCATCACCCGCGAGCTTCTCGCGGCAGCCAAGGACAGCGACGTGCCGTTGCTGCCCGGTGCCATCACGCCGGGAGAGGTCATGGCCGCCCGCGAAGCCGGCCTGCGCTTTCTGAAATTCTTCCCGGCCGAACAGTCGGGCGGCACTGCCTCGCTCAAGGCTTTCGCCTCGCCGCTTGCCGACGTGAAATTCTGCCCGACCGGCGGTATCACCGGCAAGAACGCCGCCGACTACCTCAGCCTGCCCAACGTCATCTGCGTCGGCGGTTCCTGGGTGGCGCCGGACGATCTGGTCAAGGCCGGCAAATGGGACGAGATCGAAGCCTTGGCACGCGCGGCAAGCAAGCTCGGGCGCTAGCATCTTCTGCATCAAAAGCCGCGGCCGATCTGGCCGATCTGGTTCGCCGGCTGGTTCCCGCTCATGGGCTCGAACCACGATTCACGCCTTCAAAGGGCGCTGTCCTACCATTAGACGAAGCGGGAGAATGCCGACCGCTGGTTAGCATCCCTGGATGAAGGAAGCCAGTGCCGGCGGTGGAGGTAGCCGCGCGAGGTGCCCAGCGCGGCCTACTCGGTCTTGAAGCGGGCCACCGACATGAACTTGACGGCTTTGCCGGTGAACCGGTTTGCGTCGGCCATCTCGTTGCCCGGCTGGAAGCCTATCGTATAGACCTCGCTCGGTGCCGTACGGACGAAGTCGTAGGCGTAGCGCGGCGCCGTTGTCGCATCTGAAACAGTTGCGACATACTCACCGCTGTGCAGCGCCCACCGGGCGGACTGCGGCGCGGCGGCGACCACCACCGGCTTGGGGCCGGGCTTCAGGTCGCGGGCGGTGGCCCTGGGTTCCTTGCGTGTGGTCTTCACGCCTGCACCGATGACGGCGGCCGGATCGGAGCCTGCCGGGCGGGCAACGATGGCCTCGCGCGGCGATGCCCCGTCGCTCGATGCCCCGTCGTCGCTCGCCGGTTCCTCGAACACCGATGCTTGCTCGGAAAGCGACGCGACCTTGTATTCGTCGGTCGCGCTGACCCGTTCCAGAACGGCCTTGACCTCGTCGGGCTGGGAACTGTCGGGCCGCGCCGACGGCAATACCGAGAATGCGTCGGTGGCGGTGTTGCTCCGCTCGGCCGCACTCGCCAGCGCCAGCAACACTTGCTTGTCCTGCGGCGCAAGACCCACCGACGAAAGATCGGCCGGCAGCGAATGATTGGGCCGCCAGCTCGGCACGGGAATGTTGTTTGCCGCGACCTGCACCGGGCCGGCCGCAGCAGACGGGTCTGCTATGCCGAACGGAACATTTGCCGGCGCCACGCTTGCCGGCGCTTGCGCGGTCGCCACCGCCTGTTCAGTCGATCCAGCCGCATCCGCCACGCCGAACGGAACGTTTTCAGGCGGCTGGGCGCCGACGTCGGTCTTCGGACGCGGAGCAAAATCCGGCAGCGGAATGCTGCGGGCAGGCAATGCCGCGATGATCGTCTCCGGCGTGTCGTTCTCCGGTTCAGGCGCAGGCGCCGGAGCATCGGCGACTTCCGGAATCTGAGCGCGCTTGGCATCCTGAGGCGCCACGATGGCAATGCCAGGCAGGTTGCTGCTCTTGGCGGACGGCGCCGGCTTCACGTTACGGGGCTTTGGCGCCGGCTCGGCCATCGCCACATCGGCGCTGTCGTCCGCCTCGTCGTCGCCACCGCCGAAGAGGGCTGCCAGGAACCCACGGGATTTTTTGGCACCGCCGCTTGCGCTGGCGAGTTCGATGGCCGGTGCGCCGGCGCCCTTGCGGGCTTTGTAGGAGGCGAGCGCCTGTTGATAGCCAGGCAGCGGCTTGCCGTCGCTCGGCACATGCAGCGTCTTGCCGTTGGGGAACACGCGCGCCAGTTCCTGGCGGCTGATGCCGGGCCAGTGGCGTACATTGCCGACATCCATATGCACGAACGGCGAGCCGGAACTGGGATAGTAGCCGACGCCGCCGCCCTGCATCCTGAGGCCGACGTCGCGCAGCTTCTTCAGCGGCACGCCGGGAATATAGAAATCCATCGCCCTGCCGAGCATGTGCTGGCTTTTTTCGGCGACGCCCCTGCTGCGGCTGCGCAGCATCGAATTCGTGGCCGGCGAACGATAGCCGCAGACGACCTGGATGTAGTCGGTCGCGCCGCTCTCCCGATAGGCCTCCCAGACCAGGTCCAGCAGGCGCGGATCCATCTTGGTCGGCTCGTTGCGACGCCAGTCGCGCAGGATGATGTTGATCTTTCGCAAGCCCGCCTGGTCGTAGCGCCCGTTGCGCTTGTAGACGATCTCCGCCTTTTCATGCGTGTGGAGATGATAGAGCTTCAGCGAACGTGTCTCGGCGCTGGCGCCGGTTGCCGCTGCTGCAAGGAACCCGACGGCAACAATCACCGCTGCCAGCCATCTCGGCCAGACGCTCATGTGATAATGCCGCCCGTTTTTGTGTCGTTCGATTCTGTTCAAATCAAAAGGCCTTGCAGGCTGCCGTTTTGTCCCCGGATTTGACCAAACGGATGCGTGGTGTGTGCATCCGAATATCGATCCTAATGGTTAATCATCGCTTATTGAAGCCGAAATGCGGTAACACGGTGGCGATATCCCGCCAAAAATATTGCGCAGGATATCTTGGTAAACCGCTGGTTTAGATCATGTTTTGGCGCCAGCTCGAAACACGATCTGTTACCGTCCGCCTTAATACGTGAACACTGTGGCGAACACCTCGTTTCGAGGCGCAGTTGCGTGGAATGATGTCCGGATGAGAACCGGCTTGGCCCTGTGACTCAGGAAGCGAGCCGTTCGACGCGGCCGGTTTCCGGGTCGATGCCGTATTCCTTGAGCTTGCGGTAGAGCGTCGACCGGCCGATGCCGAGGCGGCGGGCGACTTCGCTCATCTGGCCGTTATAGTGATCGATGGCGAGCTTGATCATTTCGAGTTCGACGTCGGCCAGCGCACGCACATTGCCGCGCTCGTCGAGCGCCCGCAGCGTGCCGAAACGAGGCTTGGCTGGTGCATCGGCGTCGGCGGCTGCGATGCCGCCAGCGGCCGATATGTTGTCGCGCGGCTGGCTGCCCGAAGCCACTCCGGAAGCTGGCCACCCTGGAGTTGGCCCCCCTGAAGCTGGCCACCCTGGAGCTGGCAAGGCGATACCCGAATCGAGATTGACCGTGCCCTCGACTTGCGCCCGGATCTGCGGGAATTCTTCTTCGGTCAGCATGTCGCCGTCGGCGAGCACCGAAGCCCGGAAGACGGCGTTTTCGAGCTGCCTTATGTTGCCCGGCCAGTCATAGGCCTGCAGCATGGCAAGCGCCGCAGCCGAGATGCCTCGCAGGCGGTGGCGCGGATCGGCGGGCGCCACCTTCTCCATGAAGTGCTCAACCAGATACGGGATGTCGTCGCGACGGTCGCGCAATGGCGGCACGAAGATCGGATAGACGTTCAGCCGATAGAACAGGTCCTCGCGGAACTTGCCGTCCTTGACCTGCTGCAGCAGGTTGCGATGGGTTGCCGAGATCAGCCTGATGTCGACCCTGACGGTCGAGCGCCCGCCAACCGGATCGACCTCGCCGTCCTGTACGGCGCGCAACAGCTTGACCTGCACGTCGAGCGGCAGGTCGCCGATTTCGTCAAGGAACAGCGTGCCGGTGTGCGCTTCGACGAACTTGCCGGTATGTTTTTCGGTGGCGCCGGTGAACGAGCCCTTCTCGTGCCCGAACAGGATCGATTCGACCAGATTGTCGGGGATGGCGCCGCAATTGACGGTGACGAAGGGTTTCGAGCGGCGGTCGCCGCTGCCCTGGATGGCGCGCGCCACCAGTTCCTTGCCGACGCCGGATTCACCTTCGATCAGGATCGGAATGTTGGACGCCGCCGCCTTGCGGCCGAGCCGGATCACCCGATCCATCGCCGGACTGTGGGTGATCATGTCCTTGAACGTCAGATGGCCGCCGCGCTGCCGTGACGAGCGCTTCACTTCGCCTTCGAGCGCTTCGACCTTGAGGGCGTTGCCGATCGACGCCTGCAGCCTATCGGGGGAGGCCGGCTTGACGACGAAGTCGAAGGCGCCGTGACGCATTGCCGAAACGACGGTTTCGATGCCGCCCTGCGCGGTCTGCACGATGACGGGAATGTGGATGCCACGCTCGCGCATCGCCTTCAGCACGCCGATGCCGTCGAGCCCGGGCATCATAAGGTCGAGGATGACCACCGACACGTCGCGCGCATTGGGTCCGTCGACAAACTCGAGACCCGCCTCGCCGCCATCGGCGACGATCGCGGTGTGGCCGAATTTCGTCACCGCCGCCTCGAGAAGCCTGCGCTGCACGGGATCGTCATCGACTATGAGTATGGAAGCTGCCATGACTGATCCGACCGTGCCCGCCCGAGAATGCGCCCTATGGATCATCTTGGCACAGGGTTCTAAATAAGCTTTCAAAAAACCCGGTGAATGAATTCCTTAGGATTTGACCGGCTTCTCGTTTCCTCGAATTTTTGTGTCTGGAAGGATCGGCAATGCGCATGGTTTTTGCTCGAAAGCTGGCGGCGGCGCCCGGTCAGGGCGTGGCGGAGCTTGGCGACCTGCCGGAATGGAATCTGGCCGATCTCTATTCGGGCATGGAAGCGCCCGAGTTGAAGCGCGACATCGCCAAGGCCGCCGTCGATGCCATCGCCTTCGAGAGCCGTTGGAAAGGCACGCTCGCCGCCGAGGCCGGGCGTGGCAGCGCCGGCAGGCTTGGCGAGACGCTTCAGGCCTATGAAGCGCTGGAGGAGCTGATCGGCCGCATCGTCTCCTATGCCGGGCTTGTCTATGCCGGCAACACGTCGGATCCGCAGCGCGCCAAGCTCTATGGCGACATCCAGGAAAAGATGACCGATGCCAGCGCGCACCTGCTGTTTTTCGCGCTCGAGCTGAACCTCATCGACGATGGCGCGATCGAAAACGCACTCGCGGCCGATCCGGCCTTCGCCCATTACCGGCCCTGGGTGCTCGATCTGCGCAAGGACAAGCCCTATCAGCTCGAAGACCGCATCGAGCAGCTCTTCCATGAAAAATCGATCACCGGGCGCGGGGCCTGGAACCGCCTGTTCGACGAGACGATGACCGATTTGCGCTTCGACGTCGACGGCGAGGAGCTGACGCTGGAGCCGGCACTCAATCGCCTGCAGGACGCAGACAGCGAGGTGCGCCGCCGGGCGTCCGAGGCGCTGGCCACGACCTTCCGCAAGAATTTGCGCGTCTTTACGCTGGTCACCAACACGCTGGCCAAGGACAAGGAGATTTCTGACCGCTGGCGCGGCTTCGAGGACATTGCCGATTCCCGCCACCTCGCCAACCGCGTCGAACGCAGCGTGGTGGATGCACTCGCCGCCGCGGTTCGCGACGCCTATCCACGCCTGTCGCATCGCTATTACGCGATGAAGGCGCGCTGGCTCGGCATGGAGGTGATGAACCACTGGGACCGCAATGCGCCATTGCCCGAGACCCCGCAGGCAGTCATCGGCTGGGACGAGGCCAAGAACACCGTGCTTTCCGCCTACCAGCGCTTTTCGCCCGACATGGCGGAGATCGCCAGAACTTTCTTCGACCGCAACTGGATCGATGCACCGGTGAGACCCGGCAAGTCGCCTGGCGCCTTCGCGCATCCGACCGTGCCTTCGGCGCATCCCTATGTGCTGCTCAACTACATGGGCAAGCCGCGCGACGTGATGACGCTGGCGCACGAGCTCGGCCACGGCGTGCACCAGGTGCTGGCCGGCGGCCAGGGCGCCCTGATGGCATCGACGCCGCTGACGCTGGCCGAAACCGCATCGGTGTTCGGCGAAATGCTGACCTTCCGCTCGCTGCTCGAGCAGACCACCGACAAGCGCGAACGCAAGGCCATGCTCGCCCAGAAGGTCGAGGACATGATCAACACGGTCGTGCGCCAGATCGCCTTCTACGAGTTCGAGCGCAAAGTGCATGCCGAGCGCAGGAGCGGCGAACTGACCTCCGACAAGCTCGGCCAGTTCTGGTTGGAAGTGCAGGCGGAAAGCCTCGGGCCGGCGATCAAGCTGCGCGAAGGGTACGAGATTTTCTGGACCTATATCCCGCATTTCATCCACTCGCCTTTCTACGTCTATGCCTATGCATTCGGCGATTGCCTGGTGAACTCGCTCTACGCGGTCTACCAGAACGCCGAGCGCGGCTTTCAGGAGAAATATTTTGCCATGCTGCGCGCTGGCGGCACCAAGCATCATTCCGAGCTTCTGGCACCGTTCGGCCTCGACGCGGCCGACCCTGCCTTCTGGCAGATCGGGCTTGGCGTGATCAGCGGACTGATCGACGAGCTGGAAGCACTGGACAATTGATGCGCAACACTGGGTGATGCGCAACACCGGATGACCGGGTTTTCCAGAACAGTTTAGCTGCAATGCATATTGGCGATGGTTCTATTCTTGTCTTGGATATTTGTTCTTAAATAACTTTCCATGGAAGTTTTCCGTTAGATTCCCGTAAGCTGTATGATAGCGTCCGCCCTCAAGCTCAGCCGGGCACGAATGGATCCGGTCGGAAAATCCCGACCGGTCATGGCGTGTCGGCGGATGCGACAACGGTTGTTGGCCAGGGGCAAACCGGTCGCCGACAGCTCGATCGAAGCCGGCTGTTCTGCAAATTGCGGAACCACCATCGAATGGTCCTTCGCCGAGGTCATGGCTCCACAGGCCAGGGCGGACGGATCGGACTGGAGAGAGAAAGACAATGGGCACTTTTTTCTACATGCTCCTGGCGTTCCTGGTAGGTGTGTTGGTTGGCTGGTTCATTTGGGGACGCCTGCGTGGCGAACTCGACAGTTTGCGCGGCGATCTAGACCGCACGCGCAGCGAACGCGACAGATTGCGGGCCGATAGCGACCGTCTGACCGGTGAGTTGGATGCATGCGGCCGCGCCCGCGCCGATCTCGAACGCCGGCTGGGCGAGGCGAAAACCACCCAGGCGCCAACCGCGAAGGCGGCAACAGCCAAGGCGCCAGCCGCCAAGACCGGCGCGACCAAAGCCGCGATGCAGGCGCCGTCAACGCTGATGTCGACATCCGCACCGGCTAAACCGGCGCCGAAGAAAGCTGCAACGGCGAAGGCCGCGACCGCGCCACGCGCAAGTGCCGCGAAAACGGCAACGCCGAAACCGCCTGCATCGAAAGCGAGCGCCGCGCCGACGACCGCGCCAGCGGCAAGCAAGGCTGCGCCGGCGGCAAAGAAAGCCGCGACCGGCAAGGCAACAGCCACCGCGGCAGGCAAAGCCAACGATCTGCGTCGCCTGATCGGCATCGGCCCCACCAACGAGCGGCTGCTCAAAGGGCTTGGGGTCACGACCTATGCCCAGATCGCCGCCTGGACGCCCGACGATGTCAAGCGGATCGAGGCGACGTTGAATTTCGACGGCCGTATCGAACGTGAACGCTGGATCGAGCAGGCGAAACTGCTTGCCGCCGGCGACGAAAAGGAATTTGCGCGCCGCTTCCCGACCGCGGGAGAAGCCAGCAACACCTGATCCATCGCAGGCGGCATCTGGAACAAGGCGGCGCCCTCTGGCGCCGCATTTGTTTTTGCCGCCGCGCCTTTGCGTCTTGAGACGCCGCTCCCTCGATTGCACACGGTCGAGCCCCCATATAGATCGATCGCTGGTGACCGCAGCATCCGAGCCTTATGTCCCTGCCCCTGCCCTTTGCAATTTTCAGGAACGACGAGACCGCGCGGCAGCTCGTTTTCGACCGGCCGGCCGAGATAATCGCAGCGCATGGCGAGGCGGACTTTTTGCCTGCCCTGGAAGCCGCGCAGGTAGCACATGACGGCGGCAAATGGCTGGCCGGTTATTTCTCCTACGAGGCCGGTTACCTGCTCGAACCCAAGCTCGTTCCGCTGCTGCCGGCCGGCCGCCGCGCCCCGCTTTTCTGCCTCGGCGTGTTCGACGCGCCAGTCGAGGAGACGATCGCGCCAGGCGATCTGCCGGCTAGCAACGGCCCAATCTTCGACGCCAAGGCAGCCTGGTCTTCGGACGACTACGCCAAACGCTTTGCCAGGCTGCATGACCATATTCGCAAGGGCGACTGCTACCAGGGCAATCTGACCTTTCCGGTCCGCGCGCAATGGTCGGGCGATCCGCTGGCCGCCTTCAACGCGCTGACCGAACGCCAGCCGGTGAAGTATGGGGCGCTGGTCGCGCTCGGCGATCCGATCGTCTTGTCGCGTTCGCCCGAACTGTTCTTCGAGGTGGACGCGGAAGGCATGATCGAGACGCATCCAATGAAAGGCACCGCGCCGCGCGGCGCCACCAAGGCCGAGGACGATCGCCTGAAAGCGTTCTTGCGCAACGACGAGAAGAACCAGGCCGAGAACCGGATGATCGTCGATCTCCTGCGCAACGACATCTCACTGATCAGCGAGGTTGGCACGCTCGATGTGCCGGAGCTTTTTCGCATCGAGAGCTATCCGACGGTCCACCAGATGGTGAGCCGCGTGCGGGCAAAACTTTTGCCCGGCCTCGCCATCCGCCAGATTTTCGCCGCGCTGTTCCCCTGCGGTTCGATTACCGGCGCGCCGAAGATCCGCGCCATGGAGATCCTGCGCGAGCTGGAAGGTGGCCCGCGTGACGTCTATTGCGGCGCCATAGGCTGGATCGCGCCCGGCGGCCGGATGCGCTTTTCGGTGGCGATACGCACCATCTCGCTCTTTGCCAATGGCGAGGCGGTCTACAATGTCGGCGGTGGCGTCGTCTTCGATTCGACAGCCGAAGAGGAGTACCAGGAGTGTCTGCTGAAAGCCCGTTTCGCGACGGGAACACTGCCGATTTCGAACTGATCGAAACAATGCGCTGGGAACCCGGCTCGGGTTTCGTCCGTTTCGACCGCCATCTCGCGCGGCTTTACGGTTCGGCAAGCGAACTCGGCTTCGCCTGCGACCCGCAAAGGGTCGGCGAAGCGCTGATGAATGCGGTCGGCCGCCAGCACATCGCATTGCGCACTCGCCTCGTCCTGTCGCGCAAGGGCGAAGTGGCGGTGTCGGTGCAGCCCTACGAGCCGCTCGCCGCAGACAAGGTCTGGACCCTGCAGCTGGCGCGCGTGCGGCTTGATTCGAGCGACATGCTGCTGCGCCACAAGACCAGCGGCCGACAAACCTATACGCGCGCCCGCGCCGAATATCTCGCCAGCCGCGCCAACGAGGTGCTGCTCGCCAATGAGCGCGGCGAAATCTGCGAGGGCACGATCACCAACGTCTTTGCCGATTTCGGCGACGGCGTGCTGGCCACGCCGCGGCTCGATTGCGGCCTGCTGCCTGGCGTCCTGCGCGGCGAACTGCTGGATCAAGGCCGCGCCGGTGAAGCGGTCTACACGTGGAACGAACTGCAATCGGCCAAGGCGCTGTTCGTCGGCAACTCGCTGCGCGGATTGATCCCGGCGCGGCTGGGCTGAAGCATCTGGAGACAACAATGTTCGTGGTTTCGCTGAACTACAAGGTGCCGCTGACCGAGATCGACTGCCTGCAGCAAGCGCATGTCGAGTGGCTGAAGGCCTGCTATGCGCAAGGTATCTTTGTCGCCTCCGGGCCAAAGCGGCCAAGGACCGGCGGCATCATCATCGCGCGCGGTCCACGCGAGGAACTCGATGCCAGACTGGCGGACGATCCCTTCGCCAAGGCAGGTGCCGCCGATTACGAAATCACCGAATTCACGGCGAGAATGGCCGCCGCCGCACTGGAAGCCTACAAAGAAGCATGAGTTTCCGCACACCGACCCACACACCCTATGACGGCTCGTCGAAACTGTTCACCATCGGGCTGAAGCCGCTCAATCTCGATAGCTGGATCGAGGTCGACGAATATCTGCTGCCCTATCTTGCCGAGAAACGCCGGCTTTACGCGGAAATTCCCGACAAGGTTTTTGTCGAGGAGCAAGCAACGCGCGACGCCCAGCGCGAAGTGCTCGATCTGCTCGGTGCGCATCTGGCGGCGAACTTTCCTGAGACCCACAGGCGTACCGACAATGCGATCGAGGCGATCGGCGGCACCGACGATCTCGAAGGCTCGGGCACCGCAGCTTCTTTCAGCGATGCGCCGCTTGTCGCGGCCTCGCTGCTTGTGCAGGAGGATTTGATCCTGATGCGCCGCGACGACAGCGGCTGGCGTCTGGCGGCCGGCTCGCTCTGCTTCCCCTCGTCATGGTCGCTGATCGAAAAATTCGGCAAGCCGCTGCAGCAGATCCACGCGCCGGTACCGGGTTTCGGCCCGGGCACACGCCCGGCCGATCTCATCAACCGCATGTTCGACGGCCTCCAGGGCCAAGCCGTCGAGCGCTACAACTGGTCGATCCAGGCGGGCGACGCGCTCTACCATCCGCTCTCCAACCTCGAACGTATCGACCGCGCCAGCAGTCGCCCGTCGAGATTCCCGGACGGCGACATCGACGCCCATGTCTTTATCCGGGTCGAGCGGCAGACGCTGAGAAAGCTCCCCGTTTCGGGCGACGTACTCTTCACCATCCGCATCCATCTCGACCCGCTCGCCGTGCTGGAACGCCACCCCGACCGCGCGGCGCTCGCGGCGTCCTTGGCCGAACAACTTCTGGCGCTGGACGAGGCACAACTCGACTACAAGGGGATGACCGCCGACCGTGACCGGCTGGTCGCGTGGCTCAGGGCGCTGGCGCTGTCCTAGAGCAGTTCATCGTCTCACGGAAACGCCGAACCGCTCTATCTCTTTGTTTCTGCGCAATCCCGGACGGAAAACCGTTTCACACCTTTCCTGGAATTGCCCTAAATCGCAGCCAGGCCCAGCAGCAGGATCGCGGACATCGCGGTAAAGACGGTGACGTTGACGTCCCACCGCCAGCCCGCCGGTCCAAACGGCGGCCGGAACGGCAGATAGCCGTTCTCGTCATACAGCACGCCGCCATAGATCGGCCGCGAGAGCATGGCCGCGAAGAATGCTCCATACATAGCCGCGGCCAATCCCCCGGCGAGATAGAGCCGCTCGGCTTCGAGTTGTCCCTTGATCCAGATAAGTCCGAGCGCAATCAGCGCCACTCCGGTGTAGCTCAGCACCTGCCAGACGACATGAAACCGGGCGTGTGGGGTCCACAACGGATTGGTTGCATGTGTGGCGTTCAAGTCGGCTTTGATCGTCGCTACACCGTAACCCACAGTCGCGACGCTTAGCAGAATTCGAGCAAGCAGATGACTGTCATAAGCGAGTTCCATCGCATTTTCCTCCCCTCACGCCGGAACGACTTGAATGGCACCCTGGGCACAGAAGAGCTGCCCATCGGCCAGCCGCGCATAATTATGGACGATCCCCTGCCATCCTTTCGGTGCGACGGACTCCCGGCCCACCGATTGTCCACGTGCCCGGACAGGCAATGCGCCCGCTTCTGGCCGGCTTCCCGCTCGACGATGAAAGGCTCGACGGTTTCAAACAGGGTTTGGCGGAGGCGAATTTGTCGATCGACGATGTCCCGATCCTCGAGACGATCCCAGGCGAGCCATCTGCCGGAGCAGTGGTGTTCGACAGGGCGCCTGAAGCAACCGCGATCCTGACCATGTCGGATTGGCAGGCGATCACAATACTGGACGAGGCGGTTCGCCGCGGCATCGGCGTGCCGGGCCACGTATCGGTCGTTGGCTTCGATGGGACTGCTGAATCCGCACGCACCACGCCTCCGATGACCACTGTGGCGCAAGACGTGATCGGAAAAGGCAGGCTTGCCGCCCGAATGGTTATTGACAATGAAGCCCCCCCGCCAGGTCGTTCTGCCGGTAGAACTGGTGGTTCGAGCCTCCACAGCCGCGCCGAGGGCAAAAATCCGCTGAAACGCGCGGATGCGCCATCCGCATCTGGGGCGGCGCTGGCAGCGTCTTTTCGCTGAGCAGCGTCTGGCACTGAACGGGGCACAACTTGACTATAAGGGCCTGACAGCCGACCGTGACTGTCGGCGGAAGACAACTGTAACTTGTGGCTTGGGGGAACAATGATCCAGCATCTTGGCAGGCCGGTCACGTTCATGGCCGCGATCCTGGTACTGTCGATAGCAGCTGAGGCGGAGCCGAGGCCTGCGCCGACGATCTGCTGGACCTGCCGGTCTCCGAGGCACGTGACCTCTTCAAGCCTGAATTCGCAAGACTGGTCGAGCCGTAGCCGGGATGGCGCGGTGTAACGCCGGCCGTCCGCTTTTCGCTTTATTGTGACAATGATCTATGGTTTGTCGCGCCGCGGCCAAGCCGCTGTTCCGAAGCGTTTTTTGAGGGAGTAATCGATAAATGGCGAATGAAAACTGGCCCGTTTACGGTGAGATCACCGGCCCTGTCGTGATGATCGGCTTCGGCTCGATCGGACGGGGAACGCTGCCGCTGATCGAGCGCCATTTCAAATTCGACAAGTCGCGCATGACGGTCATCGACCCGCGCGACGCCGACCGCAAATTGCTTGACGAGCGCGGCATCACTTTCATGCAGGATGCAGTGACCAAAAAGAACTACAAGAAGCTGCTGACACCGCTTTTGACCAATGGCGGCGGCCAGGGCTTTTGCGTCAACCTGTCGGTCGACACTTCCTCGCTCGAGTTGATGAAGCTCTGCCGCAAGCTTGGTGTCCTCTATATCGACACGGTGGTCGAGCCCTGGCTCGGCTTTTATTTCGACGAAAAGGCCGACAACGCCTCACGCACCAACTATGCGCTGCGCGAGACCGTACGTACTGAAATCGCGAAGAGCCCGGGCGGCACCACGGCGATCTCGTGCTGCGGCGCCAATCCGGGCATGGTCTCGTGGTTCGTCAAGCAGGCACTGGTCAATCTCGCCACAGATCTTGGCTTCGACTTCTCGGAACCCGCGCAGCACGATCGCGAAGGCTGGGCCAGGCTGATGAAGAAGGCCGGCGTCAAGGGCATCCATATCGCCGAGCGCGACACCCAGCGCACCAAGAAGCCCAAGCCGATGAACGTGTTCTGGAACACCTGGTCGGTCGAAGGCTTCATTTCGGAAGGGCTGCAGCCGGCCGAGCTCGGCTGGGGCACGCATGAGGCGTGGATGCCGAAGAACGCCAAAAGCCACAAGAACGGTTCGAAGGCCGCTATCTATCTGGAGCAGCCCGGCGCCAATACACGCGTGCGCACATGGTGTCCGACGCCCGGCCCGCAATACGGTTTCCTGGTGACACACAACGAAGCGATCTCGATCGCCGATTTTTTCACCTTGCGCGGCAAGAAGGGCAAGGTGCAATACCGGCCGACCTGCCATTACGCCTATCATCCCTGCAACGACGCAGTGCTGTCGCTGCACGAGATGTTCGGTGTCGCCGGCAAGGCTCAGCCCGTGCATCACGTGCTCGACGAAAATGAACTGGTCGATGGCGTCGACGAACTCGGCGTGCTGCTCTACGGCCACGCCAAGAACGCCTACTGGTACGGCTCGCAGCTATCGCTGGCCGAGGCGCGCAAGCTGGCGCCCTATCAGAATGCTACGGGCATGCAGGTCACGTCGGCGGTGCTGGCCGGCATGGTCTGGGCGCTGGAAAATCCCGAGGCCGGCATCGTCGAAGCCGACGAGATGGATTACAAGCGCTGCCTCGACGTGCAGAACCCATATCTCGGGCCGGTCAGGAGCTATTATACCGACTGGACACCGCTCGACAATCGGCCTGGTCTGTTTCCCGAGGATCTCGACACCAAAGACCCGTGGCAATTCCGCAACATCCTCGTTCGATAGCAGCGTTGCCTCGACACTCCGCCAGCTTGCAATCGCCCGGAAATCGGGCGATTGAAGAGGGGCGGCCTAGAGCGACGTGCGTCCATTTGGACGCACAAAGTACGCTCTAGCACTTTGAATGTGCGCATCGTGCTTTCCGAAAATCGGATCGATTTTGGGCCGATGCGAGAGGAGAGGATCTTGAAGATGACGATTGCGCAAAGACTGCTTTCGGCTGGCATTGCCGCGGCCGCTACGGTCGCGTTGGCGGCCTGCACGACAACCGGCCCAGGCGAGCCGCCGGTGATCACCGCCAAAGGGGTTGAAGGCTCCTGGATCGACGCGCAGGGCACGGGCTTGTCCACCTTCAAGGGCGGCAGCTTCGCGACCGTCGCAACCGACACCGGCCAGAAGCTTGCCGATGGCAGCTACACCATGACCGGCGGCACCTCGGTCGAGATCCATGGCACTTCGCTGATCCGCCAGACGCCAATCAGCTTCAACTGCTTGATGGTCTCCACCAGCCAGCTCAATTGCACCAGCGCGAGCGGACAGAATTTTGTGCTGACCAGGCGCACCTGAAATCCGATTCCGAATTTACTTTGCACAAGGGCGGCGGCTTCAAGCCGCCGTCTTCTTGCGCCGGCAAAGCTGATGCCGATTTCAGCTTGCATCGACTGAAACGCGATGTGAACATGGCCTGAGAGGGCTGTTACATCCCAGTCAAACAAGAGCGTTAACGCCACTGGTCAAGTCACCCGGGAGACGAGAATGAAGAAGATTGCTGCCATCGCCGCGCTGTCGGCATCGGCGCTTGGCCTGTCGGCTGGGGTATCCTTTGCCGACTACACGCTCAACATCCTGCACATCAACGACTGGCACAGCCGCATCGAGAGCAACAACAAGTACGAATCGACCTGCTCGGCCGAGGAGGAGACCAAGGGCGAATGCGTCGGCGGTGCCGCCCGCCTGGTCACCGCGATTGCGCAGGAGCGCAAGAAGCTGGAGGGCCAGAACGTGCTGCTGCTCAGCGCCGGCGACAATTTCCAGGGCTCGCTCTTCTACACGACCTACAAGGGCAAGACCGAGGGCGAATTCCTCAACCAGATGAAATTCGACGCCGAGGCGCTTGGCAACCATGAGTTCGACGATGGCGAGTCGGCGCTGGTGCCGTTCCTCGACATGATCAAGTTTCCGGTGCTCGGCGCCAATGTGAAGGCCAATGCGCAATCCAAGCTCGGCGACCGCGTCAAGCCGTCGATCGTGGTCGAGGTCGGCGGCCAGAAGATCGGCATTGTCGGCGCGGTCACCAACGACACGCCGGAGCTTGCCTCGCCTGGCCCGAACATCGCCATTGAAGATGACGTCAAGTCGATCACCGCCGAGGTCGAGAAACTGAAGCGAGAGGGCGTCAACAAGATCATCGCGGTCACCCATATCGGCTACAAGCGCGAGCGCGACGTGATCGCCAATATCCCGGGCATCGACGTGGTGGTCGGCGGCCACAGCCATTCGCTGCTGTCCAACACCGACCCCAAGGCGGAAGGCCCATATCCGACGATGGTCGACAATCCGGACGGTTACAAAGTGCCTGTCGTGCAGGCGGCGTCCTATTCGAAATATCTCGGCGAGTTCAAGGTCGTGTTCGACGACAACGGCGTCGTCAAGGAGGCAAGCGGCGATCCCATCCATCTCGACAAATCGATCACGCCCGACCCCGCCGTGCTTGCTCGCATCAAGGAACTCGGCGCGCCGATCGAGGCCTTGAAGAACAAGGAAGTCGCCGAGACCACCAAGGCGATCGACGGCAGTCGCGAAAACTGCCGCGCCCGCGAATGCGAGATGGGCAATCTGGTCTCCGACGCCGTCCTCGACCGGGTCAAGGGCCAAGGTGTCGAGATCGTCATCTCGAATGGCGGCGGCTTGCGCGCCTCCATCGACCAGGGCACCGTCACCATGGGCGAGGTTCTCACCGTCCTGCCGTTTCAGAACACGCTGGCGACCTTCCAGATCTCCGGCAAGGATTTGGTTGCCGGCCTCGAAAGCGGCCTCAGCCAGGTCGAGGACGGCGCCGGGCGCTTCCCGCAGGTTGCCGGCCTGAAATATGCGTTCGACAAATCGGCGCCGCCTAACGGACGCGTCAAATCGGTCGAGGTCATGGAAGGCGGCGCCTGGACGCCGATTAAGCCGGACAAGGATTACCTGGTCGCCACCAACAACTATGTCCGCCAGGGCGGCGACGGCTACAAGGTGTTCGCCGAGAAGGCCAAGAACGCTTATGATTACGGCCCGGGGCTGGAACAGGTCGTCGCCGACTACCTAGGCGCGCACCGGCCCTATACGCCGAAGCTCGACGGCCGCATCACCGAGATCGCCGCGACCGTGGCCCCGGCCGCAGAACCTGCCAACCCTGCCGAACCGCCAAAGCCTGCTGAGGCTGCGCCGGCAAAGCCTGCTGAGCCGGCAATGCCCGAAATGCCGGCCGGCTCTGGCGACATTTCCAAAACACCACCGGCCGTCCCGGCTGAAACAGCGCCGGCACCCGCACCCGCCGAGCCGGCCCAGCCGGCGGCACCTGCGGCTCCGGCCACACCGGCTCCGGCGACCCCTGCTCCGGCTGAGCCGGCACCGGCCGAAAGCAGCCATGTAATCGTCGCCGGCGATACCTATTGGGATCTCGCGGTGAAGGCTTATGGCGACGGCACCAAATGGAAAATAATCTCCGATGCCAACAAAGCCTACGAGCCACGCCGCCTTCCGGTCGGCGCAACCTTGACGATCCCGGCGGCCTCGAAGTAATCCAGCCGCAGGAACGCAATGCACCCGCCCGGCAGACCGGGCGGGTGTTGCATTTCTGGGATAAGGTGCGGCCAGACGCAGCATTTGAAAACCGGCGCGGCATCGCTACTTTCGCCGCGGCACCGTTGGTTCGCGGTGTTGGAGAACCTCATGACGCTTGCCAACCCTGCTGAAATCAAAGCCGAGAAGACTGCCGCCTCGCCGTCGGCAGGGCGCCCTCTGGTCAGGACCGGCAAGGTCGGCGTCATGCTGATCAATCTCGGCACCCCGGACGGCACCGGCTTCAAGCCGATGTGGCGCTACCTCCGGGAGTTCCTGTCCGATCCGCGCGTCATCGAGCTCAACAAGGCGATCTGGTATCCGATCCTCTACGGCGTGGTCCTCACCACCCGGCCGAAGAAATCAGGGGCCAATTATGCCAGGATATGGAACCGGGAGCGCAACGAGTCGCCGCTGCGAACCTACACCCGCGCCCAGGCCGAGAAGCTCGGGCTCGCGTTCGGCGAGCTACCCAATGTCGTCGTCGACTGGGCGATGCGCTACGGCAACCCTTCGACCGAGAGCGTGGCCGAGAGACTGGTCGAGCAAGGCTGCGACCGCATCCTGTCTTTCCCGCTCTATCCGCAATATTCGGCGACGACGACTGCGACTGCCAACGACCAGCTGTTTCGCGCGCTGATGAAGATGCGCCGCGCCCCGGCCATTCGCAGCGTGCCACCCTATTACAACGAGCCGGCCTATATCGAGGCGCTCGCCCGTTCGATCGAAAAGCATCTGGCGAGCCTCGACTTCGAACCGGAAATTGTCATCGCTTCCTATCACGGCATTCCGAAACCCTATTCCGACAAGGGCGACCCCTACCAGGCCCATTGCCTCGAGACGACCCGACTGCTGCGCGAAAAGCTCGGCTGGGATGAAAACAAGCTGATTACCACCTTCCAGTCGCGCTTCGGCGCGCAGGAGTGGCTGCAGCCCTACACCGACAAGACGGTCGAAAGACTAGGGCGCGAAGGCGTGAAATCGGTCGCCATCGTCAATCCAGGATTTTCCGTCGACTGCATCGAGACGCTGGACGAGATCGGCAGGGAAGCGTCCGAGACCTTCCATCATGCCGGCGGCGAAAAGTTCGCACACATCCCTTGCCTCAACGACAGTGCCGAGGGCATGGCGGTGATCGAGGCGATGGTGCGGCGCGAGCTGTCCGGCTGGGCCTGAACAGATCACCCGTCTATGCACCCGCAATCCGTGATCACCTGATTGTAACATTGCTGAAACACACTTAAGTGTTTGGTGGAATCGGTCGCGTGGAATATCCAACATGGCCGGCCTTTGAGGGGAGAGCCAAATGGGTTTCAGTGGTTTTGATATCGCGCTTCTTGTTCTTGTCGCCCTTGTCGTGCTGGTGCTTATCAAGGGCATCCGAACAATTCCGCAAGGCTATAATTATACAGTCGAACGTTTTGGCCGTTACACCAAGACATTGAACCCAGGCCTCAACCTGATCGTGCCTTTCGTCGACCGTGTCGGCGCCAAGATGAACATGATGGAGCAGGTGCTCGACGTTCCGACGCAGGAGATCATCACCCGCGACAATGCCACCGTTGCCGTTGATGGCATCGCCTTCTATCAGGTGCTCAACGCGGCGCAGGCCGCCTACCAGGTCTCCGGCCTGCAGAATGCGATTCTCAATCTCACGATGACCAACATCCGCACCGTGATGGGCTCGATGGACCTCGACGAACTTTTGTCGAACCGCGACGCCATCAACGAGCGCCTGCTGCGCGTCGTTGACGAGGCGGCGCACCCCTGGGGCATCAAGATCACTCGTGTCGAGATCAAGGACATCAACCCGCCGGCCAATCTCGTCGAATCGATGGGCCGACAGATGATGGCCGAGCGCAATAAGCGCGCGCAGATCCTCGCCGCCGAAGGCCTCAAGCAATCGCAGATCCTGGAGGCCGAAGGCCGCAAGGAAGCCGCCTTCCGCGATGCCGAGGCGCGCGAGCGCTCGGCCGAGGCTGAAGCACGCGCCACGCAGGTGGTGTCGGAGGCGATTTCCAAAGGCGACGTGCAGGCGCTCAACTACTTCGTCGCGCTGAAATACACCGAAGCGCTGACCAAGATCGGCTCAGCGACAAATAGCAAACTCGTGCTGATGCCGATGGAGGCCTCATCGCTGATCGGCACGCTCGGCGGTATTGGCGAAATCGCCAAGGAAGTTTTCCGAAGCGAAGGCACCGCCGGTGCCGCACGACAGGCCGCCCGCCCGCCGGTCGTTCGTCCGAGCGAAACCTGAGGCCACAGCCATGCTCGACCGCATTGTTTCTGAACTCGGCCCGTGGAGCTGGATGGTCCTCGGCTTCGTCCTGCTGGTAATGGAGGTCATCGCGCCGGGCATTTTCATGCTGTGGATCGGCATTGCCGCGCTGTTGATCGGCGTCGTCTCACTGCTCGTCTGGGATGCCGGTTTCTGGACCTGGCAAGTCCAGGTCCTCGCCTTCCTCGCGCTGTCGCTGGTCTCGGCCTATGTCGGCAAGCGGCTGGTGGGCGGGCGCCATGATGAAACCGACCAGCCCCTGCTCAACCGTCGCGGCGCACAGATGGTCGGCCGGACGGCGACCCTTGCCGAGCCGATCAAGGACGGGCGCGGCCGCATAAAGCTGGGCGACACGTTGTGGCGCGTCTCCGGCCCTGACCTGCCGGCCGGCACGCAAGTGCGCGTGACGGGCGCCGCTGATACCGACCTGGAACTGACGGTCGAGGCGGTCTAGAAGCCCGCTAGGCAGCACCGATGCGCAGCAGGTCGTGCAGATGGACGAGCCCGATCGGCCGCCTGCCTTCGACCACCATCAGGCTGGTGATAGCCGAGTCGTTGATCGTCTGCAGCGCCGTCGCAACAAGCGTGTCGGGCGCGGCCATTTTCGGCTCTTTGGTCATCACCTGATCGACGCTCATTGCCAGGAGATCGCTGCCGATATGGCGCCTGATGTCGCCATCGGTGATGATGCCGATCAGCTTGCCGTCCGCGGCAGTCACGGCCACGCAGCCAAACCCCTTGCGCGACAATTCGAGGATTGCCTCGCGCATGCCGGTACCTGACGACACCAGCGGCAGCCTGTCGCCGACATGCATGATCTCGCGGATCTGCGTCAGGTTGGCTCCGAGCTGGCCGCCGGGATGGAACGTGCGGAAATGGTCCGGGGTGAAGCCGCGTGCCTCGAGGAGCGCGATGGCCAGCGCATCGCCCATCACCATTTGCAATAGTGTCGAGGTCGTCGGCGCAAGCCCGTGCGGGCAGGCTTCCGGTGCTCGCGGCAGCAGAAGCACAACGTCGGCCGCGCGCGCCAGAGCCGATTTTTCACCCGCGGTGACCGCGACCAGCGGGATCGAGAAGCGCCTCGAATAGGCGATGATGCCCTTGAGCTCAAGGCTTTCGCCCGACCACGAAAGCGCGATTATGGCGTCGTTTCTGGCGATCATGCCAAGGTCGCCGTGATTGGCTTCGGCAGGGTGGACGAAGAAGGCCGGCGTGCCGGTCGAGGCGAGCGTTGCGGCGATCTTCGAGCCGATATGGCCGCTTTTGCCGACCCCGGTGACGATGACGCGGCCATCGATCTGCGACACCATGCCGACGGCTCGTGCGAACGGCTCGGCCAGCCCGTTTTCGAGAGCGTCTGCCAGTGCCGCGACGCCGGCCTGCTCCGTCGCCACGGTTCTCAGCGCCGAGGCAATCGCGGCCTGCCCGTCATGCCGCTTCCTGTCTGGGGATTTCACGTCCATGGACGATGCGATTAGCGCTTCGGCGCGCGCCTGTCCAACGGAATTGCCGTCCCGAACCTCCTGACGGGCCATGCCTCAACGCTCCGTTAACCATCCCCATTTACGGTTTCGTAAGTATGGCGCGCGTGCGCCGCGCAAGCAGTGGTGCCGATGTCCGGGTTTCAGCCTCAAAACAAAATGGGACGAAAGGGCAAGGCGGTTTGCGCTTTGCTGCTGGCAACCAGTGTCTTTGCGTTGTCGCGGCCGGCACTGCTTTGCGCCCAGGAAACCGAGCTGCGCGGCGAGGTTTCGGAATCGACAATCCTGGACGACCAGCAGTACAAGATCAGGCAATCGAGCATAGCCGGAACCCAAGCCGCACAGGCTGCTGCAACCGCCAACGACAATACGCCGCTGCCTACCTATCGCCCGGCCAGCCAAGGGGCGTTGCCTGACGACGGCACGGGCGAGGCGGCCAAAACCGGCGGCACTTTCGATCAACCAGCGGCCATCGGCGATCCATTTCCCGACAACCCTGCTCCGCCCCCCCGACGGCGGCCAAGCGCGACGCAACGCGCCGCCAATGCGGCCAACGCCGAAGACGAGACCGCTGACAGCCAGAAGCGCAAGAGAACCGCGACTGCAGCCGCGGCGGCGACCGACGACACCGATACCGCCGCCATAGACGAGCAGGATACGGTCAACCGCCGTGCCGTCACCATCGATTCCGCCGAGAGGCTCAAGCTCGACCCTGGCGCCGAGCGCACCGAAGCCATCGAAGGCCAGGACAACAAGAACGAGGACGACCCGTTCGCCGCCACCGGCATCAAGCTCGGCTCCTTCGTGATCCGGCCGACGCTCGAGCAAGGCCTGACGTCTTCGACAAACGCCGATTCGAGCAGCCTCGGCAAGCCGGCCTTGCTGTCGGAAACGACGCTGCGCTTCAACGCCGTCTCCGACTGGCGGGAGAATTCGGCGACGGTTGAGGGCTATGGCATCTTCCGCGAAACCTTGTCCGGCTATGACATTCACGAGGCGCAAGGCCGCGTCGACGGCACACTCAACATCGATCTCGACAATGATCTGCGCGCCATCGCCAAGCTGGGCTATGAGGCCTTGCCCGAATCGGCCTCGGCGCCGGACGCGGTCGTCGGCGCCGTTGGCCAGCCGGTGCGCCAGACCGTGAACGGCAGTCTCGCCGTCGAGAAGGATGCCGGCAAAATGCGCTTCGCGCTGACTGGCGCGGTCGAGCACGACATCTTTGGCGACGCCAAGCTTTCGTCGGGCGGATCGCTGTCGCAGAAGGGCCGCGACTCGACGCTCTACACGGCCATTTTGCGTACCGGTTACGAGATCTCGCCTGCCATCACCCCGTTCACCGAAATCGAGATCGGCCGGCGCGCTTATGATTTGCGCGTCGATCCAAACGGCTTCCAGCGCTCCTCGACCAGGCTTGGCGCACGGGCCGGCGTCGAGCTTGATCTCCGCGAGAAGCTTAGCGGCGAGTTCTCGGTCGGCTGGCTGCGCGAAGCTATCGACGACGATGCCCTGCCGGCTATTTCGGGCGCGACGGTCAATGCCGATCTCAAATGGTCGCCGGAACGCGGCACCACGATCGGGCTCACCGCACAGACGACCGCCGAGAACACGACGAATGCGGGCGAAAGCGGCGACATGCTCTATTCCGGCAGCCTCACCGGCGAGCGGCAGATCCGCGCCAACCTGACCGGAAATGCCGCTCTCGGCCTTGAATGGCGCGACTATACCGGCTCCGACGATCATGATTTGACGCTGAGCGCCGAGGCTGGGCTGACGTGGTGGCTGAACCGCTACACCGGGCTCACCACCCGCGCCAGGACTGAAAAACTGACCAGCAACCTGGTTGGGCGCGACTACACGGCCAACAGTATCTTCGTCGGCTTGAAGTTGCAGCGCTAAATGCATGTCGCGCAAAAGTGTGCAGCGGTTTTGCGATAACGACTTGCGTAAAACAAGAACCTAAAGCGCGTCGCATGAGGCCGGTCGAACGCGGCGCGCTTTAGCCGATCAGCGCGGCAACCGGTGTTGAAACTACAAGGCTACGCCGCGGCGTTCTGACGGCGCGAGTTCGTCGAGAAGCGTGCGAATGACACCGGCCATGCTGGCATTCATGTCTCTGCGCCACAGTGCGAAGGCAACGTTGGCCTCGACGAAGCCTTCGGGCGAGCCGCAGTCGAACGTCCGCCCGCGGTAGTGGTAGCCGTAGAAGGACTGTTGCTTCTGCAGCTTCAGCATTGCATCGGTGAGCTGGATCTCGTTGCCGGCGCCTTTTTCCTGACCTTCGAGTATCTTGAATATCTCCGGCTGCAGGATATAGCGCCCGTTGATGTAGAGGTTCGACGGCGCCGTGCCGGTCTTCGGCTTTTCCACCATGCCGGTGATGCGGAAACCGTGATGCGCGTCCTCGCCGCGGCCGACAATGCCGTATTTGTGCGCCTCGGCCGGATCGCATTCCTGCACGGCGACGATGTTGTTGCCGGTCTCGGCGTAAAGCTCGACCATGTCCTTCATGCAGCTTTTTTCCGACTGCATGATCATGTCGGGCAACAGCAGCGCAAAGGGCTCGTCGCCGACGAGCTCGCGCGCGCACCAGACGGCGTGACCAAGGCCGAGCGGTACCTGCTGGCGGGTGAAGCTGGTCTGCCCCGGCGCCGGCTGCAGCCGCTGCAGGCGGGCGAGCTGGTCGTCCTTGCCGCGCTGCGCAAGCGTGTCGTAGAGCTCGAACTGGACATCGAAGTGATCCTCGATGACCGCCTTGTTGCGGCCGGTCACAAAGATGAAATGCTCGATCCCGGCTTCGCGCGCCTCATCGACCACATACTGGATGACCGGCCTGTCGACGACAGTCAGCATTTCCTTGGGAATGGCCTTGGTGGCGGGGAGAAAGCGCGTGCCGAGACCGGCAACCGGGAACACTGCCTTGCGAACTCTCTTCATGTGCCAATTATCCATTTGCATGACTGTTCGGCAATCCCGATTCGAGACATTTTCATGCCGAAATCGAGGATTACTGAACGGCGGGTCAGAAATCTCAGCTGGTAAAGCATTGACGCATCTTTTCACCCCGGACGACACCTATGGTAAACCAAATGCTAACCGGGTTCGGCGATGAATAGTCTTCCTGAGATGAAGAAGGAGGAAAAGATGTCCGTTCGCAACGCCGCAAGGCGCTTCACCAGCGTCCTGACGGCCGCCAGCCTCTCGCTTGCCTTGCTCATGCCCAGCGGGTCGGCTTTTGCCGATGCCGGCTTCCGCCAATGGGTCGCCAGCTTCCGTGCTACCGCCGTGGCGAGCGGCGTTTCCGGCTCCGTCTACGACCAGGCATTCAAGGGCATCAACGATGCTGACCCGGTGGTGCTGGAAAAGGCCCGTACTCAACCCGAATTCACCGCACCCGCTTGGGATTATTTCGACAACCGCGTCCATGACCAGTCGGTCGCCGTCGGCCAGCAGATGGCAAGGAAATGGAAGCCTTGGCTGGACAGGATCGAGGCAAGATACGGCGTCGACCGCTACATCCTGCTGGCCATCTGGTCTATGGAATCTAACTACGGCGAAACCCTCAAGCGCGATGATATCATGCGCAATGTGGTGCGCTCGCTGGCGACGCTTGGTTATGCCGACCCGAAGCGAGCGAAATTTGCCCGCACCCAACTGATCGCGGCGCTGAAGATCCTGCAGACCGGCGACATCGACGAAAGCCATCTCAGCGGCTCATGGGCCGGCGCGATGGGCCATACCCAGTTCATCCCCACCAGCTACCAGTCCTATGCGGTCGATATGGACGGCAACGGCAAGCGCGACATCTGGAATTCGATTCCCGACGCACTGGCGACAGCCGCCAATTTGCTGAGGAAGAACGGCTGGCAGGCAGGCAAGACCTGGGGTTATGAGGTCAGCCTTCCGGACGGCAAGAAGCTGCCCGGAGGCTCGAAGTCGCTGTCGCAATGGCAGGCGTTGGGGGTCAGCCGTGCCAACGGCAGGCCGTTCAAGAACGGTGCGGACAAGGCGACGTTGAAGCTGCCCGGCGGCCGCGGCGGGCCGGCTTTCCTGATGATCAAGAATTTCTCGGTCATCAAGCGCTACAACAATGCCGACAAATATGCGCTCGCCGTGGGCCTTCTTGCCGACGAAATTGCCGGCTATGGCGGGCTTGTGCAGGACTGGAAACGACCGTTTACCAAGCTCTCCTTCGAGGAAAGGCAGGAGCTTCAGAAGCGACTTTCCGAGCACGGCTATTACGACGGCAAGTTCGACGGCAAGATCGGTGACGGATCGAAAACCGCCATCATGGCCTTCCAGGCAAAGGCTGGCTTGACCCAGGACGGGTATCCGAGCAAGGAAGTGCTCAAATGGCTCAGGCAGAACTAGAGCCGGTTGCGGGATGGAGAGGGTGATTGGTTTCGGCTGCGCGCATCCGGTTAATCGTTCGTCGCGTGCCGATCCTCGTTCTGGCGATCGCCGTTCTGGCAGTCGGCTCCGCCAGTGCCTTTCATACCGCGGCCATGGCGCAGGAGCCGGAAAGTCGTGGCTGGTCGCTGCGCGACCTGTTGTTTCCGCGCAGAAGCGAGCGGTTTGAGCAGCCGCCGCCCGAATTCCAGAGAGAATTCCAGAGAACAAAGCCCAGGCCCAAGCTGAGAAAGCCCCGGTCAGTTCGCCGGCCGCCGCCGGCCGAGCCGACAACCCCGGTGGCCGAGAAGGCGCCGGATGCACGCGTCGTTCTGGTGGTCGGCGATTTCATGGCGTCTGGGCTGGCTGAGGGGCTCGACGCCGCCTTTGCCGAGAACACCGGCGTCAGGATCGTCGTCCGTGCCAACGGATCGTCCGGCTTCGTGCGTGACGATGTCTACAACTGGCCAGACCAGGTCAAGTCGCTGATCGCCGCCGAAAAACCGGCAGCCGTCGTCGTCATGCTCGGATCCAACGACCGGCAGCAGATGCGCGTCGGCGATGTGCGCGAGCAGCCGCGATCCGAAAACTGGACCAAGGAATACGAGCGCCGGACCGAAGCGTTCGGCAAGGCCATCGCAGCAACCAAGGTGCCGTATCTGTGGGTTGGCATGCCGGCCTTCCGGGTCTCGAAAATGACCTCCGACATGCTGGCCTTCAACGACATCTTCCGCTCGTCCGCCGAAAGCCACGGCGGCGAATTCGTCGACGTCTGGGACGGGTTCGTCGACGAGAACGGCGCCTTCATCACCAGCGGACCGGACATCAACGGCCAATCGGTGCGCCTGCGCTCCGACGACGGCATCAACATGTCGAAGGCCGGCAAGCGCAAGCTCGCCTTCTATACCGAAAAGCCGCTGATGAAGATCCTTGGGCTGGCCGCGCCGGGAAGCGTGGTCCCGGCTTCTGCCCCGGCCGGCGCTCCCGTCGAGGCGCCGTCACCTGCTGCCGCACCGATAGCTGTCGATCGCACCGTGCCGATGCTGCTCAGCGATCCGGCGCTGGACGGCGGCTCGGAACTTCTCGGCGCCGCCCCGCCGGCAAAAGCGGACAAGCATTTGCCGGGCGAAAGGCTGGTAATCGAGGGCAAGGCGCCCGACGCCTCACCGGGCCGTGCCGACGATTTCTCGTGGCCACCCAAGACACAGCCTGCGACGGCGGCCGCATCCGATACGACGACGGCGATCCGCCAGTAAACAGAACCTCTTCGGAACGGGCTCAGCGCGGCAGCACGCTCGATCCCATCAGCGCCTCGTCGATGGCGCGCGCCGCCTGGCGGCCCTCGCGGATCGCCCAGACGACCAGCGACTGGCCGCGCCGCACGTCGCCCGCCGCATAGAGCCTTTCGACGCTGGTCCTGTAGTCCCGGTCATTGGCCTCGACATTCTTCGAACGGCGGCTGTCGGTGACGATCTTCATCTGCCCGTCGAGTTCCGAGACCGGCCCGCGAGCGGCTGGCCCGGCAAAGCCGATGGCGATGAACGCGAGATCGGCGCGGATGACGAATTCGGTGCCGGCGATTGGCTTGCGCTTTTCGTCGACCTCGCAGCATTTGACCCCGGTCAGCTGGCCGTCCTCGCCGATGAATTCAAGCGTCGCCACCTGGAATTCGCGCTCGGCGCCTTCGGCCTGCGACGATGACGTGCGCATCTTGGTCGCCCAGTAGGGCCAGACCGACAGCTTGTCTTCCTTTTCCGGCGGCTGCGGCCGGATGTCGAGCTGGGTGACGCGCACCGCGCCCTGGCGGAAGGCGGTGCCGACGCAGTCTGAGGCAGTGTCGCCGCCGCCGACGACGACGACATGCTGGCCGCCGGCGACGATCGGGCGCGACGGCCATGCGACCGACTGGATCGGCTCGCCGCCGATACGCTTGTTCTGCTGCACCAGATAGGGCATGGCGTCGTGCACGCCGTCGAGATCGTCGCCCGGGATGTTGGCCGGGCGCGGCGTTTCGGAACCGCCGCAATAGAGCACGGCATCATATTCGGCGAGCAGTTCGGCGACCGGCTTGTCGACGCCGACATTGACGCCGCAATGGAAGCTGACACCTTCGCCCTGCATCTGCTCGATGCGCCGGTCGATATAATGCTTCTCGATCTTGAAATCGGGGATGCCGTAGCGCATCAGCCCGCCCGGCCGGCTCTCGCGCTCATAGACGTGAACGTCATGGCCTGCGCGGCCGAGTTGCTGGGCAGCCGCCATGCCTGCCGGCCCCGAGCCGATGATCGCGACGCGCTTGCCGGTCTTCCGTTCCGGCGGATAGGGCCGGATATGGCCGGTTTCATAGGCTTTGTCGGCAATCGCCTGCTCGATCGTCTTGATGGCGACCGGAATATCCTCGAGGTTCAGCGTGCAGGCTTCCTCGCAAGGTGCGGGGCAGATGCGGCCGGTAAATTCCGGAAAATTGTTGGTCGAATGCAGGTTGCGGATCGCGTTTTCCCAGTCGCCATTGTAGACGAGGTCGTTCCAGTCCGGGATCTGGTTGTGGATCGGGCAGCCGGTCGGTCCATGGCAATACGGAATGCCGCAATCCATGCACCGCGCGGCCTGTTTCTCGACCTCCTTGTCCGACATCGGCAGCGTGAACTCGCGGAAATGCCGGATGCGGTCGGAAGCCGGCTGGTACTTGTGCACCTGCCGGTCGATCTCGAGAAACCCTGTTACCTTGCCCATAGTCCAGTCCCTACTGTCCGGAAGGCACGCCTGGCGACGCACCCGTTAACCTCATAAGGCAGCTGTGGCAACCTTCAGTCCGAGGTCAGGATTCTTGATGAAGATGGTTGCCGGGACGCACGGCCTCCCGGCAATTTCCAAATCTATTCCGCCGCCACGTTCATGCGCATCCGCTCCATCTCGATCAGCGCGCGGCGGTATTCGACCGGCATGATCTTCCGGAATTTCGGCCGGAAAGTCGCCCAGTCGTCGAGGATTTCGCGACCTCGTACCGAGCCGGTGTAGTGGACGTGGTTGGAGATCAGCTGATAGAGCCGCTCCTCGTCATGGCTGGTCATATCGCCGGATACGTCGACACGGCCCTTATGGTCGAGATCGCCGCCATGGTGGAGCAGCTTTTCCATCAGGTCGTCCTCTTCCGGAACCGGCTCCAGCTCGACCATCGCCATGTTGCAGCGTTCGGCGAAATCACCCGCCTCGTCGAGCACATAGGCGACGCCGCCCGACATGCCGGCGGCGAAGTTGCGGCCGGTCTGGCCGATGACGACGACGATACCGCCGGTCATGTATTCGCAACCATGGTCGCCGACACCTTCAACGACGGCGGCGACACCCGAATTGCGCACGGCAAAACGCTCGCCGGCAACGCCGCAGAAATAGGCCTCGCCCTCGGTTGCGCCGTAGAGCACGGTATTGCCGACAATAATGGACTCGGCAGCAACGATTTTCGTGTTCTCCGGCGGGCGGATGACAATGCGGCCACCCGACAGGCCCTTGCCGACATAGTCGTTGGCAGCGCCCACCAGTTCGAACGAGACACCGCGCGCCAGGAAGGCGCCAAAGGACTGGCCGGCCGTGCCGGTGAGCTTGACCGAGATCGTGTCCTCGCGCAGTCCCTTGTGCTTGAAGCGCTTTGCCACCTCGCCCGACAGCATGGCGCCGGTCGAACGGTCGACGTTGCGGATCGGCAGTTCGATACTGACCGGCTGCCTGGCTTCGAGCGCCGGCTTTGCGAGTTCGATCAGCTTGCGGTCGAGCACGTCGTCGATCGGATGCTTCTGCCGCTCGGTCCAGTGCACCGCCTCGTGCGGCGCATCGGGCTTGTAGAACATCTTGCTGAAGTCGAGCCCGCGTGCCTTCCAGTGCTGGATCAGCTCGCGCTTTTCCAGAAGGTCGGTGTCGCCGATGATCTGGTCGAGATGGGTGTAGCCCATCTCGGCAAGCAGCGCCCGCACCTCTTCCGCCACATAGAAGAAGAAGTTGATGACGTGCTCGGGCGTGCCCTTGAAGCGCTTGCGCAGCACCGGGTCCTGTGTCGCGACGCCGACGGGGCAGGTGTTGAGATGGCACTTGCGCATCATGATGCAGCCGGCCGCGATCAACGGCGCGGTCGAAAAGCCGAACTCGTCGGCGCCGAGCAGTGCGCCGATAATGACGTCACGCCCGGTGCGCAGGCCGCCATCGACCTGCAGCGCGACGCGCGACCTGAGGCCGTTGAGCACCAGCGTCTGGTGCGTCTCGGCAAGGCCCATCTCCCACGGGCTGCCGGCATGCTTGAGCGAGGTCAGCGGCGAGGCACCGGTGCCGCCGTCATAGCCTGATATGGTGATGTGGTCGGCACGCGCCTTGGCGACGCCGGCCGCAACCGTGCCGACGCCGACTTCCGAGACCAGCTTGACCGATACGTCGGCCGCCGGATTGACGTTCTTCAGGTCGTAGATGAGCTGCGCCAGATCCTCGATCGAATAGATGTCGTGATGCGGCGGCGGCGAGATCAGGCCGACGCCCGGCGTCGAGTGCCTGACCTTTGCTATGGTCGCATCGACCTTGTGGCCCGGCAGCTGGCCGCCCTCGCCGGGCTTCGCCCCTTGCGCGACCTTGATCTGCATCATGTCGGAATTGACCAGATACTCGGCCGTGACGCCAAAGCGTCCCGAAGCGACCTGCTTGATTGCCGAGCGTTCGGGGTTCTTGCCGCCGCCCGGCAGTGGCAGATAGCGGTCGGCCTCTTCGCCGCCCTCGCCGGTGTTCGACTTGCCGCCGATGGCGTTCATGGCGCGCGCCAGTGTCGTGTGCGCTTCCCTTGAGATCGAGCCAAAGGACATCGCCCCGGTCGAGAAGCGCTTGACGATATCGGCCGCCGGCATCACCTCGTCGAGCTTGACCTTCTTACGCCCGGTCTCTTGCGCAAGCTTGATCTTGAACAGGCCGCGAATGGTCTGCGCCTGCGCCGTCTCGCTGTCGATCTGGGCGGAATAGTCCTTGAACGTCTCCCACGAGCCTTGGCGCACGGCGTGCTGCAAGGTCGCCACTGCGTCGGGCGACCAGATATGGGCCTCGCCGCGCATGCGGAACATGTATTCGCCGCCGACCTCGAGGCTGTTGCGCAGCACCGGGTCGTTGCCGAAGCCGTCGGTGTGGCGGCTGACCGTTTCGGCGGCGATCTCGTCCAGCCCGACGCCTTCGATCAGCGTCGCCGTGCCGGTGAAGTACTTCTGCACGAAGTCCGACTTGAGCCCGATGGCGTCGAATATCTGCGCGCCGCAATAGGACTGGTAAGTGGAGATGCCCATCTTGGACATCACCTTCAGGATGCCCTTGCCGATCGACTTGATGTAACGGGAGACGACTTCGTAGGCGTCGACCTCCGCCGGCAATTCGCCACGCTTGTGCATGTCGAGCAGCGTGTCGAAAGCGAGATAGGGATTGATCGCCTCGGCGCCGTAGCCGGCGAGACAGCAGAAATGATGCACCTCGCGCGGCTCGCCGGATTCCACGACGAGCCCAACCGACGTGCGCAATCCCTTGCGGATCAAATGATGGTGCACGGCCGCAGTCGCCAGCAGTGCCGGAATGGCGATGCGGTCCGGGCCGAGCTGACGGTCCGACAGGATGATGATGTTGTAGCCGCCGGCGACCGCCGCCTCGGCGCGCTCGCATAGCCGGTCGATGGCGCCCTGCATGCCGGCCGCGCCTTCATTCGAACCGTAAGTGATGTCGATCGTCTTGGTGTCGAAACGGTCTTCGGTGTGGCCGACGGAGCGCAGCTTCTCCAGATCGCCATTGGTCAGGATCGGTTGGCGCACTTCGAGCCGCTTGCGGCGCGAATTGCCGACAAGATCGAAGATGTTGGGCCGCGGCCCGATGAAGGACACCAGGCTCATCACCAGCTCCTCGCGGATCGGGTCGATCGGCGGATTGGTGACCTGTGCGAAATTCTGCTTGAAATAGGTGTAGAGCAGCTTCGATCTGTCCGACATTGCCGAAATCGGCGTGTCGGTACCCATCGAGCCGACCGCTTCCTGGCCGGTGGTCGCCATCGGCGACATCAACAGCTTGGTGTCCTCCTGGGTGTAGCCAAACGCCTGCTGGCGGTCGAGCAGTGAGACATCCCTGCGCAGGGCGCGCGGCTCGACCGGGTTCAGATCCTCGAGGATGAGCTGTGTGTTGGCGAGCCAGCTCTTGTAGGGGTGCCTGGTCGCGATCTCCGACTTGATCTCCTCGTCGGAAACGATGCGGCCCTTGTCCAGGTCGATCAGCAGCATGCGGCCGGGCTGCAGCCGCCACTTCTTGACGATCCTTTCCTCCGGCACCGGCAGCACGCCGGCTTCCGAGGCCATGATGACGCGGTCGTCATCGGTGACGATGTAGCGCGCCGGCCGCAGCCCGTTGCGGTCGAGTGTGGCACCGATCTGGCGGCCGTCGGTGAAGGCAACCGCCGCTGGCCCGTCCCACGGCTCCATCAGGGCTGCGTGATACTCGTAGAAGGCCTTGCGGTCCTGACCCATCAGCTTGTTGCCGGCCCAGGCTTCCGGGATCAGCATCATCATGGCGTGGGCGAGCGAATAGCCGCCCTGCGTCAGGAATTCGAGCGCATTGTCGAAGCAGGCGGTGTCGGACTGCCCTTCATAGGAGATCGGCCACAGCTTCGAGATGTCGTTGCCGAACAGTTCGGAATCGACCGAGGCCTGCCGCGCCGCCATCCAGTTGACGTTGCCGCGCAGCGTATTGATCTCGCCATTGTGGGCGACCATGCGGTAGGGATGCGCCAGCTTCCACGACGGGAACGTGTTGGTCGAGAAGCGCTGGTGGACCAGGATCAGCGCCGTCTCGAAACGCGGGTCGGTGAGGTCCTTGTAGTAGGCGCCGACCTGATAGGCCAGGAACATGCCCTTGTAGACGATGGTCCGCGACGACATCGAGACGACATAGAAGCCGTTGTCGACGCCTTTGGTCTCTTCGTGGATACGGCCGGAAATGACCTTGCGCAGGATGTAGAGCCGCCGCTCGTAATCGTCGTCGTTCTCGATCTCGGCGCCGCGGCCCAGGAACACCTGCCGGTGCACCGGCTCGGAAGCGGCGATGTCGGGCGCCTTGGACAGCGATGAATTATCGACAGGCACGTCGCGAAAGCCGAGCAGCGGCTGGCCCTCGAGTTGCGCCACCTCGGCGATGATGCCTTCGATATGCGCCTGCAGCTCCGGGTCGCGCGGCATGAACACGTGGCCGACGGCATAGTGGCCGGGCTTCGGCAGTTCGACCCCTTGCTTGGCCATCTCCTCGCGGAAGAAGCGGTCCGGCAGCTGCACCAGCACGCCGGCGCCGTCGCCCATCAGCGGATCGGCGCCGACGGCGCCGCGATGCGTCAGGTTTTCGAGCACGGCAAGGCCGTCCTCGACGATCTGGTGCGACTTCACGCCCTTCATGTTGACGATGAAGCCGACGCCGCAGGCATCATGCTCGTTGCGCGGATCATAGAGGCCGTGCGCGGCATAGCCGGTGCTGGTTCGCCCAATATTGGTCAGGGACGGATTTTTGACGACTGCCGCTTTCGTCTGCGCGGCCTTCGTCGCAGATGGCGTCATGTCCGTCATCGTCCTGTCCTCCGTTCCGTCCCCTTCGGGCGCTGGTTTCCGTCGGGAAGCGCGTGGCTCCCCTTTCAATCTTGCGGCACGTCTTGCGAAATTCTTGCCGACCGTGCGGCTTTCCGCATGGTTCGCATATGGTATTCGTACAGGCCGGAGCCAGGCTGTCTAGCTGTCGCTCGCGGCAATGCCGCAGAGGCGCAATCATATGCCAATGCGGCCAGTTTTGTGCGACAAAATAAGACAGCACTACTGTCCTAAATTTTTATGACAGAAATTTTGGATGCACACAAGACCGATTCACAAAATTCTTGAGGCTTTCGCGATAGAAAATTGCGCGGAACGCCGTGTCAGCGTAGCCTTCAGTCGCTGCATCTACGCTCATGCGTTTCGCTGGCTTTAGCGGATTTTCGGCATCTGCCACTTGCGGCCGGCATGCGAAAGCGGCCAAGCTCGCATCGATTTCCCCAGCATAGGCAGACGCATGATTTTCGCTTCCGACAATTGGGCAGGCGCCCATCCCCGTATCGCTGCCGGCCTGTCGGGCCATGCCGACGGCTTCTCCACCGCCTATGGCGACGGTGCCCTCGACAAGGCCGTTTACCAGCGCTTCAATGAAATCTTCGAATGCGAGGTCGCGGTGTTTTTCGTCGCCACCGGCACCGCTGCCAATTCGCTGTCGCTGACTACCTATAACAAGCCAGGCGGCATTTCCTTCTGCCATCGCGAATCGCACGTCATCGAGGACGAATGCGGTGCACCGGAATATTTCACCGGCGGTTCGCGGCTTTATACAGTCGAAGGCGCACTCGGCAGGATCGATGCCAGCAATCTGGAACGGGCGGTGGACCGTTTCGCACCCGAAAACGTCCATTCCGGGCGGCCGGTTGCCGTTTCGATCACCCAGTCGACCGAAGTCGGCACCGTCTACACGCTGAACGAAATCGCCAGGATTTCGGCGATCGCAAAGCAGCACGGATTGCCGCTGCACATGGATGGGGCCCGCTTTGCCAATGCGCTCGTCGCGCTGGAAACGACGCCGGCCGAAATGACCTGGAAGCACGGTGTCGACATCCTCTCCTTTGGCGGCACCAAGAATGGCTGTTGGTGCGCCGAGGCGATCGTGCTGTTCGACCTCGAGCGAGCCAAGGAATTGGCCTTTTTGCGCAAGCGCGCGGCCCAGCTGTTCTCGAAATCGCGCTTCATCGCCGCGCAATTCGATGCTTATTTCAGGGGTGGGCTATGGCTCGACACAGCACGGCACGCCAATGCGATGGCGGCACGGCTTGCCGCGGCGATAGAAGATTCCCCTTCGGCCCGGCTGGCCTGGCTGCCGCAGGCGAACGAGGTCTTCGCAGTCATGAAAAAGGCCGAGGCCGAAAGAATGCAAGCGGCAGGGGCGGCCTTCCACGACTGGCACAGGCCGCTCGGCTACGACGGCTACATTGGCGAAGACGAAGCGCTCTATCGCTTTGTCACCAGCTTCGCGACCACGCCCGACGAGGTCGACCGTTTCGGCTACCTGCTCGCCGGATAGCAAGCCTTGCCCACCAGCAAAAGAGCGGCGCATTGCTGCACCGCCCTTTCTTCCCGGGGAGTTGGCGTCCCGGAGTTTAGCTGCCTGGCTTAGGCGGCAGTCTTGGCCTCGATCTGCTTGGCCTTGGCCGGAGCCGAGGTGATCGCGATCTTGCGCGGCTTCAGCTCTTCGGGGATGTTGCGCTTGAGGTCGACGAAGAGCAGGCCGTTCTTCAGCGCGGCGCCGACAACCTCGACGTGATCGGCAAGCTGGAAGCGGCGCTCGAAGGCTCGACTGGCGATACCGCGATAGAGCAGTTCGGAGCCTTCGCCATTGCCTTCCTCCTTGCGCTCACCCTTGACGGTCAGCACATTGCGGTGAGCTTCGATCGAAATCTCATCTTCCGAGAAGCCGGCCACAGCCATCGAGATGCGATAGGCATCCTCGCCCGTGCGCTCGATGTTGTAAGGCGGATACGTCTGGCCTTCCGGCTGCGCAAGCGAATCGAGCATGGTGAACAACCGGTCAAAACCGACGGTCGAACGGTAGAGCGGGGAAAAATCAACGTGACGCATGGTGTGTTCTCCTGTTGAGCAACAAGGTTGCGTATGGCCGGTGCGAAACCCGTGACGGCGTTCCGGATGGGCCAGCGGCCCCGACATTGGCGACCGCATGACAAATTTGGGAAGCCGGCGACGGCATTTCAAGATTTTCCCGCGTCCGAACGGAACCGGTCCCGGCCCACGTCCCGATGCCGATGAACGGCAGATGAACCGTGGCTTCGGCGAGCGTTCAGCCAGGCGGCACTAAAACTGTTCTCGAGATCACGAACAGGTCGCCGGAAAAGGCGACACGACGAGGCCGAACCGGGTGTAACGTCCCTTCCTCCCGGTCGACAGAGGCCGGAAGCACGCCAAGGCTGCTTCCGGCCTTACTTGTTCGCTGCCTGGGTCGACCTCCCCGGCGTCCCGAATTCCTTTTGCTTTTGGCGCATGGGCGTTTATGCCTGACTTGCGCCCACGCCGGCACCGACACCAACCAAACACCGTATGACCGATCTTCTCCACCAGCCCCCTCTCTTCCACGAAACTCCGGGCAATCCGCTGCCGGAAAACACGGCCGGCGGCTTCTTCACCACGCGCGACGGCAAGAAGATCCGCTATGGGCTGTTTGCCGCGGTTGCCCGCCCGATGAAGGGCACCGTCGTTGTCCTGACCGGCCGCAACGAGTGCATCGAGAAGTATTTCGAGACCATTCGCAACCTTACCGACCGGGGCTTGGGCGTGGCAACCCTCGACTGGCGCGGCCAGGGCGCTTCCGACCGGCTGATCGGCGACCGACAGCGCGGCTTCGTCCGGAGCTTCTTCGACTACACCGGCGATCTGGAGCAGTTCTTCGAGGAGATCGTGCTGCCCGATTGCCGAGGACCCTACTACATACTGGCCCACTCGGCCGGCGCGGTGATTGCGCTGCTCGCCGCGCCCTCGATGGCGAACCGCGTGCGCCGCATGGTGCTGATCGCACCGTTCTTCACCGTGCCGGACCTGCCGGTTTCGGTAAAAACCGTCCGCCGCATCTGTTCGCTGTTCTGCCTTCTCGGCCTTGGCCGACTCTATGCCGCATGGGGGCCGCGGCCCAAGGAATCGGTGCCCTTCGCCATAAACAAGCTGACCAGCGACCCGGAACGCTATCGGCGCAATACGCTGATCTACGAAACCTATCCGCAGCTGGCGCTCGGCGGACCGACGATCCGCTGGCTGAAGGCGGCGACGGAGGCGTCCTTGATCGTCAGCGACCCGGATTTCATGGCCAAGATCCACGTGCCCTTGCTGATGATCGCCGCCGGCGCCGACCAGGTCGTCTCGACCAGGGCAGTCGAGGCCTATGCGAGACGTCTGCGCGTCGGCTCGCTAGTGATGATCGACGGCGCCCGCCATGAGATCCTGCAGGAAGCCGATCTCTATCGCGAGCAGTTGCTAGCCGCATTCGATGCCTTCATCCCCGGAATCGGTGACGTCTGAGCCACATACCTTGTCCGGCTTCAGCTCGTGCGGGCGAAATCCATGATCCAGTTGGTCTCCCATGCCTTGCCGCCGTCCGGCGAAAAGGCCTGCTCCCAGCGCGCCGACCCGTCCGTGATCCGCGACCACAGGAAGCGGACCTGGATCGGCTGGCCGTCGAAGACGTCTTCGCACAGGAACGTGCCGACGCCCGCCACGAAAGTGCCGCGCATCGGAACATCGATGGTCGACGGATTGCGGCCGTCGATCCACCAGATCGACCATTGCCTCGCCGCAGGTCGAAGGTCCGCAAGGTGGCGGCGCGATAGGGCCCGCCGGGCAATTCAATCCAATTGTCGTCGACATTGCCGAGGCCGCCAAGGATCGGCCGCACCTCGCACGTGCCGCCAAACACATCCCAGTTGCCGTCGCCCTGCAGCCGCTTCTGCAATCTTCGATGGCCGACGGTCCAGCGCCCGAAAAAGAAATCGAAATCGCTCCGCCCGTCCGCCGGAGCATCGGAATGGCTGGCTGCTGGCTGCGTCGGCATCTATGGTCCTCCCCGGCTGACAGCGTTCCATAGCGCATGCCAACTGACATCATCCTGTCAGGAGGTATGGCAACGATCTTGCCTGGGCAGCAATGGCCAATCTCAGCCGCGCAGCGCCGCCATTGCTGCCGCGTGCAGCTCCGGTGTCGCCGCTGCCAGAATGTCGCCGCCCTTTTCCGCCGGTCCGCCTTCGAAAGTGGTGATGACGCCGCCCGCCTTCTCGATGATCGGGATCAGCGCGACGATGTCGTAGGGCTTCAATCCGGGATCGGCGACGATATCGACGCTGCCCGCCGCCACCATGGCGAAGGCATAGCAGTCGGTGCCGTAGCGGGCGAGTTGGACCTGTTGCTCGAACAGGTCGTAGCGCAGGCGCGCGTCTCCCTTGAACAGCGCCGGCGTGGTGGTGAACAGCGTCGCCTCGGCGAGATTCGTCGTCTTGCGCGTCGCGAGTTTTCGCGGGCCACCGGGACCTTCATAATGCGAGCCCGAGGCATTGGCGTAGAACAGCTCGCCGGTGAAGGGCTGCGACATCATGCCGGCGACGGCATCGCCGTCGACCGTCAGCCCGACCAGCGTGCCCCATACCGGCAGGCCGGAAATAAAGGCGCGCGTGCCATCGATCGGATCGATCACCCAGACATGCCGGCTGGAGATGTTTTCGCCGCCATGTTCCTCGCCGAGAATGCCGTGATCGGGGTACTGCGCTGATATCAGCGCCCGGATGGCGCGCTCGGCCTCGCGGTCGGCCTCGGTGACCGGGTCGAAGCTGCCGCGCTCCTTGTTGGTGACCGCGCCCTGGTTGCGGAAGCGCGGCAAGGTCTCGGCTGCGGCGGCACGCGCAATGCGCCGCATGAACTCGATGCTGATGTCCAACTGATTCTCCCGCTCCAGCATGTTTGGAGATGCCCGTTTGCCTACGGATTTATGCCGAAACAAAGGCGTTCGGAGCCTTTCGCATGGTGCCAACTGTTGCTCGAATGCAACGCCGCCGTCATGGAAATGCAATTTCCACTTCACAGTGAATTAAAAAAGCCGGAACGTGCCTTGACATTTGTGCAGCGCACAATACGTTTGTTCTCGGACAGGGGTTCCTGTCCATGCCCTCCTTGGGCGTTTCCTCCCTAGACTTCGACCGTGTCGTGCAAACGATGCGGTCTTTTTTTACGCTGCCGCATGAGCGGCGAGTACCGCGATTCCGCGGCTATTCGGCGGCCAGCGGCAGATCCATGAAATTGTGATCGGGCATCGCCATCAGTTCGGCCGAAAACCGCGCCAGATCGTCGGCCAGGGCGTCGAAACCAGCCGATCTCTGGAACGTCCGCTCATTCATGTAGAGCCCGCGATTGACCTCGATCTGCAGCGCATGCAGATGGCGCACGGGGCGGCCATAGTGCTCGGTAATGAAGCCTCCGGCATAGGGCTTGTTGTGGGCGACGCTGTAGCCCATGCCGGTGAGCAGGCCGATCGCCGTCTCGGTCAACGCCGCCGCGGCGGAAATGCCAAAGCGGTCGCCGACGATGAAGTCCGGCCGCAATCCGCTGTCGCCGACCCTTATGCTTGCCGGCATCGAGTGGCAGTCAATCAGCACGGCGTAGCCGAAGCGCGCATGGGTTCTGGTCAAAAGCCGTTTCAGCGTCTCGTGATAGGGCTTGTAGACCGCTTCGATGCGCGCCACGGCTTCCGCCAGCGGCAAGCGGCCGGAATAGATGTCGAGCCCCTCGCCGACCAGCTTGGGCACGGTGCCGAGCCCGCCGGCCACCCGCGCCGAGCGGATGTTGCAGAATGACGGCACCGGTTCGGCGAACATGCGCGGGTCGAGTTCCCACGGCTCCCGGTTGACGTCGAGATAGGCGCGCGGGAAGTTTGCCGCCAGCATCGGCGCCCCGAGCGCGACGGCGCCGCCGAACAATTCCTCGACATAGCAGTCCTCTGAGCGGCGGATGGCGTTGCGGTCCAGCTTGGCCATAGCCATGAACCGGTCCGGATAGTAGCGGCCGCTATGCGGCGAGTTGAAGAGGAAGGGAACGCGCTGTTCGGCGCCCGATCGGATTTCGAAGGGAGGAACGACCGAAAAATCCTCGGCTGCCGTTTTCAATTTGAACGAACCCGGGAATACCAATGCATCATGATAGGAAAGTGCCACCTCGCCGCCCGCATGTCCAGCCGCCGAAGCGCAAGCCAAAACAGGATTGTGCGCCCAACGTTCACTTGATGTTTACCGTCGCCTCCTCATATACAGCATGGTTAACGGGCTTGCCGCACGGCATTGTCGGTTGGGTGATTCGGACGGGACAAGATGGCACGCATTCTGCTGGCGGAAGACGACGACGACATGCGCCGGTTCCTCGTCAAGGCGCTGGAGCGCGCCGGTTATCAGGTCAGCGATTTCGACAATGGCGCCAGTGCCTATGAGCGGCTGCGCGAGGAACCTTTTTCGCTGCTTTTGACCGACATCGTCATGCCCGAGATGGATGGCATCGAGCTCGCCCGTCGCGCCACGGAGATCGATCCCGACCTCAAGGTGATGTTCATCACCGGCTTCGCCGCCGTCGCGCTGAACCCTGATTCCAAGGCGCCGAAAGACGCCAAGGTGCTATCGAAGCCGTTCCACCTGCGCGACCTCGTCAACGAAGTCGAAAAGATGCTGCAGGCCGCCTGACGCGCTTTTTGTCGCGTCTTGACCGACGCCGCAAGCCAGCCATTCTTTCCCCTTTCCCGCTATTGACGTGCAGAACCAAAAATGGTGTATGCGCGGCTTCGGATGGGCGTGTAGCTCAGCGGGAGAGCACTGCATTGACATTGCAGGGGTCACAGGTTCAATCCCTGTCACGCCCACCATCCAGACAATCCCTCAATTGGCCGTCGGTATTTTTCGTCGACTGACGTTCCCGGCCTATACCGGCCTCAGGCGGCGCCGAGGCGGAGATCGCCGCTCTCGACGTGCTCCAGAAACCACGCATAGGTCTGTTCCAATCCGCTGCGCAGCGAATAGCGCGGGCGCCAGCCGGTGGCGAACAGACGCGACACGTCCATCAGCTTGCGCGGCGTGCCGTCCGGCTTCGTCGCATCGAACGTTATCGCGGCATCGGCGCCGGCGACCGACACGATGGTGCGGGCAAGGTCGGCAATGGTGATGTCTTCCCCAGAGCCGACATTGATGTGGCTGTCGCCCGAATAATTCTTCAGCAGCCAGACCAGCGCGTCGGCGGCGTCGTCGACATGCAGGAATTCACGCATCGGCGTGCCCGATCCCCACACCTCCAGGCTCTTGCGGCCGGCGCGCCTGGCCTCGTGCGCCTTGCGCATCAGAGCGGGCACGACATGGCTGGAATTGAGGTCGAAATTGTCGCCCGGACCGTAGAGATTGGTCGGCATCGCCGAGATGTAGTCGACGCCGTACTGGCGCCGATAGGCCTGGCACAGTTTCAGCCCGGCGATCTTGGCGATCGCATACCATTCGTTGGTGGGCTCGAGCGGCCCGGTCAGCAAGGCGTCCTCGGAGATCGGCTGCGCCGCGAATTTGGGATAGATGCAGGATGAACCGAGAAACAGCAGCTTCTGCACCTCGTTGCGGAAGGCGCTGTCGATGACATTGTTCTGCATGACGAGATTGTCCTGCAGGAAATCGACGGGAAGCCTGTTGTTGGCCAGGATACCGCCGACCTTGGCCGCCGCCATCACCACTGCATCCGGCTTGCGGTCGGCCATCCAGCGCCGCACGCCGGCCTGGTCGAGAAGATCGAGCTCGGCGCGCGAGGCGGTCATAACCTCGCAATCCTCGTCGGCCAATCGGCGCAGGATGGCCGAGCCGACCATGCCGCGATGTCCGGCCACGAAAACGCGCTTGCCCTGAAGGTCGAAGGTCATCAGCTTACCCCAATGCAGAACGGCAGCTTTTTGCCAGTTGGCCGGCGGAGCGCCGGATCGGCTTCTCTGTTGCCGGACGCATACCGCATACAGATTTGCCCAGACAAGGCAAATCGCAAAGCCACCCGAAGCAACCTTTGATCGGATGCTGTAGCGCTCGCGATCAGACGCCCGCTACCGCGCAGAGGCTTGTCATTCTGGCAATGGCAAGCTCGGGGTCGGCCAGCAACCCTGCCTGGTCGGCAAGGCGAAAGACATCGGAATAGTGACGGATGCCGCGCGCCGATTGCATGCCGCCGATCATCGAAAAATGCTCCTGGTGGCCGTTCAGCCATGCCATGAAGACGATGCCGGCCTTGTAATATTCGGTCGGCACCTCGAAGATTTTGCGCGACAGCGGCACTGTCGGCGCCATCAGCGCGTCATAGCCGGCGCGGTCGCCGTCGGCCAGCTTTGCCAGCGCTGCATTGGCGACCGGCGCGATCGCATCGAAAATGCCGAGCAGCGCGTGCGAATGTCTGTCGCCGTCGCCGGCGATCAGCTCGGGGTAATTGAAATCGTCGCCGGTGAACATCAGCACGCCCTCGGGCAGCCGGTCCCTGAGCGCAATCTCCTTGCCGACATCGAGCAGCGATATCTTTATGCCTTCGACCTTGCCGGCATGGCGTTCGATGATCGCGACCACCGTCTCCAGCGCAGTTTCGAAGTCGCTGCTGCCCCAGTAGCCTTTCAGCGCCGGGTCGAACATGTCGCCCAGCCAGTGCAGGATGACCTTGCCGGAGGCCTGGGACAGGATGCGGTCGTAGACGCCGATATAGTCGTCGGGGCCTTTGGCGACCGCCGCAAGCGCCCGGCTGGCCATCATGATCGCCTTGCCGCCAAGCCCTTCGATGAAGCCGAGCTGTTCTTCATAGGCCGCGATGACATCGTCTAGCCTGCTGGCGCCCCCCGGCGCCAGATGGTCGGTGCCGGCGCCCGACGCAAGATCGGCGCCTTCGACGCTGCGCGCCTCGGCGATCGAGCGGCGGATCAATTCCTTGGCATTCGCCCAGTCGAAACCCATGCCGCGCTGAGAGGTGTCCATCGCTTCGGCGACACGGAAGCCAAGCCGCCAGAGGTGATGGCGAAACGCCATCGTCTTGTCCCAGTCGACCGCGGGCCTCGACCACGGATCGGTCATGGCGCGGGGATCGGCAACGACATGGGCGGCGGCGTAGGCGATGCGCGAGAAGCGAGCGCCGGCCACAGGCTGCACCGGCTGGCCGACAAGCCGGTAGCGGACACGGCCGGCGCCTTCCCCGGGCAAGGTGATGTCCATGGCTCTCTCCCTTACCAACGCCTATTAACTGGAACGTTCCAACAAATCAAGATATTTTGCCGCCCTGCCTCGTGCAGCAAAAATTGCTGCATCGCAGCAGCCGAAAGCCTGCTTGCCGGAGGATTGCGCCACCGAGCCGCATTTTTCCCGGGTTCGCAAAAACGCGATTGACTCAAATGCGCCCCAGGGATTAGATCGTTCCAATAAAATCGCACAAGAAACCACCGGGAGGACAGATCTGGATGGCCAGCCGGGCCAAGGCAACGATACTCGACATAGCCCGTGAGGCGGGCGTGTCCAAATCGACGGTATCGCTGGTGCTGCAAGGCAGCGGGCTGATCCGGCCCGAAACCGCGCTCAAGGTGCGCAAGGCGATCGAGGACGTCGGCTATGTCTACAACCGCGGCGCCGCCAATCTGCGCAAGGCCCATTCCAACGTCATCGGCATGGTCATCAACGATCTCACCAATCCGTTTTTCGCCGAGCTCGCGGTCGGCATGGAGCGCGTCTTCCAGTCGGCCGGCGTCGTGCCTTTCATCGCCAATACGGCTGAAAACCCGGTGCGCCAGGAAGAGGTTCTGAAATCGTTGATGGAGCAGGGTGTCGCCGGGCTCGTCGTGTCGCCGGCGCGCGGCTCCACGCCTGGCGCGTTCCGTCGCCTTGAGACCGCAGGCGTTCCGGTCGTCTTCGTCATGCGCCGGCTTCCCGAAAGCCGTATCCCGGTGATCACGCCCGACAATCATCGCGGCGCCTATCTCGCCACCGCCCATCTGATCGGCAAGGGCCATCGCCGGCTGGCCTTCTTCGGCGGCTCGTCCGACCTTGTCGTCTATCACGAGCGCCTGGGCGGCTTTCGCGAGGCCTGTGAAGCGCTCGGCATCGAACCGGCCGACAGGCTGGTCTTCGAGGGCGAAACCAGCCGCAAGGGCGGTATTGCCTGCCTGGAAACCGCACTTGCCATGGCCGCGCCGCCGACCGCGGCCCTTTGCTTCAACGATGCGGTCGCCTTCGGCGTCTTGCTGGCGCTGCGCAAGCGCGGCCTGGAACCCGGCGCGGACTTTGCCGTCGTCGGCTTCGACGACGTCGCCGAGGCCGAGCACTATATGCCGGCGCTGACCAGCGTCGCGGTGAACACCGCCGGCCTCGGCGAGCGCGCCGCCCATGTCGTGCTGAAGATGATCCAATCGCGCACCACGCGCGCCGAGGATCATATCGGCGCCGTCAACCTCGTGGTCAGGGAAAGCTGCGGCCCCGATCGCAACGAGCATGGCTGTGCAGGAATGGGAGACGCGGCATGACCGTCAGTTGGGGGCTGATCGGCGCCAGCACGATCGCAAGACAGTTCATGATCGGCGCCATCCGCGCGCAGAAGGACGGCGAGATCGCCGCGGTGATGAGCTCCAGCCCGGAGCGCGCCGCCACTTACGCCAGTGAAAACCGCATTCCGGCGGCGGTCTCGACGCTCGACGCCCTGCTCAAATCCGATATCGACGCCGTCTACATCTCGACCACTAACGAATTGCATCTCGAACAGGCACTCGCCGCCATCGAGGCGGGAAAGCATGTGCTGTGCGAAAAGCCGCTGGCGCTGACCAGCGCCGACGCGCGCAAGATGGTCGCGGCGGCCAGGGCCGCCGGCGTCGTGCTCGGCACCAATCACCATCTGCGCAATGCCGGCTCGCATCGGGCGATGCGCGAAGCGATCGCTGCCGGCCGCATCGGCAGGCTGATCGCCGCGCGCGTCTTCCACTCCGTCTATCTGCCGGAAAACCTGCAGGGCTGGCGCATCACCAGGCCGGACGCCGGCGGCGGCGTGGTGCTCGACATCACCGTCCACGATGCCGACACGCTGCGCTTCGTGCTCGGCGACGATCCCGTCGAGATCTCGGCATTCACGCAGTCGGCCGGCATGGCCGCCGGCGGACTGGAAGACGGCGCCATGTGCCTCTGGCGCTTCGCATCGGGCGTCATCGCCCAATCGCATGAGGGCTTCACGACAAAATTCGCCGGCACCGGCTTCGAGGTGCATGGCAGCGAAGGCTCGCTGATCGCCAAAAATGTGATGACGCAGAAGCCGGTCGGCTCGGTCTTGCTTCGCACGGCACAGGGCGAGGAGGAATTGAGCTTCGACCGCGAAGACCTCTATGCCCGTTCGCTGCGCGAATTCCACGCAGCGATCCGTGGCGACGGCCAGCCGTCCGCCACCGGCGAGGACGGCGTCTGGTCGCTGACATCAGCCGAGGCGGCATTGCAATCGGCCAGGTCCGGAAACGCCGTTGCCATCGACCCGAAGCTCGGGAGCGCCGCGTGAGCAAGCTCGTTTCAGCGGCTGAAGCTGCCGGCCTGATCAGGGATGGCATGGTCGTTTCCGTGTCATCGTCGAGCGGCCTCGGCTGTCCGGATGCGGTGCTGGCTGCCGTCGGCGAGCGCTTCGACGCGGAAGGCCATCCCAGGGACATCACGACGCTGCATCCGATCGCCGCCGGTGACATGTACGGCATCAAGGGCATCGACCATCTAGCCAAGCCCGGCCTGTTGAAGCGCACTTTGTGCGGCTCCTATCCGTCCGGGCCGTCATCGTCGGAACCGCCGCAGATCTGGAAGATGATCGGCGACAATTCGGTCGCCGCCTATAACGTGCCGTCCGGCATCCTGTTCGACATGCATCGCGAGGCCGCGGCCAAGCGCCCCGGCGTGCTGACCAAGGTCGGGCTCGATACCTTTGCCGACCCGCGCCATCAGGGTTGCGCCATGAATGCTGCCGCCAGCGAGCCGATCGTTTCGGTGCAGCAGTTCGACGGCGAGGAATGGCTCTATTTCCGCTCGATCGTACCGCAGGTCGCGATCATCCGCGCCACCACGGCGGACGAGCGCGGCAACCTTACCTATGAGCATGAGGGTGCCTATCTCGGCGGCCTCGAACAGGCGCTGGCCGCCCGCAACAATGGCGGCATCGTCATCGCGCAGGTCAAGCGCGTCGTCGCGAACGGCACGCTGAAGCCGCACGATGTGCGCGTGCCCGGCGTGCTGGTCGACCATATCGTGGTGGCGCCCGACCAGTTGCAGACGACGCTGACGCCTTACGATCCGGCCATCTCCGGCGAGATCTTCCGGCCGCTGTCGAGCTTTCGCAACGCCGAGATGAACGTCCAGAAGGTCATTGCGCGCCGCGTCGCCATGGAGCTTGCCGACGGCATGGCGGTCAATATCGGCTTCGGCATCTCGGCCAATGTGCCGCGCATCCTGCTCGAGGAAGGCCAGCACGGCAAGGTCACCTGGGTCATCGAACAGGGCGCGGTCGGCGGCGTGCCGCTGCTCGATTTCAAGTTCGGCTGCTCGTCGAACGCCGACGCCTTCATGCCTTCGCCGCACCAGTTCATCTATTTCCAGGCCGGCGGCTTCGACGCCTCCCTGCTGTCCTTCCTGCAGATCGACCGGCACGGCTCGGTCAATGTTTCGAAGCTTTCGGCGCGGCCGCATGTCACCGCCGGCGCCGGCGGCTTCGTCGACATCACCGCGCGGGCGAAGAAGATCGTCTTTTCCGGTTTCTTCAATGCCGGCGCCAAGCTGTCGCTTGCCGGTGGCGGCATCCGCATCGACCAGGAGGGCAAGGTCAAGAAAGTCGTCGGCGAGGTCGAGCATATCTCCTTCTCGGGCAAGCGTGCCGTCGCGCAGGGACAGGATATCACCTATGTCACCGAGCGCTGCGTGATGAAGCTGACGCCTGCGGGGCTGATGGTGACCGAGTTGGCGCCGGGCATCGACCTCGAGCGCGATGTGCTGGCGCAGGCCGAGATCCCGCTCGCCGTCGCCAACGACCTGAAAGTGACGCCGGATGCGCTCTACCGGGACCGGCCGATCGGCCTATCGCTCAATGGCGGCGTGTCGCTTGGAGCCGCACATGGCTGAGCGTCTGGTAACCTTTGAAACCGACGGCGCCATCGGCATTGTCACGCTGCGCCGGCCGGAGAAATTCAACGCGCTCGATATTCCGATGCTGCGGGCGCTGGAAGCGGCACTCGACGAGGCCGAGACAGCAACCGGCGTCCGCGTCGTGCTGGTCTGCGGCGAAGGCAAGGGCTTTTGCGCCGGCGGCGACGTCGAGGCTTGGGCAGAAATGAGCGCTGCCGATTTCCAGGTGCAATGGGTGCGCTACGGCCACCGCGTCTTCGACCGGCTGGCGCGGCTGCGGCAGCCGACGATCGCCGTTCTTGCCGGCCATGCGCTGGGCGGCGGGCTGGAACTGGCGGCGGCTTGCGACTTTCGCGTGGCGGAAACGCAGGTGAAGTTGGGGTTCCCCGAAACCTCGATCGGCGTCGTTCCCGGCTGGTCCGGCACCCAGCGCGCCGTGCGCCGCTTCGGTGCGCAGGCAGTGCGGCGGATGGCGCTCGGCGGCGAAGTGTTTCTGGCTACCGAGGCTCTTGCTCTGGGGATTGTCGACCGGGTGGTCGAGACCGGTAAGGCGTTCGCCGAAGCCAAGGCCTGGGCCGGCAAGATCGCCGAGCGCGGCCCGCTCGCGACCGAAGCCGCCAAGCTGATGATTACAATCGCCGAGGGCGAAGAGAGTGCTGCCGCGACCGAAGCGCTGGCCAGCGGCTTCATCGCGCTGACAAGCGATCTCAGGACCGGCGTCGAGGCTTTCAAGACCAAGCAGAAGCCGGCGTTCTCAAGATCTTAGGAACCTGGAAATCACATGAACGCACCCCTCAACATCGCCATGCCCGCCGAGGCAGCCGCAGCGCCGAAAAGCTACCGGCTGCTGATCGGCGGCAGGTTCATCGACGCCCAGGACGGCCGCACGCTGGAGCGCAGCAGCCCCGGCCACGGCTTCACCGTCTCGCGCTATGCGCAGGCCGGCGCGGCGGACGTAGAGGCGGCAGTTCAGGCCGCGCACAAGGCCTTCGACACCGGCCCGTGGCCGCACATGAAGGCCGCCGAACGCGCCACGATCCTGCTCAAGGCTGCTGACCTGATCGAGGCGCGGCTGGACGAGATTGCCCGGCTCGACGCGCTGGAATCCGGCAAGCCGATTGCGCAGGCGCGCGGCGAGATCGGCGGCGCCGTCGACATCTGGCGCTATGCCGCGGCACTTGCGCGGACGCTTCACGGCGAAAGCTACGCCAATCTCGGCGATGCCATGCTCGGCGTCGTGTTGCGCGAACCGATCGGCGTCGTCTCCATCATCACGCCGTGGAATTTCCCGTTCCTTATCGTCAGCCAGAAACTACCCTTCGCGCTCGCCGCCGGCTGCACGGCGATGGTCAAGCCGAGCGAGATGACCTCGGCCTCGACCTTTGTGCTCGGCGAGATCCTGATGCAGGCCGGCTTGCCGGATGGCGTCGTCAACATCCTTGCCGGGTTGGGCGCCGATGTCGGCGCACCGATGGTCAGCCATCCGCTGGTCGAGATGGTGTCGTTCACCGGCTCCACCCGCGTCGGCAAGATGACCATGGCGTCTGCCGCCAACTCGCTGAAGAAAGTCGCGATGGAGCTCGGCGGCAAGAACGGCCAGATCGTCTTTCCCGATGCCGACCTCGAGGCCGCCGCCGACGCGGCGGTGTTCGGCGGCTTCTTCAATGCCGGCGAATGCTGCAATGCCGGCAGCCGGCTGATCGTCCATGAGGCGATCGCCGACGAGTTCCTCGGTGCCGTCAAAGCCCTCACCGCCAAGGTGGTTGTCGGCGACCCGCTCGACGACCGCACCAAGGTCGGCGCGATGATCTCTGCCGACCATGTGGCCAAGGTCACCGGCTACGTGACGGCAGCGGAAAACGGCGGCGGCCGGATCTGTAGCGGCGGCAATCAGCTTGCTTCGAGCGCCGGCCAGTATCTTGATCCGACCATCGTTCGCGACGTCACCGAAGACATGGCCATTGCACGCGAGGAAGTGTTCGGTCCGGTGCTCTCGGTGCTGACTTTTGAATCGATTGAAAGGGCGTTGCACATCGCCAACAACACGCCCTATGGTCTGTCGGCGGGCGTGTGGAGCGCCAGCATCGATACCTGCATGTCGGTGGCGCGGAATGTGCGTTCGGGAACCGTTTGGGTGAACACGTTCATGGAGGGTTACCCCGAGCTGCCTTTCGGCGGCTACAAGCAGTCCGGTCTCGGACGCGAACTCGGCAAGCGCGCCGTCGAGGATTATACCGAGGAAAAGACAATCCAGTTTCATCGCGGCCAGCGCACCGGATGGTGGGTCGGCTGAGTTGGGAAGAACCCGGTGGGCATCCGCCGGTCGTGTAAGTTCAACAAGGGAGGAAGTACATGTTGCGCAAACTGCTTATCGGGACGGCTCTCGCATCGGGCGTTGCGTTCGCGGCCCATGCCGAGGACGTCAAGGAAGTCCAGATGCTGCATTGGTGGACGTCGGGCGGCGAAGCTGCCGCTCTGAACGTGCTCAAGCAGGATCTGGCCAAGGAAGGCTTTGCCTGGAAGGACGTGCCGGTGGCCGGCGGCGGCGGCGACGCCGCCATGACGGCGCTGAAGGCGATGGTGGCAGCGGGCAACTACCCGACCGCCTCGCAGATGCTTGGCTATACCGTGCTCGATTACGCCGCAGCCGGCGTTATGGGCGACCTGACCGAGACGGCGATAAAGGAAGGCTGGGACAAGTCCGTTCCCGCGGCCCTGCAGAAATTCTCCGTCTATGACGGCAAGTGGGTCGCGGCTCCGGTCAACGTCCACTCGGTCAACTGGCTATGGATCAACAAGGCGGTGATGGACAAGATCGGCGGCACCGAGCCCAAGACCTTCGACGACTTCATTGCGTTGCTGGACAAAGCCAAGGCGGCGGGCGTCATCCCGCTCGCGCTGGGCGGCCAGAACTGGCAGGAAGCGACAATGTTCGACTCAGTCGTGCTGTCGACCGGCGGGCCTGAGTTCTACAAGAAGGCCTTCAACGACCTCGACGAGGAGTCGCTGAAGTCCGACACGATGAAGAAGTCGTTCGACAATCTCGCCAAGCTCGTCACCTATGTCGACCCGAACTTCTCCGGCCGGGACTGGAACCTCGCCACCGCCATGGTCATCAAGGGCGATGCGCTGGTGCAGGTGATGGGTGACTGGGCCAAGGGCGAATTCAACGCCGCCAAGAAGGTCCCGGGCACCGACTTCCTGTGCTACCGCTTCCCGGGCACCGACGGCAGCGTCGTCTACAACTCCGACATGTTCGGCATGTTCAACGTTCCGGAGGACCGCAAGGCCGCCCAGATCGCCCTGGCCACCGCCACGCTGTCGAAGAGCTTCCAGTCGGCCTTCAACGTCGTCAAGGGCTCTGTTCCGGCCCGCACCGACGTGCCGGACACCGATTTCGACGCTTGCGGCAAGAAGGGCATGGCCGACCTGAAGGCCGCCAATGAAGGCGGCACGCTGTTCGGTTCGCTGGCGCAGGGCTATGGCGCGCCTCCCGCGGTTGCCAACGCCTATAAGGATGTCGTCTCGAAATTCGTGCACGGCCAGATCAAGACCTCGGACGAGGCCGTGACCCAACTGGTCAGCGCGATCGAAGACGCCAAGTAAGGCACCCGCCCATGTGAATGATCTCCCCGGCGCAAGCCGGGGAGATCCCCTGCGGCGAGGTTTTGCGGTTGCGCCGACCGGCACGCTTTCGTGCCGCAGAGCCCGAGACAGCAGAATTCCGGACCCGCCATACGGAATGGACAGATGAGCACAGTTGCTGAAACCAGTATCACGCTGACGCCGGAGCACGATGCCCGTCCGGGCGCCACGGTGCGCTCGCGCCTTCAGGACGCGCTGCCGAAGCTCGTGCTGGCGCCGAGCTTCGCCGCCACTATCGTCTTCGTCTACGGCTTCATCCTGTGGACGATCTATCTGTCCTTCACCAATTCCAAGACCTTTCCCTCCTATGCGATCACCGGGCCACGCGCCTATCAGCGGCTATGGCGCTGGACTTTCGAAAGCGATCCGCCGTCCTCCTGGTACACGTCGATCACCAATATGGGGATTTTCGGCTTCCTCTATATTTCCATCTGCCTGGCGCTCGGCCTGTTCCTGGCGATCCTGCTCGACCAGAAGATCCGCGGCGAAGGTGTGCTGCGGCCGATCTACCTCTACCCGATGGCACTGTCGTTCATCGTCACCGGCGTTGCCTGGAAATGGTTTCTGGACCCCGGCCTCGGCCTCGAGCAGACGCTGCACCAATGGGGCTGGACGAGCTTCCATTTCGACTGGATCAAGAACAAGGATTTCGTCATCTACACAGTGGTCATCGCCGGCGTCTGGCAGGCGTCGGGCTTCATCATGGCGATGTTCCTGGCCGGCCTGCGCGGCATCGACGGCGAGATCCTGAAGGCGGCGCAGATCGACGGCGCCACCACCTTCCAGCTCTACCGTCGCATCGTCATCCCGCTGCTGCGGCCGATCTTCCTGTCCGCCTTGATCGTCCTCGCGCATCTCGCCATCAAATCCTACGATCTGGTGGTCGCGCTGACCAGCGGCGGGCCGGGCGGTTCGGCCTGGCTGCCGTCCAACTTCATGTATGAGTACACCTTCAAGCGCAACGAGATGGCCGTCGGCTCGGCCAGCGCCGTGATCATGCTGATGACCATCACCGCGATCATCGTTCCCTATCTCTATTCCGAGCTTCGGGAGAAGCCGCGATGAGCGCCGTGGCCACTCCTGCTCGCCAGAGCACTGGCGGTATCAGCGCCAGGACGGTCAACCGTATTGTCATCTACGGGCTGCTGGCGCTGTTCGCGCTGTTCTACCTGATGCCGTTGTTCGTCATGCTGGTGACCTCGTTCAAGACCATGGACGAAATCCAGAACGGCAACATGCTGGCGCTGCCGCAGGAGCCGACCTTCGCACCTTGGATAAGGGCGTGGAGCGAGGTTTGCTCGGGTCTCACCTGCGTCGGCATGAAGGGTTATTTCTGGAACTCGATCAAGATGGTGGTTCCGGCCGTCATCATCTCGACCCTGCTCGGCGCGCTCAACGGCTATGTGCTGACGAAATGGCGCTTTCGCGGGGCGACGCTGGTGTTCGGGCTGATGCTGTTTGCCTGCTTCATTCCGTTCCAGTCCGTCCTCTTGCCGATGGCAACGATCCTCGGCAGCCTCGGCCGGTTCGGCGTCAAGCTGCAGAACGCGACCGGCCTCACCTTCGGCTTCGGCAATCCGACCGTGAACCTGGTGTTCGTTCACGTCGTCTACGGCATCGGCTTCACCACCCTGTTCTTCCGCAATTATTACGAAGCGTTTCCGAACGAGCTGGTGAAGGCGGCGCAGATCGACGGCGCCAGCTTCTTCCAGATCTTCCGGCGCATCATGCTGCCCAACTCGCTCCCGATCATCGTGGTGACGGTGATCTACCAGTTCACCAACATCTGGAACGACTTCCTCTTCGCTTCCGCCTATGCCGGCTCAGGCGACGTGATGCCGATGACGGTGGCGCTGAACAATGTCGTCAACACCTCGACCGGCGTCGTCGAATACAACGTCAACATGGCGGCGGCGATGATCGCCGCGCTGCCGACGCTCCTCGTCTACGTGCTCGCCGGCCGCTATTTCGTGCGCGGCCTGATGGCCGGCGCCGTCAAAGGATAATCGCATGGCTTTTCTGGAAATTGACGGGCTGAAGAAGCGTTTCGGAGCGGTCGAGATCCTGAAAGGCATCGACCTCGACCTGGAAAAGGGCGGCTTCCTCGTGCTGGTCGGGCCTTCCGGTTGCGGCAAGTCCACGCTGCTCAACACTATTGCCGGCCTGGAAACCATCACCGAAGGGGAAATCCGCGTCGACGGACGCACGATCAACGATCTCCACCCCTCCAAGCGCGACATCGCCATGGTCTTCCAGAGCTACGCGCTCTATCCGAACATGACGGTTGCCGGCAATATCGCCTTCGGCATGGAGATGCGCGGCGTGCCGGCCGGCGAGCGCCAGAAGGCGATCGACAAGGTGGCGAAGGTCCTGCAGATCGGCCATTTGCTGAAGCGCAAGCCAAGCCAGCTCTCCGGCGGCCAGCGCCAGCGCGTCGCCATGGGCCGGGCGCTGGTGCGCGATCCAAAGCTGTTCCTGTTCGACGAGCCTTTGTCCAATCTCGATGCCAAGCTGCGTGTCGACATGCGCATCGAGATCAAGCGCCTGCACGCCACCACCGGCACCACCATCGTCTACGTCACCCACGACCAGATCGAGGCGATGACGCTGGCCACCAAGATCGCGGTGATGCGCGACGGCGAGGTGCAGCAGTTCGGCACGCCAGCCGAAATCTATAACAATCCGGTCAACCTGTTTGTTGCCGACTTCATGGGCTCGCCGGCGATGAACCTGATCCCGGCGACGATCGGCAGCAACGGCAGCGGCTTCTCCGTCGTCATGGAGCGCGAGGCGCGCCAGCCGATCTCGCTGCCGCTGGGCAATGCGCCGGCCGGCCTGTCGGCATTCCAGGGAAAACCGATCATCTTCGGCGTCCGCCCGGAAGCACTGACCGATCCCGAGGGTGCCGAACGCAATGCCTCGAACATCGCCCGCGCCGACTGTCACATCGAGGTCATCGAGCCGGCCGGCTCGGATACGTTCGCGGTCACCAATCTCGGCGGCAAGGCGGTGGTGGCGCGGCTGCGCGCCGATGCCAAAATCCAGCCCGGCACGGTCACGCCGCTCGCCTTCAACCTGACCAAGGCGGTGTTCTTCGATCCGGCGACCGAGAAACGCATCGTCTGACCGCCATGACAAATCCCGACATCGTCATCATCGGCTCCGGCATAGGCGGCGCCACGATCGCCTCCGGCCTTGCCGGCAGTGGCGCCTCGATCCTGATGCTGGAGCGCGGCGAACCACTGCCAGCAACGCCGCACACACGCGACACCCACGCAATCTTCGTCGACGGCCATTATCGGCCGAAGGAGATGTGGCTCGAGGCCGGCGGAGCGCCTTTCAACCCGGGCAATTACTACTATGTCGGCGGCAATTCGAAATTCTACGGCGCTGTGCTGATCCGCTACCGCAGGGAAGACTTTTCGGAGATGGAGCACTATGGCGGCATCTCGCCGGCCTGGCCGTTTTCCTATGAGGAATTCGAACCCTGGTATTCCAAGGCCGAGCAGCTTTTTCGCGTGCGCGGTGCACTCGGCGAAGACCCGACCGAGCCGTTCCACTCTACGCCCTACCCTTTCGGGCCGGTACCAGACGAGCCGCCGATCGCGCGTGCGCGCGCCGAGTTGAAGAGCCTGGGCCTGCATCCGGCATCGCTGCCGCTCGGCGTCGACATCGAAGCCTGGCTGAAAGACGGCAGCACGCCGTGGGACGCGTTTCCCAACACCGGGACCGGCAAGATCGACGCGCAATCCGGGCCGTTGGCAGCAGCCCTTGCCGATCAGAATATCCGGCTTGAGACCGGCGCCCATGTCGAATATCTCGAGGCATCGCCGGACGCCAGGACGATCGAGACCGTCCATTACCGCCAGAACGGTGCGCTGAAGAAAGTCGCGCCGAAGCTGGTCATCCTATCGGCCGGCGCAGTCAATTCCGCCGCCATCCTGCTGCGCTCGCCCACCCCTCAGGGCAGAGGCGGTGGCAGAGGCCTGGCCAACCGCTCCGACCAGGTCGGCCGCAACTTCATGAACCACAATTCGAGCGCCATGCTGGCGATCGATCCACGCCGGCGGAACAAATCCGTCTACCAGAAGACGCTGATGCTGAACGATTATTATCTGTCCGACGGCAAGGGCGGCAAGCCGCTCGGCAATGTCCAGCTCCTCGGCAAGATCGACGGCAACATCCTCAAGGCCAATGTCAGGCGCGCGCCCAAATTCGCGCTGGATTTCATGGCCGGCCACGCCGTCGACTGGTATTTGATGTGCGAGGACCTGCCCGATCCCGAGAGCCGCATCATGGTGGACGGCAAGGACATCGTCATGCAGTGGCGGCGCTCCAACATGCAGTCGCTCGACGGACTGACCAAGGTGATGCGCGAGAATTTCCGCGCCTGCGGCTATCCGATCGTCCTGTCGCGTCCGTTTGACAAGCGCACGCCCTCACATCAGTGCGGCACGGTGAAGATGGGCAACGATCCAGCGACCTCGCCGCTGGATCCGTTCTGCCGCTCCTTCGACCACAGCAATTTGTTCGTCGTCGATGCCGGCTTCCTGCCGAATTCGGCCGCCGTTAATCCGGCGCTGTCGATCGCCGCACAGGCGCTGCGCGTCGCCGATCATATCCGCAAGACGGAGCTTGCAACATGAGCCGCCCAGCAGCGATCGTCACCGGCGGCGCGCGCGGCATCGGCCTTGCCTGCGCCGAGGCGCTGGCCGACGCAGGCTTCGACATCCTCGTCTCCGACCTTGCCGACGAAGCCGCCAACGGGCTCGCCGCCGACATCACCGGGCGCGGCGCGAAATTCGCCTATGTCAGTTGCGACATCGCCGACCTCGACGGCCATGCAGCGCTGATCGATGCCGCGACAAGCGCCTTCGGTCGCATCGACTGCCTGGTCAACAATGCCGGCATCGGCGCCGTCCTGCGCGGCGATCTGCTCGAGCTCAAGCCGGAAAATTTCGACCGGGTGCTCGGCATCAATCTGCGCGGCACCGTATTCCTCAGCCAGGCCGTCGCCAAAGCGATGCTCGGCCTGCCAAGCGATGGTGCGAGATCGATCATCACCATCACCTCGGTCAGCGCCGCCATGGCCTCGCCGGAACGTTCCGATTACTGCATCTCCAAGGCTGGGCTTTCGATGTGGGTGAAGAACCTGGCGCTGCGGCTTGCCACCGAAAACATCGCGGTGTTCGAGGTGCGCCCGGGCATCATCCGCACCGACATGACCACGGGTGTGACCGCCAAATATGACGGGCTGATCGACGGCGGGCTGGTGCCGGCGATGCGCTGGGGCGAGAGCGAAGATATCGGTGCCGCCGTGGCAGCACTCGCCGGTGGCAAGTTCGGCTTTTCGACCGGCTCGGTCATCAATGTCGACGGCGCGCTGTCGGTGCCGAGGCTATGAACAGGTGACGCCATGACCGACTACATCATCGTCGGCGCCGGCCCGGCCGGCTGCGTACTCGCCAACCGGCTGAGCGAAGATCCGTCGCATCAGGTGCTGCTGCTCGAAGCCGGCGGCAAGGACTGGAATCCGCTGATCCACATGCCGGCCGGTTTCGCCAAGATGACCAAGGGCATCGCCGCCTGGGGCTGGTCGACGGTGCCGCAAAAGCACATGCAGGACCGTGTCTTCCGATACACGCAGGCCAAGGTGATCGGTGGCGGCTCTTCGATCAACGCCCAGATCTACACGCGCGGCAACGCCCGCGACTACGACGCCTGGGAGAAGGAAGAAGGCCTTGCCGGCTGGGGCTATCGCGACGTGCTGCCCTATTTCAAGCGCGCGGAGAACAACCAGCGTTATGCCAACGATTTCCACGGCGACCAAGGCCCGCTCGGCGTGTCGAACCCGATCGCGCCGCTGCCGATCTGCGAGGCCTATTTCCGTGCCGGACAGGAGATGGGCATCCCCTTCAATCCCGACTTCAACGGGGTAGCCCAGGAGGGCGTCGGTTACTATCAGTTGACGCAGAAGGACGCGAAGCGCTCCTCCGCCTCGGTCGCCTATCTCAGGCCGATCCGGGAGCGCAAGAATCTCACCATCAGGACCGGCGTTCTGGTGACACGCATCGTCGTCGACAAGGGCCGCGCCGTCGGCGTCGAGATCGTCGACAGGCCGGGCGGCCAGCCAACGATCCTGCGCGCCGAACGCGAGGTGATCGTCTCGTCCGGCGCCATCGGCTCGCCGAAGCTTTTGCTGCAGTCGGGCATCGGCCCGGCCGACCATCTGAAGGCGGTCGGCGTGACACCGGTGCACGATTTGCCCGGCGTCGGCTCCAACCTGCAGGATCATCTCGACCTGTTCGTCATCGCCGAATGCACCGGCGACCACACTTACGACAACTATGCCAAGCTGCACTGGACGGCGTGGGCCGGCCTGCAGTATCTGCTCCTGAAGAAAGGCCCGGTGGCTTCCAGCCTGTTTGAGACCGGCGGCTTCTGGTACGCCGATCCGACCGCCGCCTCTCCCGATATCCAGTTGCATCTCGGCCTCGGCTCCGGCATCGAGGCCGGCGTCGAGAAGCTGAACAATCCGGGCGTGACATTGAACTCGGCCTTCCTGCGCCCGCGCTCGCGCGGCACCGTGCGGCTGAACAGTGCCGACCCGGCCGACCGCCCGCTGATCGATCCGAACTATTGGTCCGATCCCTATGACCGCGACATGTCGATCAAGGGGCTGAGGCTGGCGCGCGAGATCATGCGGCAGAAGGCGCTGCAGCCCTATGTACTGCGCGAGGTACTGCCGGGACCCGACCTGCAGAGCGGCGACGAGCTGTTCGACTACGCCTGCCGCAGTTCCAAGACCGACCACCACCCGGTCGGCACCTGCCGCATGGGCCACGATGCGATGAGCGTGGTAACGCCAGATCTCAGGCTGCGCGGTATCGAGGGCCTGCGCGTCTGCGACGCCTCGGTGATGCCGCGCATCCCCTCCTCCAACACCAATGCCCCGACGACAATGGTTGGCGAAAAAGGCGCCGATCTGATCCTTGGCCGCGAGCCGCTGCCGCCGGCGGTGTTTTCCACCAACCGAGCGGCATGAGGGACAAAGAATGATCAGGCACTGTGTCTTCGTCAGATTTCGCAACGATGTCGCCGACGCCGAGCGCGCGGCAATCCATGCCGATCTCGAAGCGTTGCGGGCGGTGATCGACGGCATGGGCAAGGTCGAATTCAGCGCCAATACCAGCCCGGAACCCTTCGCCCGCGGCTTCACGCACGGCTTCACCATCGACTTTCGCGACGCTGCGGCACGCGATGCCTATCTGGAGCATGAAGCGCATCAGCGAGCCGGCGCAAAACTGGTCGCGGCGCTCGAAGGCGGCACCGACGGGCTGATGGTGTTTGACCTGGAGATCGCGTGACTATCCCATTCTCAGCGCAACGACGCCGGCAACGATGCTAAGCACCGCGGCACCTCGCCATGCCGTCATCTTCTCGCCGAGCGCGAACACCGAGATCATCATGGCGAACAGGATCGATGTTTCGCGCAGCGACGCCACCGAGGCGATCGGCGCCTTGGTCATCGCCCACATTACGATCCAGTAGGCGCCGCCGCTGAGCACGCCGGTATAGATTCCGGCCTTCCAGTCGCGCGCCAGCACCGGCAGCGCCTGTGGGCCGCGAAAGACGACGCATAGCACCAGCGCCCACAGCGCATCGCAGACGAACAGCCAGGCGGCATAACTCGACGCGGTGGCGGCCAGCCGCGCGCCGCTGCCGTCCGACAGCGTGTAGCTGGCGATGAAGATCGATGTGCCCAGCGCGAAGCCGACGGCGCGCAGGTTCAATTTCTCCAGATGCGCGCCGCCGCGAAACGACAGCACCAGCGTGCCCGCCGACAACAAGAGGATGCCGAGAACGGCGAGCGGCGCCGGCATCTCGGCAACCACCACAACGCCCCCCAAAGCGGCCAGCAATGGCGCGGTGCCGCGCGCCAGCGGATAGGTCTGGGCGAAATCGCCGGCCTTGTAGGCGCCGATCAGGAACGTCCTGTAGCCCATGTGGAAGACAACCGAGGCGAGGATGTATGGCCACACTTCCGGCTTCGGCACCTCGACGAAAGGCAACGTCACCAGCGCAGCGGCACCCATGCCGAGCGTCATCAGTGTGATCGACAGGAAACGGTCGAGATGGACCTTGACCAGCGCGTTCCAGATCGCATGCATGGAAGCGGCGGCGAGCACCGCGAAAAAGACAAACAGGCTCATCGGCGCTTCATCCGCCGCCCGTCCCGATGACGATCGGCGTCTCCAGGTCGATATCGACCCAGAGCGGAAAATGGTCGGAAGCGATTTGGCCGATATCGGCGCTGACCGAGCGCACGCGCCCGGCAAACATGCCGCCGACGAAGCAATGATCGAGCCGGCGCTTTGCCAGCCTGCCATCGATAGTCTTCACATGGGTGTGGAAATCCGCTGTCGGTTCCATTGCGACGGCGGCGGCATCGACAAAACCGTCGAGATAGGCGGCACCGCGATGATAGGGCGCGCTGCCGACAATGCGCCGGTACTCGGCGCTATCCGGCTCCATGTTGAAGTCGCCCAACCAGATCGCCGCTACGGGGTTTTCTGGCTCCTGTTCGCCATTGCTCCAGTTGCGCGCCGGCTCGTCGTCGGCGCCGCTCCATGGGCCGCCCTCGGACGGCGCGCGGCGATGCTCGGCCAGCAAATAGTCGATCTGCTCCAGCCGCTCCTCGGCCGCGATATGCGCCAGATGCAACGACAGCACCCGCACCGGACCGGCAGGGGTGCGGATCATGCATTCGAGTGCGGCATTGCGGGTGTTGAGCGGCCGCAGCGTGCGCCTGAGCGGCAGCGTATGCAGCCGCGACCAGACGATCGGAAGCTTCGACAGAACCATGGTGCCGAATTGCCGCCGCCGGTTGACGATGCGGCCTTCACGCCGGTGGCTGGCATCCATGTCGAAGGCCGGCCCGTAGACCCAATGATAGTCGGGCAGCAATTGCGAAAGAAGTTCCGGCTGGTCGTCCTCGTTGCTGCGCAACCAGTGCCGTTCCACCTCCTGCAAGGCGACGATGTCGGCGCCGGCCACGACCTTGGCACAACGCGCCAGGTCGTAGCGGCCATCGCTGCCGAAGCCGTACTGGATGTTATAGCTGACCAGCTTCATTGCTTATCCGGCTCAGTTTCCTGCTGGCAGTAGCCGTTCGCTGACAGCCTTGCAATGTGCAGCCGGGCGGAGGGAGCTTGGGCCAGATGCTAAGTGGTCAGCGGCTGGAACCGACCGGGCGGGGATGCTGCCAGTTCCGACCAGTCGATTTCTTCCTCAAGGCGGTGGTAGGCTTCGTCGCCGATCGTTCCGTCGATGCGCAAACGCTCCAGCGCATCGCGCTGGCTCTTGATGGCGTAAAGACGCAATCTGTCATACTCGGTCGCCGCCTGGGCATCCTCCGGGTTTTCGGCGATGGCGCGCTGGGCGGCATATTGCTCTCGCACCGCCCCGGCCGCGCTGGATGTCTTGCCGCTGAGCACGTCCAGCGCCGCCTGCATGATGGCGACGCGCGCCTGCGCCACCTCCCGGTCGACCGTCCGGTCGAGGTCGAGATTGAGCAGAAGCAGCAACGGTTTCAGGCTGACGCCTTGCAGCACCAATGTGCCGAGCACGACCGTGAAAGCGGCGAGCACGATCGGATCACGGCCCGGAAAGTCGGCCGGCAAGGCAAAGGCTGCCGCAAGCGTCACCAGGCCACGCATGCCGCACCAGCCGATAAGCACGCCGCCGCGAAATGTCGGCGCGTCTTTTTGCCTGTCCTCGTCACCCAGACGTGCCAGCGCTCTGAGGATCGCGCCGCAGCCCAGCACCCAGACGAGCCGTGATACGATGACGACGGCCAGCACAGCCAGGGCAAAGACGAACGCCTCGCTTTGCCCTTGCTCGGCAAGTCGACCGACGATCGACCGCGCTTGCAGGCCCATCAGAACGAAGGCCAGCACGTTGAGCACGAACACCGCCGTCTCCCAGACCGAGTAGGAGCTGACACGATTCCTTGCCGGCATGCGGCGCGGCGATGTACGTGCGATCGTCATGGCATAGACGACGATCGTGATGATGGCAGAAAGCCCTATCCTGTCGGCCAGGATCCAGACGCCGAAGGTTGAGGCGAATTGCACCACGGTGCCGCTCGCCGGGTCGTCGATGCGGCCGAGTATGGCGAGAGACAACCGGCCGAGCACATAGCCTGCGGCAAGGCTGCCGACCGTCGACAGCAGGATCATTGGAACGGCACTGCTCAACAGGATGGAGCCGGCGGCTGCGGAAACCGACATCCTGTAGATCAGCAGCGCCGTGGCGTCGTTGAGAAGGCTCTCGCCTTCCAGGATGGCGGTGATGCGGTGCGGCACCTTGAACTGTCCGAGCACGGCCGCCGCCGCCACCGCATCGGGCGGCGCTACGATCGCGCCGAGCGCTATGGCCGCGGCAATGGGCAGGCCTGCCATCGTCCAGCCGACCAGCGCGACCGTCACGGTGGTGAAGATGACGGCGCCAAGCGCCAGCAGGATGAGCGAAACCTTGTAGCGGTTGAGATCGCGCAGCGACGTGTCATAGGCCGCGTCGAGCAGAACCGGCGCGATGAACAGAGCGAGCGCCAGCTCCGGGTCGATCTCGATGGTCGGGGCAAACGGCAGGAAGGCGATGCCGGCGCCGGCCAGCGCCAGCAATGACGGATAGGGAATCTGCAGACGCCGCGACAGCGCGGTCAGGGCGACTGCGATGAGAAGCAGGACAAGGGTGAGTTCGAATAGCGCCATGCCTTATCGTAGCGGTGAAGCCGGGCGATTGGCACTGCAAAAACGGCGACGGCTTTGGCTGCTCGTGAATGGTGAATGGTGAATGGTGAATGGTGAATGGCTGCGTGCAGAGGAATTTCGGCGCGTAAAGCGCATTCTTACTATTCACTATTCACTATTCACTATTCACCATTCACGCTTCTCCTAATGCAGCACCAGCATGTCGCCCGACGAGAACGAAATCTCGGCCTTTTCGCCGACGGCCGGCGGCGGTGTGGCCGGACTGTTGAACGTGTCGAGCGAGACCGTGCTGCCGCCGATGCCGACGCGAACCCGGATGACCGAGCCGAGGAAATGCACCTCGGCGATTTCGCCCGAAAGGCTGGAATCGCGGCCGGGGTGGCGGCCGAGCGAGATCGCCTCGGGCCGCAGCGCCAGCGACAGCGTGTCGCCGGATTTCGAGCCGTTGAGCTTGCCCTTGAGCGAGACCTCTTGCGAGTTGACGCGCACCTTGCCCGAAGCGGCGTCGGTGACCGTGCCTTCGAGCACGTTCAGCGTGCCGACGAAATTGGCGACGAATTTGGTTGCCGGCCGGTTGTAGATCTCGAACGGCGTGCCGACCTGCTCGGCCTTGCCGCCATACATGACGGCGATGCGGTCGGAGATCGACAGCGCCTCTTCCTGGTCGTGGGTGACGAAGATGGTGGTGATGCCGAGCTTCTTCTGGATCGAGCGGATTTCCTCGCGCAGTGACACGCGCACCTTGGCGTCGAGCGCCGACAGCGGCTCGTCGAGCAGCAGCAGTTTCGGCTTGGGCGCAATCGCCCGCGCCAGCGCGATGCGCTGCTGCTGACCGCCGGAGAGCTGATAGGGATAGCGGTCGCCCATCTGTGGCAGCTTGATGATGTCGAGCATCTCGGCAACGCGCCTGTCGGCATCGGCCTTCGGCATACCGGCGACCTTCAGCCCGAAGCCGATATTCTGCGCCACGGTGAGGTTCGGAAACAGCGCATAGGCCTGGAACACCATGCCGACATTGCGCTGGTTGGGCTTGAGCCGGGTGATGTCCTTGCCGGCCACGACGATCTTGCCGGCGGATGGCTCTTCGAAACCGGCGACCATGCGCAGCACCGTCGTCTTGCCGCAGCCCGACGGGCCAAGGAAGGAGACGAATTCGCCCGGCTCGACGTCGAGGTTGAAATCCTGCACCACGGTGATGGGGCCGAAGGATTTCCGCACATGCTGGATTGAGAGGAAGGGCTCGGTCATGGCTTTTCCTTCGGGTCAGTTCGGACGGTTCGCCGATCGCGGCGCGAAACGCGACAGGATCTGGATCAGCGACATGCAGCCCCAGGTGATGGCGAAGGCGATGATGGCAAGCGCCGCCGGCTCGTAGGCGCGATTGGCGCCGACGTTCTGCAGATAGGGTCCGAAGGCAGGCCGGTTGAGCAGGCTGGCCATGGTAAATTCACCGATGACGATGGCGAAGGTCAGGAAGGCGCCCGACAGCACCGCGATCAGCACGTTGGGCAGGATGACCCGGGTGATGATCGTGCCCCAGCCGGCGCCGAGGATCTGCGCCGCTTCGGTCAGTGTCCGCACGTCGATGGTGCGAAGCCCGGTGTCGACGGCGCGATACATATAGGGCAGCGCCAGTGTCGCATAACCGATGACCAGCAAGGCATTGGCTCCTGTGTCGCTGGCCAGGAACGGCAGCGGTGAATTTGACCCGTACATTCTGATGTAGCCGAAGACGATAACGATGGCCGGGATGACCAGCGGCAACAGCGTGATGAACTCGACGACGGGCCTTAGCTGCGGGAGCCGCAGACGAATCCAGTACGCCGCCGGCACCACCACCAGCACGCCAAGGACGATGGTGAAGATGGCGGCGACCACCGAATAGATGAAGGTCGCCTGGAAGCGGGGATCGCCGAGCACGACCTGATAGGCATCGAAGGAATACGCGCCGCGCCGCATGCGCATGGAGAATTCCACGGTCGCGATCAGCGGAATGAAGAAATAGGCCGCGCCCAGCGCGAAGACGATCCAGGCCCAGAATCTGCCGGACTTCATTTGAGCCACCTCTCAGAGCGCGTCCGGAACCAGATGTAGAAGACATTGGCCAGCCCGGTGATGACGATCATGCCGAAGGCGATGGCGTAGCCGAGATGGGCATTGTGCAGCACGTCACCGCGGATCTGCGCGTAGAGCAGGATAGGGACGATGTTAAGCGAGGAGCCGGTCAGAGCGTAAGCGGTGGCGATGGCACCGAAGGCGTTGGCGAACAAGAGGATGACGGTGCCGAGGAAACTTGGCCAGATCACCGGAATGACGACCATGCGCCAGAACTGCGCCTGGGTCGCGCCAAGCGTTGCCGCCGCTTCGCCCCATTCCTTCTTCAGCCCATCGATCGCCGGCACGATGATCACGACCATCAGCGGGATCTGGAAATAGACATAGGTCAGCGTCAGGCCCCAGAACGACAGGATGTTGAAACCATGGGCATAAATGTTGAAGCCGACCAAGACGTTGAGCAGCACCGTGGCGAGCCCGAGCCGGCCGAGCGTCGCGAGAAAGGCGAAGGCCAGCGGCACGCCGGCAAAATTGGAGGCCACGCCGGAAAAGGTCAGTGTCGCCGAGCGTATCCACTCCGGCAGCCCGCCGCGCACGATGGCGATGGCAATGGCAAGCCCCGCGAAAGCACCGATCAGCGACGAGGCGAGGCTGACCTTGATTGAGATCCAGTAGGCGGCAACGATCGACGGCTGCGCCAAGGCCGCTATGTTTTCGAAAGTGAATTCGCCGGCATCGTTCCGGAATGCGCCCAGCATCAGATAGAGCGTGGGCAGGATCAGGAACATGATGGCGAAGATGAAGAAAGGCGCAACGCCAAGCCATTGCGTCGGCAGCCTCATGCTGCGGGCGTCGGCAGGAGGCGCGGTCTTCCCGGCAACAGCGTGATCGGACAACGAGATATCGGTCATGCGCCGGCTACCGTCCTGGAGGTATGCCGGGCGGCGATCTAAGCCGCCCGGCTGATCTCAAGTCTTACTTGACGTTGGCGCCGACGACGGCATCCCAGTTCTTGGTGATGGCTTCCTTGGCCTTGCCCTGCTCGTCGAGCGTCGGGAACACCGCGGCTGCATAGGACTCGGCCGGCGGCAGCTTGGCCATCACATCAGCCGGGAGCTTGCCATTCTTGGCGAGGTCGTTGAAGCGGATCGGGTGACAATAGCCCTTCAGCCAGCCGATCTGGCCTTCGTCGGAATAGAGATATTCCAGCCATAGCTTGGCAGCATTCGGGTGCGGCGCGTAGGCACTAATCGCCTGAACATAGACGCCGGCGACGACACCGGTCTTCGGCACGACGACGTCGACCGGCGGATTGCCCTTCAGCGTATCACGGCCGGCAAGCGCGTTATAATCCCAGGTCACCAGGATTGGCGTCTGGCCTTGGGCAAGCGTCGCGGGCTTGCCGATGACCGGCACGAAATTGCCGGCGGCGTTGAGCTTCTTGAAGAAGTCGAGACCAGCCGTGCCGGCGGCTTCGCCGGCAGCCGCACCGCCGGAAAGGCCGGCGGCATAGACGGCCTGGATGGCCTGGTTCGAAGCGCGCGGGTCACCGGCGAGCGCCACGGTATTGGCGAATTCCGGCTTCAGCAGGTCGGCCCAGTCGGCCGGCGCATCCTTGACCAGGTCCTTGTTCACCAGGAACGAAAGCACGCCGTAATAGTCGCCGGTCCAGAAGCCATCGGCATCCTTGGCGCTGTCCGGGATCGAGTCCCAGGTTGATACTTTATAAGCCTGGATCAGGCCATCCTTCTTTGCGGTCGGACCGAAGCTCAGGCCGACGTCGATGACGTCGGGCGCCTGCGGGCCCTTGTTGTCCTTGTTGGCCTTGATCGCCTCGACCTCGTCGCCGGAGCCGGCATCGGGGTTGAGCTCGTTGACGGTGATTTCCGGATATTTCGCCTTGAAGCCGTCGATGACCGCGCCGTAGCCGCACCAGTCATGGGGCAGCGCGATGGTGGTGAGCTGGCCTTCAGCCTTGGCTGCGGCGACCAGTTCATCCATGGACTGGGCCGACGAGATGGCAGAGGTCGCCATCAGGGCGACGGCCGAAAGGGAAAGCAGTTTTCCCGTGAATTTGAACATGTGTTCTCTCCGTTGAACTGACGCCGTTGGACGCCTGCGATGCGGTATCGTTTTCGTGTGACAGCCAGATGAAAGCTTTGTGAAAGCGATGCCCCGCAGTATGAAAAAGTAAACTCTTTTTAACCGGCTGTAGCAATCGCTTCGCGATTCTTTTTCCGGCTAACTAGTTTCGATCTTGCCTTTCATCTTTCCCCCTTTCCTTTGCTTCTTTTCCTAACTCGATTTCCGATGCGAAAATTGTCTCAGACGGCGCCGGCGATGGCGTTTTCGAGCAGCGTCAGCGCCGCCTTTTTGGTCAGCTTGACCGGGTTGCCGCCGGCGGTCGGATCGACCACCGCCATGTCGGCGATCAGGCCCTTGCGTTTCTTGTCCATGTCGAGCCCCTTGATCAGGCTGGGCAGCGCATGCGGCACCTTGAGCTCCTTGCGCAGCTTGATGATCGCCTTGGCAAAACCGTCGAATCCGCCCTTGATGCCGCAATAGGCGGCAAGCCGGGCGATGCGCGGCTCGATCGCCTCGCGGTTGAAGGCCAGCACATAGGGCATGAACACGGCGTTGGTCATGCCGTGGTGGGTGTCGTAGAGCGCGCCGATCGGATGCGACAGCGAATGAATGGCGCCAAGCCCTTTCTGGAAGGCAGCCGCCCCCATGGCGGCGGCACTCATCATGTTGGCGCGGGCGACCAGATCCTTGCCGTTGGCATAGGCTTTCGGCAGGTTTTCGAAGACCAGCCTGATGCCTTCCACGGCGATGCCGTCGGCCATCGGGTGATAGCCCGGCGCGCAATAGGCTTCGAGGCAGTGGGCAAGCGCATCCATGCCGGTGCCGGCGGTGATGAAGCTGGGCATGCCGACCGACAGTTCCGGATCGGCAATGACGATCGCCGGCAAAAGCTTTGGATGGAAGATGACCTTCTTGGTATGGGTCGCTTCATTGGTGATGACGCCGGCGCGGCCGACTTCCGAGCCGGTGCCGGCCGTGGTCGGCACGGCGATGATCGGCGCGATCGCATCGGCATCGGCGCGTGTCCACCAGTCGCCGACGTCCTCGAAATCCCAGACCGGCCGTGTCTGCCCGGCCTGGAAGGCGATGAGCTTGCCGAGATCGAGCGCCGAGCCGCCGCCAAAGGCAATGACGCCGTCATGCTTGCCCTTCTTGAACACGGCAATGCCGGCGGTCAGGTTGGAATCCACCGGGTTCGGCTTGACCTCGGAAAACACGCCATACGGCACCTTGGCGTCGTCGAGGATCTTCAGCGTCGAGGCCACCACCGGCAGCCTGGCCAGTCCCGGATCGGTGACGAACAGCGGCCGCTTGATGCCGGTCGCCGCCAGCACCTCCGGCAGCTCCTTGATGCGTCCGGCGCCGAAGCGGACGGTCGTCGGGTAATTCCATTTGGAAACGAGTTTTGTCATTTCGACCTTCTTGACTGCTTTCGTGCTCTTGGATGTCATTAGTTCACAAAGGTGTTGGCCACACGTTCCGACCGCATCATGTACGGAACCCAGATGACTGCGGCCCATATCGAGCGCGAAATTCCGCCCACGGTGTCTGCGTCGTACGCGTCGGCCAATTCTGGAACGGCGGTGGAAAAAGCCAGATGCACAGCCCATGGATCGAGAACGGCATATACCGGCATCGCGAATGCCCAAATCATGTACCAGCCGGGGAATATCTGCCAGCGCTTGAACATGAAGAACAATAATAGGGCCGGGGCCGATAGGTTTAGTATGCCGGATATCAACAATTCGGCAAGAATCAGCACACCTTGGGACAAACTGAAGGCCTGCCAGTTCTGTAACATGCCGAGATAGTCGGTATTGTGCAGTTGTACCAACCCCAGTAGCGGCGTGAGCATCAACCCGAGCATCGGCAGGACAAGCCATCCGCCGATACCCTCGGGACCCTCACGATCTGGCAGCGCCGATTGTTGTGTATCCGCCATTACTCCCCCTCAACAGCGATCGCATGCTTGTCGATCGCCACCTTAGATCACCTCGCGCAGATGGTATGATTTCGGCCTGGTCAGATTATCGTAGCCGATGGCCGACAGTGCCGCGCCCTTGCCGGTGTCCTTGACGCCGGTCCAGACCAGCGCCGGGTCGAGATAGTCGCAGCGGTTCATGAACACGGTGCCGGTCTCGACGCGATCGCCGATCGCCGCCGCATGGCCGGTGTCGCGCGTCCAGATCGAGGCCGTCAGCCCATAGGGGCTGTCGTTCATCAGCGCGATCGCTTCCTCGTCGTTGCGCACCTTCATGATGCCGACGATCGGGCCAAAGCTTTCCTCGCGCATGACGCTCATCTGGTGGTCGACCCGGGTCAGCACTTCCGGCGCCAGATAGGGGGAACCTTGCCTGTCGTTGGCCACCTTCATATTGATGTGTGCCCTGGCGCCCTTGCGCAACGCCTCGGCCTTCTGCTCGCGGATCAGGTCGGCGAAGCGCGCCTGCGCCATCGGCCCCATGGTGGTCGCCTGGTCGAGCGGATTGCCGACGACGTAGTTCCTGGTCTCGGCAATGAAGCCCTCGACGAATTCATCGTAGACCTTCTCGTGGACATAGACGCGCTCGATGCCGCAGCAGCACTGGCCGGAATTGTAGAAGGCGCCGTCGACCAGATTGGCAACGGCATGGTCCATCTTTGCGTCCGGCAGCACATAGGCCGGATCCTTGCCGCCGAGTTCGAGGCCGAGCGTCATGAAGGTGCCCGCCGCCGCCTTCTCGATGGCGCGGCCGCCGGCGACCGAGCCGGTGAAGTTGACATGGTCGATCTTGCCGGAGCCGAGCAGCCTTTCAGTCTGCGCGTGGTTCAGGACGAGGTTCTGGAACAGGCCCTTGGGCAGGCCGGCCTTATCAAACGCCTGCTGAAACCGTTCGCCGACCAACAATGTCTGTGCCGCATGCTTGAGGATGACGGCGCTGCCCGCCATCAGCGCCGGGACGATGGTGTTGACGGCGGTGAGATAGGGATAGTTCCACGGCGCGATCACCATGACGACGCCGAGCGGCATCTTCTTCACATAGCGGCGAAAGCCGTCCTTCGGGTTGGAGGCCATGACCGGCTTCAAGGCCGCCTCGGCGATCTCGACCATGTAGCTGACGCGTTCCCTGACGCCGCCGAACTCGCCGCCATAGCGCACCGGCCGGCCCATCTGCCAGGCGATCTCCGGCACGATCTCGCCGGTCATGGCGACCAGCGCTTCCAGCATGGCAGGCATGTACTTGCCGCGCTCGACGACCGGCGTCTCAGCCCACTTCTCCTGCGCCGCCTTGGCACGTTCGACCGCGGCACCGATCGCCTGGTCGGTGGCAAGAGGCCGTTCGGCATAGATCGAACCGTCGACGGGGGATTTTATCTTCACGGTTTCCAAAGAGGTCTCCAAATCAACAAGGCACTGTTTTGACGAAGCCGGCCGCGCCATAGGCAAGGATTGCGCGATCGCGGGTGATGATCTCGAGGTTTTTCGAGCGCGCCGTGGCTATGATGATCCGATCCGTTGGATCGTTGTGAACGACGCCGGGCAGGAACGAAGACTCGACCAAAAGCTCACTGTCGATCCCCTCGACGCTCGCTGCCCCGGTCTGCACGAACCGTTCGAACCATGCGAGCGGTGACTTGATGAATGGCAACCGGCCTTTGGCTACAAGCATGCCGATTTCCCAGGCGGACATCACGGAAACGGCGATCACGCTGCCATTTTTGCGTGCGCTGGTCACCTTCTCGACCGCAGCCCTCGTGACCGGCTGCTCCGTTGACAGCCACAGCATGAAGCATGTGTCGAGCAGAACCCCCTCACTCGTCATAGACATTGCCCCAATCCGGATCGGCGGGCGCGGTATAGTCGACGTCCGGAAGCAGGGTGAGCGTCCCGGCCATGCATCCAAACAACGGATCGGCACCCCGAGGCGGCACGATGTACTCTTCCTTGTTGCCGTTCATGTCGTCCACGAAATCCACTTGCCCCTCCTTGAAACCAGACCGGCGATCAGGCTCCGGTGGCCTCGCCGCATCATTGGAACTTCCGAGGTGCACCAATATCTCGCTTTCCTGCCGGTCGAGAATTTCAGCAATCTTGCGTATCTCGTCGACCTGCATACGCCGCTCACCGTTCAGTGTCCGCGACAAGGCGCTGTAGTGTATGTTCATGCGGCCGGCCATGCTGCGTACCGTGAGCTTGCGCTCCTTCATTCGACTCATGAACCACGCCTTGTCGACATGGGCTCTACCTTTGGGCAAACGCTGCCTCCTGCGTGTTGCTGGTGCGATAACCGCAACAATATTGCGTAAAGCGCAACGCCGTCAATACCGCTCGAACCCCCTGTGCAGTTCCCAGTCCGTAATCCGGCGGTCGTACTCGAACTGTTCCCAGTGTGCCGTGTGGACATAATGTTCCAGCACATCGTCGCCGAGCGCCTGCCTCAGCATTTTCGATTCCGCCAGCGTCGCGGTGGCGTCGCGCAATGTCTTTGGAATTTCAGGCAGCTGCGAGGCCTGGTAGGCATCACCGACGAAGGGCTTCTGCAGTTCAAGCTTTTCATCGATGCCGGCAAGCCCGGCCGCGATCAGCGCGGCGAAAGCCAGATAGGGGTTCAAATCGGCGCCGCCGACGCGGCATTCCATGCGGATGCCCTTGGTGCCCTCGCCGCAAAGACGGAAGCCGGCAGTGCGGTTGTCTTCGCTCCACATGATCTTGGTCGGCGCGAAGGTGCCGGCCTGGAAGCGCTTGTAGGAGTTGATGTAGGGCGCCAGGAACCAGGTGAATTCCTTGGCATATTTGAGCTGGCCGGCCGCCCATTGCTGGCCGAGCGTCGACAGCGTCCACTCGGCATTCTTATCGTAGAACAGCGGCGTCTTGCCGTCGGCGCTCCACAGCGAATTATGGATGTGGCTGGAATTGCCGGCCAGCCCGTAATTGTACTTGGCCATGAACGAGATCGCCTTGCCTTCGGACTCGGCGATTTCCTTGGCGCCGTTCTTCAGGATGACGTGGCGGTCGGCCATGTCGAGCGCCTCGGCGTAGCGGACATTGATCTCTTCCTGGCCTGGCCCCCACTCGCCCTTCGAATTCTCGATCGGGATGCCGGCCGCCTCCATCTCGTTGCGCAGCCGGCGCATGACGCCTTCTTCCTTGGTGGTGATGCCGATCTGGTAGTCGCCGATGTAGGGCGATGCCGTCTCGAGGCCCTGCCAGTGCTTCTTGCGGGCGGAATCGTAGGTCTCGCTGAACAGATAGAATTCGAGCTCGGAAGCGAAATAGCCGATATAGCCGCGTTCCTGCAGCCGCTTGACCTGCTTCTTCAGCATGGCGCGCGGCGAATGCGCCAGATCGTCATGGGTATGGTGGTCGAGCACGTCGCAGATCACCAGCGCCGTCTTCTCCAGCCACGGAACGCGCCGCAGCGTCGCAAGGTCCGGCTTCATGACGAAATCGCCGTAGCCTTTCGACCAGCTCGCCGCCTTGTAGCCGGGCACCGGTTCCATATCGATGTCTGCGGCCAACAGATAGTTGCAGCCATGCGTCTCGTCATGCGCGGAATCGACGAAATACCGGGCCAGGAACCGCTTTCCCGCGAGCCGCCCCTGCATATCGACGATGCAGGCCAGCACCGTGTCGACCTCGCCGCTGGAGACCGCTTGCTTCAACTGATCGAACGAGAAATTTCCGGCCATTCCTTTGGCACTCCAGCGCTTGTCGTTTCGGGCTTGTCACTTTGAAAAGGAAACGAAAACCACGGCCGGCGCGAATGCCGGCCATGGTCATGAGAGGGCGTCAGGCGCCGGCTTCGCCTATGGCTACCTCGGCTGCCTTGATTGCCGCCTGGCGCTTTGCGATCTGGTCGCCAATGGGCGGACCCTGGAAGCGGCGGTTCTCGAAACCGAACCAAAGCACCGCGGTCAGCACAATGAAGCCCAGGGTGATATAGAGCACTTTGTCGTTCGGCGGCTGGATGGCGATGTAGAAGATGATCGCCATGCCGATGACCGACAGGATGCAAAACAGCTTGAACAGGCCGGCGCCGAGGTTCCATGGGCCGGGGTTCGGCCATTTTTCCGTTCCGAAAGCCATCATGCCGAGCACGATCGGAATGATGAAGGACAGAAACAGGAACACCAGTGTCGAATTGACGACGATGGTATAGATGTTCGTGCCGCCGACCGAGATGAACTGGGCAAGAAAGACATAGATGACCTCGAGCACAGCAGCCGTCCAAATCGCATTGACCGGCGTGCGCCAGGTCGGGCTGACCTTGGCTAGCGAGGCCGAGCCGACCGGCATGCCGCCGTCACGCGAGAAGGCGAAAAGCATGCGCGAGGCAGAGGTGACCGTTGCCAGACCGCAGAGGAACTGCGCGATCAGGATGCCCAGATAGAGCAGTGTCTTCAGCCACGCCGGCAAGATCGCGTCCATCGTGGCGAAGAACACGCTCCAGCCCTGCTTGGCGCCGGCCGCCAGATCCGGAATCGCCAGTACGATCGCGCACAGCATCACCCAGCCGATCAGCGACGACCAGACTACGGACGAAACGATTGCCCGCGGAACCGAGTGCGCCGCCCTCAACGTTTCTTCCGAAGTATGCGCCGACGCGTCATAGCCAGTGATGGTGTAAACCGGCAGTAGCAGGCAGAGCAGGAAGAGATACGTCATGGAATCGGACTGCGGGAAAACACCGCCGCCCGCGTCGCCCGAATAGTTCGTGAACGTCCACAGCCGCGTAATGTCGATCGCTGGAGCAAACATCAGGCAGGCGACGATCAGCACGGCTGTCGTTGCCAGGATCAGGAAGCCGGAGGCGTCCGTCAACATAGCCGTCAATTTGATGCCGAAATGATTGAGCAGCGCCTGCAACACGGTGATGAACGCGACAAACCCGACGATCTCACCAGGCGTGCCGGTCATGCCGAAGGCTCCGCCGAAAGTGCCGACGAAGAAGAAAGCAGTACCGATGTTGATGGCGCCGAGCACGGTGATCAGGCCGAGCAGATTGAGCCATGCGGTGAGCCAGCCAGTGAAACGGTTCCCTAGGATGGATGCCCAGTGATAGAGGCCGCCGGCGGTCGGAAATGCAGAGGCGATCTGGGCCATGGCGAGCGCGAAAAATCCCGAAACCATGCACCCGACGATCCAGCCGATGCCAGCGCCGGCGCCACCGATGGACGACGTCGCTTGCGCGAAGGAATTGATGCCGCCTGAGAGGATGCAGATGATCGAGAACGAGATCGCGAAATTCGAGAAGCGGCTCATGCTTCGCGACAGTTCCTGAGCATAGCCCATTCCGTGGAGAACTTTCAGGTCCTCCTTCTTGTCAACTTCGCTGTAACCCGGTGCTACCATTTTAAAGTCCCCTTTTGGTTTCTTAGCTGGCCGATTGAACTGACTTTCCGACTGCGCTTGGTCTGGAGGCCTTGGCCGCTTCGGGCTCCAGATTGAGAAAAATACCGGTGAGCAGATCCGCCCATTTCCGCTGCCCGGCCGCGCCGGCGATCTCGTCGTTGCGGATTTCAATCATTGCGCAGGGCAGCCCGCGCGAGCGCGCATGGCGTTCCAGCGTGAAATAGACCCGGTCGGCCGGCGAATAGGGTTCGTTGACGCCGACGCTGACGCCGGCAAGCCGCTTCAGTGTCGCGATCAGCGGCGCCGCCAGCCGGCGATCCTCGTCGTGGATGATGCCGATGTGCCAGGGCCGGCTTTTGCCTTTGTAGAGCGGCGTGAAGGAATGGATCGAGACCAGCCTGGTCTCCCGCCCGGCCGCCAGGCGCTCGTCGATGACCGTTGCGATCCGCTCGTGAAACGGTCGCCACGCCAGCGCGATGCGCGCCTCCCGCTGGTCGGCCGAAAGTCCCTGGTTGGCCGGGACCACGGTTTTTTCGCTGGCGCTGACCGTCACTATCAGGTCCGGCGCGTCGAGCGGGCGGTTGCAGTCGATGATGAGCCGCGAGATGCAGGTCTCGACCAGCGTCGCATCGAGCGCCTCGGCCATGCGGCGCGCCACCGGCAAGGCGCCGGGATCCCAGGCGATGTGGCGGGAAAGATCCTCGGCGGCAAGGCCGAGCGTTCCGAATTCCGGTGGCAGGAAATTGGAGGCGTGGTCGCAGGTCAGCACGAAGGGGCTCGATCCGCCGGGGTTCGTCACCCTTACGGTTTCAGGCGATGCAAGGCTGGCGGGCCGTGCTGTCTCCATTGTCTGCTGTCCCCGGGGAGCGCTGTATCGTATGTTACGTATTTTGCCTCATTGCGTCCCTGCGGATGATTTCATACAGTTTGGCCGGCTTTGTCAAACGCGATTTCGATAATGCGGTAACGGCACGGCCAGGGTGGGGAAAAACATGGTTTCCAGCATTGCCGAACTGATCTCCGACCGCATGGGCACCATGCCGGCAGGCGAGCGGCGCGCAGCACAAACGCTGATCGCCAGCTATCCGCTGATCGGGCTGAAGACGGTCGCCGAATTCTCGGCTGCCGCCGGCGTGTCGTCGCCGACGATCCTGCGTTTCGTCGCCCGGCTCGGCTTCCAGAACTATCCGGAATTCCAGTCGACGCTGCAAGACGAACTGGCGGCGCAATTGCAGTCGCCGGCCTCGCGCACGCTCAATCCGCCATCGCAGGGCGCCAGCGCCGTCTCGCCGATGCTGGAGGCGACGCTCGACAATATGCGCGAGACATTCCGGCATCTCTCGGACAAGCAGCTTGCCGACATCGTCGCCAAGCTGGCCGACCGGCGCGGCAAGACATTCTTGATCGGCGGCCGCTTCACCGACCCGCTGGCGCGCTACATGGCCGCCCACCTCGCCATCATCCAGCCCAACGTTTTTCACCTCGGCGGGCAGGAAAGCGTCTGGCGCGACCGACTGATCGACATGGGTAAGCGCGACGTGCTGGTGATCTTCGACATCAGGCGCTATCAGGACAGCCTCGTCCGTTTCGCCGAGACCGCCAACCAGCGCGGCGTGCAGATCGTGCTGTTTACCGACCAGTGGCTGTCGCCGATCGCCCGCTTCGCCCGCCACGTCATCGCCGGGCGCACCGCAGTGCCTTCGGCCTGGGACTCATCCGCCGCACTTTTCGTCGTTGCCGAAGCGCTGATCGGCGCGGTCACAAGGCAGCTCGAAGCCGACGGCGCCAAACGCATCCGCGAACTGGAAAGCCTGCGGTAGTGCCCCTCCGGAAAGGGACGCATTTCGCTTCGGTCTAGTCCACTAAAAAACTGATCATCTGCAGAATCAGGATCAGCAAAAAGACGCCAAATACAGTCGCAAAAACCGCTGCCAGCAGGACGGTGCGTTGCTTCTTACCCATGGCTTTCCCCCCGAAAGCATAGTCCCCGTCCACGAATACGAATGTCAGTCCCGCCCCACTGCTCGGCCACCTCCCAACTCCTCAAGACCCGCCTGCGGCTGGGGCGGAGGAGTAACGACGACTGGTTCACGCACGAAATGAACAGCTTACCAAGGTGCTCGCCAACGGGCACGGCCGCATCATTCATCCGACCCATGTCACGGCCGAATGACCACCTTGCATTTCGGGCTTAACCATTCAGCCGCTAAGCGTGCCCCACCCCAGCTACTTTACCCATGGCAAGCATGATCGAAGTTCGGCTAGCCTTGTCGACGTGAAGCCGCTTCCTTGAACCAAAGCGCGGTGAACTGCACGGAGGGTACGATGAGCTATCTGGACGAGCTGTTCTCAGTCGCCGGCAAGACGGCGCTGGTCACCGGCGCCGCGACCGGCATCGGCCGCATGGCGGCGACCGCTCTGGTCATGGCCGGCGCCTCGGTGATGATCGCCTCGCGCAAGAGCGAGGATTGCGTCAGGGTAGCGGGCGAGTTGAACGGCCTTGGCGCATCCGGCCGGGCGGAAGGTTTTGCCGGCGACGTCTCCAGCGAGGCCGGCATTGCGGCGCTTGTGGCCGAGGTCAGGGCGCGGACCGAGCGGCTGCATATCCTGGTCAACAATGCCGGCATCTCCTGGGGCGCGCCGCTGGAAAGCTTTCCCTACCATGCCTGGGCCAAGGTGTTCGGCGTCAACGTCACCGCGGTCTTCCACCTGACGCGCGAATTGCTGCCTCTGCTCGAGGCCGCCGCCAGCGACGCCGACCCGGCCCGGGTGATCAATCTTGGATCGGTGATGGGCACGCAGCCTTCGGCCGAAGATGCCTACTCCTACTCGGCCTCGAAGGCCGCGGTTCACCACCTGACGCGCATCCTGGCAATCGAGTTCGCCGCCCGCCGCATCACCGTCAACGCCTTTGCGCCTGGCCCTTTCCAGAGCCGGATGACGGCCTTCGCCACCGGCACCGAGGACCAGGCAAGACATATCGGCAACCGCGTTCCGATCGGCCGCATCGGCGTACCGGATGACATTGCCGGCGCAACGCTCTATTTGTGCAGCCGGGCCGGCAGCTATGTCACCGGCGCCATCCTGCCGATCGATGGCGGGCAGTCGGTGCAACACGGGCTGACATTGTTCAAGGAATGAGACGCACGCCATCCGGCGAGTGAAATGCCGGGGGTGAAGATGGAGGACATCAGCGTGGAACCGATCAGTCTCGATGTGCTTCTGGCCAACGTCGGCAAGGAAGTCGGCGTGTCGCCATGGCGGGTCGTCACCCAGCGCATGATCGACCAGTTCGCCGATGCCACCGACGACCATCAGTTCATCCATTGCGATCCGGAACGTGCCAGCCGCGAAACGCCGTTCGGCGGCACCATCGCGCATGGCTTCCTGTCGCTTTCGCTGTTGTCGGCGATGACCTTCGAAACCATGCCGCCGCTGGAAAACAGCAAGATGGGCGTCAATCACGGCTTCGATTCGCTGCGCTTCCTGGCGCCGGTGAAGACCGGCTCGCGCATCCGCACCCGTTTCGTGCTGGCCGACGTCAAGGTCAGGCCGTCGGGGTGGGTGCAAACGGCGCACGACGTGACGATCGAGATCGAGGGCTCGAAAAAACCGGCGCTGACCGCGCGCTGGCTGACGCTGACGCTGATCGAACGCCAGCCGGAAGCGGTCTGACTCTCGTCGGGCGGAGAAGCCCAAATCTATCTGTGCCAAATCTATTTAGCTTCGGCCGCGACGTACTTCATGTGACGGCTGACCTGCAGCGCAATGTAGACGACCAGTGAACAACCGATTGGGAACACGATCTCGTTGAGGCCGGTTGCGATCGCCTGTGGCATTGCGAGAGCAGCGTCGTTCGCCGCGGCCGTCTCGATGGTCAGCACCGTGATGCCGCCGCCGAATACCGCGCCTATCAGGGCGCCTGCCAGCGCGAAATGGAGCGGACGCGGTTCTTCCTTCGATGCCAACGACGCCAGTGCCCAGCCGAGCAGCCCGTATTCGATCGCCCGCAGCACACCGAGCGTCGTGAGCGACAGGATGGCCGGCTTTGCCGCCGCGTCCAGCGCGCTGACCATAACCTTTTGCGTCCCTTTGGCGATGCCCATCGCCAGTGGCGCCGAAATCGCACCGATCAGGCCACCGAGCGAGGCTCGCACCTTGGTGAGCGCCGTGCCGAGGCTGACGCCGGCGCAGACGAAGAACGACCAGGTCACGCCTTGCGCCAGTTCGATCAGAACCTGCGTCGTCGCCGGGTAGGCACCTGCCGCAAATCTGACGGTCAGAATGAGAGCTTCCATGGCGAAGCCGAGCGCGATCGCCAGCCATGCGACCATGACGACACGCCTGAGCGCCATCCTGGCGCGATGAGAAAGCGGGTCCACGTCCGGCACGCCGGACGAAAGCTCAGTTCCGGTCATAACGGCCTCCCGAAACGAAATTTTTGCAGAGCCGCGAATTAGTCTTCGTCTGTAACAGTCCGATGTTGCCGGCTTTATTGCCTGGTTACATCGTTTTGTGAGGTCAAGCCTCTGCTTCACACCGCCCTTGCCCGACGCCGTACAGCGTATATATGCTGCATCCAGCATCAGTCATAAGGCAGTAGAAAGTTGCAGCTAAGCGTCCAGGAGCGCCGCGAAAAACAAAAGGCCGAACTGCGTTCCGAACTTGTCGACGCCGCGCACAAGCTTGTCCAGGAAGAAGGCTATGACGGCCTCACCATCCGCAAGCTCGCCAAGCGCGTTGGCTATGCGCCGATGTCGGTCTATTCCTATTTCGCCGACAAGCAGGACATCCTGTTCGCGCTGGCCGAAGATGCCTTCGAGACCCTGGCCAGGCGCATCGCAAATCATACGGCCGACGACCCGATCGAGGCGCTCAAGGCGGTGCTTGTCGAATACGCCGCCTTCGGGCTGGAAAATCCCAACGAGTACCGCACCGTCTTCATGACCGAAAAAGTCAGGCCGCCGACCGGAAAGACTTTTGCCGAAATGGAAGGCGGCAACCCGGCGATGAAAGTGCTGATCGAGAGGGTCGAAGCCTGCGTTGCCGCCGGCAGGCTCAAAGGCGATCCACGCGCCATCGCCACCATGCTGTGGGCGGTCGGCCACGGCGCCATCTCGCTGCTGATCACCTTCCCGTTCTACCCATTCGGCGACCAGTCGACGTTCATCACACGGATCGGCGACATCATGCTCGAAGCCATCGCCGCGCACGAGATTGCGCCGCTCACGCCGCCGGTCAACTGCTGAAGAGCGGCGCTCCTCCCGATCTGTAATTTCTCCGAACGCTCCGGCGCCGAGCGTCCGGCAATTCCTGCGCTCAATTTCTCCGTACATGTACGATTTTGCTTGAACTCCCTAAGTCCTGGGCGTATCTGTACGCAATGCCGTACATGTACGAATCCAATAACTGGAAACCGGAGACAGACCATGAAGAAGGCAATCCTCACGCTCGCCGCCCTGCTGGCGCTCTCTAGCGCCGCATTTGCCGGCAGCAGTCAGACAGGCAAGCAAGAAGCGGCCTGCATCGACACCAAGGCTGATGTGAAGCTCGATTGCGCGCCGACCGGATCGCTTGAAAAGGCGGACGCCGCGGCCCACAAGGCCGGCAGCAAGGGCCCGAGGCTCGGCATCGGCATCGACCCGTGGATCGTGCCAAGCAGCTTCTGAGCCGACGGGCGACAACACGCGGTGATGAACCGAAAGGGCGGCAGCAATTTCCGGCCGCCCATCGTGCCGGCCTCAGCCCTGCTTTTTGTCACCCCGCGCAGATCACTTCTTGCGCTTCTGTCCCACCACGCTTTTGGGCTTGCCGGGTCTTGCAGGTGCGCCGGGAATGGCCGTTCCGGTGATCGACACCGGATCGCTGGCCGGGAATGTATCCTCGAGGCCTTCCTCGAGTTCCTCTTCGATATCCGTCCCAGTGCGCTGCTCGTCTTCGAAAGAGCGCACGGCCGGCGTCTTCGGCGCGGAGTTCGGCGGCATTTGCATTCTCCCTCGGCTCGCTGTCGCAGAAAGGTCGGGCGCGGCGAACATGCCTATGCTGCCGCGTCGCGCGCTGCCTCCGACAGAAAAGTAAAGACATAATCGGAAAAGGAACGCCAGCATTCGACGCGGAACGCGTCGGCCGCCGTGCGCAACAGCACGATTTCGACCTTGCCGAGAATGGTACGCGACGCCGCCCCGACCGGAAAGGCGTCGAGCGACAGATCCTGCGGGCAGCCGGCATTGATCGTCGCCGCGGCAGCCGGACCGGTAACCGATATGGCGACGTTGCGGTGCGAGATGCCGACCGCCGAATGCAGTACGGAAATGCTGGCGCAGTCGGCGAGCGGATCTTTTCCGCTCTCGTCGATGACCAGCCATTCGTCCGGCCCGAGCCACAAGGCCGTGCGTCCGGCCTTTGCCGCCGAGGTTTTCGGCCTTTGCGGCAGGACGACGCCGAGCGCTTTCGAAAGTGCGGCAATCGAGGCTTCCGGCGCGCGCAGCGATATGCGCTCGGCCGGCGGCAGCACGGCAAGTGTAACGCCGGCGGCGGAAAGCGACTGGCCGGCGAGAGCTGGACGGCGTTCGACTGAGGGTCCGGCGGCGTCGGTTTTCAAAGCGGCCTTAGCCATTGAGGCGCTCCCCCTTCTCGTCGAAGAACACCATGCTGGTGACCTCCACCTCGATCACCCGGTCCGGCATCGGCACATAGAGCGTCTCGCCCGTGCGACCGCGGCCGCCGGCGACCAGCCCCAGCGCGATCGAGCGGCCGCAATTTTGCGACCAATAGCTCGAGGTGACATGGCCAATCATCTTCATCGGGATTGCCTGCTTCGGGTCCGCCACGATCTGCGCGCCCTCCTCCAGCACCACCTTGGGATCCCTGGTCTTCAGGCCGACAAGCTGCTTGCGGCCCTTGGCGACCAGGTCCGGCCGCGCCATGCCGCGAATGCCGACGAAGTCGGTCTTCTTCTTGCCGACGGCCCAGTCGAGCCCGGCATCGTTCGGCGTCACCGTGCCGTCGGTATCCTGGCCGACGATGATGTAGCCCTTTTCAGCGCGCAGCACATGCATGGACTCGGTGCCGTAAGCACAGGCGCCATGCTTCTGGCCCTCGGCCCATAGCGCTTCCCAGACTGCCTCGCCGTAATCGGCCGGCACGTTGACCTCGAAGCCGCGCTCACCGCTGAACGACATGCGAAACAGCCTGGTCGGCACGCCGCAGATCCGGCCTTCGCGCACGGACATATGCGGCAGCGCCTCATCCGACATGTCGATGCCCTCGACCAGCGGCGCAATGATGTCGCGAGACTTCGGTCCCTGCACGGCAATCACCGCCCATTGCTCGGTGATCGAGGTCAGCCAGACGTTGAGATGCGGGAACTCGGTCTGGAGATAGTCTTCCATATGGTTCATGACGCGCGGCGCGCCGCCGGTCGTCGTCGTCACATGGAAACGGTCGGGTGCAAGCCTGCCGACGACACCGTCGTCATAGATGAAGCCGTCCTCGCGCAGCATGATGCCGTAACGGCAGCGGCCGGGCTCGAGCTTCTCCCATGGATTGGTGTAGAGCAGTTCCATGAATTTGGCCGCATCCGGCCCGACCACCTCGATCTTGCCCAGCGTCGAGGCGTCAAACAGGCCGGCTGTCTTGCGCACCGTGACGCATTCGCGGTCGACGGCGGCATGTGTGTCCTCGCCCGGCTTCGGGAAATACCAGGCGCGCTTCCATTGGCCGACATCCTCGAATACAGCGCCCTGGCGCTCGGCCCAGGGATGGATCGCGGTCTTGCGGGTCGGGTCGAACAGCGGACCCCGCGCGTGCCCGACGATCGAGCCGAATGTCACCGGCGTATAGGGCGCGCGGAACGTCGTCAGCCCGACCTGCGGGATCGGCTTGCCCAACGTCTCGGCGGCAATCGCCAGGCCGTGCATGTTGGAGGTCTTGCCCTGGTCGGTCGCCATGCCATTGGTGGTGAAGCGCTTGACGTGCTCGATCGAGCGCATGCCCTCATGCACTGCCTGGCGGATGTCCTTGGCGGTGACGTCGTTCTGGAAGTCGACAAAGGCCTTGACCGTCGTCTCCGCTCCGGCACCGGGTGCTGCACCCAGCATGCCGCGCGACCAGCTCTCGCCAGCGTCGACCTTCGGCTTGGTGCCCTTGGCCGGCCTGCTGCCGGCGTCCTTGGCCGCCTTGGCGCCCGCTGCATAGGCCTCGTCGATCGTCGCCGACAGCCCGTCGGTACCGTTGCAGGCGCCGACCGAGACGCAGTCCTGCGCATAAATTCCGGGCACGAAGCGCTTGGTCTCGTCATTGAAGGCGACCTTGCCGCGCGATTGCGAGAACAGATGCACCGATGGCGTCCAGCCGGCCGACATCAGAATCGCGTCAACCGGCATGGTGCGCTCGCCGCCGCCATTCTTCGGCTGCACAGTCATCGACGACACCCGCAATTTGCCGCCGGCGCGGATCACCGCGCGGCCGAAATTGACCTCGATGCCGAGCGCCCTCGCCTCGTCGATCGCCGGCCCGGTCGGGTTGTCGCGCAGGTCGACAATCGCCGCTATGTTGATGCCGGCCTTTTTCAGGTCGATCGCCGCCGCATAGGCGGAATCGTTCGCCGTATAGACGCCGACATTCCTGCCGACGGCGACGCCGTAATGGTTGAGATAGGTGCGCGCCGCCGACGCCAGCATGATGCCCGGCCGGTCGTTGTCGGCAAACACCATGTGGCGCTCGATGGCGCCGGTCGCCAGCACCACGCGTTTGGCGCGAATCTGCCACAGCCGCTCGCGCGGCAGGTCGCGGCCGGGGTTCTGCAGATGGTCGCTGACGCGCTCGACCAGGCCGACGAAATTCTGCGCGTAATAGCCGAAGGCCGTGGTACGCGGCAGCACGCGGACATTGTCCATCGCGCTCAACTTGGCGAGAGCCGATTGCGCCCAGGCAAAACCGTCCTGGCCGTCGATCCGGGCACCGCTCTCGAAGCGCAGACTGCCGCCGAATTCCGCCTGCTCGTCGGCAAGGATAACGCGCGCGCCGGTCTCGGCCGCGGCCAATGCCGCGGCGATGCCCGCGGCACCGCCGCCAAGCACCAGCACCTCGCAATGGGCGAAGCGCGCCGAATAGTGGTCGGGATCCGGCTGGTCAGGAGCGACGCCGAGACCGGCGGCGGCGCGGATCTTGGGCTCGTAGAGGTTTTTCCACGCGGCCTTCGGCCACATGAACGTCTTGTAGTAGAAGCCGGCCGAAAGCATCGGCGAGGCAATACTGCTGACGGCACCGATGTCGAAAGCGAGCGACGGCCAGCGGTTCTGCGACTGTGCGGTCAATCCGTCATAGAGTTCCTGCACCGTGGCACGCACGTTCGGCGTCTTGCGTGCCGCGTCGCGCTTGATCTCGACCAGCGCGTTCGGCTCTTCGGCGCCGGCCGACAGAAAACCGCGCGGCCGGTGGTACTTGAACGAGCGGCCGACGAGATGGACGCCGTTTGCAAGCAGCGCCGAGGCCAACGTATCGCCCTCGATGCCGGTATAGGGGCGGCCGTCGAAGCTGAAGCCAGCTATCTTTGCCTGTTTGAGCCGCCCGGCGCCGGCAATGCGGAACGTGGCGCTCATTTGGCGGCTCCCGGCAGCTTGGTGGGCTTCGGTTCACCGGCCTTGTAAGTCATCAGGAACCTGTCGCTGACGGTGTCGCGCACGGCATTGAAGAACCGCGCACAGCCATGCATGTGCCGCCAGCGCTCATAGATGATCCCCTTGGGATTGGAGCGGATGAAAAAGAACTTTTCAAAATCGTCGTCGCTCTCGCCGGCGATGTTTGGGGATCGCGCGATATGCGCCTCGCCGGCGTTGCGGAATTCGAGCTCCGGACGCTCTTCCTCGCAATAGGGGCAGCGGATGAGAAGCATGGTTGGTCCTACAGTTCGCCGTGGCCGACGCGAGCGCCGGCAGGTTGGTCGCAAAGCCTCTGGCCCATCGTCACGAAGGGCGCCACCAGCCGGATGCGCTCCTCGATGCTGGCTACCGGGCGGAAAAGGTCGCGATACGCCATATTGCCGACCGAAAGCGTCATCGGTTCGGTCGTCACGATGACGTAGCGCCGCTCGAATTTTTCGCCTTCCTCGAGATCGGCTGGCCGGTTCTCCATAAAGGTGACCACTCTCTGACCGGCGCTCCAGGCGCAGGCGAGTACACCCTCGTCGACGGAAAACGGCCAATCCGCTTCATTGCCGGCGCGGCTGATGGGCTGCAGGCGCACCTCCTCTGGCGTGGGGATATGGAACAGGCCTTGCTCGCCGGCGAGCATCAGCGGCATAGCGACGGCCATCTCGGTCATCATCAGTGCGCCACCGCTGCCGCCGCCGCCTCGTCGATGAGGCGGCCGGTGCGGAAGCGCTCGATGGTGAAGGGCGCGTTGATCGGGTGCGGATCGTCCCTGGCGATCGTGTGGGCAAAGACATGGCCCGAACCCGGCGTCGCCTTGAAGCCGCCTGTGCCCCAGCCGCAATTGACATAGAGGCCGGGCACCGGCGTCTTGGCCAGGATCGGCGAACGGTCCGGCGTCACATCGACGATGCCGCCCCATGAGCGCAGCATCTTCATGCGCGTGAAGATCGGGAACATCTCGCAGATGGCGTCCAGCGTATGCTGCAAAATGTGCAGCCCGCCGGTCTGCGAATAGGAGACATACTGGTCGGTGCCGGCGCCGATGACCAGTTCGCCCTTGTCGGATTGCGAGATATAGGCATGCACGGTGTTCGACATCACCACGCAAGGCACCACCGGCTTGACCGGCTCCGACACCAGCGCCTGCAGCGGATAGCTTTCCAGCGGCATGCGCACGCCAGCCATGTTCATGATCACCGATGAGTGCCCGGCGGCAACCACGCCGACCTTCCTGGCACCGATGAAGCCGCGCGTCGTCTCGACACCGGTGACCGCGCCGTTCGGCGCCCGTTTGACGCCGGTGACCTCGCAATTCTGGATGATGTGGACGCCGCGCGCCGAGGCGCCGCGCGCATAGCCCCAGGCAACCGCATCGTGACGCGCCGTGCCGCCGCGGCGCTGCAGGGAGGCGCCCATCACCGGATAGCGCGCACCGGGCGAAATGTTGAGCGGCGGGCAGAATTCCTTGGCCTGCTCCGGCGTCAGCCATTCATTGTCGATGCCGTTCAGCCGGTTGGCATGGACGTGGCGTTTCAGCACCTGGATGTCGTGGATGTTGTGGGCGAGCATCATGACGCCGCGCGGCGAATACATGACGTTGTAGTTGAGCTCCTGGCTGAGCCCGTCCCACAGCTTCAGCGCATGGTCGTAGATGCCGGCGCTCTCGTCGTAGAGATAGTTCGAGCGGATGATGGTGGTGTTGCGCCCGGTATTGCCGCCGCCGAGCCAGCCTTTTTCCAATACCGCAACATTGGTGATGCCGTGCACGGTGGCGAGATAATAGGCGGTGGCCAGGCCGTGGCCGCCGGCGCCGACGATGATGACGTCGTACTCCTTCTTCGGCTCCGGCGAGGACCACTGTTCCTCCCAACCCTTATGGCCGCGCATGGCCTCGCGGGCGATGGCGAATACCGAGTATTTCTTCAACGTTGCAGGCCTCGCAAATGGCGGCCGGGCAGATCAGCCAACCCCGGCGCGCGAGCTTGTATCACTAGCGAAACCGTGCTGCCAGCCTTGCACTGTTTGCGACGGCGCTTGCCGTTTTGCGCCGTGGTGAAAAAGCCGCATCCGGGCAGGTTGATGCAATTGCCTTCCACCGCTATCCGTCGCCTGACGATCGGAGGATTATGGCGGTGGGTAACGTCTGGTGGAATCTGACATTGCGCTTCTTGCTGGAGCTCGCCGCTTTGCTCGGCCTCGGCATGGCGGGCTGGAGCCTCTCAGCGGGCATGTGGCGCTGGATCCTTGCCGTGGCATTGCCGTTCGTTGCCGCCGCGCTCTGGGGAATCTTCGCGGTGCCGAACGATCCGAGCCGCTCGGGGCGGGCGCCGGTTCCGGTGCCGGGCGGTTTGCGGCTGGTGCTCGAACTCGTCATCCTGTTCGGCGGCGCTGCCGGATTCCACCTGGCCGGTTACACGACAGCCGGCATTGCCGTCGCCCTGCTGATCGCTGTCAGCTACGCATTTTCGCTCGATCGGCTCGGCTGGCTGCTTAGGCGATAGTCGCCTTGCCCCTGTTTGCGACGGCGCTTGCCGTTTTGCGCCGTGCTTTCACTGGTCGCTCTTCTGAGCTTCGCCTTTTGAGGGGTCAGCCGGAGCACGCTTCAGGATGCACGGCCCGATTGCATAGATCGGCCGCAAATAACCCTCACGGCAATCGGCGGCGATTTTACGAATTTCCGCATCGTCTGACTGCTCCACCATGGCCACGAAGCGCTCGACGATCACCTGGCGCGGCCTAATAGCCACTGCCGCAGCAAAGCGCCTCAACACGGCATCCGGATGCGCGAGCAACCGTGGCAGGTCCTTGGCGCTCGGCATGTTATATTGACCATAAGCATTGACCAGTGTCTTGAAAGCCGAGTCCGGACGCAGGGTAGCGGCATTTTCCACCGCAAGCCTTAGCTGCCAGCGCTCCGCAAGGCAGATGAACTGGACGACCCTCCACCGCACACCGGCATGTTCGTCATCCAGCCGCAGCATGAGGCGACCGAGAACGGCTCCATCGGCCGGCGTCGTGCATCCCAGAAGCGCCTCGATCGCGTCGAACCGGATACCCGAAGATTCACTGTCGAGCAGATCGGCGATCTCCGCGACGACGCAATTCATCTTGTAACTCATTTTGGAATTGGCTTCGGCCACCAAGTACGCGGCAGCGGCCTGTGTATGAAGGTTGCCGGACGTCACCAGCGGCCGGAGGTTTTCAAGGGGAAAGCCTTTGCCAAATTCCGATTGAAGGGCGATCGTCAACTCGCTGTCGCCCTCGAAGCCGGGGGCCAACAACTTGATCATTATGTCTTGGGGGGTCATTGGAATGGGTGGCGCGTCCACCCGCAAGGTTGAATGGTGACTTGGTAGCCCTCTGCCCCTCCGGCGTCAAGAAATCTTCGCAGATGCCTGCGCAAGTATCGGGTGGTCCGCACCGCCCCGATTTGCGACCAAGCATCCAATTGCCGGCCGGAGCCGGCGCGAAAAAAGAATGCAGAAAATGTTCACACTTGCCAACAAAGTCGCCATCGTCACCGGCGCCAGTTCCGGCATCGGCCGCGCCACGGCAAAGCTCTTTGCCGAGCAAGGCGCCAGGGTGGTCGTCGCGGCCCGCCGCCAGGCCGAACTCGATGCGCTCGTAGCCGAAATCGCGGACGCCGGCGGTACGGCCGTTGCGCTTGCCGGCGATGTTCGCGACGAAGCCCATGCAAAAGCCCTTGTCGAGGTGGCGGTCGAGAACTTCGGCGGGCTGGATATCGCCTTCAACAATGCCGGTTCGGTCGGCGAGATGGGTCCGATTTCCGACCTCTCGCTGGAGGGCTGGCGAGAAACGTGGATACCAACCTGACCAGCGCATTCCTTGGCGCGAAATATCAGGTGCCGGCGATGGTCGAACGCGGCGGCGGATCGCTGATCTTCACCTGCACTTTCGTCGGCCACACCGTCGGCATGCCCGGCATGACCAGCTATGCCGCCAGCAAGGCCGGGTTGATCGGACTGACGCAGGTTCTAGCCGCCGAATATGGCGCCAAGGGCGTTCGGGTCAACGCGCTGCTGCCCGGCGGCACCGACACGCCTTCGGCAACGTTCAAGACACCGGAATCGCGAGCCTTCGTCGAAAACCTGCATGCCTTGAAGCGCGTCGCCGAGCCAGAGGAGATCGCCCGCTCGGCGCTTTACCTGGCTTCCGATGCATCGAGCTTCACCACCGGCACGGCACTGTTCGCCGACGGCGGTGTCTCGATCACCCGCACGTGAAGCGTTTTCGCGGTCGGCGTCGGCCCGCCAGCCGCAATACCGGAAAAACCGGTCTTGCTTTTCCCGGCGATTTGACGATTCCGTCTTCTCCTCGAAAACGGGTTGGAAACATGCTGCTGATCAGGACCTATATCGCTGCAAGCGCAATCGAAGGCGTCGGCGTGTTCGCCGCCGAGCCGATCCGGAAAGGGGCGCAGATCTGGCGGCTCGATCCGGACTTCGACCGGCTGATCCCGATGGAAAGATACGAGACGGCGCCGCCGCACCTCAAGGAATTGCTCGACAGATATGCCTATCCCAGTCCGGACCGGCCGGGCTTCATGGTCTATGAGGTCGACAATGGCCGCTTCATGAACCACGCCGACAAGCCGAACACCGACTTTTCGCAATATGGCGGGGCCACCGCGACTCGAGACATCGCCGCCGGCGAGGAAATAACCTGCGACTACGGCGAGTTCTTCGAGGGTTTCGAGCAGCTCCACCTGGCCACGGCGTAGCGGCGCCTATCTGGCCCAAGGCGAATTTTGTTCTTGCTTTGTGCCGGCAGCTATGCTACTAATCTCGATATGGTGCTGATTCACACCAAGGACGGCCCTGAGGCGGGTTGTTCGTTTCGGGATCGGCACCGCCTCTCAATCGGCTGTGGACAGAGCCCCTTGATTCTGCTATCAGCCGCCCCAATTCGTGGTGTAACGCGCCGCGGAGGCTTGCGGCTGTAGCCGCTTGCCTGTTGATTTCAAACCCGAAAGACAGGATTGCACGTGCAGGTACTCGTCCGCGACAACAATGTTGATCAGGCGCTTCGCGCGCTCAAGAAAAAGATGCAGCGCGAAGGCATCTTCCGCGAAATGAAGATGCGCGGACATTACGAAAAGCCCTCCGAGAAGCGCGCCCGTGAAAAGGCGGAAGCCGTGCGCCGTGCCCGCAAGCTGGCCCGCAAGCGCGCCCAGCGCGAAGGCCTGCTGCCGATGACCCCGCGTCCGGTCGCGGCCGGTGCTGCCGGTGCCGGTGCTCCGCGTCCGCCGCGGTTCTGACGTCAATTTTTCGTCCTTTTCCAAGGATATCCAAGGTGGCGCGATGCGGAATCGCCGCCACCTTTTTGTTGTGAGTTCGACCCGGTCCGAGAGGACCGGTTGGGAGAGATGCCGGTTCGGAGGGGGAACGGACCAGACGGCGCAGTAAGGACAGGGCAGACATGGACGCAATCACCGTAGAGCGCAGAACCGCGTGGCGCGGCCTCGCCCTGACGGCAGCCCTGCTTTCCGGGATGGCGCTTGCCAGCTGCCAGAGCGTTCCGACCGGCGAGTTCAACAACATCGACAAGGCGCAAGGCTCGAGCGAGAACATCTCCTCGCTGTCGGCGGTGATCCAGCGCAACCCCCAGGATCCGGAAGCCTACAATGTGCGCGGCTCGGCCTATGGCCGCGGCGGCCAGTACCAGGCGGCGCTGAAGGACTTCAACACCGCCATCCAGCTCAATCCGAATTTTTACCAGGCCTATTCGAACCGTGCGCTCATCCAGCGCTTCCTCGGCGATCAGGCGAGCGCGCTCGCCGACTACAATCGCTCGATCCAGATCAATTCCAACTATGACGCCGCCTATATCGGCCGCGGCAATCTCTACCGCAGGGCGGGCCGGGTCCAGGAAGCCTTCAACGATTTCCAGAAAGCCATCCAGCTCGACACGACCGATGCGCGCGCCTATCACAATCGCGGCCTGATCTACCAGAGCCAGGGCCAGCACGCCTTTGCCATCGAGGATTTCTCGACCGCCATTTCGTTGGCGCCGGACGCCTCCGAGCCCTACAATGGACGCGGCCTCTCCTACCTTGCCATGAACGACGAGGACAATGCCTTCGCCGACTTCAACATGGCGATCAAGCTCGACGGCAAGAATGCCGAGGCCTGGTCCAACCAGGCGTTGATCTACGAGCGGCGCGGCGACAAGGTCAGGGCCGCGAAATCCTACCGCGAGGCCGTGCACCTCAATCCGACCTACCAGCCGGCCAAGGACGGCCTGGCCCGCACCAGTGCCGGCTGAGCGGCCGGTTAATCGGGCCTCCGTTTCCGCACTCCGACAACCCTGCGTTTAGCTTCGCCTTGCTGGCGCCAAGTTTTCGGCGGAACGCTCGGCGTGCTCAGCCGTTTGTACAAGGCAATTTCGAAAGGACCCTGCCATGATCAAGAAACTCGCTTGTGCCGCTGTTCTCGCCACGACCGTCGTTGCCGCTCCCGCCAGCGCCAGCAAACTCCAGCTCGGCGTGCTCGACTGCACCATCGACGGCGGCACGGCCTATCTCGTCACCTCCAACAAGGGTGTTTCCTGTGTCTTTCGTCCGCATCGTGGCGGCCCCTCCGAAGTCTATACCGGGGTGATTTCCAAGCTCGGCGTCGATGTCGGCCGGACGCATCAGGGCCAGCTGGTATGGGCGGTCCTGGCGGCGACCCGCAACCACGATGAAGGCGACCTTGCCGGCAGCTATTATGGCGTGAACGCCGAGGCCAGCGTGGTCACCGGTGGCGGCGCCAATCTCCTGGTCGGCGGCCTCGACAGCGCCTTTTCGCTGCAGCCGCTCAGTGTCCAGGCACAGACCGGCGTCAACCTGGCGGTCGCCGTCACTTCGCTGGACCTGATCCATTCGTTCAAATAGCGGCCTGTGGCAAATACGGCCCGTGGCCTTTCATCATGCGCCGGGATAGGACGGTTCCGCGCCGCGTAGTCGCCGGCGCGTGGCAGCCTTTTGATTGGGCGCCTTGCGGCTTCGAAATTGACCGATGATCGCGCGGTGGCGCCAAACTCATTCTGCGCGCAGCGCTTCGATCGGCTGTAGGCTTGCGGCCTTGCGGGCGGGATAGTAGCCGAAAAAGACGCCTACAGCCGCGGCAAAGCCGATAGCCAGCAGGACGGCGCTGAGATCGATGATCACCGGCCATTGAGCGATAGACCCAACGGCGATTGCAGCAACAATCCCAATACCAGCACCTAGAATACCCCCGAGCAGGGCAAGCGTTGCTGCCTCAACGAGAAACTGGGCAAGGATATCTCGCCGTCGCGCGCCCACCGCAAGCCGCAGTCCGATCTCGCGGACCCGCTCCGTCACCGTCGCCAGCATGATGTTCATGATGCCGATCCCGCCCACGACCAGCGAAATTGAGGCCACCGCCGAAAGCAGCAGCGACACCACGCGTGTGGTCGAACCTTCGGCATTCGCAGCTTCGGCGAGGTTGCTCACCATGAAGCTGTCTTCCTGACCTGTCCGCAACCGGTGACGCTGCCACAGGAGTTGGCGGATCGCTGCCATCGTGCCCTCGGCCGAGGTCCAATCGGCGAACTTGACGGTGATGTTGTGTACGAAGGTCGGATTGGCACGGCTCGTGCCAATGAACTGACGTCGCGCCGTCCTCAGCGGCACAAGTGCCACATCGTCCTGATCATCGCCCCACACGCTCTGGCCCTTCCGCTCCAGCAGTCCGATCACCGTGAACGGCACGTCGCGGATGCGGATCGCGGCGCCCAGCGGATCGGCTTTTCCGAACAACTTCTCCCGCATCGTCGTTCCGAGGAGCACCACGTTGGCGACGCGGTTGTTGTCCTCCGGGGTCATCTCCTGCCCGGCAACAACCCTCCACTCGCGCGCTGAGAAATATTCCGGCGTCACGCCGCGAAGCACGCCTTGCCAATTGGCGGAGCCGATCGTGAACTGCTCGCGGGCGTAGAGGAGTGGCGCCGCCACCACGACGCCGGGGATTTCCATTCCGATCGCCGCCGCGTCCTCTTCACTCAGCCGCGGCGCGCCACCGGCCCCAAGGCGGACGCTGCCCATCTTCGCACTGCCCGGACTGACGCTGATGAGGTTGGCGCCGAGGCTGCGGATCTGCGCAGTGATCCGTTCGCGCGCACCAACCCCGATCGCGATCATCACCACGACAGCGGCCACACCGATGATGATGCCCAACATGGTGAGCGCGCTGCGCATATGATGGGAGCGTAATGATCGCAGGGCGGTTCTTGTGCTACCGGACATTGTTGTACGCCAGCGCTAGACGGCGAGTGTCATCCAAAGGTCGGACCTGCTGTATGACAGGGGTGTCTGACAGAACGCGGCCGTCTCGAAAGGCTACAATGCGATCCGTATGGGCAGCTATCTCAGCCTCATGGGTGACCAGCACAATGGTCAGGCCCTCTCCATTGAGTCGGCGGAAAATTGCCATGATCTCCAGCCCTGTCTGGCTGTCGAGCGCACCAGTGGGTTCATCGGCCAGTAAAAGTAAAGGCTCCGTCACCAGGGCGCGGGCAATGGCAACGCGCTGCTGTTGTCCGCCCGAGAGTTCGGCAGGAGTATGTCTGGCCCGATCGGCGAGCCCTACCTTGGCCAGCATCGCCAGCGCTGCGCGCCGCCGCTCACCAGCCCACATGCGGCGATAGACAAGCGGCAGTTCCACATTTTCTAGTGCGCTGGCCCGCGGCAGCAGATTGAACGACTGAAACACGAAACCGATGTTCCTATTGCGGATCGCAGCGAGTTCATCGTGATGGAGTCCACCGACGTTTACCCCGTTCAGCCGATAGCGGCCTTCACTCGGACTGTCGAGGCAGCCCAGTATGTTCATGAAGGTAGACTTGCCCGATCCTGAAGATCCGATCACCGCGACGAATTCGCCTCGTTGAATCGTCATGCTCACCCCTTCGAGCGCCCACACCGGCTCTCCGCCAACACGGTAGCAATGGCGCAGCCGGTCGACGTCAATCAGAGCCATGAATACCTCACCACAACCGGAACTTGACCAGGACGGAAGACGCGTCATCGTCCCGACGCGGAGCAGTAGCAAGCCCCGTAATGACCTGCTGCCCCTCAGTCAGGTCGCCTGCCAGCACCTCTGTTGCACGACCGTCGGTGATTCCAAGCCGGAGCGAGACAAGCTTCGGCTCGCGGTCTGGCCCAAATACAAATACCTCGCCCGGGCTTCCCGCCTCTACGCCCGTTTTGGCAATGGCCGGCGCGGTTGATCGCGCCTCGTCCCCGGTATCACTCGGCGGCCGAAAACGCAGGGCCGCATTGGGCACTTTCAAGACCCCCTGTCGCTTGGCCATTACCACGCTCAGATTGGCGGTCATGCCGGGCAACAGCAGCTCATCGGAATTTTGCGTACCGACCACCACTATGTATGTGACGACGTTTTGAACGACCTGCGGTGCCTTGCGTATCTGTTTTACCGTGCCGGTGAAAATTCGGTCGGGATAGGCATCGGCAGTGAAAGTAACCGGCTGCCCGAGCGCAAAACGGCTAATGTCGGCTTCCACCACGGAAGCTTCCACCTGCATCTCAGTCAGGTCTTGAGCTATGGTGAACAGTATCGGGGTCTGCAGGCTAGCCGCCAGGGTCTGACCGCCACTGACGGCGCGATTGACCACTGTGCCGGTGACCGGCGCGCGTACATAGGTGCGGTCAAGATCAATTTGGGCCTGCTGAAGCACCGCTTCCTTCTGCTTCACCTGGGCAAGCGTGTTGGCGAGCTCCGCTTCTGCCATGTTGAGGGTCGCCTTGGCGGCTCGAACGACTGCCGATTGCGACAGTTCCTCGGCCTGGGCGGCAGTCGCCTGCGCCTTGGCAGAATTGTGCGCGGTATTCTCCCGCTCCCATTCTCCCACCGCGATGATCTTCTGCTTAGCCAGGGAACGTTTGCGGTTCACTTCCTGCGCCGCACCATCGAGCGCGATTTCGGCGCGTGTAGTCTGTGCGGCTGCAGAATCATATCTGGCCTCGGCGGTCTCCATCTCTGCCCTGGCCCGCTCGATCTGCGCCCGATGTACCGAAACCTGCGTTTGCGCCATCTCCCGTTCGGCAAGGGCTTGCGCTACTCTCGCTTCGTAAATCTCCGGCTCAACCCGGGCTATCACCTGGCCTTTGGTGACCTTGGAGTTGAAGTCGACATAGAGTTCCTTCACCCGACCCGAGAGCTGAGAACCGACTTCCACCATAACTAGCGCGTTCAGCGTGCCAGCCGCCTGCACCGTTGTGACGATATCGCCGCGCTCCACGGCTTGCGAGCGATAGGCGGGGGTATCGGGCCGGATGGAGGACGGCTCGAGGAGAGCTGAGAGCTGATTGAAGGCCGACAAAACCTGGCCGGAAGTCACCGATGGTGTCGGTCCCATGGAACTCCCGGGCGTTACCGCCGCGCCGAGGATTACCGTAACGAACAAAACGCTGCGCATCATGTTCTGACCACCTCTGAGCCGGAAGGGAAAGGTAGTCCCTTCCAGCTCTTTAATCTGCACTTGGCAGTGCCGCAGAGGAATTCTACGAACCTATAGAATAAACCCGTCAACAGCCAAATACATAGATGTTTATTCGAAAATTTCGGATATTACTACTTGCAGTGGCCGGGATTACCCTCGCAGGCCGTCTCGGTCTTGTTGCCAATGTTGCCTTGGCCTTCAGCCGTATCCTGCGTTGCCGTGCCGAACGCATTGCCATTCACATCCTTCGTGGTCTCATTGCACACGCAGTCCGGAACCGACCCCGTCTTTGTACAGGAGGCCACGCCAGCGGTGCCGCAGAAGTCCGTGCACTGTGTCTGCGATACGCCGGGACAGGTCTGCGCTAGCGCTCCGCCTGTTCCAAGCAACAGTGCCCCACCCATGAAAGCCGCAGCCGCGGCCACCTTTAAACCACTACATCTACATCCAATAATCATGTTTTCCTCCGATTTTGCCAGAGCTAGAGGGTGCTGCGCAGGCCATCTCTGGCACTGGTCGGCAGCATGAGGGCGCAACAAAGCCCTCGATTCGGTTCGATCGATTATGCTGTGGGGGATGCGGAAGTTATGAGGCCGCCAGCAACGGCTTTAAGCCGCCGGGCCTCCCAAGACTCTTTCGGGTGACAAGACTCTTTCGGATGAAGGGCCCTCTGCGGCGCACAGAATCGCCGCAATACTTGGCCTGCGCAAATCGGCAGCGCCCATTGTCGTGCTCCAGTACGACTGTAAGCGGGAATATTTCTTCTTGCTAATATATTAACCATATTTGCGGAAGCTGGCAACCAGTATCTGGGATATGCGTCGGTTGAGGTGCTGCTAAATCGATTGGTAGAACGGCGTGAACATCGCAATCGGCGTCAGCCAGTATCAGTTGCGCCGCAGAGCGGGTTGATCGTGGAGCCGAGATGCACGATCACCCTGGCTTCCGGCCTACATCATCATCTCAGCACACCGGAAACCGCTTGAACTCAACTGCGGTTGAGGTTTTACAAGCCGTCCCCGAAGCGCCGCGTGCCCATTTGGAGACGAAGAGCGCTCCAATATTTTAGACCAGCGTCTAGGGAAGCTCGGGGGGCTGGATGACCAAAACAAGCACAAACGGGGTCGATTGGCGCGCGCTGTGGGCGAGCGGCGACCTGGCGCTGTTTATCTATATCGACGCACTGAAGCCGCGCTCGCGCCTGTTCCCGTCGCGGCTGTTCTCATGGCGCTCGCCGGTCGGCGCGGGCATGACCATGGTCGCGGCGTTTTCGGTGGCGACCTGCTCGTTCGCGGTCTACGGGCCGCTGCTTCTGACCAGCCTGCAAGGCATTCCGATCCTGACCACCGGCTACATCATCGCCGCCGAATCGATCGCCTGGTCGATCCTGTCGATCCTCGTCGCCAATGCGCCGCCAGAGCGAGAGCGGCTGATCATCGTCGGCGGGGCGCTGATGATCGCCACGGGCGTCGCCGGTTTCGCCTATACGGTGCCGGCCGGCTCTATCCCGTTGATCCTGCTTTGTGCCTTGCTGCAAGGCGGCGGTTTCGGCATCGCCTGGCCGTTCGTCACGCGTGTGATCGTGGCATCGGCCAAGGAAGGCGAGCAGACGATCGCCTCGGCCGCTGTGCCGACCATGCAGCGCATCGGTTATGCCGTGGGTGCGGCACTGACCGGCATCGTCGCCAACGCCAGCGGCTTTTCCGAAGGCCTGAACCGCGAGGCCGCGGCGAACGTCGCCGCCTGGCTGTTCCTCGCCTTCATACCGCTCGGCATCCTGGGATGCCTCGCCGCCCTGCGGATTTCGGGGACGACCGACACGAAGCCGGCGAAGCTGTCAATCTCCGTGGGGGAGATTGACTAGACAACGACCGTCTTCAGCCGGTCGGCGATTAGTGCCGCGAGCCGCGTCGCCACCTCGTCCTTGCTCATCTCCGGCCATTCCTCGACGCCGGCCTTCGAGACGATTCGCACCTTGTTGCGGTCGCCGCCCATCACGCCCGGGGAACCATCTTCATGCGAGACATCATTGGCGACGATAAGATCGGCGCCCTTTTTTGCGAGCTTGGCCTCGGCATTCCTGACCAGATCCTGCGTCTCCGCGGCGAAACCGACCACCAGCATCGGCCGCTTTTTGTGGTGCCCGACACCGGCAAGAATATCGGGATTTTCCACCATCTGCAGCGAGGGCGGCCCCTCGCCCGCCATCTTCTTGATCTTTTCCCCGGCCGAACTTTGAGTGCGCCAGTCGGCGACAGCCGCGACGAACACCGCCGCGTCGGCCGGCAGCAACTGCTCGACCGCGTCCTTCATCTCGACGGCGGTTTCGACGTGCAGCGTGGCGACGCCGGCCGGATCGGCAATGCCGACCGGGCCGGAGACGAGACGCACGTCGGCGCCGAGCCTGGCCAGCGCCGCCGCGATGGCGTGGCCCTGCTTGCCCGACGAGCGGTTGGCGATGTAGCGCACCGGGTCGATCGGTTCATGCGTCGGTCCGGAAGTGACGATGATCCTCCTGCCTGCCAGCGGCTTTGGCCGGCTGTCGAGCAGCGCCTCGATCGCGGTGACGATCTTCAGCGGCTCGGCCATGCGGCCCTCGCCCACCTCGTTGCTTTCGGCCATCTCGCCTTTCGCCGGGCCGACGAATGCGACGCCGTCCTTGCCCAGCATCGCGCGGTTGCGGCGGACCGCCGGATGCGCCCACATTTTCGGGTTCATCGCCGGCGCCATCAAAACCTCCTTGTCGGTGGCGATGAGCACCGTCGAGGCAAGGTCGTTGGCGTGGCCGTTGGCGAGCTTTGCCATCAGGTCGGCGGTGGCCGGCGCCACGACCAAAAGGTCGGCCTCGCGCGACAGCCTGATATGGCCGATGTCGTGCTCGTCCTGCCGATCGAACAGTTCGGTGAAAACATGGTCGGCGGACAGCGCCCCGGCCGACAGCGTAGTGACGAACTCCTGCGCCGCCGCGGTCATCACCACCCGCACTGCCGCACCGCGCTCGCGCAGCCGGCGGATCAGGTCGAGCGCCTTGTAGGCGGCGATGCCGCCGCCGATGATCAGCAGGATGCGCTTGCCGGAGAGGATGCCTCGCGGGCTGGAGACGGCGACCACCGACGTTGCCGGACTCTGCGAACTCGTCAGTTCGCGCAGTGTTTTCTCGATCTGGTCGATGCGACCGGCCGAACCGAACTGACCTTCGACCGCTGCGCGGATCATCACCCGCGCTTGGTCTTCCATCGACCGGCCATTCTCCGCCGCCAGTCGGCGCAGCAGGTCCTTGACCTCGTCATCAAGGTTGCGGATCGTGATGCTGGCCATCTGATTGCACCTTGCCCGGAATTGCTGAGTGCAATGATAGCAATGCAATCACTTTGCAACAAGCGCTAGAATATACGCCAGGCGATATACACCAGCGTCAGCGCGATCACCCACAGCGCCAGCCGGCCGGAGCGGGTGTGGCGCGCCTCGGCTTTGCCGATCGCGTCCGCCGTCCCCTCGTCGAAGCGCAGGCCGTTTTCGGCCATCAAGTCGATTTCGCGCGACAGCCGCTCGGTACGGGCTGCGAGGTCCGGCGCCTGACGGGCCAGCGCCAGCAGCGCGTTGGCACCGTCGCGCGCATCGGCCAGCAGGGCGCGCGGGCCGAGATTGCGGGCAATCCAGCCGCTCACCACCGGCTCCGACGTCTTCCACATGTTGAAGGCCGGGTCGAGGGTGCGGGCGACGCCTTCGACAACGACCATGGTCTTCTGCAGCAGCACCAGCTCGGACCGCGTCGCCATGTCGAAGAGGTCGGTCACCTCGAACAGCAGCGTCAACAGCTTGGCCATCGAGATGGTCTCGGCCGGCTGGCCGTGGATCGGTTCGCCGATCGCCCGGATCGCCTGGGCGAAAGCCGCGACATTGTGCTGGCGCGGCACGTAGCCGGCCTCGAAATGAACTTCGGCGACGCGCTGGTAATCGCGCGTGATGAAGCCGTAGAGGATTTCGGCGAGGAACCGGCGCTCCTTCCTGCCGAGCCGGCCGGCAATGCCGAGATCGACGGCGACGATGGTGCCGTCGGCCTCTATAAACAGGTTGCCCGGGTGCATGTCGGCGTGGAAGAAACCGTCACGCAGCGTATGGCGCAGAAACGACTGAACGAGGTTGGCGGCAATCGCCTTCAGGTCGTGGCCGGCGGCGGCAAGGCCGGCAACATCGTTCATCTTGATGCCGTCGACCCATTCCATGGTCAGCACGTCACGACCGGTGCGCTCCCAGTCGACCGACGGCACACGGAAGCCGGGATCGTCCTTGGTATTCTCGCCGAGCTCCGAAAAAGCCGCCGCCTCCAGCCTCAAATCCATTTCGATTTTGGTCGTCTGGGCCAGTGTCTCGGTCACCTCGACCGGCCGCAGCCGGCGCGACGACGGGATGTATTTTTCCTGCAGCCGGGCGGCGAGGAAATAGCTCTCGAGATCGCGAAAGAAGCGGCGGCGCACGCCCGGCCGGATGACCTTTACTGCTACCCGGGTAATGACGCCGTCCTGCAGGGCTTCGGCGGTATGAACCTGGGCGATCGAGGCGGCGGCGACGGCCTCGCCGAAACTGACATAGAGCTCCTCGATCTTGCGTCCGAGCGAGGCTTCTATCGCTGCAACGGCCTCGGCCTTCGCAAACGTCTCCATCTTGTCCTGCAGCATGGCGAGATCAAGCGCGATATCGTTTCCGACGACATCCGGCCGTGTCGCCAGGAACTGGCCGAGCTTGACGTAGGACGGGCCGAGCCGCACGACCGCCTTGGCCAGCCTGTCGCCGCGCTCATAGGCAAGCGCGCGACGGCGGGTGAACAGCCGGGCCATGCGCCAGCCGAATTTCGGCAAGCCGAAGAGCTCGTCACCGGGCAAAGCCGCGATGACACCCTCGCGGACCAGCACCCAGCCGGCCCGTACGAGCCTGAAACCAGCGCCGATGCTGCTCATGGCTGGCTTTGCCCCGCCGATTTCCTAGACCGGCGAAGAGCACATTGAGTACGAAAGATACGGGCCAGCCTCAAAGCTTCCAGCCCGAGTGGAGCGCGGCGATGCCGCCGGAGTAGTTGCGGAACGAGGCGCGCTCGAAGCCCGCGCGCGAAATCATCGCCGCGAAATTCTGCTGATTGGGAAATTTGCGGATCGATTCGACCAGATAGGAATATGGCTCGCCATCGCCGGTCACCGCCTTGCCGATCCGCGGAATGGCGTTGAACGACCATGCTTCATAGACCTTGTCGAGCAGCGGCATCTCGACCTCGGAGAATTCAAGGCAGAGAAAGCGCCCGCCAGGCTTCAGCACGCGATAGGCTTCGGCAAGCGCCACATCGATGCGCGGCACGTTGCGGATGCCGAAAGCGATGGTGTAGGCGTCGAAAGTAGCGTCGGCAAAAGGCAGTTCCTCGGCATTGGCTTCGACGAAATCGGTATTTGCCGACAGGCCCTTTTTCTCGGCCCGGTCGCGGCCGACGGCGAGCATCGAGCCGTTGATATCGAGAACCGTTGCATGAGCGTGCCTGCCGCTCGCCTCGACGATGCGGAAGGCGACATCGCCGGTGCCGCCGGCAACGTCGAGAACGCTCCAGCCCGGCCGCTTCGGTGGATTGAGCCAGGCGACCATGGCGTCCTTCCACAACCGATGCAACCCGGCCGACATCAGGTCGTTCATCAGGTCGTAGCGGTTCGCCACCTTGTGGAAAACATCATTGACCAGAGACTGCTTGTCGCCTGGCCCTACCCGCTTGAAACCATAGGAGGTTTCCATGCCGCCCGCAGCAGTGGTTCTTTCAACCGACATCGTCTTGATCCGCCATAAAATCGGCGGGACCATAGCCGATCGATGGTGCGGGCGCTATTGTTTAAGGCGCGGTGTTCGGCCGCGCTTCGAAGCAGGTTCCGGAAAAGTGTCACACGGTTTTTCGACAGGAACTTGCGTCATAAGAAAAAGCCTGACGGGATAATTGAATGCCTTTGAAAGCAGAACTGCACTGCCACATCGAAGGGGCAGCGGCGCCTGAGCTCGTCCTCCGCCAGGCTGAGAAATACGGCAAGGATGCCTCGCCCTACATCCAGGACGGCTCCTTCGTCTGGCACGACTTCACCTCTTTCCTCGCCGCCTACGACTTCTCGTCGGACCTGTTCCGCACCGAAGAAGACTATGCGCGGCTGGCCGACCATTACCTGACCAGCCTCGCCCGCGACGGCGCCATCTATTCCGAGGTTTTCACCTCGCCCGACCATGCCAGCAAGGCCGGGCTGTCGCCGAAGGCCTATACCGACGCGCTCGGCGAAGGCATGGCCCGCGCCAAGGCGAAGACCGGCATCGAAGGCCGCATGATCGTCACCGGCGTGCGCAATTTCGGTGTCGAATCGATCGAGCGGGCGGCGCGTTTCGCCGCGCGCTGCGGGCATCCGCTGGTCACCGGTTTCGGCGTCGCCGGCGACGAGCGGATAGGCGACCTGGAAGATTATGTCAGGGCCTTCGAGATCGCCCGCGAGGCCGGCCTCGGCATCACCGTCCATGCCGGCGAATTGATGGGCTGGGAGAGCGTCGAGGCGGCACTCGACCACATCCGCCCGTCTCGCATCGGCCATGGCGTGCGCGCCATCGAGAACCCCGAGCTTGTGCGGCGCATCGCCGACGAAGGCGTCGTGCTCGAATGCTGCCCTGGCTCCAACATCGCCCTGAAAATCTTCGACAGCTTCGCCGACCATCCCTTCCCCGCCTTGCGGGCAGCGGGCTGCAAGGTGACGCTCAACTCCGATGACCCGCCCTATTTCTGGACCTCGCTGAAACGCGAATACGACATCGCTGCCGAGCATTTTGCGATGGACGACAAGGCGCTCACCGCCGTCACCAGGACGGCCATCGAGGCAGCCTTCGTCGACAGGAAGACCAGGGCGGTGCTGCTGGGCAGACTCGGCGCCAAGGGCAGGTGAATGGTGAATGGTGAATGGTTCACCCGGCGCTTCGGTTCGTCAACCGCGAGCTTTCCGCGCAACCAAGGACTCGCAAACCAGTTCACTATTCACTATTCACCATTCACCATCCACTATTCACCTGCGCAGTTGGAGAACACCATGAAGGGCGTCACCGTCGTCGACCATCCGCTTGTCCAGCACAAGCTGACCATCATGCGCAAGAAGGAAACCTCGACGGCCGGCTTCCGGCGGCTGCTGCGCGAGATCTCGCTGCTGCTCGGCTACGAGGTCACCCGCAACCTGGAACTGACGACGACGACGATCGAGACGCCGATCGAAACGATGGAGGCGCCGACGCTGGAGGGCAAAAAACTGGTCTTCGCCTCGGTGCTGCGCGCCGGCAACGGCTTGCTCGAAGGCCTGCTCGATCTGGTGCCGGCGGCGCGTGTCGCCCATATCGGCCTCTATCGCGACCACGAGACGCTGGAAGCGGTCGAGTATTTCTTTAAGGCGCCGGGCGACCTCGCCGACCGGCTGGTGATCGTCGTCGATCCGATGCTGGCGACCGCCAATTCGGCGATCGCGGCGATCGACAAGCTGAAAGGCCGCGGTGCCACCAACATCCGCTTCCTCTGCCTGCTGGCGGCACCAGAGGGCCTCGAGCGGTTTACCCAGGCGCATCCCGATGTTCCGGTCTTCACCGCTTCCATCGACCGCCAGCTCAACGAAAAGGGCTACATCATGCCGGGTCTCGGCGATGCCGGCGACCGCATGTACGGCACCAAATAGATCCGTTTACCGATTGTTTACGCAAACGGCTGGTTTCCGCACTCGTTAAAGCGGCAATCACCATGTCGGACTAAGGATCGGCAACCACAAAGGCCGGTCCATGCTGCGCAAGCTCCTCATCCTTGGCGTGTTTGCCGGAACGTCGGCATCGCTGCCGATCGTGTATCAGTCCAATTCACAGGTAATCGAGCGGCTGTTGAAATCCGCCATCGGAGCCAGGCCGGCCGACACACAAACCGACCTGAATCTCGCCGCCGTCCCGGACAGGCCCACAACGCCGCAGCCGCTCGGCCGCAAGGTCGTCGTCACCGCGGACTCGCGCGGGCATTTCATGTCGGTCTTCAAGTTGAACGGCCGCCAGATCGACGGCATGATCGATACCGGTGCCACGCTCGTCGCCATCAACACCTCGACTGCGCGCAGGATCGGCATCTCGCTCAATTCGACGGACTTCAGCCATCAGGTCAACACCGCCAATGGTGCGATCAAGGCCGCCGTGGTGACGATTGATCGCCTGCAGATCGGCAAGATCACCGTCGAGGGCGTCGAGGCCGTCGTGCTCGACGACAGGGCGCTGCACACCAACCTGATCGGCATGAGCTTTCTGCAGCGGCTCGAAAAATACCAGGTCGAAGACGGCAAGCTGCTGCTGGTTCAGTAGAACGTGATCCCGAACCGCAGGTCCGCGCCAGCGAAAAGTGGGGACCGGTTTTCGGACAAGATCGTGGTCCAAAGAACGATAGAGCCCATCCGATACCATCGGAATGGCTCTACCCGCGCGGCAGGATCCGCCGGATGACGGTTTTCTCCGTGGCCGGTCTGGAAGTGCCGATCATATAGGCCGAAAGCACGGCGGCCGCGGCCGCTTCGGCATCCCCGGTATTACGGGCATGGACCAGCGCCAGCGCTTCGCCGGCCCGCACTTCAGCACCGACCGGCAACAGCCTGGTGATGCCGACGGCGTGATCGATCCTGTCGTCGGGCCGCGTCCGCCCGCCGCCAAGCCCGACCACGGCAAGCCCGATCTCGCGGGTCGCGATGCCGGTGACAAAGCCGTTCGCGCTCGCCTTGACCGCGAATTCCGTTGCCGCTTTCGGCAAATATTTTTCCGGATTGTCGACAAAGTCGACGGGACCACCCAGTGCCGCCACCATGCGCGCGAAGACGGCAGCGGCGCGGCCGCCGGCCAGCGTTTCGGCGGCGCGGCGCAGGCCGTCCTGGTTGGACGACACCAGGCCTGCCGATTGCAGCATCTCGGCGGCCAGCGCCAGCGTCACGTCCTCCAGCCGCCGGTCGCGAAAGCGGCCGGTGAGAAAATCGACGGCGTTGCGCACCTCGACCGCATTGCCGGCGGCGGACGCCAGCGGCTCGTTCATGCCGGTGACCAGCGCCGAGGCCTTAAGGCCGGCGCCATTGGCGACGTCGACCAGGCTGTTGGCCAGTGCGGTTGCGTCGCGCGATTTCTCCATGAAGGCGCCGTTGCCGACCTTGACATCGAGCACCAGCGAACCAAGGCCGGCCGCCAGCTTCTTCGACAGGATCGAGGCGGTGATCAGCGGCACCGATTCCACCGTTCCCGTCACATCGCGGATCGCGTAGAGCCTGGCGTCGGCGGGTGCCAGATCGGCGGTCTGGCCGATGATGGCGCAGCCGGTTTCGAGCACGGTCTTGCGGAAGCGCGCAACATCCGGCTGGCTGATATAGCCGGGGATGGCATCCATCTTGTCCAGCGTGCCGCCGGTATGGCCGAGACCCCTGCCGGAAATCATCGGCACATAGGCGCCGCAGGCAGCGACGATCGGCGCCAGCATCAAGGAGACGTTGTCGCCGACGCCGCCCGTCGAATGCTTGTCGGTGACCGGGCCGGGCAGATCCGACCAGTCGAGCACATCGCCGGAATCGCGCATCGCCATAGTCAGCGCCACCGCCTCGTCGCGGCTCATGCCGTTGAAGAACACCGCCATGGCAAAGGCGCCGACCTGCGCGTCGGTGACTGTGCCGGCGGTCAGACCCTCGATGAAGAACGCTGTCTCCTCAGCCGAGAGCTTCTGGCCATCGCGCTTGCGGCGGATGATTTCCTGTGGAAGCATCAGGCGTCGACCTTGTGCTCCGGAAGCCCGTCCTGAAAAACACGCTGCAGAATGGTCGCCAGCCGCGCGCCGCCGACCGGCGCCATGTCCTTGGTCTCCTGGTGCGACAGCTCGGCTCCGGTCATGCCGGCGGCAAGGTTGGTCACGACCGAACACGCGGCGACGCGCAGCCCAAGGAAGCGGGCGAGAATGACCTCCGGCACCGTCGACATGCCGACCGCGTTGGCGCCCATGACGCGCGCCATGCGGATCTCGGCGGGCGTCTCGAAGCATGGGCCGGAGAACCACATATAGACGCCCTTGTGCAGCGTGGTACCGGTGGCCTTCGCCGCCTGCTCGATGGCGGAGCGGAGAGCGGCGTCGTAGGCTTCGGTCAGGCCGACGAAACGGCGGTCGCTCGGTTCGCCGATCAGCGGGTTGGAGCCCGAGAAATTGATGTGATCGGTGATCAGCATCACCGAGCCCGGGCCCATCCCGGGATCGACCGAACCGGCGGCGTTGGTGAGGATCAGCCTGGAGATGCCGAGGCCGGCGAGCACCTCGAGTGCCGGCCGCATCGCCGCCGCGTTGCCGTGCTCGTAATAATGCGCCCGGCCGGACAGCATCAGCACCGGCGTGCCGGCAAAGAGCCCCGCCACCACCTCGCCGGCATGGCCGCTGACTCCGCTTCGGGGAAACCCCGGCAAGTCGGCGTAGGAGATGCGCACCGCATCCTCGACCTGGTCGACAAGCCCGCCAAGCCCTGACCCCAGCACCAAGGCGGTGGTCGGCGCCAGCCCGTCCAGCCTTTCGACGAGGTGATCGAGCGCTTCCTTCATTTCAGCACATCGCCTTCAAACCCGTATGGCAGCAACTCGCCCATGGTCACGGTCTCAACCACGCCGCTATCATCGCAGAGATAGAATTTCGTCTCCGGCCGGCAGAATTCCGCCAGCCGCTGCCGGCAGCCGCCGCAGGGCGAGCATTTTGCCACGCGTTCGGCGATCACGGCGATTTCCGTGATCTTGCCGCCGCCGCCCATGACGTAGTGGCCGAGCGCGGTGGTTTCGGCGCACCAGCCCTCCGGATAGGACGCGATCTCGACATTGGCGCCGGTGAAGACACGGCCGTCCTCGGTGCGCAACGCCGCGCCGACCGGAAATTTCGAATAGGGCGCATAGGCCTTGGCCATGGCGGCTTTCGCCGCATCGAACAGATCATGAGCCATGATAGATCAGCGTTCCTTGACATACGGCACGCCGCCGGCGCGCGGCGGGATTGCCTTGCCGATGAAGCCTGCAAGCAGGATGACGGTCAGCACATAGGGCAGCGCCTGCATGAATTGCACCGGCACCTTGCCGATCAGCGGCAGCGGCGTGCCTTGCAGGCGGATCGACGCCGCGTCGAGGAAGCCAAACAGCAGGCAGGCAAACATGGCGTTGACCGGTTTCCATTTGGCGAAGATCAGCGCGGCCAGCGCGATATAGCCCTTGCCGGCGGTCATGTCCTTCACGAAGCCGCCATTCTGCACCATCGACAGATAGGCGCCGGCAATGCCGGTGAGGACGCCGGTGCAGATCAGGGCGCGGTAGCGCAGCCAGGCGACCGATATGCCGGCGGTATCGACCGCCGCCGGGTTCTCGCCGACGGCGCGCAGGCGCAAGCCGAAGCGGGTGCGGAACAGCACCCACCAGGTGAACGGCACGGCCAGGAAGGCGAGATAGACCAGCACGGAATGGCCGGAGATGAGTTCCGAATAGATCGGCCCGAGGATCGGCACGCTCCTGAACGCCTCCGCGCCCGGCCAGATGATTGCCTCGAAGCGCTCGCCGGCGGCCAGCGCCGGCGTGCGCCCGCCTTGCTGGAACCAGGCCTGGCCGAGCATGATCGTCGATCCGGCGGCAATGAAATTGATCGCGACACCCGAGACGATCTGGTTGCCGCGATGGGTGATCGAGGCAAAGCCGTGGATCAGCGCGAAGGCAACCGAGATGAGGATGGCCACGCCGAGGCCGAGATAGGCCGAGTGGAAGACCGAGGCGGCGGCCGCACCGGCGAAGGCGCCGACAAGCATCTTGCCCTCGAGCCCGATGTCGAAGACGCCGGCCCGCTCCGAGTAGAGGCCGGCGAGACAGGCGAGCAGCAAGGGCACCGACAGGCGGATGGTCGAGTCCAGGACCTGTACGATGGCGTTGAAGAAATCCATCTCAGGCGCCCTTCCCCTTGACCGCTTCCATGCCGACCGATTTCGGGCTGAGCGAGGCGAACAACGCCTGGACGTAGGGCCGGAACATATGCTCGAGCGCGCCGGCGAACAGGATGACGAGGCCCTGGATGATAACGATCATGTCGCGGCTGATCGCCGGCATCTCGAAGGCGAGTTCGGCGCCGCCCTGGTAGAGCATGCCGAACAATATTGCCGCCATGACGATGCCGACCGGATGCAGGCGGCCCATCAGCGCCACCGCGATGCCGACGAAACCGGCGCCCGAAACGAATTCGAGTGCGACATTGTGCTGGTCGCCCATCGTCGGGTTGAGCGCCATCATGCCGGCTAGCGCGCCCGAGATCATCATCGCGATGATGATGATGCGGATCTCCGAAATGCCGGCATAGCGCGCCGCTTTCGGGCTGTGGCCATAGGTGCGCATCTCGTAGCCGAGCTTGGTGCGCCAGATCAGCACCCACACCAGGAAGGCCATGGCTAGCGCCAGCAGGGAACTGACGTTGAATGGCGCCGAACGGATTTTGGCGCCGAACAATTCGATGACCCAGTTGAGCTTCGGCAGTTGCGCGCCTTCGAGGAAGGTGCGCGTCTGCGGTGCCATCGAGGCGGGGGGCTTCAAGTACCCGACCAGCGCACGGACCATGACGCTGGCGGCGATGAAATTGAACATGATGGTGGTGATGACGATGTGCGAGCCGCGCTTGGCCTGCAGATAGGCCGGGATCAGCGCCCACAGCGCGCCCATCGCCGCGGCGGCGATAATGGCGATCGGGAAGGTCAGCCACCAAGGCAGCACGCTGTCGAAGGCCAGGCAAACAATGCCAATGCCGAGACCGGCGATATAGCCCTGGCCCTCGCCACCGATGTTGAACAGGCCGCAATGCGCCGCAACCGCCACCGAAAGCCCGCTGAAGATGAAGGTGGTGGCATAGAAAAGCGTGAACGCGATGCCTTGGCCGCGGCCGAAGGCACCCTCGACCAGGACGACGGCTGCGCGCAGTGGGTTCTCGCCAACCAATATGACGACGAAGCCGGCAACGACGAAGGCGACGAACAGGTTGATCAGCGGGATCAGGACGTAGTCGGCCCAGGCCGGCAGCTTGGCATAGGGAGTGCTCATTCCGCCGCCTCGCGCTGCTCGACGCCGGCCATCAGCAGGCCGAGCTCGCCCTCGGTCGCGTCGGGGCCGCGTTCGCCGACGATGCGGCCGGCAAACATCACCAGGATGCGGTCGGACAGCGAGCGTATCTCGTCGAGCTCGACCGAAACCACCAGCACCGCCTTGCCCTGGTCGCGCATGGCGATGAGGCGCTTGTGGATGAATTCGATGGCTCCGACATCGACGCCGCGCGTCGGCTGGCCGACGATCAACACGCCGGGATCTTGTTCCATTTCCCGCGCAAGCACGATCTTCTGCTGGTTGCCGCCGGAGAAATTGGCGGTCTTGAGGCGGCAGTCCGTCGGGCGGATATCATATTTGACGATCTTGTCCCGGGCATCGTTACGGATGGCGTCAATGTCAAGGAACGGCCCCTTCAGATAGCGCTCGTCGTCCTGGTAGCCGAGGATCGAATTCTCGTTCTCCTCGAAGGCCAGCACCAGCCCGACATGATGGCGGTCCTCCGGCACATGGGCAAGGCCGCGCTCGCGCAGCTCGCCAGGGTCGGCGGCGCCGGTGAGGTCGATCGGCTTGCCGTCGAGCATGACCGAGCCCGAAACGGCATGCCTGATGCCGGAAATCGCCTCGAGCAATTCGGACTGCCCGTTGCCGGCGACGCCGGCAATGCCGACGATCTCGCCGGCATGGACATCGAAAGAGACGTCGTCGACCATGGTGACGCCGCGGGAATCCTTCACCGTCAGGTTCTTGATCGCGAGCTTGACGCCGCCGGCCTTCGCCTCGCCCTTCTCGACGCGCAGCAGCACGCGCCGGCCGACCATCAGCTCGGCCAGTTCCTCGACCGTGGTCTTCTTGGTCTCCCTGGTCGCCACCATCGTGCCCTGGCGCATCACCGAGACGGTGTCGGTGATCGCCATGATCTCGCGCAGCTTATGGGTGATCAGCACGATCGTCTTGCCCTGCTCCTTCAGCTGCCTGAGGATGCGGAACAGGTGGTCGGCCTCGGCCGGCGTCAGCACGCCTGTCGGCTCGTCGAGGATCAGGATCTCGGCGCCGCGATAGAGCGCCTTGAGGATTTCGACGCGTTGCTGCAGGCCGACCGGCAACTCCTCGATGATGGCGTCCGGATCGACTTCGAGCCCGTATTCGCGCTCGAGCCGCTCCAGCTCGGAACGCGCCTTGGCGATGCTCTTCTTCAGCAGCGCATCGCTTTCGGCGCCGAGAATGACGTTTTCCAGCACCGAGAAATTGTCGACCAGCATGAAATGCTGATGCACCATGCCGATGCCGAGCGCGATCGCATCGTTCGGTGTCTTGATCGATGCCGGCTGCCCACCGACACGGATTTCGCCGGAATCGGCCTGGTAGAAACCATAGAGGATCGACATCAGCGTCGACTTGCCGGCGCCGTTTTCGCCGACGATGCCATGGATAGTGCCGCGCATAATCTCCAGATTGATGTCGCGGTTGGCGCGCACGGCGCCAAAGCTCTTGTCGATGCCGATCAGCTCGATTGCGGCTTGCGCCATGCAGCCTGTTCCCACTGTTATTTTTTTACCGCTTGGTCAAACGCCTAGCATGACGCCCAGTCTGTGCCAATTGGGTCCGTACCAATTGGCCGGAGCAGGGTTCACTCTCGACAAATCCCGCCATGCTTGTCAATTTCCAACGTGGCCGCAGCCTGCACAATCGCCTGATCGAGGATTCCAAATGACCATGCCCGAGGACCGGCTGACGACGCTGGAAATCCGCGCCGCCGAGCAGGAGAAGACCATCGAGGAACTGTCCGGCCAGATCGCCGAGCAGTGGAAGGTGATCGAGCGCATGCAGCGCAAGCTCGACGCGCTGACCGAGCGCTTCCTGGCGCTGGAGGAACAGGCCGCACCCGACGTGCCGGTGACAAAGCCGCCGCACTGGTGAGGCGGGCCGACAAGACAAAACCGCCGGGCTTTCACCCGGCGGCTCGTCAGTTCAGCAGTACCAGTCGATCAATAACGGCAATCGATCAATACGGGCAGGCATTGTCCGACATATAGTCGTGCACCTTGATGGTGCCGGCGATGATGTCGGCCTTGGCTTTTTCGACCGCCGCCTTCATTGCATCGTCGACAAGCGCCTTGTTGTTGTCGTCCATGGCGTAGTCGACGCCGCCTTCCTTGAGGCCGAGATCGTTAACGCCGGCCGTGAATTTGCCGTCCTTGGCATCCATGAAGGTGTTGTAGACGGCAACGTCGACGCGCTTGACCATGGAGGTCAGCACCTTGCCGGGCTGCAGGCCGTTCTGGTTGGAATCGACGCCGATGCCGAGCTTGCCGGCGTCGGCCGCTGCCTGCAGCACGCCGACACCGGTGCCGCCTGCCGCCGCGTAGACCACGTCGGCGCCCTGGTCGATCTGCGTCTTGGCGATCTCGCCGCCCTTGGCCGGATCGTTCCAGGCTGCCGGCGTATCGCCGGTCATGTTCTGGATGACGTCGGTGGCGCCGGCCGCCTTTGCGCCGCCGACATAGCCGCAGCCGAACCTGCGGATCAGCGGAATGTCCATGCCGCCGACGAAGCCGACCTTCTTGGTCTTGGAAGCCATCGCCGCCATCACGCCGACGAGGTAGGAGCCTTCCTGCTCCTTATAGACCAGCGAGCGGACATTGGGCTTGTCGACGACCATGTCGATGATGGCGAATTTGGTGTCGGGGAACTCGGTGGCGATCTTGTCAAGCGCGTCAGCCCACGAGAAGCCCGCCATGACGATGGGGTTGCGACCGTCCTCGGCGAAACGGCGTAGCGCCTGCTCGCGCTGGGTGGCGTTGCTGACCTCGAATTCCACATAGGGGATGCCGGTCTCGGTCTTGAACTTTTCAGCGCCGTTGAACGACGCCTCGTTGAACGATTTGTCGAACTTGCCGCCGAGATCATAGAGGATCGCGGGTTGAATGTCCGCGGCGAAGGCCGGAAGAACCATTGCAGCTGCGGCCATAAGGCCGAGAACGATACGTTTCATGTGATCCACACCCCTGTCGGTTATTTGTCCATTATGCACCGCATGCCGGCCCGGTTCTCCGGCAGGCATACGGCGTCGGGCAGGAGTGTCTTCCTCCCGCTTCGGGTCAATCTGGCACGGCCCGAAACAAAATTCACGTGGAATTTTGACCCTTTGGAAAAGCATGGCGCCGCATCGCGGCGCCACAGCATATTCCTTGCGTCAGGGGCATAAAATCAGGCGGAGACGGCGGCCGGAATGGCGCAGGAGACGCCGGTTCCCTGCAGGCCGCAATAGCCGTAGGGGTTCTTCGCCAGATATTGCTGGTGGTCTTCCTCGGCGAAGTAGAATTCCGGCGCCGGCGCGATCTCCGTGGTGATCTTGCCGCGTCCGGCGCCGCGCAGCGAACCCTCGTAGGCATCGCGCGAGGCGAGCGCCGCCTGGTACTGCGCGTCGTTGAACGTATAGATCGCCGAGCGGTAGGTGGTGCCGACATCATTGCCCTGGCGCATGCCTTGCGTCGGGTCGTGGCTTTCCCAGAACAGCTTCAAGAGCTCGGCATAGGACACGATCTTGGGGTCGTAGACGACGAGCACGACTTCGGCATGGCCGGTGAGCCCCGTGCAGGTTTCCTGATAGGTCGGGTTGGGCGTGACGCCGCCGGCATAGCCGGCCGCCGTGACCCAGACGCCCTCGACTTGCCAGAACAGGCGCTCGGCGCCCCAGAAGCAGCCCAGCCCGAACATCGCCGTTTCCATCCCTTCGGGATAAGGACCCTTGAGCGGCCTGTTCGAGACAAAGTGCTTCGATGCCGTCGGGATCGGCCGGTCGCGGCCGGGCAACGCCTCGGAGGGTTTCGGCAGGTTGAGCTTCTTGTTCAGCATGTCGCTGAGAAACATGTGTGGCTTCCTTTTCTTCTTGGTTGAGCCTTCCTGGTACGGGAACACCGGGTCAGGCTGGAAATGTCAGGTTGCGGCGAACCGCCCGCTGGGGCGCTGCCGCCTGTAACCGATGGCATAAAGAATGAACGCCAGCACCGCGAACACGGCAAAGCCGGGCTGACTGAGCACCCAGGCGATGGCACCGTCCCACAGCAGCGGGTTGATCTTATCGCGGACGAAGCTTTCGAAGGCGCTGCGCGTATCCGGCGAGACAGCGAGCCAGCTGGCGTTGAGCGGGGTCATCACCAGCGCCGAAGCCGCCACCGAGCGGGTCGCATCGAGCACGGCCATGATGACCGAAACCGAAAGCGCGACCATTGCAGCGAAACGAAAGACGAAGCGGAACATCCGGACCCTTCCTCCCCAGGAGTTTATCAGAATGTCGTGTCGGACTGTTAAATAGGACCTGCGCGCTTTATCCGCAATCGCGACACGTGAAGTTGAACCCGCGACCGCCGGTTCGCCGGAACCGGTGGCGCGCCGGACGGCAAGCACACCTCCGCGGATCGTTTCGATAGGCTCCCAACGGGTGCTCCGATAACATGGGCTGAGCATCCCTATCCGGCAAAGCGAATAGACTGCCGTTATGTCTTGGCATTCGGCACCGGATCGACTAGATGAGCCCCGCGCCTGTTGCTTTGACGGCTCGGGTGCGGGGAAAGGGTATCCGCTGGTTGACGGCGCCCACGGCCGGAATTCCGGCCGGAATCCCAAAGGAGATGCATCTCCCCAACCCGCGCGGCGAAACCGGCCGCGTCGAAAATGCTAAAAGGACGGAGAGGTGGCCGAGTGGTTGAAGGCGCACGCCTGGAAAGTGTGTTTACGGGAAACCGTAACGCGGGTTCGAATCCCGCTCTCTCCGCCAGTTGAATCTCACCGGTTCGCCAGCCTAAAGGGACACTGGACGGCTACTGCCGCTGCGGTGCAGGTATCTTGGGGCAGGCAGAGGGGGCGCGAAGGCTACGGAGCGGCTTTCATCTTCGCCGCACCCTTACCTCAGATCAGCCTACAACCAATCGGCCCGCGCTTCACCAGAAGCGCGGGCTTGGTCGACTCGGCACCATCGCCGCCCCGTCTAGCGCGGGACCGCTTGTATCCCCGAGACTGAGCGCTCTGTTTCGGCGGAGAAAACCACGAAGGCAAAGATAAGCACGGCGACAGCGACGATCATTGAGCCGGTGGCGACGATCGGCTCGAGCGCCGGATTTCCCTGCAGCATCAGGTAAAGCGCCGGCAGCATCACGACCAGGCCGAGATTGTAGACGCCGTAGTGGATCATCGCGCTCCTGCGGGCAGCCTTCGCCGGGTTCAGCGCATAATAGCCGCCGAATATTGCACTGGTGACCCAGCCCAGCAGGTTGATGTGCGCGTGAGCCGGAAACGCGCCGTGATCGCCTGAAATTGCCATCTGCAGGCCAGCTGCAATTCCCAGAATAAGAAAGATGATGGCTGTCTTGAAAAAGAGTTCCGAAACCTTAGGCATGTCATTCTCCCAAACCCGTTTTTGCCGCCGCATCATGCTGTGGTTCCGGCGATCTTGCCAAGGGACCGTCGGGCCTGCGGCACCATTTGTCGCCAGCCCGACAGCCCGTTGGCGGCCGGCCGCCGGGCTTGGCCGGTTGCGAGTCCAGCCAGCAAAAAATATGCACTCACGCTAATTTAATTGCAACATTACCGGCTAGGCTCCATGTCGTTCTCGCTAGCGAAGTGTCCTGCACGATCGTGGTGCCATACGCGCCAAAGGTCTGCCCGTCAGTGTTGCAGCAAGGCCTCGCCAAACTTCTCCCACAGCTGTGCGCAATCTGTTGCTCTGAGGCTGGGGGTTCCAAGTGGGCCATATCTGATGACTGCGGCGTGAACATCATAGCCAACGATAGGTGCATTGGCGACAAAGTGGATAGCCTCGCCCAATCGGCGAGAGCCAATTGGCGCATCGGTTTTGTTGGTGATGTCGAAGACACCACAAATATCCACTTCCTGATTTCTGGCTGCCAACGCAGCTTCCATTACCTGTTCGTGCATCATCGAAATCTCTCCTAACGGTCTAAGTCTAAGAACCGCAGCTTGTGCCGGTCCGGCAGCTGACAACCGGCAATCGAAGTGCCTTTTGCAGCATATCGATGGCGCTTGCTGCGAGCCACTCCGCCCGCTCCCGCGGCAAGCCGATAAGGCAACTGCCAGCGAAATCCGCAGGCACATCCACGGTCGCATCAAGCACGGCCCACGTGCCAGTCGGCTCCTGAATGGGCAAAAACCTCATAACAGCGCCTGCTAATATACTTATGCGACTGTGGAGACGGAGCTTTGTTCGTGCATCGATTAAACGAATGAGAGATGGTGTCGAAATGGCAGGCGACGCTCGCCGAAAACAATCGTCTGCGACATCGCCAGGATCGAAGGTGGGCTTGAGCAGCGATCCGGCCGCGTTCGGGGCTCGCCGGTAGGGACAAGTACAAGACGCAGCGCCGGCACGCCTCGTCAGATGTCACTTTCTGCCCTGCGGATAGATGGTCTCGCCGCGCTTCAGCATCTCCACGAACGCCGCGATCTTCTTCTTGCGTCCGGCTTCGGTTTTCATGTTGTGGGTGCGGAAGGCTAGCGCGAAGCGGTTTTGCCCGCTGAGCTTTGCCAGCATCTCTTTCGCCCTGGGCTCGGCGTCTATTGCCGCCTGGAGGTCGTCGGGGATCTTCATCTCCTTGCCGCTCTTGTAAGCGCGCGCCCAGCGGCCATCGGCCTTGGCTGCCTCGACCTGCTTCAGCCCGTGCTCGATCATCCGGCCCTCCTCGATCAGCCGGGCGACATTGTCGACATTGATCTGGCTCCAGGTGCTCTTCCTGCCGCGCGGGGTGTAGCGCTGCAGGTAGCTTTTGCCGTCCAAGGCCTTGCGCACCGCATCGATCCAGCCCCAGCACAACGCCACGTCGATGGCTTGCTTCGGCGTGATCGACGGCAGTCCCGAATCGAGCTTATGGATCTTGATCCAGACTTCGTCCTCGCTGTCGTGATGCTCGCCAAGCCAGGCATGGAAGCTTTCGGCATCCCTGAACTCGCGCACCTTGGCGGGATCGACCTTGACGGGCGCCATCAGCCGGTCCGCCCATGACGCGAGCGCGTAACGACGCCAAACCGCTTGCCGGCCGCGCGCGCGCTCATATCAGCTCCGAGTCCGCAATCCGCAGGCCTAGTGATTCTCGCCGGCACGCATTCAGCCCGCACGATTGGGCGTGCCGAGGACATGGGATTTCGGCGGCAGCATGACATCGTCGAATGTCTGCGTGAACATCGCCGCCGCAAAGAAAGCGACGGCGCGCAGGGTTTCGGTGCCGGTGTTGACGAGGTCGTGCCGGACCGGCGTCGGAAGTACCAGGACGCTGCCGGGCCCGACCGGGTGGGTGCTGCCGCCCTCGATGTACAGCTCGCCGGTGCCGGCGATGATGTATTGCGTCTCTTCGGTGGCGTCGGTGTGCCAACCAAGCCGCTTGCCGGGCTCGATCTCGTAGACAATGACCGAGGACTGGGTGGTGCCGTGCCCGCCGTAAACCGCGAAAGCGCCAGCCCATTTGACCGACGGATCGTCCTCTGCCCAAACCAGCGAACGTTCGAGCCTGTCGGATGCGACGACTGCTGTCATGGCTTCGTTCCTCTCAGCGAATTGCGAACACGAATCTAGATGATTTTTCTGGTCTGCGTCAGCAAAACTGGCTGCTGACCGTTCCCTCGTCCATTGCGCGTGACGATTTGTCGGGCCGCGATCCAATCTATTCTACTCTCGGGCCGGATCACTGAGCCGATCCCCCAATGCAACCAAGCCTTTACCTTTTAGTCAGTTTTGAGTTGCCCCTGCGTTGCGTTCGTGGTCTGGTACAACCAGGGCGCTCAATGCGGCATTCGGCAACGGTCGCCCCACCGACCGTCAAGGCAACACACCGTCGAGCCAACACAGGAGATAGCAATGGGCATTTTCGACAGTATCAAAGGTGCGATTTTCGGAAACGCGGTTGCGGCCGAAGCGCCGCCGGCGCAACCGTCTCCCGCGCCTGCTTCGAGCACGGCCACCCAGCCGACGGCGCCTACCCGATCCGCCCCGGCTGCAACCCCGGCTCCGGCCGCGCCGTCCTCTGCCCCGGACATCGCTGCCATTCTCGACAAGGCGGTGGCCGTGAAGGGGCAGAAACTCAACTGGAAGAATTCGATCGTCGACCTGATGAAGGCTCTGAATATCGACAGCAGCCTCGGCGCCCGCAAGGAGCTTGCCCACGAGCTGAACTACACCGGCGATATGAACGACACTGTAACGATGAATCTGTGGCTGCACGACGCACTGATGAAAAAGCTGGCCGAAAATGGCGGCAAGCTTCCGAGCGACCTGGCCGCCTAGAGTCACAAGACAAGCAATTCCAGGAAAACGTGTGAACGGCTTTCCGTCCGGAATTGCGTCAAACAAAAAAGACAGACCGGTTCTGCCCGCACCGTGGTTCTTGCTGCGCCGGCTTCGGCCGCAACCGAGCAGACCACACTGCCAAGCATTAGACTGCCAGTAAATAAAATTGAGACCGATCCCGGCCGCCGGGATTGGGTCTATGGCGAAGTCGCATGGCACAAAAGCGCTGCCGCCTCGCGCCCGGATTGCCTCCCGCAAAACCGACGATTTCGGTCGCTGCCCACGCGCTGGTAGGACCACCATTTTGCTGGCGAAACGCGACGTTCGGCGTATCATTCTCCCGGGAGAGGGTTCATGGTGGGAGGAAGCCAATGAACGTGGTGCAGAGGGTGACCGTCGCCGACTTGACGGCCCAAGAGCTTGTTTCATCTGCGCTTTCACGGTTCGGTGCCGGCGACACCATATCGACGAGGGCGATGCTGGACATCGTTCGCAGGACGGCCCCGGCCTGCGGCAACAGTGACGACGATCTGGTCGAGCTTATCGTCATGACGGCCGTTGGTAGGACCATGGGCGTCGTGTTCGACCATCGCTCCCATTAGCAATCCGGAACGAATACCAGGCTGCGCCCAGGAGCAGTGGCGGGCGGTTGGCAGCGCCGCCAAAGAGGCCAGCCTATTTGTGCGCGAAGGCCGGCCTGACGCCAAGCCCCTGCTTTGAGCAAACCGCCGCGCATGCCGGGTCATGCCCGAAGGCGGTAATTGGGCGACACGCTCGAAGGAACTCGCTGAAATCTTGCCCGTTATGCTCTCGTCGAGATGAGGAGAGCTGCCATGGCCGACGACAAAACCAAGACCGACAGTCGCGACCGCTCACGAATGGCGGGCGGCGAAGACTACGAGGTACGTCACTTCGCCGAGGAAGCGGGCATCACCCCGGATCAGGCACGCACGCTGATCAAGCGCCACGGCACCGACCGCAAGGTGCTGAACGAAATCGCCGAAAGCATAAGAGCGTCGTAATGGCTGACAAGAAAACCACAATGGCCGACCGCAAGACGCGCGATGCGGACGAAAAGGAGGCTCTGCGTCTGGCCGAAACCACCGACGTTTCGCCGAAGCAGGCGAAGGATCTGATGCGCAAGCACGGCAAGGACAACCCGAAGGTCGAGAAGGAAGCCAAGAACTTCAAGGCCGAGGGCTAAGCCGCCGAGCCGATTGGACGCGCGGCACAGGGTTGTGGCCGCAATCCTGCAGCTTATCGGTTTTCTAACAAATTCGGCCTATCCCTTCCGCTATCGCGGCTCAGGGATGCCATATGCGCGGGATATCTGGTGAGGCGAGGCCATCGATAGACGACATACGGCGTGTGAGGCTGGTGTTTTGCCTGCTGGCGGCGGTCGTGATGGCGGCGGCGCTCCTCGCCTTTGCCACCTCCCTCCTGCAGGATCCTGATAGCTGGTGGCACATCAAGGTCGGCATGGATATGCTGGCAAGCCGCACATTCCCTACCGTCGACATCTATTCCTACACTTTTGCCGGCCAGCCATGGATCGCCAAGGAATGGCTTAGCCAGGTTCTCCTTGCAATTGCCTTTGAAGCCGGCGGCTGGAACGGCGTGGTGCTGCTGGCGACTGCAGTAATCGCGCTGACGGTCTTCTTGACGTCGTGGTATCTCGGCGCGTGGTTGAAGCCGACGCTGGCGATAGGACTGACGCTGGTTCTCGCGCTCTTGATCGGGCCAATCTATGTCGCCCGGCCGCACATCTTTACCTTGCCCATCATCGTCGTCTGGACCGCCGGTCTTTTCCAGGCCGCACGCAACGAGAAAGCACCGCCCTTATGGCTGCTGGCGCTGCTATGCCTGTGGGCCAATCTCCATGCCACCTTCACCTTCGGTTTCGTCATCGCCGCCTTCGCCGGCCTCGATCTCGTCATGCGCACACGCTTGTCGAACCCCCGGCTGCTGGCCAAGTGGATCGTTTTCGGGCTGCTTTGCCCGCTGGTCAGCCTGCTCAATCCCTATGGCGTCAAGGCCATACTCGCCACATTCACCGTGGCCTATGGCAATGAGGCGGTGCCTTACATTGCGGAGTGGCAACCCTTCGACGCCTCGCGGCACACCCCCCAGGAGGTGGCCCTGCTGGTGGCGTTTTTCGGGCTGCTCGTGTCGAGATTGCGCATTGGCTGGGCCAAGGCGCTGTTCCTTGTCTTCACGTTGCACGTCTATCTCACCCACATACGGTTCATGTACCTGTTCTTTCTTCTCGTGCCGGTGGTCCTTGCCGTCGAGGTCGCGCAACAATATCCAGCGCTTTCAGCCGAGAAATGGGCGGCGGAAAAGCGTGACGGACTTGAACAATTTTTCGCACGACAATTTTCCAGGATTTGTGCTGGACTTGCCGTTTTGCTGGTTTTGGCGGCTGCCGCCTTCACGACCTATCCGGTCGCGCCGAGCCAGAAGACCTCGGCGAGGGACGCACTGGCCTTTGCCCAAACCCATAATCTGTCGGGCAATCTGCTGAACTCCTACGATTTCGGCGGCACGCTGATTTTCCATGGCATCAGGACGTTTATCGACGGCCGGGCGGATCAGCTCTTCCTGAATGGCTTTACGGAAACGGATGAGCAGACGGGGCACAGCCGGGGCAAGCCGATCCTGAAAGCCCAACTCGACAAATATACGATAGGCTGGGCATTGTTGACCGCCGACGACAGCCGCATTCCGTTCTTCGACGAACTGGGCTGGAAGCGGGCCTATGCGGACTACTACGCGGTGATCTACACCCGCGCGAACTGAGCTCCGGCAGCTTCGCGCGCCGGCGCGCACTTTCCCCCCTGAAGCTGTGGCCAGCGCCGAGGCGGCGAAATCCTTATGGGATTTTGATTTCTTTGCTCCGCGTCCCGTCTCGAACCTTTATGGCACTTTGATCCATATTCGCCGGAGCGATGTATCCAGCCGCCGACATGATGCGGCGACGAGTTTGGATAGTTTGTTAAAGTAAACAAACAAATACAACATAAGGAAAATGCGCGGTGGACATAGTTGTTGTCGCGATTGGAATCGCGTTCTTTGCTCTATGCTTCGGCTACATCAAAGCTTGCGACAAGCTGTAAGTTTAGGGGATCGTAACATGCTTTTCGACTATATCCTCGGCGGCGCCGTGACCTTGTTTCTTCTCGCCTACCTGACATACGCCCTCGTTCGCCCGGAACGCTTCTGATCTCCGCTGGCAAGGAGCCAACCCCATGACAATCAACGGATGGCTGCAGATCCTCGTCTATTGCGGGATCGTCGTTCTGCTGGCCAAGCCGCTCGGCGGCTACATGCATCGCGTTTTCAGCGGCGAGCGCACATTCCTGTCGTCAATTCTGGCCCCGCTCGAGCGCGGGCTCTACCGCATATCAGGGACCAGCGAGCGCGAGGAGCAGCACTGGACTTCCTACGCCGCGGCCCTGCTGTTCTTTAACCTGGCCGGCTTCCCGGTGCTCTATTCGCTGCAACGGCTGCAAGGCGGCCTGCCCTACAATCCGGCCGGCATGACCGCCGTCGAACCTGGGCTGGCCTTCAACACCGCCGCCAGCTTCATGACCAACACCAACTGGCAGAACTACGGGGGCGAAAGCACGATGTCCTATCTCGTGCAGATGGCCGGCTTGACCGTGCAGAATTTTCTGTCGGCGGCGACTGGCGTCGCCATTGCGGTCGCATTGATCCGCGGCTTTGCCAGGGCCTCAGGCAAATCGATCGGCAATTTCTGGGTCGATATGACCCGCGGCACGCTCTACCTGCTTTTGCCCTTTTGCATCGTGTTGACTCTGGTCTATGTCTATCTCGGCATGCCGCAGACGCTCGCTGCCTACGTCAACGCGACGACGCTCGAAGGCGCGCAACAGACTATCGCGGTCGGGCCGGTCGCTTCCCAGGTTGCCATCAAGATGCTCGGCACCAATGGCGGCGGTTTCTTCAACGCCAATGCAGCGCATCCCTTCGAAAATCCCGATGCAATCTCCAACCTGATCCAGATGGTGACGATCTTCGCCCTCGGCGCGGCGTTGACCAATGTCTTCGGCCGCATGGTAGGCAACCAGCGCCAGGGCTGGGCAATTCTGTCGGCTATGGGCGTGCTGTTCATCGCCGGCGTTGCCGTCTGCTACTGGGCGGAAACCGCCGGCAATCCGCTCGTCCATGCGCTGGGCGTCGACGGCGGCAACATGGAGGGCAAGGAGAGCCGCTTCGGCATCGCCCTGTCGGCACTGTTTGCCGTCATCACCACGGCCGCATCCTGCGGCGCGGTCAACGCCATGCATGACAGCTTCACCGCACTCGGCGGCATGATCCCCATCATCAACATGCAGCTCGGCGAGGTCATTGTCGGCGGCGTCGGCGCCGGCTTCTACGGTATCCTGATGTTCATCGTCATTGCCGTTTTCGTCGCCGGGCTGATGGTCGGACGCACGCCCGAATATCTCGGCAAGAAGATCGAGGCCAAGGAGGTCAAGATGGCTATGCTGGCCGTGCTCTGCCTGCCGCTTGCAATGCTGATCTTCACCGCTGTCGCGGTCATGCTGCCGACCGGCGTTGCTTCCATCGCCAACGCCGGCCCGCACGGCTTCTCCGAGGTTCTCTATGCCTACACCTCGGCCGCGGCGAACAATGGCTCCGCCTTTGGCGGCCTCAGCGGCAACACGCCCTGGTACAACATAACGCTCGGCATCGGCATGCTGATGGGCCGCTTCCTGGTCATTATTCCGGCGTTGGCGATTGCTGGCTCGCTGGTTGCGAAGAAGACCGTCCCTGCCTCCGCCGGCACCTTCCCGACCGACGGTCCGCTGTTCGTCGGGCTGCTGGCCGGTGTCATCCTGATCGTCGGCGGCCTGACCTTCTTCCCGGCCCTGGCGGTCGGACCGATCGTCGAGCACCTGGCGATGATCAACGGTCAGACATTCTGAAACGGCCATGCCCTGGTTCAAGATCATACCTCGAAAGGTCCGGCATCGCCCCGAGCCGGAGGGGGAGAAAACACCCCCTCCTTTCCCGACGCTGTCCACATTCCTCGCTATTGCGGCAGCCTTGATCATGATCTGGCTGCTGGCTTACGGGCCGCCGCACCTTCGTTCGGCACACGATCGACCGGTCAACAACATCGACACTGGAGCTACCAAATGAGCCCGTCGAAATCCGTGAGCATCATGGATACCCGCATTCTGTGGCCCGCTATCGGCGGTTCCTTCAGAAAACTGAACCCGCGCACCTTGATGCGAAACCCGGTGATGTTTGTCGTCGCCGTCGTCTCGGCGCTCACCACCGTGCTGTTCGTCAAGGATCTTGTTACCAGCGGCGGCGATCTTGGCTTCATGCTGCAGATCATCATCTGGCTGTGGTTCACCGTGCTCTTCGCCAATTTCGCCGAAGCGGTGGCCGAAGGCCGCGGCAAGGCGCAAGCTGACTCGCTGCGTCGGGCGCGAACCGAGACGCAGGCCAAGCTGTTGAACGGTGGCGACCGCAGCAAGTTCAAACTGGTGCCCGGCACCAGCCTGAAGGTCGGCGACATCGTGCTTGTCGAAGCCGGCGACATCATCCCCTCGGACGGCGAGGTGGTCGAAGGCGTGGCGTCGGTCAACGAGGCGGCCATCACCGGCGAATCCGCACCGGTCATCCGCGAATCCGGAGGCGATCGTTCGGCGGTGACCGGCGGCACGCAGGTCTTGTCCGACTGGATCCGCGTGCGCATCACTGCGGCTGCCGGTCATACGTTCCTCGACCGCATGATCTCGCTGGTCGAGGGCGCCGAGCGCCAGAAGACACCCAACGAGATCGCGCTCAACATCCTGCTCGTCGGCATGACGCTGATCTTCGTGCTGGCGACGGCGACGATCCCGAGCTTCGCCTCGTATTCGGGCGGCTATATCTCGGTGACCGTGCTGGTCGCCCTGTTCGTTACCCTGATCCCGACCACAATTGGCGCCCTGCTGTCGGCTATCGGCATTGCCGGCATGGACCGCCTGGTGCGCTTCAACGTGCTCGCCATGTCGGGCCGCGCCGTCGAGGCGGCCGGCGATGTCGACACGCTGCTGCTCGACAAGACCGGAACCATCACGCTGGGCAACCGTCAGGCGACGGCATTTCGTCCGGTCAAGGGCGTCACCGAACAGGAACTGGCCGACGCGGCTCAGCTTGCCTCGCTTGCCGACGAAACGCCGGAAGGCCGCTCGATCGTCGTCCTGGCGAAGGAAAAATACGCCATCCGCGCCCGCGACATGGCAAGCCTGCACGCGACTTTCGTGCCCTTCACCGCGCAAACCCGCATGAGCGGTGTCGATCTGGAAGGCTCCTCAGTCCGCAAGGGCGCAGTCGATGCGGTACTTGCCCACGTCAACCTCTCGACCGTTGCCACAGGCAGTACGCGCCCCGGCAGCGACACCGTCCGCGACCTTCAGGCGATCGCCGACGAGATCGCCAAATCGGGTGGCACTCCACTCGCGGTCGAGCGCGACGGGCGCCTGCTCGGCGTCGTCCATCTGAAGGACATCGTCAAGGGCGGCATCGCAGAACGCTTTGCCGAATTGCGCCGCATGGGCATCCGCACGGTGATGATCACCGGCGATAATCCGATGACCGCGGCGGCGATCGCGGCGGAAGCCGGCGTCGACGACTTCCTTGCCCAGGCGACGCCCGAGGACAAGTTGAAGCTGATCCGCGACGAGCAGGCCAAAGGCAAACTGGTCGCGATGTGCGGCGATGGCACCAACGATGCGCCGGCCCTTGCGCAGGCCGATGTCGGCGTTGCCATGAACACCGGCACGGTCGCGGCGCGCGAGGCCGGCAACATGGTCGATCTCGACAGCGATCCGACCAAGCTGATCGAGATCGTCGAAATCGGCAAGGCGCTCCTGATGACGCGTGGCTCGCTGACCACCTTCTCCATCGCCAACGACGTGGCCAAGTATTTTGCCATCATCCCGGCAATATTCGCCGTCTTCTACATCGCCCCGGGCCAGACCGCCGGGCCGCTGCAAGCGCTCAATGTCATGCATCTGGCGACGCCGCAGAGCGCTATCCTCTCGGCCATCATCTTCAACGCGCTGATCATCATTGCGCTGATCCCGCTGTCGCTGAGGGGCGTCAAATACCGCGCGGTCGGCGCCGGTGCGCTGCTCAGCCGCAATCTCATTGTCTATGGCCTTGGCGGCGTCGTAGTGCCCTTCGTCGGCATCAAGATGATCGACATGGCCATCACCGCTCTCGGTCTCGCCTAAGGAACCTCGTCGATGCTCAATCAAATCAGGCCCGCGATCGTCATGATCGTCTTCTTCACCATTCTGACGGGTTTGGTCTATCCGATCGGCATGACCGGCATTGCCCAGGCGCTGTTTTCGCGCCAGGCCAATGGCAGCCTGATCGAGAAGGACGGCAAGCTCGTCGGTTCCGAGCTGATCGGCCAGGCTTTCGAAAGCGACCGCTACTTCCATGGCCGCCCGTCGGCTGCCGGCGACGGCTACAATGCCGCCGCCTCGGGCGGCTCGAATCTCGGCCCGACCAACCCGAAGCTCATCGACAGGATCAAGAGCGACGCCGAAAAGCTGAGAGCCGAAAACCCGAGCCAGCCGGTACCGATGAATCTGGTCACCACGTCCGGCAGCGGCCTCGATCCGCATATCAGCCCCGATGCGGCCTATTTTCAGGTTGCCAGGGTGGCCAAGGCCAGGGGCGTCGATGAATCCAGGATCAAATCGCTTGTCGACAGCCATGTCGAAGATCGCGAATTGGGATTCATCGGCGAGGCGGTGGTCAATGTGCTGGCCCTTAACCTTGCGCTGGACGATGCGATGAAACAGTGAAGGACCGGCGCCGGGATCGACACCGAAGCCGGCGCCGTTCATGATTGACCCTTATGCCAGACGACAGCCGCACCGCCGAAACCAGGCCCTCTCCCGACGCGCTGCTCGAGCATGCCGAGCGGGAGGAGCGCGGTCGCCTGAGGATATTTCTCGGCGCCGCCCCCGGTGTCGGCAAGACCTACGAGATGCTGATGTCGGGCCGCGCCAGGCTGGCCGACGGGGTCGACGTGGTGATCGGCATCGTCGAGACGCACGGCCGCAAGGAAACCCAGACGCTGGTCGAAGGCTACGAGGTCATTCCTCGCCTTGAGATCGATTACAAGGGGCGGATCCTTGAGGAGATGAATCTCGACGCCATCCTCGCCCGGCACCCGGCGCTAGTTCTGGTCGACGAACTCGCCCACACCAACGTCGCCGGCAGCCGTCACCCCAAGCGCTATCTCGACGTCCAGGAAATCCTGACGCACGGCATCGATGTCTACACGACGCTGAATATCCAGCACGTCGAGAGCCTGAACGATGTCGTGGCGCAGATCACCCGCGTCAGGGTGCGGGAAACTGTCCCCGACTCCATAATCGACCAGGCCGACGACATCGAGATCATCGACCTCACCCCCGACGATCTGATCAAACGGCTTGAGGAAGGCAAGGTCTACATCCCCAGCACCGCCCAGCGCGCCATCGAGAACTATTTCTCGCCGGGCAATCTGACGGCGCTCCGGGAATTGGCGCTCCGCCGCACTGCCCAGCGGGTCGACGAGCAGTTGCTGACCCACATGCAGGCCCACGCGATACCCGGGCCTTGGGCGGCGGGGGAAAGGGTTCTCGTCTGCGTCGATGCGCGTCCGGGCGGGGCGGCCCGTGTACGCTATGCGCGGAGGTTGGCCGACCGGCTCCGCGCCCCTTGGACGGCGCTTCATGTCGATACCCCTCATTCAGCGGCCATGCCCGAGGAGGACAAGGATCGGCTGGCGACGCAGCTGCGCCTTGCCGAGCAGCTCGGTGCCGAGGTGACGACCATTCCGGGTCAGAACGTCGCGCAAGACATCGTTCGGCATGCGACGGCGAACAACTTCACCCATATCGTGATCGGCAGGCCGACCCGATCGCGCTGGCGGGAATTGATCGAAGGCTCGCTCACTTACGATCTCATCCGCAATGCCGGCGACATCAGCGTCCATGTCATTTCGGGAAACGAACGCAACGCCGAGGCGACGTCGAGGACCGTCAAGGCGGCGGACGAGCAGTGGCAGTTCGAGATCTGGCCTTATCTCAGGGCCACGGCCTATGTTGTTGGCTCGCTCGCCTTCGCCGTTCTTCTCGACCAGTTTCTCGACGTCCGCAATCTGGCGATCATCTTTCTCATTGGGGTCCTGACGTCGGCGGTGACCGGCGGTCTCTGGCCGGCTTTGTATGCCTGCCTCATCAGCGCCATTGCCTTCAACTATTTCTTCCTGGAACCACGCTACACGCTGACGATCGAGGATCCGGAGAGCATCGTTGCGCTGGCTGTCTTCCTGGTTGTTGCGGTCATTGCCAGCAATCTAACAGCGCGCGTGCAGCGTCAGGCGGTCGCTGCGCGCTCGCGGGCACGCGCCACAGAAGATATTTATCTCTTCTCAAAGAAGCTCGCCGGCGCTGGGACGCTTGATGACGTTCTCTGGGCGACTGCCTTCCAGATCGCCTCGATGCTGAAGCTGCGCGTGGTGCTGCTTCTGCCGGAGAACGGCACAATTGCGGTCAAAGCCGGCTACCCACCCGACGACACGCTGGCCGAGGCCGACATCGCAGCAGCCCGCTGGGCCTGGGAGCATAACCGCGCCGCCGGGCGCGGCGCCGACACGCTGCCCGGAGCAAAGCGCCTCTATCTGCCCTTGCGGACCGGACGCACGGCGGTGGGCGTTGTCGGCCTCGACAACGACAAGCAAGGTCCGCTGCTGACACCCGAGCAGCAGCGTCTGCTCGATGCGCTCGCCGACCAGGCGGCGGTCGCCATCGAGCGCATCCAGCTCGTCGCCGATGTTGACCGGGCCAAGCTCGCGGCCGAGGCAGACCGTCTGCGCTCGGCCTTGCTCACCTCCATTTCCCACGATTTGAAGACGCCACTTGCCGCCATCATGGGCGCGGCCGGAACACTCAGGGACTTCGAGGCCGCACTTCCCGAGCAGGACCGGACGGAACTGCTGTCGACCGTGCTCGATGAAGCGGAGAGGCTTAACCGCTTCATTGCCAATCTGCTCGATATGACCAAGATCGAATCCGGCACGATGGAGCCGAACTATGCGTTTCACTATCTCGGCGACATTGTCGGTTCAGCTCTGTATCGGGCCCGCAAATTCGTCGGCGAGCATAAGACCGAGATCGACATTCCATCGGATCTGCCGATGTTGCGGGTCGACCCCGTTCTGTTCGAACAGGTGCTGTTCAACCTCCTCGACAATGCTGCAAAATACGCGCCGCCAGGTTCGACGATCCGCCTGCAAGCCTGGGCCGACAACGGCTTCGTCATCCTGCAGATCATGGATGAGGGACCAGGCATTCCGCCAGCGGATCTAGAGCGCGTTTTCGACACTTTCTACCGTGTGCGCAAGGGTGACCAGGTGCGTGCCGGCACGGGGCTCGGCCTGTCGATTTGCCGCGGCTTCATCGAAGCGATGGGCGGGACGCTCTTGGCGGCAAACAGGTCCGACCGCTCGGGGGCGGTTTTCACGATCAAGATGCAACTGGTGCCGGCGGAACTGCCCAATCTCGGCGAACCCGAGACGGGCCATCAAAATATGGACGATCTGGCATGACGAGCCTGGACGTCAGGATATTGGTGGTCGACGACGAACCGCCGATCCGGAAACTGCTTCGCGTCGGGCTTGGCAGCCAAGGCTATGCGATCAGCGAGGCGCCGAACGCCAGGGCGGCGATTGAACTCATCGAGACGGAAAAGCCGGACCTTGTGCTGCTCGATCTCGGCCTCCCCGGCATGAGCGGCCATGATTTGCTGCGCAAATGGCGGGATGATGGCCTGGACATTCCCGTGGTTATTCTTTCCAGCCGCACTGATGAGGCCGGCATCGTGTCCGCCCTCGAACTCGGCGCCGACGACTATGTCACCAAGCCGTTCGGTATGAACGAGCTTGTCGCACGCATCCGCGTAGCGCTTCGCCACAAGTTTCAGCAGCAGGGTGAGAGACCGGTGTTCCAAACCGGCGACCTCTCCGTCGATCTGGTGAAGCGCGTCGTCAAGGTCGAGGACAAGGAGATAAAGCTCTCGCCGAAGGAATACGACATTCTTCGCACCTTGGTGCAGCACGCCGGCAAGGTTCTCACCCACCAGTTCCTGCTGAAGCAGGTCTGGGGCGATTCCACCGACGTTCAATATCTCAGAGTCTACGTCCGGCAGATCAGGCAAAAGATCGAAAAAACGCCCGACCAGCCCCGCTATATCACCACCGAGACCGGCGTTGGATACCGGCTGCGCGAAATCGATTGACGCGACGAGCATCCGAAGCCGAAATGCCTCTTCCAATCCGCTTCAAATCAGCGGCGGCCATGGTGTCGCCGGACAAAAGCCCTATATTAAGGAAAGATCGGTTTTGTGCGGGAATGAATGGATGTCACGGCTTCGTCTATTGACGTTTTTAGGGTCGGCAATGCTGACCGCGGCGATGCTGTCGGGCGTAAATCCTGCTGCATCGGCACAGGTCGTCAGTCCCGCCGACCGCAACGTGTTGATCCAGCAGGACCAGTTGCAGATGTTGGAGAACAGGCTGCGGCGGCAGCAATACCAGCAGCAGCAACAGCAGTACCGTGCCCAGGATCGCCAAATCCCAACACCGCAACGGCAGGAGGTGCCGCAGATGAGGCCAACTTGCCAGTTGCTGCCGTCGGGGAGCGGCTTTGTCAGCACCTGCCGCTGACGACCGGCCCTTTCCATTTATTTAGCCGACTTATGTGGAAACCGCTCCGCTTGCGCCCCATTGAAAGCGGGCGAGTTTGCAACGCTGCCCTTGCCGTCTGGGCACCGATTCGACTGGATTATCGAATGGCAGCCAGCAAGAAGAAGGTCGTACGCAAGGCAAGGAAGGGCGACGGGGTTCGCCAGGTCGCGGCGATTCCCTTTCGGCTGAACGAGCATAGCGATGTCGAGGTGATGCTGGTCACATCGCGAACGACGAGGCGCTTCATCGTGCCGAAGGGCTGGCCGATGAAGGGCAAGAGCGGCCGCAAGGCGGCCACTGTCGAAGCACAGGAAGAAGCCGGCGTTCTCGGCAAGACACTGAAACAACCGGCCGGCACCTATTGCTACTGGAAGCGGCTGGCAAACCGCTTCGTCCGTGTCGACGTCGTCGTCTATTTGCTGGAAGTAACCGAGGAACTTGCCGACTGGCAGGAAGCCAGGAGGCGTCAGCGTGCGTGGCTGGCACCAGCCGACGCGGCGTTGCTCATCGACGAGCCGGATCTTTCGACGCTGGTGAGGAACATCAGGATTGCCGAGCTGGAGCATAATCCCAAAAAGCAGGGTCCGGCGTTCGGAAAAGATCCCGCTCAATAGAAGATGGAGGCCTGCCCCGACTGTGTCGGGATGGAATTGGTTCCAGCGCCCGCCGCCGCCGTCTCTTGAACCGATGCCTCACTGACTGCCATCGTCTTCCTCGGGCAGAGGCCGCGCCGGCGTGCCGGTATAGGCCCACAGCCATTCGCGCGGCAGCGGCCCCTTGTTGCGGTCGCTTTCCTGCGACTGTTCCCACGCATGTGCGAGGATGCCGACCGAGCGCGACAGCACGAAAAGGCCGCGCGTCAGCGGCGGCGGAAAGCCGAGCTCGCCGTAGATGACGGCCGTGGCGCCGTCGATATTGAGCGGGATTTTTTTGCCCTTGCGCCGCGCCACCTCGGCCTCGATCGCCTCGGCGATATCGGCGAAGCGCCCGCTGACGATGCCGCGCGCGGCAAAGTCGCGGGTTAGCTCGATGAGGCGGGGCGCCCGCGGGTCGACCGGATGGAAACGATGGCCGAGCCCGGGCACATAACCGTTTTCCCCGGCAAGGAAACGATCGAGCCGCGCCGACACGGCGTCCGCAAGCGGCATGCCGGCGTCCAGTTCGGCAGCGATGTCTCCGTAGAAGGAAAGCGCCTGTTCGCCGGCGCCGCCATGCACATCGCCAAGCACGTTGACGGCTGATGCCATGGCGCTGTTGATGCCGACGCCGCAGGTGATCGCCATACGGGCGATGGCGATCGACGGCGCCTGCGGCCCATGGTCGACGGCAGCACCCAGCGCGATGCCAAGCAGCGCCGCCTGCTCCTCGCTTGGCGTTTCGCCGCGCAGCATGAGCCAGATCATTGCCGGAAAGCTGACGCGACCGATCAGATCCTGGATTTCATAGCCGCGCAGCCGGATGACGCCGGGGCGCATCTCGATGATGCCGGTCTGCCACCATTCCTCGCCGCGCGCGCGACCAGTCTTGTTTTGCGTTCCGCTCATGCCTTCGCTCTTTTCTTGGCGCGTGGCGGCAGGTCGGCAAAAACCTCGTCCATATGCTCGCCCAGCCCCGGCGGCGGCCTGCTCGGCAAAGGTGCCTTGCCATCGACCATGAAGCCGCCGCGCACCACGGTCAGCGGCTTGTCCATTCCGGACACAGCCTGGAAGCGCGCCGTCATGCCGCGCTCGATCACCTGTTGCTCCTGCAGTATCTGCGGGATTGTCAGCACCCGGCCTGCCGGCACGCCGGCGCGATTGAACGTCTCCTCCCAGGCGGCGGCCGAGCCGCTCGCCAAGGCATCCTCGATCAGCGCTTTCAATGCAATGCGGTTCTGCTTGCGCGTTTCTCGCTCGGCAAAGCGGACATCCGAGGCCAGCTCCGGCCGGCCGATCAATCGGCACAGCGCGATGAACTGCTCCTGCTTGTTGGCTGCGATGTTGAGCAAGCCGTCGCCGGTGCGAAACGCGCCAGACGGTGCGGCCGTCATGTTTTCATTGCCCATCGGCTGCGGCTCGACGTCCGCCGTCAGATAGTTCGACACCGGCCAGCCGAGCGCAGAAAGCGTGCATTCGAGCATCGACACGTCCAGGAACGCGCCCTCGCCTGTCGTCTTCTGCTTGACCAATGCGGCGGTAATGGCGAACGCCCCGACCAGCCCGCCAAGCGTATCGGCAACCGGATAGCCGACACGCAGCGGCGCCGTTTCCGGTGTACCGGTGATGCTCATAATCCCGGAAAGACCCTGGATGATCTGGTCGTAGGCTGGATTGTCGCGCATCGGCCCGGTCTGGCCGAAGCCCGATATCGCACAATAGACAAGGCTTGGCCGGACCTCCTTCAGCCTGGCATGGCCAAGCCCCAGCCGGTCCATTACGCCGGGGCGGAAATTCTCGACCAGCGCGTCGGCCGAAGCGACCAGATCGAGGAAGCGTTCGCGGCCGGCCTCCTGCTTGAGATCGAGCGCCACCGAGCGTTTGCCGGCATTCTGCGCCAGGAACGAAGCGCCCATGCCCGCCCGGTTGAGCTCCGGCGAGGCGCCGAGCTGGCGCGCCAGATCACCGCCTTGCGGCGTCTCGACCTTGATGACGTCGGCCCCGAGCAACGCCAGCTGGTAGGCGCAATAGGGGCCGGCCAGCACATTGGTCAGGTCAAGAACGCGGATGCCGGAAAGCAGGTCTGTCATGACGTCACGAACAGCTCAGGCATCGCCCGGCACGTGCTCCGGTCCACGCATGCGTCTGTGCTCGATGTAGGCCCAGATATGCGGTCCAACCAGCCCGATGAAGGCCAGCGTCAGCAGCGTCAGCGACAGCGGATGCTTGTAGAACACCGTCCAATCGCCGTTGGAGATGGTCATCGCGCGGCGGAACTGCGTTTCCGCAAGCGGCCCGAGAATCATGCCGATGATGACGGGCGCGGTCGGGAAATCGAAACGCCGCATCAGAAAGCCGGCGGCACCGAGCAGATAGAGGATGACGAGGTCGATCGGCGATTGCGAGATGCCGTAAGTGCCAACCGTGGCGAACACCAGGATGCCGGCATAGAGTTGCGGGGCCGGGATCTTCAGCAATCGCACCCAGAGCCCGATCAGCGGCAGGTTGAGGACGACGAGGATGAAATTGGCGATGAACAGGCTGGCGATCAGCCCCCACACCAGGTCGGCCTGTGTCGTCAGCAGCAGCGGCCCCGGATTGATACCGTAGCTCTGGAACGCCGACAGCATGATCGCGGCCGTCGCCGAGGTCGGCAGGCCGAGCGTCAGCATCGGCACCAGCACGCCGGCCGCGGATGCATTGTTGGCGGCCTCCGGCCCGGCAACGCCCTCGATGGCGCCGACGGTGCCGAACTCCTCCTTGTGTCTGGAGAGTTTCTTCTCGATCGCATAGGACAGGAAGGTCGGGATTTCGGCGCCGCCGGCCGGCATGGCGCCTATCGGGAAGCCGATCAGGGCGCCGCGCAGCCATGGCCTCCACGAGCGCGACCATTCGGCCGCGGTCATATAGAGCGACCCTTTCAACGGCACGATATCGTCCTTACCGGCATAACGGCGCGAGGCCATGTAAAGCGTCTCGCCAACGGCGAACAGGCCAACGGCGACGACGATGACGTCGACGCCGTCGAGCAATTCGCTCGTGCCGAAGGTGAAGCGCGGCTGCCCCGTCTGCAGGTCGACGCCTATCATGCCGACGACGAAGCCGACGAACAGGCTGGTCAGGCCGCGCACCGACGACGAGCCGAGCACTGCCGAAACCGTGATGAAGGCCAGCACCATCAGCGAGAAATATTCGGCCGGGCCGAAGGCCAGCGCGAATTTGACGACGATCGGCGCCAGGAAGGCAACGCCGATGGTGCCCAGCGTGCCGGCGACGAAGGAGCCGATCGCCGAGGTCGCCAGGGCCGCACCGCCGCGGCCGGAGCGGGCCATCCGGTTGCCTTCCAGCGCGGTGACGATGGTGGCGCTTTCGCCAGGCGTGTTGAGCAGGATCGATGTCGTCGAGCCGCCATACATGGCGCCGTAGTAGATGCCGGCAAACAGGATGAAGGACGCCTCCGGCGCCACCTGATAGGTGATCGGCAACAGCAGCGCGATGGTCAGTGCCGGCCCGAGGCCGGGCAGCACGCCGATCGCAGTCCCCAGCGTGGTGCCGACCAGGCACCATATGAGATTGATCGGCGAGAAGGCGACCGAAAATCCGTGCGCGAGATGGCCGAGCGTTTCCATGGCGTCAGCCCCTCAGCATGGCAACGACCGAATCGACGATCGCGTTCAGCTGGTTTTCGATGAAGCCGGCGCCGATATTGACGCCAAGCGCCCTGGCAAAGCCGAAATAGGCGGCCAGCGCCAGGATCAGCCCGAGCAGCACGTCACGCAGCGGACGCCGGCTGCCGAAACCGTGGCAGATGAGAACGAACATGATGACAGATGCAGCGGTAAAGCCGAGCGGCTGGATTAGCACCAGATTGGCGATCAGTCCGAGGGCGACGATGCCCATCGCCTTCCAGTCGGTCGGCGTCTCCTTTTCGTCCTCCGGCTGCCATCCGCCCCGCAAGGCGGCAATGATGAGCAGCAGCGACAGGATCATCATCCCGGTCATGGTGATGTAGGGAAAGACGGTCGGACCGACCTTGGAATAGAGCGGCGACACCGGGATTGCCAGCGTCTGCCAGGCAACCGCACCGGCACAGGCGAGGAGCCCGACGCCGATCAGTAGTTCGGGCACTGCAAGGCGCGGCGGCGCCGGCTGGTCGCTGGTGCTCATCATCGTCCTCCCAATGTCGGTCCCTTCGGGCCGGTTCTCCTTGGACCGGTCTCACTCGGCCGATCTCGGCGTAGTTTCACCTCCGGCGCCGCGTATGTCCATGCGGCTGGCGAAAGTCGGCAAGGGTTGGCGCAGGCTGCCGCCCCTTGCCGAGAGCATCACGCTAGGCCGAGGTCCTTGAGGATCGTCCCGATGCGGGCCGTGTCTTCTGCGACGAATTTCGCATAATCGTCACCGGTGAGCAGGATCTGCGTCCAGTTGCGGTTCTTGCATTCGGTGGCCCAGGCGTCGCTCTTGGCCATGGTCTCGATCAGCTTGATCATTGCTGCCTTGTCGGCGTCCGAGACGCCGGGCGGTGCGAAGACGCCACGCCAGTTGAACAGCTCGACATCTATGCCGGCTTCCTTCATCGTCGGCGCATCGATTCCCTCCTGGCGTTTATCTGCGGAGATGGCCAGCAGCCGCAGCGCACCCGCCTTGACCTGTTCGGCGAACTCGCCATAGCCGGAGATGCCGGCCGCGACCTGGTTGCCGAGCAGCGCCGAGAGCGCCTCGCCACCGCCGGCAAACGGCACATAGGAGAGATTGGTGGCCGGAACACCGACGGTCTTGGCGATGAGGCCGAACAAGATGTGGTCCGAGCCGCCGGCCGAACCGCCGGCAACGGGAACCTGCGTCGGGTCGGCCTTGAGGGCAGCAACGAAGTCGGCCGCAGTCTTGAACGGCGAGGCGGCCGGCACCACCAGCGCCTCGAACTCGCCGGTGAGGCGGGCGATCGGCGTGACCTCGGTAAGGTTGTTGGCCGCCTTGTTGGCGATAATGGCGCCGACCATGACCATGCCGGCCACCATCAGTGCATTGCCCTTGCCGTTCCACTGGTTGACGAACTGCGGCAGGCCGACGGTGCCGCCGGCGCCGCCAACATTGGTAATCTGCGAGCCGGAGATCAGCTTTTCGCTGCGCAGCACCTGGTCCATGGCGCGCGCCGTCTGGTCCCAACCGCCGCCCGGCGCCGCCGGCACGAAGATCTGCAGCTGCGGTGCGTCCTGCGCGAAAGCGGGGATAAAATGCGATGCCGCGAGCCCGGCAGCACCTGCCGCCGCGGTGCTCATCAAGAATCGGCGTCTGTTCAGCATGGGATTCCTCCAAATCGCGACACCTCCTCCGGTGCCTGCCAGAAACGTGGCCTGACTTCAGACCCGCTCGATAAAATTCATGCAGAGTTTGCGTCCTCCTGTCAAAGACAGAACACTTCGCATGCGGCACAATCGGCCTGCGCGATTTTCAGGCTGGCGAACCGGACGCCCGAAGACGACGTGGCAGGCAGTGCCAAACAGCATCCGTCAGGGTTGCCGCTCCAGCAGGATGGTCGGCTTGCCTTGGTAGACGGTTCGCAGCACTTCGCCATAACCGCATTTTGCCGCGACGTTCAGCGAGCCGGTGTTTTCCGGATCGATGATGCAGACGGTCTTCGCGGCTGCAAATGCCTCATCGCCCCAGGCAAGCACCCGTGCGACGACTTCGCTGGCCAACCCGTGGCCATGCGCGCCCGCAACCAGAGCCCAGCCGGTCTCCGGAATGCCCTCGATCGAGGGCGTCATGTCGCGTTTCAGATCGTGAAAGCCGGCCTCGCCGATGAAGCGGCCGGTGGCCTTTTCCTCGATCGCCCAGAAGCCGTAGCCCAGAAGCGACCACAGGCCGGCGTGGCGCAGGAAGCGCATCCAGCTTTCCTCCCGCGTGCGCGGCTTGCCGCCGATAAAGCGGGTGACGACGGGATCGGCCCACATCGCGACGTAGGCGTCGAAATCGTCAAGCCGGTGCGGCCGCAGGACCGTGCGCGAGGTCTCAATCACTGGGGCGACAATTGTATGCGGACTGGCCATGGTCATGTCTCGGTTGTGTTGCCGGTGCCTAATGCAGGTCTTCCAAAAGTGGGGACAGCGACACGCTCGAGACGGGAAATCCAAATCCGTTGCGAAAAACAAGAGCCAAGGCTGTGTAGATCATCTTCCAGGCTGATGTGAATCCTGCCAGGCGGTGTTAGTTTTTCTCCAGTACTGGTTCAGGCGCATTGGGTTTCGGCGCTGCCGTCCGACAGAGGGGAACAGCATGGACACCACCGACCTTGTGCTTGCCATCTTCCATCATCTGCTGGTGTTTTCGCTGGCAGGCATCATCGGCGCCGAGTTCGTCCTGATCCGCAGCGACTTGTCCGCCGCGACGCTGAAGCGGCTTGTCGGCATCGATCGCCACTACGGCATCATCGCCATGCTGATCATCGTCGCCGGCATCGGCCGCGTCATCCATGGTCTCAAGGGCTGGGAATTCTACGTCTACAACTGGATGTTCTGGGCAAAGATGGCCGCTTTCGCAATTGTCGGCCTGTTGTCGATTATCCCGACCGTCCGATTCCTGTCCTGGAACAGGCAGGCGAGCGCCAGTCCCGGCTTCCAGGTGCCTGCGGCGGAGCTAGCGTCCGTTCGCACCTATGTCCGCACCGAGGCATCGATCTTCCTATTGATCCCGGTGTTCGCGGCGGCGATGGCGCGCGGCTATGGCTACTAGCATAGGTTGGAGGAAGGGCATCGCACGGCCCATCCTTCCCACTCATTTGCGCGGATAGACGTGCAGTTTGCCGTTTGAGCCCGATTGTCATTTGTCGGGTTGCGCTAGTTATTGCTCCATCTACAGTCGGTTTTAGAGGAATCCGCGCAGCGGTTGGCAATCATATCCTGGGAGGAAACACGATGCGAAAATTCGTCGCCGCGCTGGCTGTCGCTGCGGCCGCCATGCTTTACCCACCGGCCGCTGGCGCGCAGACCTACCCCGAACGCACCATCACCATTGTCGTGCCGTTTTCGGCCGGCGGCCCTACTGACACCGTCACGCGTCTTGTCGCGGAAGCCATGTCGAAGGACCTCGGCCAGCAGGTCATCGTCGAGAATGTCGGCGGCGCCGGCGGCACACTGGGCGCGGGCCGCGTCGCAAATGCCGAGCCTGACGGCTACACGCTGCTCCTCCATCACATCGGCATGGCGACGAGTGCTACGCTCTACAGAAAGCTCGCCTACGACACGCTGAACGCATTCGAATATGTCGGCCTCGTCACCGAGGTGCCGATGACCATCGTCGGCCGCAAGGACCTCGAGCCGACCGATCTGAAGGGGCTGGTCGACTACGCCAAGGCCAACAAGGACAGCATCACCGTTGCCAATGCCGGGATCGGTGCCGCCTCGCATCTGTGCGGCATGCTGTTTATGAGCGCCATCGGCACGCCGCTGGTCACCGTACCCTATAAGGGCACCGGCCCGGCCATGACCGATCTTCTCGGCGGCCAGGTCGACATCATGTGCGACCAGACGACCAATACCACCAAGCAGATCCAGGGCGGCACGATCAAGGCTTATGCCGTAACCTCGCCGCAACGGCTAGACGTGCTGCCGGACGTGCCGACGACGATAGAGGCCGGTCTTCCCCAGGTGCAGGTCGGCATCTGGCACGGCATCTATGCACCCAAGGGCACGCCGGCCGAGATCACCGAACGCCTGTCGAAATCTCTGCAGGTGGCGCTGAAGGACCAGAACGTCGTCGCCAGATTTGCCGAACTCGGCACCAAGCCGTCGCCCGAGGCCGATGCCACGCCGGCCGCGCTCAAGGCCAAGCTGGAAAGTGAGATTGCGCGCTGGAAGCCGATCATCGAAGCGGCCGGCCAGTACGCCGACTAAAGGTTTTCAACGGGGCGCCGCCAGCGCCCCGTTTTTACACCGGCATCGGCACGCCCGTGAGGCGGGCCGGGAGGACGCCATGAAACCTTTCGCAATCGACAGAACCAACGGCATATGCGCCGCGCTGTTGATCTTTATTGGCGCCTTTTTCGCGCTGCAGTCGCTGGGCCTCGAAATCGGCACCGCCTTTCGCATGGGGCCGGGCTATTTCCCCCTGGTTCTGGCGATCGTGCTCATTCTGCTCGGCGCCGTCATCCTAGTCGAGGCAGTGCGCTTCGAGAGTGAGCCGATCGGTTACATTGCGTGGCGCGGCATGCTGTTCATCCTGCCTGCTCCGATCTTCTTCGGCCTGACGGTGCGCGGCCTCGGCTTCATCCCGTCGATCTTCCTGACGGCGCTGATCGCATCTTTCGGTAGCGGCCGTATGAAGCCGCTGACTGCACTCGTGCTGTCAGCCGGCCTGACGCTGTTCGCATTCGTCGTCTTCAGCTACGCACTCGGCCTGCCGTTTCGGCGTTTCGGCCCGTGGTTGCCACTGTCGTTGTGAGGAGATGAAATGGAACTCCTCAACAACCTCGCACTCGGCTTTTCGACAGCCACATCTTTGGCAAACCTCGGTTTCTGCCTGATCGGCGTCCTTCTCGGCACGCTGATTGGCGTTCTGCCCGGCATCGGTGCCACCGCAACCATCGCCATGCTGTTGCCGATCACCTTCCAGATCGGCGACCCGGTTTCCTCTCTCATCATGCTCGCCGGCATCTATTACGGCGCGCAGTATGGCGGCTCGACCACCGCCATTCTCATCAACATGCCCGGCGAATCCTCGTCGGCCGTCACCGCAATCGACGGCTATCAGATGGCCAGGAACGGCCGCGCCGGAGCAGCCCTGGCGACCGCGGCGATAGGCTCGTTCTTTGCCGGCACGGTGTCGACCTTCCTCGTCGCCATCTTTGCCCCACCGCTGACGGCGATAGCGCTGAGATTCGGCGCGGCCGAGTATTTTTCGCTGATGATCGTCGGCCTGGTCTCGTCCGTCGCGCTCGCCCACGGCTCGATCGTCAAGGCGCTGGCTATGGTCGTGCTCGGCCTGCTGCTGGGACTTGTCGGCACCGATATCTACACCGGTACGCCCCGCTTCACACTCGGTATCCGCGAATATGCCGACGGGCTGAATTTCGTCGCAGTGGCGGTCGGTGTCTTCGGCGTCGCCGAGATACTGCGCAACCTCGAAAACGAGCATGAGCGTTCCGTGCTGATCCGAAAGATCTCCGGCCTTATGCCGACCCGCGAAGATTTTCGGCGCATGGCGGCTCCCATCGTGCGCGGAACGATCATCGGTTCGGCGCTCGGCATCCTGCCGGGAGGCGGCGCGATCCTTGCCGCCTTTGCCTCCTACACCGTCGAAAAACGTGTCTCGAAAAATCCCGGGGAATTCGGCAAGGGCGCCATCGAAGGCGTCGCCGGACCGGAATCGGCCAACAATGCCGGCGCCCAAACCTCCTTCATCCCGATGCTGACGCTCGGCATTCCGGCCAACCCGGTAATGGCGCTGATGATCGGCGCGATGATCATCCAGGGCATCGTGCCCGGCCCCAATGTCGCCATCGAACAGCCTGCACTGTTTTGGGGTATCATCACCTCGATGTGGATCGGCAATCTGATGCTGATCATCTTGAACCTGCCGCTGATCGGGCTTTGGGTGAAACTTCTTACCATCCCCTACTATGTGCTCTTCCCGATCATCATGGCGTTCTGCTCGATCGGCGTTTACAGCGTCAACACCAACGTCTACGACCTCTATGCCGTCGCCTTCTTCGGCTTGCTTGGCTACCTCCTGACCAAGCTGCGCTGCGAACCTGCGCCGCTGCTGCTCGGCTTCGTGCTCGGCCCGCTGCTCGAGGAAAACCTACGCCGCGCCATGATCCTCTCGCGCGGCGATCCGAGCACCTTCGTGACGCGGCCGATCAGCGCCAGCCTGCTCCTCATCGCGCTTGCCGTGCTCGTCATCGTGTTTCTCCCCGCGGTCAGGAAGAAGCGCGAGGAGGTGTTCGTCGAGGAGAGTTCCTCGTATGTGGACGGCGCCACATACGAGGAACTTCAGAGTCACTTGCCGGGCACTGACTCAGTAGCCGCTTCTACTGGCCCGAGCGGCGCGATCTCGACCAGCGGTGCAGGCACGCTGGTCGTCTTTTCCTTGGCCTTGCAGATATCGGCGATGACGCAGGCCGGGCAATCCGGCTTGCGCGCCTTGCAGACATAGCGGCCGTGCAGGATCAGCCAATGATGCGCGTGCCGCATATATTCATCCGGAATGATCTTCAGGAAACCTTGCTCGACCTGTTCCGGCGTCTTGCCCGGCGCCAGGCCGAGCCTGTTACCGATGCGGAAGATGTGCGTGTCGACCGCCATCGTATGCTGGCCGAATGCCACGTTGAGCACGACGTTGGCGGTCTTGCGGCCGACACCCGGCAGCTCGACCAGTTGATCGCGATCCTCAGGCACCTCGCCGCCATGGTCGCGGATCAGCGCCTCCGACAGCGCGATGACGTTCTTGGCCTTGTTGCGCCATAGCCCGATGGTGCGGATATGGTCGCCGAGCTTGGCCTCGCCTAGCGCCAGCATCTTTTGCGGCGTGTCGGCGATTTTGAACAGCGCCCGCGTCGCCTTGTTGACGCCGGCGTCCGTCGCCTGAGCCGAAAGCACCACCGCCACCAACAGCGTGAAGGCGTTGATATGTTCGAGCTCGCCCCTCGGTTCCGGCCGCTGAACGGAAAAGCGCCGGAAAATCTCATGCACCTCGGCCGCGCTGTAAAGCGCCCGCGATCTCGCCGGCCGCGGACGCGGCTTGACGTTCGAGCCGTCGCGGCGGCCGGGCAACAGGTCTTTTTTTAGCGCAGAAGAGTTTTTGGGCTTGGGGCTTGTCATTGCCTTCCTATAATATTCCCCAATGAGCGACACAAACGCCTCATTTCAGGCCGACGAGCCATTTTTCCAGGCGCTGCTGACACCGCACCGGTCGCTGGGCAAGACCGGCTTTGCCATCCTGATGGGCGCCCTGCTGTTCGGCTGGCTGGTGACCGGAGCTTTTTTCTGTCGCGCGGCGCCTGGCCGGTGTTCGGCTTCTTCGGCCTCGACGTGATCGCCGTCTACATCGCCTTCCGCGCCAATTATCGTGCCGCCCGGGCTCGCGAGGAGGTATCGGTGTCGCGCACCAGCCTCGACATCCGCAAGACTGCCCCGTCAGGCAAATCGGAAGCACACCGCTTCAATCCGTTCTGGGCGCGCTTTTCGATCGCCCGCCACGCCGAGATCGGCATCACCAGAATGGCGGTCGAGGCGCAAGGAAAAACCGTCTCGATCGGCGGCTTCCTCAACCCTGCCGACCGCGAAAGTTTTGCCACCGCATTTTCGCGCGCTCTGGCAGCCGCCAAGGCGCGCTGAGCCAGCGTTTCAGAACCGATAGCGCAACAGCCTGCCGATCTTGCGCAATGCTGGAATATATTTCCAAAGGCGAACGAACAGTTTCGCGAACCAGCGCATGCGAGCGGCATGTTCCGGCTTATAGGCAGGGATGTCCTCGACGAACCGCAGCTTCGGAACGGCTCGCTCCAATTCATGCGGGTTCTCGATGCTCCAGTGGACCTCGGCGCCGGTGGCGCGGAAGGAGGAATTGAGGCGAATGATCTTCAGTCCCAGGCGACTATAGTCAGGCCTTCCGCCACGACTATGGCCGGGCGATCCCGAGGTACTTTGTTCAGCCATCCAGGTTCGGTGACCGACGAAGCGATCAGATGGTAGTGATCCCGCACTGGATAGAGCTTGCGCCTGAGATCGATGACTTCGGGATAGTCGACGTCGAACCAGTCCACGCCGGCTGGCGGGTCGATACGGAATATGCGCGTATCGAGCCCACACCCGAGATGCAGTACGATGGCGTCAGGATTTCGGGCGAGAAAGTCCTGAACGCAGACGTCCAGCGTCTTTGCCCTGATTGCTAGACCGATGCCGAGATTGTTGTCGACCTTGAGCCGTGAGAAATCATAGTCGATGTTGCGCACCGCCTCGTCGGCAAAGTAGTCCCTGAGCAGCGAATTGGGCAGCCGGCTCTCCAGCGCCTTGCCGTAAAGTGTCAAAAGCAAAGTCTCCTTTGCCCCGGTCAGGTTTACTTTTTCACCAGCCACGACCGTCCTCCCCATTCAAAGCCCAGCTCTATCTGGGTACATGCCGCGGGAAAGCAAGTTTCGGGTGGTGATCGGCGCCGCGAAGGACGATATTCGCACTCAAGGAGATACTGCCATGAACGCCCAAATGCCTCTCAAAACGACAGCAATCCTTCAGAAAGACATCACGCCTGAAGGTGGAGACTACGAAATCGTCCGTCGTGCCATCGAAAAGATCAGCCTCGACTATCGCGACCAGCCTTCGTTGGAAGTGCTGGCCGAGGAGGTCGGCGAGACGCCGACCGGGCTGCAGAAGCTGTTCACCCGCTGGGCCGGCCTGTCGCCCAAGGCTTTTCTGCAGGCCGTCACCCTCGATCATGCGCGCAAGCTGCTCGATGCCGGCATGCCGCTGCTTGAAACCTCGTTCGAACTCGGCATGTCCGGCCCAGGCCGGCTGCACGATCTGTTCGTCACCCACGAAGCGATGTCGCCGGGCGATTACAAGACCCGCGGCGCAGGGCTCACCATCCGCTACGGCTATCATATCTCGCCTTTCGGCATCGCGCTGATCATGGTGACGGACCGCGGCCTTGCCGGCCTCGCCTTCAACGACCCAGGCGGCGAGCGTGCGGCCTTTGCCGACATGTCCAGCCGCTGGCCGAATGCGACCTATGTCGAGGACATGGCTGCAACGGCGCCCTATGCCGCGCGCATCTTCGATCCGACGCTGTGGCGCGCCGACCAGCCGCTGCGCGTCGTCATGATCGGCACCGACTTCCAGGTCCGCGTCTGGGAAGCCTTGCTGCGTATTCCGATGGGCCAGGCCTGCACCTATTCCTCAATCGCCGCGCGCATCGGCGCACCGAGCGCCAGCCGGGCTGTCGGTGCCGCGGTCGGTGCCAATCCGATGTCCTTCGTCGTGCCGTGCCACCGGGCTCTCGGCAAGTCCGGCGCGCTGACCGGCTACCATTGGGGCCTGACCCGCAAACGCGCCATCCTCGGCTGGGAGGCGGGACAGGTCTCTTCTTGAATAGCCAACAAATGGAACGATAGGAGCGATGCAAGGACCGCTAGGGTGACAAGCAGCGATCTTACGGAGTAGCTTCCCGCGCAATTAGAGTGGTATGCGCTAGCGGGAGGCACTTCTTGATCGTCGTCATCGGCTCCATCAATCTCGATCTCATCGCAAGTGTCGACCGCTTGCCCGGTCCCGGCGAGACCGTGCGCGGCTCCGGTTTCGCTACCGCCCCCGGCGGCAAGGGCGCCAACCAGGCGCTGGCCGCCGCCCGCGCCGGCGCCAAGGTGCGCATGGTCGGCGCGGTCGGCAAGGACAGCTTCGCCAGCGACGCTCTGGCGCTGCTGCGCGACGGCAAGATCGACCTGTCCGGCGTCGGCGAGACCTTTGCCTCGACCGGTACCGCGTTGATCATGGTCGGCGCCGACGGCGAGAACGTGATCGCCGTTGTGCCGGGCGCCAATGATTCGGTCGTGCCGGGTGACCTTTCCAAGGCTTTCGTAAAAAACGGCGACGTCGTGCTGCTGCAACTGGAGATCCCGCTGCAGACCGTCGAGGCAGCACTCGACGCGGCAAGCACGGCCGGCGCGATCACAGTGCTCAACACCGCACCTTTCCATGGCGACGCGGCCGGCTTCCTCGGCAAGGCCGACTATCTCGTCGCCAACGAAACCGAGTTCGACCTCTACGGCGAAGCGCTGTCGTTGAATGGCCGCGACCGCCCGGCACGGATGCGCGACTATGCCGCGAGAACCGGGCGCACCATCGTCGTCACGCTTGGCGCGGACGGCGTTCTGGCGGCAACGCCGGACGATCTCCTGATGGTTCCGGCGCTGAAGATCAGTCCGCTCGATACGGTCGGCGCCGGCGACACGTTCTGCGGCTATTTTGCAGCCGGGCTGGCAGCCGGCCTGCCGCTCGACCAGGCGCTTGCCCGCGCTGCCGCAGCCGGTTCGCTGGCCTGCCTGAAGGCCGGTGCACAGCCGGCCATCCCGCTGGCCAGGGACGTCGATGCCGCCCTGCAGAAATCTGCAGGCTAAAGCGGGATGACAGCCATGCGCCCGACGACGAAGCACGCGGTGCCGCCCGCCGGCGACATCTGCCGCCTGTCTGCCGTGGAGCTTGCCGGGAAGATCAGGCGCCGGCAGCTTTCGGTGCGCGAAGTGGTCGCGGCATTCCTCGACAGGATCGAGGCGGTGAACCCGCTGGTCAACGCTATCGTTTCATTGCGTGAGCGTGCCGACATCCTGCGCGAGGCCGACAGCGCTGACGCTCATCTGGCGCGAGGAGGAGATACCGGATCGCTGTTCGGCCTGCCGATCGCGATCAAGGATCTTGCGCTGACAAAAGGCCTGAGAACCGCCTTCGGCTCGCCGATCTTCGCCGATTTCGTGCCTGAGGAAGACGACTTCTTCGTCGAGCGCGTCCGCAAGGCCGGCGCGATCATCATCGGCAAGACCAACGTTCCCGAATTCGGGCTCGGCTCCAACACCTACAACACCGTGTTCGGACAGACGCTCAACGCATTTGACCCGGCGCTGACCGCCGGCGGCTCGAGCGGCGGTGCGGCGGTCGCGCTGGCGCTCGACATGGTTCCCGTTGCCGATGGCAGCGATTTTGGCGGTTCCCTGCGCAATCCCGCTGCCTACAACAATGTCTATGGCTTCCGTCCATCGCAGGGATTGGTGCCGGCCGGCCCTGACCTTGATGTGTTTCTTGCGCAAATGGGCGTCGAAGGGCCGATGGGGCGTAACGTGCGTGACATGGCGTTGCTGCTCGACGTTCAGGCCGGTTATCATCCTCGCGCGCCGCTGTCGCATGATAAGCCAGGCTCGTTCCTCGAAGGGCTGGAAGCACCGGCGGCCGGCGGGCGCATCGCCTGGCTCGGCGATCTCGAAGGCCATCTGCCGGTTGAAGCAGGCATTCTACAGCTTTGCGAGGCAGCACTCGACCGGTTCGCGGTTGTATCCTTCGAGGCCGAGCCGCTGATGCCGGGATGCGACTTCGAAGCCCTGTGGCAGGCCTTTGTAACGCTTCGCCAGGCGAGCAGCGGTTGTGCACTCAAGGCGCATTACGACGATCCCTCGAAACGCAGTCTGCTGAAGCCGGAGGCCGTTTGGGAGGTGGAACATGCACTGCGCCTCACCGCGCCGCAGATCCACGCCGCCACGGTGAGGCGCTCGTCCTGGCATCGAATGCTGCTGTCGCTCTTCGAGCGTTTCGACCTGATTGCGCTGCCAGCCGCACAGGTCTTTCCCTTCGATGTCGTCACCCACTGGCCAAGGGAAGTGGCCGGGCGTGCCATGGACAGCTATCATCGCTGGATGCAGGTTTCAGCGTTCGCCACGCTGGGCGGCTGCCCGGCGGTCAACGTACCGGCGGGCTTCGACGCCAGGGGCAGGCCGATGGGCATGCAATTGATCGGGCGGCCGCGCGGTGACCTCTCAGTGCTGAGGGCGGCTGCGGCCTATGAGGCAACGCTGCCATGGCAGGCCGGCGCCTGCTGAAATCAACTCCGCATTGTCGGCGCCGACTTGCACGCAACTCATCGCCATGCATTGATCGCGACAGCGCGCCGCACGAGCGGCATCTGTGGAGGGAAAAAATGTCGCTGGAACTCTACGCCACCTATGTCGTCGCCTGCATCGTCATCATCCTGGTGCCGGGGCCGACGGTGACGCTGATCATTGCCAACAGCATCCGCCACGGCTCGCGCGCCGGGCTCGCCAATGTCGCCGGCACCCAGGCCGGGCTAGCCATCATGATCGCCATCGTCGGCATCGGGCTGACCTCGCTGATCGCCGGCATGGGCCACTGGTTCGAATGGGTCCGGCTGATCGGCGCCGCTTACCTGATCTGGATGGGCGTGCAGATGTTCCGCTCGAAAGGCAAGCTTAACGCCGACGGATCGGCAAAAAGGCCGCGTGGCGGCTTCTTTTTGCAGGGGCTGCTGGTGGCGATCAGCAATCCAAAGACACTGGTGTTCTTCGGCGCCTTCTTTCCGCAGTTCATCGCGCCTGAAGGCAATTACGCGTTACAGATCGGCGTCATGGGTTTCACTGCGATGATCTTCGCCGCCGTCTCGGATTCGACCTACGCGCTGGCCGCCGGCCGCGCCGGACGCCTGCTGTCGGCCGGCCGCGTCAAGCTCTTGTCGAGGATCAGCGGCAGCTTCCTGGTCGGCGGCGGCCTGTGGCTGGCGTTTTCCAAGGCGAAGTAACGGCCGCGAGCCCGGCGACGCCAACAGCAGCATCCTGGAATAGGAAGGCCGATTGAAAGTCGGCCTTCAGGCCACCACATGGATCAACAGTTGGGGATTCATGTCTATGCCGTGGACTTACGCGGGTTTGAAAAGGAACGCGTTTGGCGTGATCCTGTTCATTGGTTTGTTCGCGGCGATGGTTCCGTCGGCTCTGAACAAATGGGCGAATGACGCAAGTCCGATCCGGTCGGTCGACCGGTCGATGCAACGATCAAAAGTGGACAGGGTAAAGGGCGCAATATCCAATATCTGCTGGTCCTTGAGAACGGTTCGACGGTCCTCGTTTACGACGACCTCCCGCATCTGATCGGCTCGCGCGTAGGCATCGAGCGCGTCACGCGCGACAATGGCTTCGTCTTTTACCGGTTTGCAAATTGAACGACGATCGATCGATAAGCTGTTTTCAAAGGTGAAGCGAGTGACATGGCTTTTTCGGGGAATCGCTCTTGAACAATGCCCCTATGCTACTCAACTCTAAGATATGGGGCCGACAAATATTTCTCTTAGAACCCGCATTCTTTTGCTTCGGGAAGAGTTTCGCGACAGAGTTGTTGGCATCACAATTTTGTGCGCGCTCGCTCTCGCGATCGCTGTGCCGATTGTAACTAGGCAGAACAGTCCGATCACTGGCACACAACTCGTAGGACGCACCGTCGAAGATGTTGCGACGATGCCTCTAAATCCGAAAGGTTCCGTCGGACATGGACTTTATTATAGATATGAAGTCCGCCTCCATGACGGCAACGCTCGGATATTTGTCGATGGTGAGGTGGAAACACCCCACATGATCGGATCGGAAGTCTCGATCGAAGAACAGCAACGCCAGGACGGTACCACCACCTACCGCCTGCTCAACTACTGAGCAGCCCTAAAGCCGCCCCAGCCTTTCCAGCAACAGCGCGAAAAACGCATCATGGTCGATGTCGCGCATTACCATGGCGTTCTTCGGCCGCTTGGTCACCCCCCACCAGTCGATCACCGTCATGCCCATCGTGAGCTCCGAGGCGGTTTCCACGCTGACATTGCAGTTGCGACCCTTGAACAGCTTCGGCTTCAGCAGATACGCGATCACGCAAGGATCGTGCAGCGGGCCGCCGTCGGTACCGTATTTCTCCTCGTCGAAACGTTCGAAGAATTCCAGCATGTCCGCGGTGGCCGTGCCGACCCTGGTGCCGAGCTTGCGGAAGGCCTTCGTGCGCTTGGCGGTGGTCAGCGCCTTGTGGGTGACGTCCAGCGGCATCATCACGATCGGAATGCCGGATTTGAACACGACATCGGCGGCATGCGGATCGACATAGATGTTGAACTCGGCGGTCGGCGTGACGTTGCCGCCCTCGAAGAAGCCGCCGCCCATCAGCACGATTTCCTTGATGCGCGGCGCGATTTTCGGCTCGCGGATCAGCGCCAACGCAATGTTGGTGAGCGGCCCGAGCGCGCAAAGCGTGATCGTGCCGCTCTCCTCCCTCATCAGTGTCTCGACTATGAAATCGACCGCATACTCTTCCTGCAGTTTCATCTTTGGTTCGGGCAGTTGCGGCCCGTTGAGGCCGGTCTTGCCATGCACTTCCTCGGCGGTGACCAGTTCGCGCGCCAGCGGCCGGATGGCGCCTGCATAGACCTTGACGTCCGGCCGGCCGGCCAGCTCGCAGATCTTGCGGGCGTTTTTTTCGGTAAGTTTCAACGGCACGTTGCCGGCCACCGCGGTGATGCCGACGATCTCCAGCTCGGCGCTGCCGAGCGCCAGCAATATGGCGACGGCATCGTCCTGGCCGGGGTCAGTGTCGATGATGATCCTGCGGGATTGGGGCATTTCAATTCCTTGTTTTGGCAAGTCTTTTTGGGCGGGACGTGTGACGGCTTGAAGTCTGCCGGGCGGCGGACCATATCAAGACCATCGGGAAAAATGCCATCCGGGTTTTTCCACTTTATGTCGCTCTTGAGAGGACACTGTAACATGAGCCGAATGACGCCTTTTTCCAGCCCGCTTCTCCTCGGTTTCGATTCCATGGAAAAGACGCTGGAGCGCTTGGCAAAGTCCGGTGACAGCTATCCTCCCTACAACATCGAGCGCCTCAGCGGTGCCGACGGCAAAACCGAAAGGCTGCGTATCACGCTCGCCGTCGCCGGTTTCGCGGAAAGCGATCTCGATGTCACAACGGAGGAGAACCAGTTGGTCGTGCGCGGCCGTCAGAACGACGACACCGAGCGCGAATTTCTCCACCGCGGCATCGCCGCGCGCCAGTTCCAGCGCTGTTTCGTGCTGGCCGACGGCATGCGGGTGATTGCGGCGGAATTGAAGAACGGCCTTCTGTCGATCGATCTCGATCGGCCGGAATCCGAACGGCTGGTACGAAAAATAAACATATCGGTGAAAGACTGATTTTTGCCGATAGCTCTCATGCGGGATGGCCTTGAGCGGCGTCTCGCGGCAAGGAGGCTTGAAATGACCAGAACTAACGAGAATATCATCATGACCAGCGGCGAATTCGCCCATCTCGGCGAAGGTTCGGTCGCCTATCTCAGGAAAGTGTCGAGCGACGATCTGCGCGGCCGTTTCCCGGGCCTCGGCGAAATCGCGCCGGGTCTGGAACTGTGGGCCCTGTTTGCCGCTAATGGCCAGCCGATCCTGCTTTCGGACGCTCGCGACCGGGCACTGGCTGGCGCGCTGGAAAACGATCTGACCCCGGTCGCTATCCACTAACGTCGCTATCCACCAACATTGGCGCCATCGACTGACAAATACGGCGCAGCGATCTGGCTGGAAACGGACAGGGCCGCTCACGGCGGCCCTTCAAAGGATTTAATCAAAACCTCAAGCGGCGTGCGAGGCCTGCGTGTCCGACAGCAGCGCATGGATGGCCACGGCGTCGCGCGTGCCCCTGATCTTGGCAACCGTGTCGGCGTCGCGCAGCACCCGCGCGATGCGCGACAGCGCCTTGAGGTGGTCGGCGCCGGCACCTTCGGGAGCCAAAAGCAGAAACACCAGGTCGACCGGCTGATCATCGAGGGCCTCGAAGTCCACCGGTGTCTCCAGCCGGGCAAAAACGCCGGCGATCCGCTTCACCCCAGCCAGCTTGCCGTGCGGAATGGCGATGCCGTTGCCGACGCCGGTGGAGCCGAGCCGCTCGCGTTGCAGGATGGTGTCGAACACCTCTCGCTCCGGAATGCCGGAAATTGCCGCCGCCCTTTCGGACAGCAATTGCAGCAGCTGCTTTTTGGAGTTCGCCTTCAACGCCGGCATGATTGCCGGAACGCTGACGAGATCGCTCAGATCCATGCTTGAAATCCCTTGTTCGCCTGCCGTCGCCAGTCCCCACGCTCGCGTGCGGCTGGTCTTTACCCCTGCGCGACCTTGGCCGTGGACGGGTCGATCCAGCCGATATTCCCGTCCGGCCGGCGATAGACGATGTTGAGATGGTCATTTCCGGCATTGCGGAAGACCAGGACCGGGCTGTCCTTGGTGTCGAGTTCGATCACCGCTGACGCCACCGACATGGTCCGCAGCGTCATAGTCGATTCGGCGACGATGGCCGGCGCGAAATTCTCCGGTATGTCCTCCTCGTCGTCGGCAAGCGGCGCCATCACCGTATAGGCGACGTCGGTGAGCTCGCCGTTGCTATTGCCTGAATTGTGCGACTTCAGCCGGCGCTTGTAGCGCCTGAGGCGCGTTTCCAGACGGTCTGCCGCGGTATCGAAGGCAAGCGTTGGATCCTGGGCATCGCCGGTCGCCTGCAGCGAAGCACCGGAGTCCAGCCGGATCATGCAATCGGCCGTGTAGCGCGACCCCGATTTGACGACTACGATTTGCCCTGAAAAGCCCCGATCGAAATATTTCCCGATCACTTCCCCGACACGGTCGTTGATGCGCGTACGGAACGCATCGCCGATATCCATGTGTTTTCCCGATATGCGCAGTGTCATCTGAAAACTGACCTTCCTTGCTCAGGCTTCAAACTGTCCCGAGTTTATACTCGTGGTCCGCGCGCACAAGCTTTTGCGGCGTCACTTGCGCCGATTTTAGATCCGAACTTTCCGGTTGATCACAAGCCGCCTTCTTGGCCGTCCCGTGGCCTACGTCGTGACGGACCATCTCTCGTGCGGGCATCGGCGAACTCAAATCCACTCGCCAGCCCGTCTCATGCGGGCGGGCTTCTAGCCACTTCGTCGCCGCTTGTCAATGAAGGGCGAAAGCTGTGGAAATTCCGCCGGAGATCAACGGCCGGCGCTGGCCAAAGCGCGTTTTTCGCGCCGCCGCTGCACCGAAGAGGGTATGTTCATGCCTTCCCGGTATTTGGCCACCGTGCGCCTGGCGATGTCGACGCCGCTTTCCCGCAGCATGTCCACGATGGCATCGTCGGAAAGCACATCGATGGCTTTCTCCTCGTCGATCAGCTGCTTTATGCGGTCGCGCACCGCTTCCGACGAATGCGCATCGCCGCCACCTGACGAAGCGATCGAGGCGGTGAAGAAATAGCGCAGCTCGAACACACCGCGCGGCGTCAGCATGTATTTGTTTGCCGTGACCCGGCTGACCGTTGATTCGTGCATGCCGATGGCGTCCGCCACCGTGCGCAGGTTGAGCGGCTTCAGGTGCCGCACGCCGTGGACGAGAAAAGCGTCCTGCTGGCGCACGATCTCAGAGGCCACCTTGAGAATGGTCTTCGCCCGCTGGTCGAGGCTGCGCGTGAGCCAGTTGGCGTTCTGCAGGCATTCGGCAAGGAAATCCTTTTCCGCCTGGTTTTTCGCATGTGGCGTGACCTGGGCGAAATAGATGTGATCGACCAGCACGCGCGGCAGCGTCTCGGCATTGAGCTCGACCGTCCAGCTGCCGTCATTGGCTGCACGCACCTCGACGTCGGCCACGATCGCATCGCTGGCACCGCGCGAAAACGCCATTCCAGGCCGCGGGTCGAGCGCCCGGATCTCGGCCAGCATGTCGAGCAGATCCTCCTCGTCGACGCCGCAAATCCGCTTCAGCGTCTGGAAATCGCGCCGTGCCAGGAGTTCGAGATTGGCGATCAGCACCTTCATCGCCGGATCGAGCCGGTCGCGCACGGCCAGCTGCAGCAACAGGCATTCGGCGAGGTCGCGGGCGAATATGCCGGCTGGCTCAAATGTCTGGCAGACCGCCAGGACCGGTGCCATCGCCGTGGCGTCCGTGCCGAGGCGGGCGGCGATCTCGGCCATGTCGGCACGCATGTAGCCGGCCTCGTCGAGGCCGTCGGCAAGCTCGCCGGCGATCAGGCACGCCGCCGGATCAGCAAAGGCGAGCGCCACCTGCTCGCCGACATGGTCGCGCAGCGTGATGGCCGCCGCCGCCATATCCGCGACGTCGAAGCCGTCGGAGGAAGAGGTGGAGCCGTTGCCGGACGCCGATTTCCATTGTGCCGTCAGGTCGGGCCCGAGCCGCTCGCTCGTACCAGGATCGTCAGGAAACAGGTTTTCCAGCGACGTATCGAGCTTTTCCGAGATCGCCTCGGCGCTCCACGCCGTTTCCGCCTCGAACCAGTCGCCGTCGGCAGCCGGTTCCGATGCGGCGTCGCCCTTCTGCGCCTGGTCGCTGGCGGCGTCCTCCTGCGGTTCGGCGCGTTCCAGCAGGGGATTGCGTTCGATCTCGTCGTCGATGAAGCGTTCCAGCTCGAGATGGGTGAACTGCAGCAGGCGGATCGACTGCATCAGCTGCGGCGTCATCACCAGCGACTGCGACTGTCGTAGCTGTAGTTTTGCCGCCAACGCCATGGTTCGGTTTCAAACGCTCCGTCTACGCACCCGCACTGCTGGAAGGAATTTTCCAGGCCAGCATAGAAACTGGCCCGGCTTTTGCTTGTCAAGGCGAGGAGCGGTAAAACTCGCCTGTCGGAGCGTTTTCAGGCAGAAAATTGAAGAAAAAGCTGCTGGACTACGCCGGAAATCCCGCTCGAGCCGGAATTTCGCACTTAGAGCGTAAATCCCTCGCCGAGATAAAGCCGCCGCACATCGGCATTTGCGACCACTTCGTCGGCTCGACCATGGGTCAGCACCTGGCCGGCATGGATGATGTAGGCGCGGTCGATCAGGCCAAGTGTCTCGCGGACATTGTGGTCGGTGATCAGAACGCCGATGCCACGTGCCGTCAAGTGGCGCACGAGCTGCTGGATGTCGGCGACGGCGATCGGATCGATGCCGGCGAAAGGTTCGTCGAGCAACATGTAGGCGGGGCGGGTTGCCAAGGCGCGGGCAATTTCGAGGCGTCGCCGCTCACCGCCGGAGAGCGACAGCGACGGAGCCTTGCGCAGATGGCTGATGTGAAATTCCTCGAGCAATTCGTCGAGCAGGCGCTCACGCTCCTTGCGGCTCTTTTCGACCACTTCGAGCACGGCCCGGATGTTTTGCTCGACATTCAGGCCGCGAAAAATCGAGGCTTCCTGCGGCAGATAGCCGATGCCGAGACGGGCGCGGCGATACATCGGCATCGACGTGACGTCGAAACCGTCGATTTCGATCGTGCCTTCATCGACCGGCACCAGGCCGGTTACCATGTAGAAACAGGTCGTCTTGCCGGCGCCGTTGGGGCCGAGCAGCCCAACCGCCTCGCCGGCGCGCACGCCCAGCGTCACGCCGCTGACGACTTTGCGGCCCTTGTAGCTTTTGGTCAGCCCCTTGGCGATCAAGGTTCCCTTGAACTTTGCCGCTTCGACGGTGACCCTGGCCGGTGCCGCAAGTTGGCTGGCGGCGCGCCCTGGAAGACGCGCCAGCAGCGACGATATGCCGGTCATCAGGGTTTCGCTGCTCCAGACTTCGCCGGCGGCGTGATCGACATCATGACGCGGCCGCCGCAGGCGTCGACCTGGGCAAGGCCGCTCTTCATCTGCACAGTGAGCTTGCAGCCGACAAGCACGTTGTCGCCTTGCGAGAGCACGACCTTGCTGCCCGAAAGCACCAGCACTTCGGTCTTCATGTCGAAAGTGCCGCGGTCGCCGGTGGCAACCTGATTGTCCGATTTGATGTAGACCTTATCGTCGACCTCGAGATGGTCGATGTTGGCGGATCCGGTCATTGCCGCGGCACCCGCCGGCTGGGCGCTTTTGGCGGCGCCTGCATCCCTGACGTAATAGACCGTCATTTTGCCGGCCTTGAGCACAGTTGGACCCTGGACGACGTTGACGTTGCCGGTGAAGACGGCAACGCTTTCCGCTTGGCGCACCTCGAGCTTGTCGCTTTCGATCTGGATCGGCTTGTCGCCCGACAGCCTGAGGCCGGACATTTGGCTGGTGGCCTTGGACTGCGCCAGCGACGGCGCCGTCCCCAAGGTCAGCCCCAAGGTTAGCAACGCCGAAATCGCGGCGAGGCGCCGTGCCGAACTACTGAACCGCATTGGTCTCTCCGCTCTTTGCCTCTGCCGCCTTCAAACTGGCGGGATCGATGTCGACGCGCACCTTGTTCTCGAAAACCAGGACCTTGCCATTGTCCTGGACCGACATCGAATCCGCCCTGATCCGCGACCCGCCGCGGCTGACATCGACGGGCTCGCTTGTCTTCATAGTGCCTTCGCCCATGTCGAGATAGACTGATTTGAATTTTGCCACCACACCATCCGTCGTCGACACGGTCACATCGCTGGTCAGGCTGAGCGTGTTGCCGTCGCGATCGTAGGTGCCGTGCGTGGCGTTGATGGCGGCCGTGTTGTCGGCCGCAATCGGCAGCTTGGCCTTGATGCCTTCCAGATCGATGATGCCCTGTTTGCTGACGTCCTGTATGGCGCGCAGGGCCGTCATCGAATAGGGCAGGTCCTGCTTGGTGAAGCCGTTGAGCTTGGGATTGGCCATCACCAGCTTGCCATCGGCAAAGGCGCCGCCGTCGGCCTGCACCTCGATTGCAGCGGGAGCCATGAGATAGGAATAGACCGGAAACGCGACCGCAATCACGGCAGCGACCAGCGGCACGGCCAGCTTGAGGATACGGACCCGGCGCGAATGACGCTGCGCAACGTCAAACGCGTCGACCCGCGCCCGGCCTGCGGCCTTGGGAGCCAACTCCGTCTCGGTGTTGGTCGGTTCGATTGGTCCCGCTAACATGACTGCTTCTTCTAAACCCCTGCCCGCCAGGCCGCCCTATAGGTGGGGTGCCGGCGCCCTCAAGCAAGCACAAGCCGAGGAAAACCGCAAAAATGTGACAGCCGCCCCTGTACAATGAAAATGGCCCCAGCGCAGCCTGTACCTCATACCAGATATGGGCGCACAGTGTTAGAGCCTGTAGAACGTGACAGGTTGAGGCTTGCCGCGAATGCCTAAGACGGCCTTTGGCGCAAGGCCGTCAGGAAACGGTAGCCGGGCGCGAATGGTTGCTTTAAAAGCATCTGCTCCCACCGACTACGAGGCTGACCATGGCATTGAGAGCCGACGACCTGATCGACCGCCGCCGCTTGCGCCGCAAGCTGACATTCTGGCGTGTTGCGGCGATTATCGTCGCAGCAGCCGGACTGATCGCCTTCTCGGCATGGATCTATGGTGACGACTTCACCGGCGCGGCTGTCGACCACATCGCCAAGGTCAAGATCGAAGGTACCATCACCGAAGACGAAGAACTGATCAAGCGGCTGGAGGCAATCCGTCAGTCGCCGCGCGTCAAGGCTGTGATCCTGTCGATCGATTCACCCGGCGGCACCACCGTCGGTGGCGAGTCGATCTATGAGGCAGTGCGCAAGCTCGCCGCCGACAAGCCGGTGGTGGCCGAGGTCGGCACGCTCGCGGCTTCGGCGGGCTATATGATCGCCACCGCGGCCGACCATATTGTCGCACGCAAATCCTCGATCGTCGGCTCGATCGGCGTGCTGATCCAGTACCCGGACGTCAGCGGCCTCATGGACAAGCTCGGCGTCAAGCTGGAGGAGGTGAAATCCTCGCCCTTGAAGGCCTCGCCTTCTCCCTTCAAGCCGACCAATGACGATGAGCGCGCCATGGTCCGCAAGCTCATCCTCGACAGCTACGACTGGTTCGTCGGCATCGTCGCCGAGCGCCGCAACATGACCAAGCCGGAGGCGCTGGCGCTCGCAGACGGGTCGATCTTCACCGGCCGGCAGGCGGTCACCAACAGATTGATCGACGCGGTCGGCGGCGAGGCCGAAGCAATCGACTGGCTTGCAGGCAAGGGTGTCGATGCCAAGCTCAAGGTGGTGGAATGGAAGGACACGGAAAAACGTGGTGGTTTCCTGTTCTCCAAGGCGATGGCGCAGACCGTCGGTGCTGCGCTTGGCCTGCCCGGCCATGGCGGCGACGTCCTTCACGAAATTGGAGCGGACCGCTTGTTTCTTGACGGTCTCGTTTCCGTCTGGCACCCTTGAGGAACCGCTTGGGACGAGTGAAAAACCAAATAAAATCATTCTGATAATTTCGGCGGCACTGCTTTTACGGGGAGCCTTTTCATGATCAAATCCGAACTTGTGCAGATCATCGCCACGCGTAATCCGCATCTTTTCCTGCGCGACGTCGAAAACATTGTCAGCGCCATCTTCGATGAAATCACCGACGCGCTTGCCGAGGGCAACCGGGTCGAGTTGCGCGGCTTCGGCGCGTTTTCGGTGAAAAACCGCCCTGCCCGTACCGGCCGCAACCCGCGCACCGGCGAATCCGTAGAGGTCGAGGAGAAATGGGTACCGTTCTTCAAGACCGGCAAGGAATTGCGTGAAAGGCTGAACGGAGGCAAATAGGCGCGGCGCCCGCCACCGCTCCCGCCTTTTCTTCCGAACGGAAAAACATGTTCAATCGCTTTCTCCTCATCGTGGTTTTCGTGCCGCTGGCCGTCATCCTGATTGCGTTGGCCGTCGCCAACCGCGAACCGGTCGCCTTCACGCTCGATCCGTTCAACCCCGGCAATCCGGCGCTGACGCTGACCATGCCGCTCTTCATTTTCCTATTCCTGGCGCTGGCCATCGGCATGATCGTCGGCAGCCTGGCTACCTGGACCAAGCAGGGCCGCTACCGCAAGCTGGCGCGCCAGCGCGGCGCCGAGGCAGAGAACCTGCGCCAGGCGGTCAGCCGCGCGCCCACCGCGTCGCAGGGCCCAGCCTTGCCGAAGCCGACGAACTGAGCCGCGGCTCGGGCCTGAAGCACAACCGGCCTAGTTCTCCACGGAGCCTTTCATGCTGACCATTTCCGCCGCCGAGGTCGACCGCGCGCTGACCTTTTCCGGGCTGGTCGAGACGTTGCGCGCCGCTTTTCGCGATGGCGCCGTGCAGCCGGTCAGGCACCATCACACGGTTGAGCGGCCCGATGGCGCCGCCTCGACGCTGCTTTTGATGCCGGCCTGGACCGACTTCAACGCAGCCGGCACCTCGGCCGATGGCCATATCGGCGTCAAGATCGTCACCGTGTCGCCCGACAACAATGCCGTCGGCAAGCCCGCGGTGATGGGGCTTTACCTGTTGCTCGACGGCGCCACCGGCGAGCCTCAGGCCTTGATCGATGGCCAGCGGCTGACACAGTGGCGCACGGCCTGTGCGTCGGCGCTGGCCGCCTCCTATCTGGCCCGCGCGGACGCATCGCGGCTGCTGATAGTGGGCGCCGGCGCGCTGTCGCCGTTCCTTGCAAAGGCGCATTCGGCGGTACGTCCGATCAAGAACATCCGCATCTGGAACCGCACGCCGGCCAACGCCGAAAAGGTCGCGGCAAGATTGCGTGCCGAGGGTTTTGCGGCCGAAGCAGCAGGCGATCTCGACGCCGAACTCGGAAAGGCCGATATCGTGTCGTCGGCGACCATCACCACCATGCCACTGATCAAGGGCGCACTCTTGAATCCCGGCGCCCATGTCGATCTGGTTGGCGGCTTCACGCCGGCGATGCGCGAAAGCGACGACGACGCGATTGCACGCGCCCGGGTCTATGTCGACACCCGCGCCGGCGCCACCAAGGAGGCAGGCGATATCGTCCAGCCGCTGGCCTCCGGCGTTCTGAAGCCGGAAGCCATCGTCGCCGATCTCTATGAACTGGCGCGCGGCCAGAAAAAAGGCCGGCAGAACGACGATGACATCACGCTGTTCAAGTCGGTCGGCGCGGCCCTCGAGGACCTCGCCGCCGGCATTGCCGTGTATCGGGCAAGTGTAGGGCAGTAGGGCAGTAGGGCAGTAGGGCAGTAGGGCAGTAGGAAACCGTGCTAATCGTGCGGCGCCGCGCCTAGTGCTACTTTGCTCTCGCCTACTGCCCTACTGCCCTACTGCCTTTGCCAATAAACCCGCAGCCGGTGGCTGTCGGGATCAAGCGCGACGAAGGTGCGGCCGAAATCCATGTCGGTCGGCGTCTGCAGAATTTTCAGCCCGCGGCCGGCCCACTCGGCATGGGTGGCGTCGACGGCACCCGGCGTGTCCAGCGCAAAGACGATCTCGGCGCCACCGCCTGCTGCCGCGGCGGCCGGTTCCACGGTGTGACGCGACCAGAGGCCGAGCTTGAAGCCGTTGTCGAGCACGAACAGCACGAAGGTCGGCGAGGTCTCGACCGGCTGCCGCCCAAGCAGCGCGCTGTAGAAGGCGCCGCTTTGCTCAGGCTTGTCGACAAAGAGGATGACGAAATTGGGCGGTGTCATGAATTGCTCTCCAGATGGTTTCGACTGGAGGAGCATACCGTACGCCACTGCCAGATTCTGGCAGCAGTCTCAACTGAGCAGCAGCCTTAGCTTGGCGTGTCGAGCGTCGCCCGCCATTCTTTGAGCAGCACCTGACGGCGACGCGGATAGCGCATCTCGGTGGCATTGAGGCCGGATATCCGGTCGGCGCGAAAGTGCCTGAAATCCTGGCGCATCTCGCACCAGGCCGCGACGACGCGCACCTTGTCGAAGAAGCCGAGTGCGAACGGCCAGACGGTGCGCTCGGAGGCAGCGCCGCCGGCGTCGCGATAGACAAAGCTCAGCTTGCGCTCCTCGCGGATGGCCTGCCGCACCACGCCGAGATCGATGCCTTCGGTGACCTCGGTGCGCGACCCGACCAACAGCGTCGAGGCGTCGAGCTCTTCGCGCAAATCGTCCGGCAGCACCGCGGCGATCTTGGCCAGCGCGTCGGTGGCGGCGTTCGCAAGCCGCCAGTCCGGCTGCTTGGCCACCCAGCGCGAACCGAGCACGATCGCCTCGATCTCCTCATCGGTGAACATCAAGGGCGGCAGCATGAAACCGGGCCTGAGCACGTAACCCAACCCCGCCTCGCCCTCGATCGGCGCGCCCTGCCCCTGCAGCGTGGCGATATCGCGATAGAGCGTGCGGATCGACACACCCATTTCGCCCGCAAGGCTGCGGCCGCTGACCGGCCGGCGATGCCGGCGCAGGATCTGGATCAGGTCGAGCAGGCGTTCAGCACGGGACATGAATCATGACCTAGTTTCAATCACGATAGAGCCCCAGCACTTTCGGCGGCAAGCGACATGGTGGCGGACGGGAACGTCTGCGCCCTGACGCCGTTGTCTGGCCATTATGGATATACGCGGGTTCCTGTTGTTCTGGTCGGTTTTGACCGCCATCGTCGCTGCGCTCAGCCTCGGACCATCCTTCGCCCATGTGCTGGAATCGGTGCCGCGGCTGACCAGATGGCCGCCTTCGCTCTGGCGTGAAACCACTGTCTTCAACGCTCAGTTCCAATTCTTCGCGATTGTCGGCGCACCGCTGGACGTGGCCGCGATCGCCTGTCCGGGGCTTCTCGCCTGGATGCTGCGCAGCGACCGCCCGGCATTCTGGTGGATTTTGGCCGCCACCGTGCTTTATCTGATGGCCCTCGTGGCGTGGTTTACCCTGGTCAAACCGGCAAACGATGTCCTGGCCACCTGGGTGCCTGGACCGATCCCGGACAATTTCGAAAGTATCCGGAGCAGCTGGGAAACCGGCCATATGGTCGTCACCGGCTTCAAGGCCGTTGGTTTCATAGCGCTCGCAGTCGGCCTGCTGTCGATCAGGCGCGGCTGATCCGGTTGCACACGTCGGCAGCCCTTTTGTTGCGCCGGTCAATGTGCTGTGGCAGAAGCGGCGAGCCGCCTTCCGGAGATGCGCCTTCTTGAAACCTTTTCGCGACAAACGCCGCGACAGCCGCCCGCCCGCGAAGGGCGGGGCGGAGCAGCCGCGGCGGCGCGACGCCGGCCTGACCGCCGGTTCGGAGCCTAAACTGCAGGACCGGTCCGAGCCGAAAGCCGCGCCGCGCCCTCTATCCCGCCGCGATGGCGCGCTGCCTGCCGAACATCTGCCGCTGATCCTCGAGGTCGGCGCCAATCAGGACTACGCGCTGCTCGACAGCGGCGCCGGAGAGAAACTCGAGCAATACGGCCCCTACCGCATCGTTCGGCCGGAGGGCCAGGCGATCTGGCAAAAGGCTTTGCCGGCCAGGGACTGGGAGCGCGCCGACGCCATTTTCACCGGCGATACCGACGAGGAAGGCATCGGCCGCTGGCGCTTCCCCAAGACGCCGCTCGGCGAGACCTGGCCGATGAAGCATGACGGCATAGATTATCTCGGCCGCTTCACTTCGTTTCGCCATGTCGGCGTCTTTCCCGAGCAGGCCTCGCACTGGGACCACATGGCCGGACTGATCGCGGCGGCAAAACGGCCGGTGAAGGTGTTGAACCTGTTCGGTTACACCGGCCTTGCCTCCTTGGTGGCGGCGCGTGCCGGCGCCGAGGTCACCCACGTCGATGCTTCCAAGAAGGCGATCGGGTGGGCGCGCGAAAACCAGGAAATGGCGGGCTTGTCGCAAAAGCCGATCCGCTGGATCGTCGACGATGCCGTGAAATTCGCCGAACGCGAGGAGCGCCGCGGCAGCCGTTACGACATCATCCTGTTCGACCCGCCCGCCTATGGCCGCGGACCGAAAGGCGAGGTCTGGCAGCTGTTCGAGGACCTGCCGGCGCTGACCGATATCTGCCGCGCGATCCTGACGCCGAAGCCGCTCGCCGTGGTACTGACCGCCTATTCGATCCGCGCCTCTTTTTTCGCCATCCATGCCCTGATGCGCGACACCTTCGCCGGCATGGGCGGCACGGTCGAGTCGGGTGAATTGATCATCCGCGAGAAATCTGCCGGTCGGGCGCTTTCGACCTCGCTGTTCTCACGCTGGGTGGCCTGAATGAGTGCGTACGAACGGCACGCGGGCGCGCCAGGGCAGGTGAAGGAAGTCACCAGCCTCGCCAACCCGCTGGTCAAGGCCATCAAGGCGCTCGCGCTGAAGAAATTCCGTGACCAGCAGAATGCCTTCATGGCCGAAGGCCTGAAGTTGGTCATCGACGCGCTCGATCTCGGCTGGTCGATCAGGACATTGGTCTTCGCCAAGGCCGGACGTGGCAATACGGCGGTTGAAAAGATCGCGGCGCGCACGGTCGCCGCCGGCGGCACCGTCCTTGAAGTTTCGGAAAAAGTGCTGGTCGCCATCACCCGCCGCGACAATCCGCAAATGGTCGTCGGCGTGTTCTCGCAGAAATTCCTGCCGTTGAAGGACATCCGCGTCCGTGACGGCGACGTCTGGGTGGCGCTCGACCGCGTCCGCGACCCCGGCAATCTCGGCACCGTCATCCGCACGGTCGACGCTGTCGGGGCCAGGGGCGTCATCTTGGTCGGCGAGACCACCGATCCCTTTTCGGTCGAAACGGTGCGCGCCACCATGGGCTCGATTTTCGCCGTGCCGGTCGCCAAGGCGTCGCCCGAAGCTTTTCTCGCCTGGCGAAAGAGCTTTCCCGGCCTCGTCGCCGGCACCCATCTGAAGGGTGCGGTCGACTACCGCTCGGTCGATTTTTCAAAAGGCCCGGTGCTTTTGATGATGGGTAACGAGCAGCAAGGCCTGCCTGACGAGCTTGCCGCAAACTGCGACAAACTGCTGCGGATACCGCAGGCCGGCCGCGCCGATTCGCTCAACCTTGCGGTGGCCACCGGCGTCATGCTGTTCGAGATCCGGCGCGGCGCGCTGAAGCTCGGCCCGGAGGATGCCCGATCGTGACGTCCCAAACCGTGAAACTGCAAACTATGAAGTCCTGGAGCCCCTACGCTTTTCTGGTTGTCGCCGCGATAGCGCTCGACCAGTGGCTGAAATATCTGGTCGAGACCGGCCTTGCCTTTCAGGAAAAGCTCGATCTCCTGCCTTTCCTGGCGCTGTACCGCACCTACAACACCGGCATCGCGTTTTCGCTGTTTTCGTCCTTCGGCGACACCGGCCTGGTGGTCGTCGCGGTTGTGGTGGTCGCTTTCGTGCTCTACCTTGCGGCCCGCACGCCGCCGGGCCACCTGCTTGCCCGCATCGGCTTCGCGCTGATCGTCGGCGGCGCGCTCGGCAACCTGATCGATCGCGCAATCTACGGTCATGTAATCGACTATGTCCTGTTCCATACGCCGGTCTGGTCCTTCGCCGTCTTCAACCTCGCCGACGCCTTCATTTCGGTTGGTGCGGTACTGGTCGTCTTCGACGAACTCATTAGCTGGCGGCGCGGAGCGTCGAGCGATTGACCTCACTCGCCTGGCGCCGCACATTCTGATCTGCAAGCCCGAGGAGAAAAAATGCCCGAAACCTTCAAAGCCATCCTCGTTTCGCGTGACGCCGAGAAAAACCAGTCAGTCGCGGTGACCGAGCTTACCGAGGCAGACCTGATGGAGGGCGACGTCACCGTCGCGGTCGAGGCGACGACGGTGAACTACAAGGACGGTCTTGCAATTACCGGCAAGGCGCCGGTAATCCGCCGCTGGCCGCTGGTGCCGGGCATCGATTTCGCCGGCACCGTCATCTCGTCTTCCAATCCTGACTGGCGCAAGGGCGAAAAGGTCATATTGAACGGCTGGGGCGTCGGCGAGACGCATTTCGGCGCCTTTGCAGGGCGCGCCCGCGTCAAGGGCGACTGGCTGGTGCCGTTGCCGGACGGCATGAGCCCGCATGATGCGATGGCGGTCGGCACCGCCGGCTACACCGCCATGCTTTGCGTCATCGCGCTGGAGCGGCACGGCATCGTGCCCGAGCGCGGCCCGGTGGTCGTGACCGGCGCTGCCGGTGGCGTCGGCTCGGTCGCGGTCTCGATCCTGTCCAGCCTCGGCTATCACGTCATCGCCTCGACCGGCCGCGCTGCCGAAAGCCCCTATCTGATCGACCTCGGCGCCGCGGAAGTGATTTCACGCGACGAGCTCACCCAGCCGGCAAAACCGCTCGCCAAGGAACGCTGGGCCGGCGGCGTCGATGCGGTCGGCAGTCACACGCTGGCCAACGTTCTGTCGATGACCTCCTATGGCGGCGCCGTCGCCGCTTGCGGCCTCGCCGGCGGCATGGACCTGCCGGCAAGCGTCGCCCCCTTCATCCTGCGCGGCGTCTCGCTGCTCGGCATCGATTCGGTGATGGCGCCGAAGGCGGTCCGCCTCGAGGCCTGGCGCCGCATCGGCGCCGATCTCGACCACGCAAAGCTTGCCAGCCTGTCGATGAGCATCGGCTTCGACGGCATCATCGGCGCCGCGCATGAGATCGTCGAGGGCAAGATCCGCGGCCGCGTGGTGGTGGATATATGAGCCCCCAAGGGATAAAAAAGAGCGCGACCGCTAAAATTCGAGCGATCAACCACAACCTTCGATAAGCTCTGTCTGGCAGGAGTTCCGTATGATTGCGGAACCCGGCATCAGAGAGGCGGAACCAGCCGAACGGGCCGACGGGACGGCCCCCGCGGCGCCAGGACGGCAGCTTGTCGCCGCGCCACCGCTGGCGCCGGAACTGCCGGCCTCCAACCGCGAAGGCCTGCCCTTCCTGACGCTCGTCGCCATCGTCGTGCTGGCAGGCTTTTCGCATCTGACCGGGGCGCCGATCTTCATCACCATCGGCCTTTTGGCGACAGCCATCGCCGGGCTCGCCATGCATCTGCGCAACAGGCGCACCGAGCGCCGCGCGGTGGCCCTGCTCGATGCCACGACCGCCCGCAGCCGCGCCGAAATCGAGACGCTGGCCGACCGCATGTGGGAGATGCAGGAGAGCGAGGAGCGCTTTCGCGGGCTGATCGATGCACTCGGCGATCTCGTCGTCCATCGTGACCGCGACGGCCACATTGTCTACGCCAACAAGGTTTTCGCCGACCTTGTCGAAACCGACCAGCGCGACCTTGCCGGCAAGACCCTGGCCGAACTAGGCATCGATGTCGGCATCGTCCCCGACGCCGCGTTTTCCGACCATGAATGCCTGAGTTCCACCGACGTCGCCATTCGCACGCCGGACGGCCCACGCTGGTTCTCTTGGATCGAGCTGTCGGTGCGCGACAAGGACAGCGGCGCCGTTTCGCATCGCGCCATCGCCCGCGACATCACCGCTCGCAAGCGCGCCGAATCCTCGCTGATCACCGCCCGCGAGCGGGCCGAATATGCGAGCCAGGCCAAATCGCGCTTCCTCGCCACCGTCAGCCACGAGATCCGCACGCCGATGAACGGCATCATGGGCATGGCCCGGCTTCTCGCCGACACCAGCCTTTCGCCCGAGCAGCGGACCTATGTCGGCGCCATCTCGACCTCGGCCAGCGCGCTGCTGGCGCTGATCGAGGACCTGCTCGACTACTCCAAGATCGAGGCCGGCCGCTTCGATCCCGAACCGCAGCCGATGTCGGTGCGCGAGATCGCCGACAATGTCATCGAGCTTTTGGCGGCGCGGGCTTTTGCCAAGGATATCGGCCTCGGCTGCCATGTCGAACCCGACGTGCCGCAGCTGATCACCGCCGACCCCGGCAGGGTCAGGCAGGTGCTGCTCAATCTCATCGGCAACGCCGTCAAGTTCACCGACAGCGGCGGCGTCCTGGCAAGCATCGCCCGCGTCCGCACCGAAACCACCGACCGCATCTGCTTCACCATCACCGACACCGGCCCCGGTCTGCGCGAGGAGGACATGGAGCGCATATTCGAGGACTTCGAACAGGCTGACGGCACCTCGACCCGTGCGCATGGCGGTGCCGGCCTCGGTCTCGCCATTTCCAAACGCCTGGTGATCGCCATGGGCGGCACTATCTCTGTGTCGAGCCGGCTTGGCCAGGGGTCCGAATTCGTCTTCGAGATTCCCGCTATTTCCGCCGTCGAGGCGCCGCAGATCCGCCAGGACGCGCTGTCGGGCCGGCATGCGGTGATCGTATCGAAGAACCTGGTCGAGGCCGAAGCCCTCGCCCGCACCATTCGCGCCAATGGCGGCACGGTCGATCTGGCCACCGCCGCCGCCCAGGCCACCGCTTTCGCCGAGGGCTGTGACGTGCTTCTGATCGATGCTGCCATGGAGCAAAGCGACGGCAGGCTGCTCAGGCGCCTGCGCCAGAGCGGATTTGCCGATTGCGAGGCAGTGACGCTGATCGCGCCGACCGACCGCGGCATGCTTGGCGAGTTCCGTGCCAACGGTTACGCCACCTTCCTGGCGAGGCCGGTGCGCGGCGAGACACTGCTGCGCGTGCTTTTGACCAGCCATGCACCGGTCATCGCCGAGCCGCAACTGCAAAGGCGCGGCGCGCAGGCGGGGCACGCCATTGGCGCCCGCCAGCAGGGCCTGTCGGTGCTGATCGCCGAGGACAACGACATCAACGCCATGCTGGCCCGCGCCACGCTGCTGAAGGCCGGGCATCGCGTGAAAGTGGTCGGCAACGGCAAGGCCGCGGTCGAGGCGGTCATCAGCACCGGCCACAAGCACCGCTACGACGTGGTGCTGATGGACTTGCACATGCCTGTCATGGACGGTCTGGACGCCATCGCCGCCATCCGCCGCCATGAGGAGGAGACCGCGGTGCCGCCGGTGCCGATCATGGTGCTGTCGGCCGACAGCCAGGAAAAGACCCGCCACGCCGTGCTCGCTCACGGTGCCAGCGGCTTCGTCACCAAGCCGCTCGACCCCGATGCCCTGGTTCATGCGGTCGAAGGGCAAGCGGCCGCCTGAGGCACAACATAGACGGTTGATAGATTACCCAGCCGACGAAGTATTGCCCGCAGAGCCGTATCACGGTACTGTCACAATCCTGTTGCACCTACACCGTATCCCCGTGCCAAGAGGGATGGCTCGAAGGAGAATCACTCGTGCATACAGTCATGCCGGAATGTGATGCTCGGCCGAACGCCAGCGGGCCTTTGCTCGTCGGCCGGAACGCCGATGCCGTCATAAAAGGCGCATCGCTCGGCCGCATCGGCAATCTCGAAGTGCGGCTCGCCCGCAACGAGCCCGAGATCGCTGCCGCGCAGGAAGTGCGCTACCGGGTGTTCTACGACGAGCTTGGTGCCAGGAAGGACCTGTTCCAGATGCAGGACCGCCGCGATGCCGACCGCTTCGATCCCCTCTGCGACCATCTGCTGGTCTTCGATACTTCGCTTTCCGGCCCCGAGCATCGCCGCATCGTCGGCACCTACCGCCTGCTGCGGCAGGAGATTGCCGCGGCCGCCGGAGGCTTCTATTCCGAAGGTGAATTCGAACTGACCAAGCTGATCGCGCGGCATCCCGGCCAGCGCTTCCTCGAGCTCGGCCGCTCCTGCGTTCTGCCGGAATACCGCTCGAAGCGCACCATCGAGGCGCTGTGGCAAGGCATCTGGGCCTATATCAATCATTACGGCATCGGCGTGATGACCGGCTGCGCGTCGTTCCACGGCACCGTGCCGGCGGCACATGCAGAGGCGCTGACCTATCTTGCCCACCACTGCCGGACGAATTCATCCTGGGACGTGCGTGCCGTCGCCGGGCGCTATTGTTCCATGGATCTGATGCCGATCGAGGCGGTCAATACCAAGGCGGCGATCGCCGCGATGCCGCCACTGGTCAAGGGCTATCTGCGCGTCGGCGCGCGCATTGGCGACGGTTGCGTCATCGACCGTGAATTCTCGACGGTCGACGTGTTCGTGGTGATGCCGGTCAAGGAGATCGGTGCCCGCTACGTCAATTATTATGGTGGAGAAGCGCAGCGGTTTGCGGCGTGAATAGTGAATAGTGAATAGTGAATAGTGAATAGAACATAGCACTGACTGCTGGAGCAGCAATTGGCTACTCACTACTAACCATTCACTATTGACCATTCACCCATTCACGCATCTTTCTCAGCCTGCTCGTTGACCGGCCCCGGCTCGACTGGCGCTTCGCTCGCCACATGCTTGGGGCCGCCCTTAGCGACGCCGACCATGGCGGGCCGCAGAACACGCTCGCCGATCGAATAGCCGGGCTGCACGACCTGCACGACCGTGTTGGCCGGTACGTCGGGATTGGGCACCTCGAACATCGCCTGGTGGAAATTCGGATCGAATTTCTCGCCCTCGGGCTCGAGCTTCTTCACGCCGTGGCGTTCCAGCGCCGACAGCATGGCGCGCTCGGTGATCTCGACGCCGTCGATCAGCGCCTTGAAGCCGGCATCGCCCGAAGCCTTGGCCTCCTCCGGGATGGCATCCAGCGCACGGCGCAGATTGTCTGACACCGAAAGCATGTCGCGGGCAAAATTGGCAACCGCATAGGCGCGCGCGTCGTGGACGTCGCGGGCGGTGCGGCGACGCAAGTTCTCCATGTCGGCCGCGACGCGCAGCGCGCGATCCTTCAGCTCTTCGTTTTCCTTCAGAAGCCGCACAAGCGCTTCATAGTCGCCGTCGACGCCACCTTCCCTTGGCTCCGCGGCAGCCTCGGTCTTCTCGGCTTCATCGGGCGCGCGTTCGTCTTTTGCCTGGTCGCTCATCGCCGTTTCCCGTCATTTTCGAATGGTGTGGATTTGCGCCCGATATCGAGGTTTAGCGGCCAAAAATCAAGGGGCAAGCGATACTGCAGCCGCTGTCGCTGATTGATGGCGGACGGCGCAGACCTTTCGATTTTAATTCAAACTTTACCGTACCCGACGTCTTTGCTTGCCGGGACACTACAATGCGGGAACCATTCCTCCCTTGGAAGAGTTTCGAAGCCGACACAGGATTTTGGATGATGCCCCGCAGGAATGGCGAAAAACGCGATGGGCTCGCCGCCGATATCCGGCGCCAGCTCGGCACCGAGGCGACCAAGCGCTTTCTGCGCACCTTGCCGGCCTTCCGCACGGAGTCCGATATTCCCGACCGTCTGAAGGAATTGCTCGACCGCCTGGACGGCGTGGAAGCCAAGGTGGTCGCAGGCGGGCGCCGTCGGTAGACACCATTGCAGGCCGTGCGCCCGGCGACTGCGGCCATCAATTCCTCGCCATCGCGCGACATTTACCCGCAGTAACTTTGCGTGATCGCCGGCTTGCGGCAGCGCGCTGCTCCGCCTATGTTTCATGATGAACATGATTTCCCCCGAAGCTGTGGCAAACAGCAAGCGCGCCTGGTTGAAAATCCTGTCGCGCTATAAAAAGCCCGACAGGCGTCGCAGCGCCGTCGAACTCGCCATCACCCTCATCCCCTTCGCCACGCTGTGGACATTGTCCTCGGCCGCTTATGCCTATGGCCATTGGTGGGGTCTGGTCCTCATCCTTCCAGCCGCCGGCTTTCTGGTGCGGATCTTCATGATCCAGCACGATTGCGGCCACGGCTCCTTCTTTGCCAATCGCTATGCCGACGACTGGATCGGCCGCGTCCTTGGCGTGCTGACGCTGACGCCCTACGATTGCTGGCGCCGCGCCCACGCAACCCATCACGCCAGCGCCGGCAATCTCGACGAGCGCGGCACCGGCGACATCAAGACACTGACCGTCGCCGAATACCGGCAACTGTCGTGGCGGGGCCGGCTCGCCTATCGCCTCTATCGCCATCCGCTGGTGATGTTCGGCCTTGGCCCGATCTGGATTTTCATTTTCGAGCAGAGACTGCCCTTGGGCATGATGCGGGGCGGCCTCACCCCTTGGGTGTCGTCGATGTCGACCAACCTAGCCATCACGGTCATAGCCGCGCTGCTCATCTGGTTCGTTGGCCCCGGCGCGTTTCTGGTCGTGCATTTGCCGATCGTCATCCTCGCCGGATCGGCCGGCATCTGGCTGTTCTATGTCCAGCATCAGTTCGAAGAGACGGAGTGGACAAAGGACTCCGAGTGGGAATTCCAGCACGCTGCCCTGCACGGTTCGTCCTATTACGACCTGCCGCCGGTGCTGAACTGGATCACCGGCAATATCGGCGTCCACCACGTGCACCACCTCTCGGCCAAGGTGCCATGCTACCGGCTTCCGGAAGTGCTGAGGGACTATCCGGAGCTGCGTGAGATCGGCCGCGTCACACTCCTCGACAGCCTGCGCTGCGTCAAGCTGGCGCTGTGGGACGAGAGCCGCAGCAAGCTGGTATCGTTCCGCGAAGCGCGGATGGCCGTGTAGACGTACCGCCGCACCTAAAGCGCGTCGCGCTCGACCGGCCTCATGCGACGCGCTTTAGGTTCTTGTTTATGCATGCCGTTATCGCAAAACCGCTGAACACTTTTGCGCGACATGCGTTAGGGGTGCGGCGGGCTCCACATTCCGAGCTTAAGCCGCCTGGCGCTGGTCGCGCATCAGGATCTCGCCCTGGCGGATCTCGGTGCCCAGCACTTTCAGGCATTCGCGCATGAACGCGGCAAGGCCCGGCCAGCCCTTGGCCGACACCAGATTGCCGTCGACATGGGCGCCGGTCGGCGCAACATCGATATAGATGCCGCCGGCCAGCGTGACTTCCGGCTCGCAATACTGCAGCGCCGCGACTTCGCGGCCGCGCACCACGCCGTCGACCGCGATCAGGATCTGCACGCCGTGGCAGATGGTGAAGATCGGTTTTCCCGTCTCATGGAAATGCCGCACCAGCGCCTGCACGCGCTTGTCGATGCGGATATATTCCGGCCCGCGCCCGCCCGCCGCGTAGACGGCGTCGTATTCGGCCGGGTTGACCTCGGAAAACGTCTTGTTGAGAATGTAGTCGTGGCCGAGCTTTTCCGTATAGGTCTGGTGGCCCTCGAAGTCGTGCAGCGAGGTCTTCAGGATATCGCCGGCCTTCTTGTCGGGGCAAACGACATGGACGGTGTGGCCCACCGCATGCATGGCCTGTTCAAAGACGAAAATCTCGTACTCCTCGCTGAACTCGCCAACGAGCATCAATATCTTCTTGCCAGCCATACCCGGTTCCTCCCTTGTGGCCACATTTATTCGGATCGCGAAATAATGGGTCTATCCTAAGGCGGAGAGGCGCAAAATAAAAGGTTGAATCTGGAATGTGGTCCGACCAGAAGGCTTCTGGCCCTCTGGAGCGGATCAGCCGGCGCGCACCCGCCGCCAGGAATATTTCGGGCCTTTGGCCTCCGGCTTCACCGCCGGCTGATAGAACAGCGGCAGTCCGCCTGTGCGGCCTTGCTCGAGCCGCTTCAGCAGCACCGGGTGCGATATCTCGAATTCATCGAAGCCGACGCGCAGCATATGCGGCAGCTGATCAATCAGCACCTGCCCGGTGGCGCGCATAGCGCCTGCAAAATGATAACGGCTGCGCAGCAATTCGCCCTTGGAGAACGAGCGGCCGTCATTGAACGCCGGAAACGCCAGCGCCACCAGTGACAGCTGATCGAGCAGGCCTGCGATCTTTTCGAGCTGATCGCCGGGCTGCAGCAGCACACCGATGCGCTCCTTCGCCGACCGCCGCACCTCCGGATCGAGGCCGAGAAACGCCTGCAACGGCAGGATGAAACGGCCATTGCCGACCAGCGCCTCGGCGCTTTCGGCATGAACCCACTCGTCCTCGCGGAACCCATCCGGTGTCCACAGCCGCATTGCGTTTTCGGCTATCAAGTCGCTCATCAAGAAAATTCCCAAGTCCACAATATTCTCAAATTCAAAACACCCCGGGGTGTGTCGAGATTCAGGTCAGGCCAAGCCGAAGCCGACGGCGGGCGCGAAGCGACCAAACTGGGTGGCTTCCGAGAACCGGAGCGGAGCGTACTTTGGGTACGTGAGCGCCGGAAGCGCAGGAAGCCGCCGTTTGCAGGCCGGCTGAATATCAACATATCCTAAAGCGAGGCGTCGGTCAGCGACCTTTCCAGCCCCGACAAGTGGATGCCGCATTCGGTCTTGGCGTGCCCGGCCCAGCGGCCGCTGCGCGCGTCGTCGCCCGGCTGCACCGGCTGCGTGCATGGGAAGCAGCCGATCGACAGATAGCCATAGGCGACCAGCGGGTTTTCACGCAGCGCATGTGCGCGCATGTAGCCGGCCTGGTCCGATGTCGTCCAGTGCGCCAGCGGATTGATGCGGATGCGCGAGCCGACCGCCTCGAACACTGGCAGCGCTGCCCGGGTCGCCGCCTGGAAGCGCTTGCGGCCGGTGAACCAGGCGCGGAACGGCTCGACGCCGCGCGCCAGCGGCTCGACCTTGCGGACGTCGCAGCAGGCGTCGGTGTCGGTCTCGTTCAGATTGCCGGTCGGGTCGATCCTTGCCAGCGCCGCATCGTCGGGCCTGATCACCCGGATATCGCTCAGCCCGAAATCGGCGGCCAGCGCGTCACGATAGCCGAGCGTCTCCTCGAAATGCTTGCCGGTGTCGAGAAAGATCACCGGCAGCGTGCGGTCGATCTCGGCGATCATGTGCAGCAGCACCGCCGAATCCGCGCCGAAGGACGAGACGGCGGCGATTTCGCCGTGAAAGAACTCCCGGGTCGACCGCTCGATGATCTCCAGCGGCTTCAGATGGCCGTAGAGCGCGTCGAGACCCGCCGCTTGGGCGGCGATGCCGGCCTCGACGTCGACAATACGGTCAAGCGGCCTTGGCTTCGCCAGCATAGAGCGCCTCCTTGAACGGCGCGGGACCGACTCGGCGGTAGGCGTCGATGAATCTTTCGTTTCTGTCCAGCCGAAGCCCGAGATAGGTCTCGACGATCTGCTCGATGGCATCGGTGATCTCTTCCGAACTGAAGCCGCGGCCGATGATCTCGCCGACCGAGGTGTTCTCGTCGGCCGAGCCGCCGAGCGTCACCTGGTAGAGCTCGGCGCCTTTCTTCTCGACCCCGAGGATGCCGATATGGCCGACATGGTGATGGCCGCAGGCATTGATGCAGCCGGAAATCTTCAGCTTCAATTCGCCGATCTCGCGCTGGCGCTCCAGTGAGGCGAAGCGCCGCGAGATTTCCTGCGCCACGGGAATCGAGCGCGCCGTTGCCAGCGCGCAATAGTCGAGGCCGGGGCAGGAGATGATGTCGCTGATCAGGTTGGAATTGGCCGTCGCCAGCCCGATATCGACAAGCGCGTCATAGACCGCCTTGAGGTCGGCCCGCGCCACATGCGGCAGGATCAGGTTCTGCTCGTGGCTGACGCGCAGCTCGTCGAAGGAATATTTTTCGGCAATGTCGGCGACCGCTTCCATCTGGCTGTCGGAGGCATCGCCCGGCGTCTCGCCGATGCCCTTGAGCGAGATGGTCACCGCCGCGTAGTCGGGATGGCGATGGGTGACCACATTCTGGTCCAGCCATTCGGAAAAGCTCTTGGAGTCGAGGCGGGCAAGCTTGACCGCCTCATCGCCTTCCGGCCGGTCGACAAGCGGAGGCGGCGCGAAATAGGCGTCGATGGCGCGGATGTCTTCTTCCGGCAGCCTCAGCTCGGCGTCCTTCAACTCCTGCCATTCGGCCTCGACCTGGCGGGTGATCTCCTCGACGCCGGTCTCATGGACCAGGATCTTGATGCGCGCCTTGAACTTGTTGTCGCGACGGCCGTAGAGGTTGTAAACGCGCAGGATCGCCGTGCAGTAGGACAACAGATCCGCTTCGGGCAGGAAATCGCGGATCTTCTTGGCCACCATTGGCGTGCGGCCCTGGCCGCCGCCGACATAGACGGCGAAACCAAGCTCGCCGGCGGCGTTCTTCTTCAGGTGCAGGCCGATGTCGTGCGTCTGGATGGCGGCGCGGTCGCGCTCGGCGCCGGTCACCGCGATCTTGAATTTTCGCGGCAGGAACGAGAATTCCGGATGCACCGACGACCATTGCCGCAGGATTTCGGCATAGGGGCGCGGATCGGCAACCTCGTCGGCGGCTGCGCCGGCGAAGTGGTCGGCAGTGACGTTGCGAATGCAGTTGCCGCTGGTCTGGATGGCGTGCATCTCGACGCTTGCCAGATCCGCCAGGATCGCCGGGATGTCCGACAGCGCCGGCCAGTTGAACTGGATGTTCTGGCGCGTCGTGAAATGCCCATAACCTTTGTCGTATTTGCGGGCGATGTGGCCGAGCATGCGCAGCTGCTTGCTGTTCAGCGTGCCGTAGGGCACCGCGATGCGCAGCATATAGGCATGCAGTTGCAGATAGACGCCGTTCATCAGCCGCAGCGGCCGGAACTGGTCCTCGGTGATCTCGCCGGCAAGGCGCCGCGCGACCTGGTCGCTGAACTCGGCGACGCGGGCCTTGACGAAATCGTGGTCGAACTCATCGTAACGGTACATATTCAGGTCTTTCCGGGCGCGTCCGCCCGTTATTTTCTTCGTTCGAGCATGCTCGGGATCATGCTTGGGTCATCTATGCCGCGCGTGCGGCTTGCGGACGGGCCTGCTTGCCCAGGTCGTTGCGGGTGGTCGGGCCGGCGGCACGGATCTTTTCACGCAGCCGGACCGCTTCGACCGTGCCGTTGGCCACGGTCACGTCGATCAGGTTGACGTCGACCACTTCGTTGTTGGCGGAGGCCTCGGCGCCGATCGCCTCCAGCCGGTCCTCGGCCGCCTTGTCATGGGCGATGTCGGCATGGTCGATGGTCTCGGCCCAGCCGCCATTGGCGTACCAGACGGCTATGCCGTCGGTGAGGCGGTTCGCGGTCAGGACTTTCATTGGTTCACTCCTTGCGCGGCAGCACGGGCCACGCTTTCCTGCCTGTGTGCCGCCAGCGGCTCGGACCGTTCGAAATTGGCGCCGGCGACCGCGTCGCCGATGATGGTCATCACCGGGCCGCTGAGGTCGGCACGCGCCTCCAGCGACGGCAGGTCGGCGAGCGTGCCGTGGAAACGGCGGCGGTTGGCAAGGCTGGCATTCTCGACCACGGCTACGGCCGTATCCGGCGACAGGCCGGCTTCGATCAGCCGGCCGGCGACCTCGGCGGCGACCGAGCGGCCCATATAGACGGCGACCGTCGCGCCGGAAATGGCGAGCTTTGCCCAGTCTGGCAGCGAATTTCCCTTGAGGTCGTGGCCGGTGGTGAACACCATCGACGACGACACGCCGCGCAGCGTCAGCGGCAGTTCGAAATCGGCGGCGGCGGCGAAGGCCGCGGTGACGCCCGGAACCACTTCGTAGGCGACGCCGGCATCGCGAAGTGCCGCCATCTCCTCGCCGGCCCGGCCGAACACGAGCGGGTCGCCGGACTTCAGCCGCACGACACGCTTGCCGGCGTGGCCAAGCTCGACCAGCAGCGCATTGATCTCGGCCTGGCTCTTGGAATGGCACCCCTTGCGCTTGCCGACCGGCAGGCGCTCGGCATCGCGACGGCCCATGGCGACGATCGCCTCCGGCACCAGCGCGTCATGGACGATCACGTCGGCTTCCATCAGCAGGCGATGGGCGCGCAGCGTCAAAAGGTCCTCGGCGCCTGGACCGGCGCCAACAAGCGCGATATGGCCCGATGCCGGTTCTGTCGAAAGCAGCAGGCCGACGGCCGCATCATGCGCCTGCGAAAGCTCGCCGGCCTCGACAGCGCGGGCCGGCGCGCCGCCAAAGAAATCGCTCCAGAAGCGGCGGCGGGCATTGCCCTTCGGCAGCAGTCTTTCGGCGGTGTCGCGAAACGATGCGGCGAGCGCCGCGAGCGGACCGAGCGAGGGCGCCAGCATGCGGTCGATGCGGCTGCGCAGCATCTGCGCCAGCACCGGGCCGGCACCTTCCGTGCCGATGGCAATGGCGACCGGCGCGCGGTTGACCAGTGCCGGCGTGAAGAAATCGCATAGCTCCGGCCGGTCGACGGCATTGACCGGAATGCCCAGCCGGCGCGCATCCCCGGCAACGCGGCGATCGAGCGCCTCGTCGCCGCTGGCGGCAAACACCATCACCGCACCATTGAGATGTGCTGCATCATAGGCGTCGGCGATGTGGGCGGCCCCCGTCTCGGCGATAAAGGCCAGCAGCTCCGGGCTTGTTTCATCGCTGACGATGCGCAGCACAGCGCTCGACTGCGCGAGCAGCCGCGCCTTGGCCAGCGCTTCCTCTGCGCCGCCGACGATGGCTATGGCTTCGCCCTCGACCCGCATGAAGACGGGAAAGGCATTGAGCTTGGGCGTGGCTTGCGGCATGACGAGCGGAATCCTGGAACCGTTTGTCAGTTCTACGCGGGGGCGCGAAAAACCAGAAGGCACCCACTCGCGCATCGCTTCGTAGCAGGCAATCTCTTTTCTGCAAGCATGAAGGCCAAGAGAAAAATATTCCACATTCAAATGCGGAGCAGATTGAAGCTGCTGCTGCAGCCCTTGATCCGCTGCCTTTCTAGCGGCCGGAGGAGCTAACCACAAAACAGATTTTTCTAAATTCTATCAATTTAGTAGATTAAGCCGCCGGATGCTGACCGAGCGATCGACGGCAGCCCCGCGCTCTCGCCGGCCCTTGTCGGAATACCGGGTCCGAGTACCGGAACATTCCCGCCTCGGCACGCGTTTGCCTATGGGCCCAAGCCCGGTCATGCCCCTACGGCAAAGGCCCGGCGATGGGCTCGAAAAATCAAAAAAGGAGCGCCCCATGAGCAACGTCAGACTGAAACGCGGACTGTGGATCGTGGTGGCAGATGGCGAAAAGGCGCTGTTCCTCGAGAATCGTGGAGACGTCCAATATCCCGACCTTCAGGTCGTGCACGAGATGGAGCAGGAAAATCCGGCAACCCGAGAACAAGGCACGGACCGCCCCGGCCGCTACAGCGACGGCCCTTCCGTCCACCGCAGTGCGGTCGAGGACACCGACTGGCACCGTCTCGGCAAGGAGCGTTTTGCCGAAGAGATTGCCGACAGGCTCTACAAGCTCGCGCATCGCGGCAGCTTCAAGGAGATCGTGCTGATCGCGCCGCCGCCGGTGCTGGGCGACATGCGCAGGAAACTGCACAAGGAGGTCACCGACAAGATAACGGCCGAAATTCCAAAGACGCTGACCAACCACAGCATACCCGATATCGAGAACCTGCTGCAGGCGACCTGATCGGCATCGGCGGCGCGCAACTTTCGTTTCCGTAGCAAGCGCCCTGCTTGGAGCAGGCCGCGCCGGGTGGCAACGCTTGCCGGCTCTCCGTCTTTTGCCGCCTTGCCATCGATTTAATGGGATTGCGGGTTGTCTCGCGACTGTCGCAGCCTCCATACTGCCACGGCGGCGGCTTTTGGACGGCGCATGTCCGACATCGCGATTCCTGAAGGCGCTCCATAGACAATGCCGCATGACACGCCCCTTATCGCCACCATCGTCGCCGGTCTGGGGCTGGCTTTCGTCTTCGGCGCACTTGCCAACCGTTTTCGCGTGCCGCCGCTGGTAGGCTATCTCATCGCCGGCGTTCTGGTTGGACCGAACACGCCGGGTTTCGTCGCCGATGCCGGCCTCGCCAATGAACTTGCCGAGATCGGCGTCATCCTGCTGATGTTCGGCGTCGGCCTGCATTTCTCGCTGAAGGACCTGTTGTCGGTCCGCGCCATCGCCGTGCCCGGCGCCATTGTGCAGATCGGCTTCGCGACAGCCCTCGGCGCCGGCCTTGCCTGGATGCTCGGCTGGTCGATGGGCGCGGGACTGGTCTTCGGCCTGGCGCTTTCCGTGGCCTCGACCGTGGTGCTGTTGCGCGCTCTGCAGGAGCGGCGGCTGATCGAGACCGAGCGCGGCCGCATCGCCGTCGGCTGGCTGATCGTCGAGGATCTGGCGATGGTGCTGGCGCTGGTGCTTTTGCCGGCATTGGCCGGCGTGCTCGGCGGCCAAGAGCAGGTGGAGGTGCACTCCAGCGGTCTGCTGTCGCTGCCGGCGAGCTACGGCGTCTGGGGCGTCGTCGCCATCACACTGGCCAAGGTCGCGGCCTTTGTCTTGGTCATGCTGGTGGTCGGCCGCCGGCTTATCCCCTGGATCCTGCACTACGTCGCCCATACCGGATCGCGCGAACTGTTCCGGTTGGCGGTGCTTGCGATTGCGCTTGGCGTCGCCTTCGGCGCGGCCAAGCTGTTCGGCGTGTCGCTGGCTCTCGGCGCTTTCTTCGCCGGCATGATCATGAGCGAATCCGAGCTCAGCCACCGGGCGGCCGAGGAATCGCTGCCGCTGCGCGACGCCTTTTCCGTGCTGTTCTTCGTTTCGGTCGGTATGCTGTTCGACCCGTTCAGCGTGATCAGCAATGGCTGGCCGATCCTGGCGACGCTGGCCATCATCGTTGTCGGCAAGTCGCTGGCAGCCTTCGTCATCGTCGTCGTCTTCCGCTATCCGGTCGCAACCGCATTGATGATTTCGGCAAGCCTAGCCCAGATCGGCGAATTCTCGTTCATCCTGGCTGAACTCGGCGTCGGGCTGAATCTGCTGCCCGAACAAGGCCGCGACCTCATCCTCGCCGGCGCCATCCTGTCGATCGTCCTCAATCCGCTGATGTTTCTTGCCGTCGACCGGATGAAACCCTGGCTGGAAGCACGCGCTGGCAGGACGGCGCCGTCCGGCGAAGCAAGGCCGATCGGCCCGGCGACCGAGCCCGGCCAGGTGGCTTCGGTCGCGGCGCCTGCTAACGAGGATGGCCCACCGCCCAGGACCAGGCTGACCGGCCACACCATCCTGATCGGCTACGGCCGCGTCGGCAGCCTCGTCGGCACGGCGCTGAAGCAGGCCGCCCTGCCCTTCCTCGTCATCGAGGATGCCGACAAGACGTTGGCGAAGCTCAAGGCCGAAGGCGTCGAAACCGTGACCGGCAACGCGGCGAACGGCGACGTGTTCGCCGCATCCAATCCCGAGGGCGCAAAGCGGCTGATCCTGGCCATTCCCAACGCCTTCGAGGCCGGGCAGGTCGTGCTGCGCGCCCGCGCCGCCAATCCGGCAATCGAGATCATCGCCCGCGCCCATTCCGATGCCGAGGTCGAGCACCTTAAGAACCTTGGTGCCGACACCGTCATCATGGGCGAACGCGAGATCGCCCGCGGCATCGTCGAGGAGGTTTTGGCAGCACCGAAAGCGCCCCCGGCAGCCTAAGCCTGCGCTGCCCGCCAGCGTTGCGGTCAAGCCCCTTTTCCCCGTTCTTCACGGGGAGAAGGTCCCGACAGGGGGATGAGGGGCAGCGCCGACGATTGATAAAACTCAGCCGCTCAAACGTGCTGGCCGCCATTGATGTGTATTTCCGAGCCGGTCACGTAGGATGCCTGCTGCGAGCACAGGAAGAAGATGATGTCGGCGACTTCTGCCGTGGTGCCCAATCTTCTCAGCGGGATGGTCTCGACGATTTTTTCGGTGCCCGGCGACAGGATCGCGGTGTCGATCTCGCCCGGCGCAATCGCATTGACGCGAATGCCGTGCGGGCCGAAATCATGCGCCATCTCGCGGGTCAGCGAGCCGAGTGCCGCCTTCGACGTCGCATAGGCGGTACCGGCGAAAGGATGCACGCGGGTGCCGGCGATCGAGGTGACGTTGACGATCGAGCCCTTGGCCGACGCCAGCTCCTTGAACAGGCCCCGCGCCAGCATGATCGGGGCGAAGAAATTGACCTGGAAGACGTCGCGCCAGACATGCATCGGCGTGTCGATCGAGTTCATGCGGCTGTTGCCGTCCTTGAGCTTGGGCGAGATGCCGGCATTGTTGACCAGCGCATGCAGCTGGCCGCCATGCGCCTCGAGCCGGTGGCGGATTTCCGAGATGGCGATGCCGACATCCTCCTGATCGGCGAGGTCGACCTTGATGTGGTCTTCAGGTCCGGCCGGCCACGGGCAGTCCTCGGCAAAGGCTTGGCGCGAGCAGGTGATGACGCGCCAGCCTTCGCGTGAAAAGCGCTTGACAGTGGCATGGCCGATGCCGCGGCTGGCGCCGGTCAGCACAATGGTCTTTCTGGTGTCGGTCTCTGCCATTCGCGGTCTCCAAACGGGAGATGTAGCGGAACGCGGCAGCGGTGGCGAGGGGGCCTGTTGTTCAGCCGCCTGTCAGGATGTCCAGGATCGAGGTCTGCCGCTTCTTGACAGGGCCGCCGACATTGCCGGGCGGCACCGGGTGCTTGATCGATCCGGTGGCGCCGTCGACGCCCGGCATGGCCAGGCCGCCGGCATCGACCGTCTCGGCAGGACGCACGGGACGCGAAGCCGACTGGGTAGCTGCCGCAGGCGGCGCTGATTGGCCGACGGAAGCGACCGGCGCCGGCGGCGCCGTATCGGACGGTATCTCGTCTGGGACGATGGTGTCGGGCGGCGTCGACTTCCAGGTTCCAGGCAGCGGCCGCACCGGCACGCCCTCATGCGCGGCGACCATGAACTCGTGCCAGGCCTGCGCCGGCAGTGCGCCGCCGGTGACCTTCTTCATCGCGCTGCCGTCATCGTTGCCGAACCAGACGCCGGTGGTCAGATTGGCTGTATAGCCGATGAACCAGGCGTCGCGCGAATTCTGGCTGGTGCCGGTCTTGCCGGCCGCCGGCCAGGCGAACGCCGCCTTCCTGGCCGTGCCGATCTCGACCGTGCCGGTCATCATCGAGTTCATCATACCGACGACATCGGGCTTGACGACGCGCGGCGCACCGCCGCCATTGTTTTCGTAGAGCACCTTGCCGTCGCTCGTCGTGACCCGGCGGATGAAATGGATGTCCGGCTTATAACCGCCATTGGCGAAGGGAACATAGGCCGAGGTCAGTTCCAGCGGCGTCACTTCCGAGGTGCCCAGCGCGATCGAGGTGTTGGCCGTCAGCTCGGACTGAATGCCCATGCGGTGCGCCGCCTCGACCACCGCATTCGGCCCGACTTCCATGGTCAGCTGCGCGGCCACCGAGTTCAGCGATTTTGCCAGCGCTGTCGCCAGCGTCACCTTGCCGAAATATTTGCCGCCGTAATTGTCGGGCGTCCAGTTGCCGATCTTGATCGGCGCGTCGTTGCGCACGCTGTCGGGGGTGCGGCCGGATTCCAGCGCCGCCATGTAGACGAACGGCTTGAACGCCGAGCCCGGCTGCCGGCGCGCTTCCGAGGCGCGGTCGAACTGGCTGGTCGAATAGTCGTAACCGCCGACCATCGCGCGCACCGCGCCGGAATTGTCGATCGACACCAGCGCGCCCTGGCTGACATTGAGTTTTTTGCCGCTCTGGTCGATCAGCCGGCGGATCGATTGCTCGGCGAGTTTCTGCAGCGTCAGATCGACGGTCGTGTCGACGATGATATCGCGGCGCACGTCGCCGATCAGGTCGGGCAGTTCTTCCATGATCGTATCGGCGACGTAGTTTTCCGAGCCGGTCCAGTAGGACGGCGCGCGCGTCGCCGGCGCGCTCATCGCAGTTGTCATCTCCTTGGCGCTGATCTTGCCCTCGTCGCGCATCGCGGCGAGCACCAGCTGCGAGCGCTGCTCGGCCGCCTTCGGGTCGCGCGCCGGCGACAGCCGCGACGGCGCCTTGAGCAGGCCGGCGAGAAGTGCCGCCTCCGACAGCGTGACGTCACGCGCGCTCTTGCCGAAATAGCGGCGCGAGGCCGCTTCGACACCATAGGCGCCAGAGCCGAAATAAACCCGGTTGAGGTACATTTCGAGGATCTGGTCCTTCGTATGCTTGTGCTCCAGCCACAGCGCCAAAAGCACTTCCTGCACCTTGCGTTCCAGCGTGCGGTCCGGCGTCAGGAACAGGTTCTTGGCCAGTTGCTGGGTCAGCGTCGAGCCGCCCTGCGAAAAATGCCCGCCCAGCACATTGGTCACCATGGCCCGGGAAAGGCCAATCGGATCGATGCCGAAATGCGAATAGAAGCGGCGGTCTTCGATAGCGATGACGGCCTCGGGAATATAGGGCGACATTTCGTGCAGGCCGACGGCCTCGCCGCCGCTCATGCCGCGATTGCCAAGCAGCTGGCCGTCGACCGAGACGATCTTGATGTTGGGGGCGCGATCGGGAATGGCCCAGGTGGTGGCCGCCGGCATTTTCGCGCCGTAATAGACGACGATGCCGGCAGTGGCGATGCCGCCCCAGATGGCCAGCACGAAGCACCAGTAGAACAGCCGGGCAAGAACGGCGAACACGCCGCGCCGGCTTTTGCCGCGCCCGCCGCGCGGCGGCTTGGCCTTGGACGATTTGCGCTTTGCAGCGGCTTTTCGGTTGCTCGGCACGACGCGGTCCTCCTCGCTTACCGAAAAACCGGCCGAGGATCTCGCCCCCGGCGATGCCTCGAAGCTGGGCTCGATGCGGCTGTCTTTCCGGTTCGCCATGCGCTGTGCTGTCTTCCCCATGCCTATGGCGTTGGGGTTGAAGACTAGATGCGGCGGTTTAAAGGCGGGTTAAGTCGGGAAAATCTGAATCGATTGGTAATCAAATGGGTGCCGGGCACCTATTGCCGCTGTTCACGCCGCCTGATTCTGACGTCAGCGAATCGGTCGGTAGCCTCCAGGATAGCGCGGTCATATTTCTCGGTCGTGCTGATGCCCAGTGGCCGGCAACCTCGCGTGGGTCGTTCAGACTGGCGCCCGCGTCTGGCTTGATTGGTCACGGATAGTGATCGGCGGCCAGAGCGCACGCTACGGCTTCGCCACTAGCTGTCAGCAACAGGAAGATGCCGGCCGAGAAGGCAGCCCGGCCCGGCGCTGGCACTTGGCTCTGGCAATGTATTTACGAGCGTGGCCGAGCAGGGGAGGACATGGCATCATCGCGATCAAGGTCCAGGCGGTTGCCAAGGTAGAATGCACCTTCACGCGCCTCATCGGCGCGCTCTTAATTGCACCATTGCGGCCTTCGCCAGTCCGTGGCCGGGCGACACTTCATTCGTAATCGTCGAATTTCATAGCGACTTTTCCCCTGTTTATAGGCGCAATCCGGTCGGAAAGAGGTGGGTTCCAAAGCTGAACTCTTCAACTTTCGCCAGCAGGCGTGATGCCATGGCGCTTTTCCCACAGCGCCTTTGCTTCATTTTGGTCCAGACAGACCAAGGAAGCCTTGCTGTGTAGGAGATTTCGACCCGGGTTGCCCAACTTGGGAAAGATGTCGCAATGGTAAGGGTTTGGACCATAGGGCTGGTCCGGCGCTATCGGAGTGTATGCGATCCCTAGCGGCTCAACACCCTGTTTAGTCTTTTGATCAATTCGATTCATCGTGTTCCGCACCGCAGAGACGCTAATCTTCGTCGCACCTAGGCCCTTCTGAGATACAATGCGGTCATTCACCAAAACGTTCGCTGCTTCCAACATCGAAAGCAACTCGACCGAACAGCCTCCTTCCATAGAAGTCCAAAGTTGCGGCGAAACTCCATACCCCTCGCCTTCAACGTGTACAATATGGGCTGACGTTTTAACTATTCTTAACAGGTCGTCATCGGCAGAAATCGCCAAGTCATCGAACCAGCTATCCGGATCATCATTTGGTTGCGGCGTTGGTGACAGCGTCAGCCCCCCGAGGGAAGTGTACTTGTAGCGCCCTGACAAAGCCCAGGATGGCCGCATCTCCCGATAGCGTGATAGGGTCCTTGTTGGCTACTTTAAGAAACAAGTGCCTAGCATCCTCACTATCAACACCATAAAACAAGGTCAAATATCTACGATGCCATTCGGCTTGTAAGGACCCATCTGCTCCTGGAATGATCTCGGGCAGCGGACCTGAATAATCCTCCAGTGCAGATTCTAATTCGGAAATAAATGCCTTGACCCTGTACTTGGGGAGGGGCTCGGCCCCATATCCGTCCCAATCTTTTCGAAGGCCGCTTAGTAAACTCCTTTGGGAATCAAGTGACTTTCGCACCGCAGCGTTCAATCCTCGCTTAGCTTGGGGCGGCGCAAGCCACGGATCTGCTAGTGCGATCATCCCGTAGACGTTTCCCGGCAGATCAATCTGCCGCACAAATGTTTTAAGGAGGCGATCATTCGCGGCCCAATCAGGAAAAGCGCCTACAACGTCGGGAGCGTAAAGCGTGCCGACCACCGTACCCATTACATGACGATGACTTGATGTATGAGGCGTCTCCGCCAACATCGACTGACTGCAAATGACCATAGGATCGAAAACAGGTCCAAAGCTCCCAAGTTCCGACGCATTATTGACACCAAGCACCGGCTCGTAAGCGGAGCTAGTACCGTAGCCAATGCCGGTTTCTGTAGGGGCATACATATTAAGGATCGCAGCGAATCGGGTCGGCACAAGCTGCTGTGGCTCCTCAAGCTTACCACGAGCCGTAGGACTCCCGTTGCCTCGATCAATTCGCGCGAATTTCATCGCACAACTGGCGAGCATGCCCTCGGAAACGTATTCAGGAAAAATGGTCATAACCGTCAGATAATATCAGCTGGGCCTCTTTTACAATCTCGTCGAGAACCTCATCAAAATCTTGCGCTCTCATAGGCGTCTCAGGTGCGGCAAATACGTCCACGTATTGGGTCGCGATGTAAGCCCCTAGGTGCTGAAGCATATTGCCTGGGTTTGCTAGGTCAACCTGCACGGCAACCCGCCGACCGTTGGCAACCCGATACATCCGCTGAATTGTGACGTTCGGGTCAACCAAGCTGGTGCGCGGCACATTTGTATGGAAACTTACGTCTATAGTGGCCTGAGGAACCACAACTTGCCCTGGCAGGAGCGAAACCGCTTTTGCGACTGAGCCTCCTAAGTCTGGGAATTCTTCGGAGGTTTGAAAAACCACAGCAGGCCTCAGAATGTGCTCTCCAGCGGAAAGCTTCTTCAAAACTGAGATGCCTTTAGCCATCGCAGAATTTGGCTGAGATACCGTTCCTAAGTTATTAGGGAGATTTTCAGGCGGCCTAATGACGACATCGATCCTGTTTAGTTGAACGATAACAATGAATTGCAAGCCGCCGATGGAACCTACGGCTTGGGAGCCAGCCCCCATCGGCAGCTGCTGGAAGCTGTCAGGCATTTTTCCAAACTCAGACTGCCAAAGTTCGACAGCCGTCCTGATTGGCGGCCGCGTTGTGAACGTCACGAACTGCAGACTGTCGTAGATAATTGCCATAAAAAACCAATCGATGAACGGTACAGCAAACCTAACCCCAATGGATTGACGAGTTCTTAGCAGCCATTCGACTCCGAAACAACGGCTGGCCCTCCCACTCAAGGCACTCATAGTCTTGGGAGTTTTCCGATCGGCCAGGGCTCAAGCGAAAGTGGCGCGACATTCAGTCGATAGGTTTCGAGACGGACTTCACGCGCTGGGCTAAATTGAGTTTCAGCTTTCGCAGCGATGAATTTGGGTCTCCTCAGACTCGAACTATCATTGAAAAATGTTGTATTTCGCTGGCCTGTCGCGCCGAAGGTCGAGAGTCCACCACTTGCCCATTTCTCCGAGTTTGACGACCCTTGCGGTAACAGGCGCTCACCAATCTTCAAGGGCGGGTTAAGTCGCAAATCGAAGCTGCTGCGATTGGAAGCCAAGCCACGAGAGACCTGAAAACGAAAAACCCGCCTCGGCGGGCGGGTCGTTGGAGCCAATTAGCACCATAGCCAAACTAATAGCATAGCTGCCGGCACAAAGCAAGAACAAAATACGCCATCCAGGAATAAATCGCTTCACCGTGCGATGCCGGCCGGCGACATACCCGGCCTCAGTCGTCGGCATCCGCATCGTCGGAGGCCGGGCGCCAGCTGATCGGTTCGATCTTCCTTTGCGTATGGCCGTCAGTATAGGCCCACCAGCCGGCATCGCTTTCGTCCCAGTCGCCGCCGGCCGCCTTCAGCCGGTCGAGCGAACGGTATTGCGCGATGCTCTCGTTCATCACGCCGTCGCTGTCCTGCCAGTAGACGGTGACTTTGGAGCCGTCCCTTGGTGCCGTCTCGATTGGTTTTCGCGCAGCCATTTCAGTTCCTCCCGGCCGACGGCGTTAAAGTGCCAGAGGGCCATCAGCTGTGGGCGAAGATGTCCTCTTCATCCCAGCCCATCAGGTCGAGTTTCGCACGCGTCGGCAGGAAGCGGAAGCAGGCATCGGCCTCCCTGGTCCGGTTGTCGCGCGCCAGCCGCGCGCTCAGTACGTCGCGCAGCCGGTGCAGGTAGAGCACGTCGGAGGCGGCATATTCGAGCTGCTCGGGCGACAGCGTCTCGGCGGCCCAGTCCGAGGATTGCTGCGCCTTCGACAGGCCGATCCCGAGAAGCTCGAAGCAGATGTCCTTCAGCCCGTGCCGGTCGGTGTAGGTGCGCGTCAGCCGCGACGCGATCTTGGTGCAGAACACCGGCTCCGGCATGACGCCGAAGGCGTTGTAGAGCACGGCGAGATCGAAGCGGCCGTAATGGAACAGCTTGGTGATGCTGCGGTTCTTGAGCAGGCTGACGAGGTTCGGCGCCTTCTTCTGGCCGGGCGCGATCTGGATGACGTCGGCCGAGCCGTCGCCAGGCGAGATCTGCACGACGCAGAGCCGGTCGCGATGCGGGTTCAGCCCCAGCGTCTCGGTGTCGATGGCGACCGCCCCGACATCGTAATGCAGCAGGCCGGGCAGATCGTTTTTGTGGAAACGTATGTCGCTCATCGTCTTCTCCGGTCGCGGCCCCGTGCAGCGATGCGCGACAGACCATGCCCGTCCTTGCCGCGATCCGGCGAAAAATCAACAAAAACTTGAGTCTGGCGCAATTTCAGCGTGTCAGCGCCTCGAGAATGCGCGCCCAGGAGCGCTGGCCCTTGTGGAAGGAGCTCATCTCGTACTTCTCGTTCGGCGAGTGGATGCGGTCGTCGTCGAGGCCGAAACCGACCAGCAGCGATTCCATGCCGAGATAAGTCTGGAAATCGCCGACCACCGGGATCGAGCCGCCGCTGCCGGTCACCACCGCCGGCTTCGGCCATTCGTCGGACAGCGCTTGCTTGGCCTTGGCGAGGAAGGGCGAGTCGTAGGAAAGCTGGATTGCCGGCGAGCCGCCATGCGGATGAAATTCGACCGAGCAGTCCGCTGGCACACGTTGCCTGGCAAATGCCTGGAAGGCGGCGCGGATTTTTTCCGGATCCTGTTTGTGGACCAGGCGGAAGGAGATTTTTGCCGAGGCTTGCGCGGCGATCACCGTCTTGAAGCCCTTGCCGGTATAGCCGCCGATAATGCCGTTGAACTCGGCCGTCGGTCGCGCCCAGGTCAGCTCGAGCACCGAGCGGCCCTTTTCGCCGGACGGAATCGACAGGCCGATCGGGCCGAGGAAGGTCTCGGCCGTCTCGCCGAGCGACAGCCACGACTGCAATATCTGCGACGGCGTTTCCTCGACGCCGTCATAAAAACCCGGAATGGCGACGTGACCATCCGCATCGTGGATGTCGGCCAGGATCTTTGCCAGGATGCGGATCGGATTGGCTGCCGCACCGCCATAGAGCCCGGAATGCAGGTCGCGGTCGGCGGCCGTCACCGTGATCTCCTCGCCGACCAGCCCGCGCAGCGAGACGCAGATCGACGGCGTATCGCGGTCCCACATGCCGGTGTCGCAGACCAGCGCGAAATCGGCCTTGAGCTCATCCGCATTCGCCTCGAGAAACGGCTTCAGCGACGGCGATCCGGACTCCTCCTCGCCCTCGAACAGGATTGTGATTCGGCACGGCAATCCGCCATGCACCTGCTTCCAGGCGCGGCAGGCCTCGACGAAGGTCATCAGCTGGCCCTTGTCGTCGGCCGCGCCGCGGCCAGTGATCACCTTGTGGCCGGGCTCGATCTCCTTGACCGCCGGCGCGAACGGGTCGCTTTCCCACAGCTCGATCGGATCGACCGGCTGGACGTCGTAATGGCCGTAAAACAGCAGATGCGGCGCGCCCGCCGGCCCATCGTGATGCGCGACCACCATCGGATGCCCCGGCGTGTCGCGCACGCTGGCGTCGAAGCCGATCAGCTTGAGCTCGGCGACCAGCCATTCGGCGGCCTTGCGGCAGTCGGCGGCGTAGTCCGGATCGGTGGAGATCGACTTGATGCCGAGCAGGCCGAACAGACGTTCGAGGCTCTGGTCGAAGTTCTTGTCTAGGCGGTCGAGAACAGGGGAAACTGCGGACATCTGGCGGGCCTTTCGATTCTGGCGGCGAATCTAGGGCCCATGCGGCGAAACGGAAAGCCCGCGACCGTTGGGCCACAGCTTCCTGTCCAAAGGCAAAAAAATGCCGCCGTGGTGGAGGGGAACCACGGCGGCCTTTACTCGAAACGATGCGGCAGCCCGGAGAGGGGGGATAGGCTGCCGCAAGTGTCCGGGATAGGCGGGGGACGGGCCTTGCTCCGGACTTCGGCGAAAACTGCCGATGGCGTTTATCTGTGTCTGCGAACGTGGCGATTCAAGGGCACAAAAATTACACTTTTGTAACATAGGCGTGAGCGAACAAAGCTCCGGCCAGGCCGCCAGGGCCGGCCAAGCTCGCACGCCATTTGTCAGGGTGTTGCCGGAACCCTTGGCGGAAGCCGCCTTTGGCATGGACCGCGGCGCTGCGCCGCGCTATTCCCTCGTGCCATGAAAAAAGGCGATCATCTCTTCCTTGTCGACGGCTCCGGCTACATCTTCCGTGCCTATCACGCGCTGCCGCCGCTGTCCCGCAAGTCCGACGGGCTGCCGACCAGTGCCGTGCTCGGCTTCTGCAACATGGTCTGGAAGCTGACGCAGGACGCCCGCAACACCGATGTCGGCATCGTGCCGACGCATTTCGCCGTGATTTTCGACTATTCGTCGAAGACCTTCCGCAACGACCTCTACCCCGAATACAAGGCCAACCGCTCGGCGCCGCCGGAAGATTTGATCCCGCAATTCGGCCTGATCCGCCAGGCGACCAGGGCCTTCAACCTGCCATGCCTTGAGACGGAAGGCTACGAGGCCGACGATTTGATCGCCACCTATTGCCGGCTTGCCTGCGAAGCCGGCGCCGACACCACCATCATCTCTTCCGACAAGGATCTGATGCAACTGGTCGGCCCAACGGTTGCCATGTACGACCCGATGAAGGACCGCCAGATCGGCGTTCCCGAGGTGATCGAGAAATGGGGCGTGCCGCCACAGAAAATGATCGACCTGCAGGCGCTGACCGGCGATTCGGTCGACAATGTGCCGGGCGTGCCCGGCATCGGGCCGAAGACGGCAGCGCAATTGCTCGAACAGTTCGGCGACCTCGATACGCTGCTCGCCCGCGCCGGCGAGATCAAGCAGGACAAGCGGCGCGAATCGATCATCGCCAATGCCGACAAGGCACGCATCTCGCGTGACCTGGTGACGCTGAAGAACGACGTGCCGGTGACCGAAGGGCTCGACGAGTTCGTGTTGCACGCGCCGGACGGCCCAAGGCTGATCGGCTTTCTCAAGACCATGGAATTCTCGACGCTGACCCGCCGCGTGGCCGAAGCGACGGGAACCGACGCGGGCGACGTTCCAGCCACCCCCGTCACCATAGAGCGTGCCGATACCGCGCATGGCCCTGATATGGGTTTTGGCCTACCCGCGGCCGCCGAGAGCGCACCGCCGTCGGACGAAGCGGCACTCGAAGCCCCGGCCGCAGCCAAGCAAGGCGACACCCCATCCCTGCTTTCGGCGCTTCGCCTGGAGGCTGCCACCGCCCGCAAGATCGACACCAGCGCCTACGCCTGCATCCGCGACGCCGCGACGCTGAAGGTCTGGATCGCCGAGGCGATGGAGAGAGGCATCGTCGCCTTCGACGTTAAAGCCTCCTCGCCCGATCCGATGCGGGCCGAACTGATCGGCCTTGCCATGGCCGTCGCGCCCGGCCATGCCGCCTATGTGCCGCTCGCCCATAAAAACGGCAATGGCGACCTGCTCGGCGGCGGCGCGGTCGAAAACCAGATCCCGGTCCGCGACGCGCTGGCGTTGCTCAAGCCGCTGCTCGAGGACAAATCCGTCCTCAAGATCGTGCACGACATGAAATACCGCCTTGTCGTCATGAGCCGTCACGGCATCGAGATCGGCCCCTATGACGACACCATGCTGATCTCCTACGTGCTCGAGGCCGGAACCCACGGTGGCCACGGCCTGGAGGCGCTGGCCGATAAATGGCTCGGCCACGCGACCATTCCGCTGAAGGAACTGGCCGGTTCGGGAAGAAGCTTCGTCGGCTTCGATCAGGCCGACCTCGGCAAGGCGACGGCTTACGGCGCCGAGCACGCCGACGTCGCGCTCAGGCTCTGGCAGGTGCTGAAGCCACGGCTTGCCGCCAAGGGCCTGGTCTCGGTCTATGAACGGCTGGAACGGCCGTTGGTGCCGGTCCTGGCACGGATGGAGCAGCGCGGCATCTCCGTCGACCGGCAGATCCTGTCGCGGCTCTCCGGCGAACTGGCACAGGGTGCCGCACGGCTCGAGGACGAAATCTACCAGCTGGTCGGCGAACGCATCAACATCGGCTCGCCAAAACAGCTCGGCGACATCCTGTTCGGCAGGATGGGTCTGCCCGGCGGTTCAAAGACCAAGACCGGCCAGTGGTCGACCTCGGCGCAGCTTCTCGAAGACCTCGCCGCCGAAGGCCACGAATTGCCGCGCAAGATCGTCGACTGGCGCCAGCTGACCAAGCTGAAATCGACCTATACCGATGCGCTGCCCGGCTTCATCCATCCCGACACCAAGCGCGTCCACACCTCCTACGCGCTTGCCGCGACGACGACCGGGCGGCTGTCGTCCTCGGATCCCAATCTGCAGAACATTCCGGTGCGCACCGTCGAGGGTCGAAAGATCAGGACAGCCTTCATCGCCGACAAGGGCAACAAGCTGGTTTCCGCCGACTACAGCCAGATCGAATTGCGCGTGCTGGCCCACGTCGCCGAAATCCCGCAGCTCAAGCAGGCCTTCGCCGACGGCGCCGACATCCACGCCATCACCGCGTCCGAAATGTTCAACGTGCCGGTCGAGGGCATGCCTTCGGAAGTGCGCCGCCGTGCCAAGGCGATCAATTTCGGCATCATCTACGGCATTTCGGCCTTTGGCCTCGCCAACCAGCTGTCGATCGCGCGCGAGGAAGCCGGCGACTACATCAAGAAATATTTCGAGCGCTTCCCCGGCATCCGCGACTATATCGATGCGACCAAGGCCTATGCCCGCGAGCACGGCTTCGTCGAGACCATTTTCGGCCGCCGCATCCACTATCCGGAAATCAGATCGTCAAATCCTTCGGTCCGTGCCTTCAACGAGCGCGCCTCGATCAACGCCCGCCTGCAGGGCACCGCGGCCGACATCATCCGCCGCGCCATGATCCGTATGGACGATGCCCTGGAAAAAGCCAGGCTTTCCGCCCGCATGCTGCTGCAGGTGCATGACGAGCTGGTCTTCGAGACCATCGAAGCCGAGGTCGAGGCGACGATCCCGGTCGTGTGCCACGTCATGGAGAACGCGGCCATGCCGGCGGTGTCGATGTCGGTGCCGCTGCACGTCGACGCCCGCGCCGCCAACAACTGGGAAGAGGCGCATTAAGGCGGGCCACAGAGCCATATTCGGTTCAAGGTTCACGAGCAGCACCGGTATGCTATAGTGCCCGTATGATCACCAAGGCACTTGAGAATCTGGTAAGGCATGCGGAAGCTTGGCCTCGCGAAGACCAGGAGGAGCTTGCCGACTATGCCCGCGTCATCGAGGCGCGGCGGACTGGCGTGTATGCGACGTCGGAATCAGAGCGCAGCGCGGTCACAGCGGGCCTAGCAGAGGCCGATCACGGCACTTTCGTAGATGAGGATACCGTTCGCGCGGCCGACACCCGCCGCAGGCTATGAAGGTCCGATTTACGCGGCAAGCCTTTGCCGAACGCGAGGCGATTTTCAACTACCTCGAAGAGCGGGCGCCTCAGGGCGCCCTTTCAGTCATTTCTCGGATCCACGCTGGGATTTCGCGACTTGCCGAATTTCCAGAAAGTGGCCACGCGACCGATATTCCTGGCGTTCGCGTTCTCTTCATAGGTCGCTACCCGTACAAGGTTTTCTATCGTGCCCGTTCCGATGCAATCGAAATCCTGCACATCCGGCATACCTCAAAGAAGCCGGTTGGCTAGGCCGTAAACTAGGTGGAAAGCGGACTTGGGATTTGTGGAAAGCACTCATGGCGTATGTCATGCTAGAACCGCAGTCATCAAGAATGGTTCATGCATGAATTGGGAACAGATAGCATCGGATTTCGCTTGGGACGGCTCATGGCGAGACATCTACGTTCTGAACACGTCTGAGGCAGATTGGCAGGGCGTCTGGAACATCCTCCTGGAATGGACCCCGCCTGCTAGTTTCAGTGTCTCCGGCAAGATCGAGTCGATGCCATTGGGCGTCGAAGCGGCCCTGGAAAGCGAAACAGGCAGCTTACTGTCTTTTTACGTCGGGCCAATTCAGCTTGCATGTCACTTCTTCACCGTTATCGAAATTGAGTTCGACTTCGATCCAAGGCAAGTCAGCGGAAAAACCGAGGTTGAGCACCTTGACCGCTTTATGCGATTGCTCGGTGACGCTACTGGGAAGCAGATAATTCTCACGCAGGAAAATGATCAACAGGCTATCATCGCACGCTACTCTCCCGATCTTGAGAGGGTAGTTTGGACTGCACTTTCATAGCCGAATGTCTGCAACGGGTCGTTTGTTGACTGGCGGCTTCCGCCTCATGGAGGCTATCGCCAAACCATAGGAACCATCGTGAGCCCACCAGCGAGGCGTGAATACTGCCCCGCCGCCTTCGAAGTGTTGCCTTCGGGCTTGCTAAGCCGCTTCAGCCAAACACTTCGCACATGTCCCACGAAACTCGATCACCGCCTTCTTGGCGGCGAAGCCGGTCGAACGCACCCATTCGTCGAGCCGGTGTCCGACATCGTGGTCGGAGAACTCGGTCACCTGGCCGCAGGTGTCGCAGATGGCAAACGCCGTCATCGAATGGCTGTGGTCGTGCGGCTCGGCACAGGCGACGAAGGAATTGAGGCTTTCGAGCCTGTGCACGAAGCCGGATTTCACCAGCGTGTCGAGCGCCCGGTAGACCTGCAGCGGCGCGCGAAAACCGCGCTCGCGCAGTTGGTCGAGCAACGTATAGGCGCTGAGCGGGCCGCTGGCGGCCTCGAGCTTCTCGAGAACGCAAAGCTGGTTCTTCGTCAGTACATCCCTTGCCGCCATGATCCTGTTCCAAGCCGCTCCGTGCCGATCGCTGCCATTTCGCAAGCAGTCGGACCTCTTCCACTGAGATAGCGACGAACTGCCATTTTTGCTACTGTTTCTATTCGCAGCCGGTGGTCGGCTGGCCGGCGACGCCATATTCAAAATACTGACAAAATCCTCGGCCAGGCTGGCCGTGCTTGGAAATTCGATCGGGCTTGGGGAAGCAATCATGATCAAAGTGACGCGGCGGACGCTGCTTGCCGGCACGTCCGCGCTGGCCGCTGCCGGCCTGGTGCCGTTTCGGGCATTCGCAGCGGCGCGCACCTACCATGCGCTGCTTGTTGCCTGCACCGATTACCCGAACCTGCCGAAGAAAAACTGGCTGATCGGACCGAAAAACGATGCCGGCCTGGTGCGCGATTACCTCCTGGGGAACACGCCCGCGCCGGTAAAATTCCTGGCCGAAAACGTCACGCTGCTCGCCAAGGATGTCGAAGGCGCCAACGGACCGCCGACACATGCGGCGATCAAGGCGGCGTTGGCCGATCTTGCCGCCAAGGTCCAGCGCGACGATTTCGTCTACCTGCATTTGTCCGGTCACGGCGCGCAGCAGCCGGCAGCGAACAAGGGCGACGAGACGGACGGCCTCGACGAGATTTTCTTGCCGTCCGACATCGACAAATGGGTGAACCGCGAAAAGGGCGTGCCCAATGCGCTGGTCGACAACGAGATCGGCACCGCGCTCGACGCTATTCGCGACAAGGGCGCCTTTATCTGGGCCGTGTTCGACTGCTGCCATTCCGGCACGGCGACGCGCGCCGCCGAGGTCGACGACGAGTTGGAACGCAAGGTCGAGTTCGCCGATCTGGTCGGCGGCGACGACGCTGCCAGGGCGGCTGCGGTGAGAGCCTATGACGAGATTGCGTCGGCCGCGCCGCGCGGCTTTGACGAGGACGGGCAGCGCAAGCCGGCCTTCAAGCTGACGCCGACCGGCGCCGAGCCGACCACCAAGGGCAAATTGGTCGCCTTCTACGCGGCGCAGACGGTGGAGACGACGCCCGAGATGCCGCTGCCCAAGGGCACGGCCGATGCACCGCGTTTCGGGCTGTTCACCTTCACCATCCTGTCGAAACTGGCCGAGAACCCCAACATCACTTATCGCCAGCTCGGCCAGGCCGTGCTGCAGCAATATTCGGCGGACGGCCGCACCCGGCCAACGCCGCTGTTCGAGGGAGAACTCGACGCACGCGTCTTCGGCACCGACAAGACCGAGGCGGTCATGCAATGGCCGATCGTCATCGAGAACGACAAAGCCATGATCGGCGCCGGGTTGCTGCATCGCCTCACCCCCGGCAGCAGGCTCGCAATATTGCCGTCGGCGCTGTCGCCGCTGTCCGAGGCGCTTGGCTATCTCCAGGTTCAGTCGGCGAAAAACCTGGAAAGCCGGGTCAAGCCGGTCGAGTTCGGCGGCAAGCCGGCGCTCAAGCTGGCCGACATCCCCGCCAATGCCTATGCGCGGCTGGCCGAGCTCGCCGTCGACTACAAGCTCGTGGTCGCGCGGCCGGCAGCGGCCAAAGGCCTCGAGAAAGAGGCCGCGCTGGCGAACTCGGTTCTCGACGAACTGGCGGCCAGGGAGAACTCAGGGTTCCACATCGCGCTGGTCGAGCCCGGCAAGAGCGCAGATCTGCGTCTCGCAGTGCTGCGCGAGAACGCCATTGCCGGCGCCGCAGAAGATGCCACCGACACGCCGGCGCTGTGGTTCCTGCCGGCTTCGGGCGACATGACGCTCAAGGACGGCAACAAGCCGCCGTTGATCGTCATTCATCCGGACGGCCGCGAAAAGTTGATCGAGGCCGCCGCAGGGAATCTGACGAAAATCTTCCGCGCCATCGGCCTGTCGAGGCTGGCCGCCGCTTCCGATTATCGGCCGGAAGAGGTCAGCGTCGAGTTCCGGATCAAGCGTTTTGACAGCGACACGCTGCAGCCGATCGAACCGTCGACGGTGCCGCGTGTTTCGCCCGACGATCAGGTCCACGTACTGGCCAGGAACGGTTCGACCAACCTGGTCGACATCAACGTGCTCTACGTCGGCTCCGACTATTCCATCCAGCATTTTCTTGCCGAGCGCCTGACCGAAGGCGCCGTGCTCGAGGAAGGCCTGTTCAAATTCACCGACACCAGCTTCGGCATGGAGCGGATGATCGCCGTCTTGACCGAGGCGCCGCCGCAGAGCGAGAAGCAGGATCTGAGCTTCCTGGCGCAAGAGGGGGTTGTCTCGGTAACGCGCGGACTGGGACAGCCAAGCTTCGCCGACATGCTGGCCGATATCAGCATGGCGCCGGCGACGCGTTCGGCCATGCGGCTCACCGACGACAAGGGATCGAAGGGCGCCGTGATGATCTTCCCGATGGAGACGGTGCCGCGCGCCTGAGGCGGGGTCAGGTGCCCGGCCGGGCCTCTTGCCTAATCGGCTGATAATGAACATTCTTCGACCGCCGCTGCCGGCGGCCGAACGGAACGGATGAGGGCGTTCGTGAACAGGATCGTATTTTCGTGGCGCGCAACAACCGCCGGCCTTGTCGCCGGGCTGTTGCTGGCCGCCAATGCTTCGGCGGACGAGGCTTGCGGCCTCTGCGCCAAGGAGGTCGTCATCAACTCCGAACTGGCGAGCTGCTTTCTCGACCAGTACGACCGGATCGCCAAAACCGGCAACACCGCCGTTGTCGTCGATCTCAGCAGCTGCGCCTCGCGCGGCGTGGTCGAACCATTGCCGTCGCCGAGCAAGGCGCAGGTGGCGCCTGACGTGCAGTTCATCGTTTCGCGCACGCAGCTGGATTGCCTGAAGAAGAAGCTGGAGGCGCCGGGCATCGTGCTCGACCCGTCCGCCACCATAGAACTGGACAGCTGCGGATGACGAAAGCGGGGGGCAACGCAACGCAGCAGGCAGTGACGGCGCCGGTACCGCAAAAGAAGCCGGTGTCGCTGCCGGAAACCGTCGAAGGCCTGCCGTGGGTGAGCAATCACGAGGTCAAGAAGGAGGCGAACCCGTTCACCGATCGCGACTGGCGCATGCTCGTCTATGCCTGGTCCGGATTGCTGGTGCGCCTGGCGATCATCTTCACCTTGATCTTTTCGGTCTACCAGTTCCTAGCGAACCAGGAGCAGAAGCGCGTCGAGCAGACGATGTCGCTGGTCGAGCTCTGGGAAAGCAAGGACTACCAGCAGGCGCAACGGGCCCTCAAGCAACGCCTGGCGGCGCTCAACGCCAAATACGGCAATCTGCTCAGTGCCAATCCGACGCCGACCGAGGAACAGGTGTTCAGGCAGCGCATCGGCATCGAAGCGATGAGCGCAACCGGCGGCGACATGCCGCTTGCCGAGTTCAGCGACAATTTCGACCGCATCGTCTATTTCCTCAACCGCCTTTCCTTCTGCGTCGAAGGCAGGCTGTGCTCGCGTGAGGTCGCCGACTCCTATTTCCGCGACTATGCCGCTTCGTTCTGGAGCTATTTTGCCGGCTATATCGACAAGGAACGCAAGGCCGGTTCACCGACTTTCGCCCAGCCGATCGAGAACTATGTCCGCCAGGCGCCACCCTCGGCCCAGTCCAGATAATTCCCGAAAATGCGAAAGCCGGCGACGGAAATGCTCCGCCGCCGGCCGGTTTTCCGCGACGATCGCGGCGGAAACTCTGCAGGCCTATTTGTACAGGCTGTTGATCCACTGGACGTTGATGGCGTTCAGACGCACGGCTGTGTTGGCATCCGGGCTCTCGGCCACGTTCACGCCGGTGATGACGCGCTGCTTGGAGCCATTGTCGTAGGCATAGACCGAGCTGCCGCTCGATCCTGGATACGTGTCGCAGTCGTACTGGAAATACTCGGTGGCGATGTGTTCGGCGAGCACTTCGCAGGTCGCCTTCCACATCGTGCCCATCGGCTTGTCGCCGGGATAGCCGACGATGTTGGCGGTGAAATCGCCGAGATCCACATAATTGGCATAGCCCAGCCAGCCGAGGTTGGTGCCGACATCCTGCTTCAAGGTGACGATGCCGAGATCCCATGGCACGACCGAGCCGTAAAAGCCCTGGTAATTGTCGATGAAGCCCTGGATGATATAGGCGCTTTCATAGGTGAAGGCGCCGAACGGTGCGTCGTCGGCAGTCTTGCCGTTGAGAGCCGGCACGAACAGGATGTCGTCGAGCCAGGCCTTGTCCTCGTGGCTGTAGAGGCAGTGCGCCGCGGTGAGCACCGTGCGCGGGCCGATCAGTGTTGCCGAACAGCTGCCATAGCTGCCGCTTTTCGATTTGCCTTCGAGGTAGCCGATCGCGGTGAACGGGTAGGTTTTGGTATTCTTGATCTGCTCCCGGTCGTCCGTCCCGAACACCTGGCGGCCGGCCTCTTCGCCTCCGCTCAGCCCGGAATTCTCGGACTTCTGTCCCTCGGCGGGCGCGTTCATTTCCTTGATGACAAGGTCCTTCAGCGTCTCGTTCGGATCGATCTTGATGTCCTTGCCATCGGCGGAGCGGCCGACGATGCCATAGGATTTGACGGCCGTTGCTTCGTCGGTGAGCGGCGCGGCGCGGTTGGCCTCGTCCTCGGTCAGTTTCGGCGGGGCGATCGGTTTCGCCCGGCCGGGCTTGTAATCGCCCGATGTCACATCCCGCATGCTTTCGCCGTTGCCGGCATTGGCGGAACCTGGATCGGCTGCCAAGGCAGGAACCGCCCACATTGCGGTGGAAAGCAACGCGGACGCAATAATGCTATATGTCAGTTTTGTCATGGTGAGACTCTCCCAAAAGTCAGCAAGGACTGGATCAAGATACAGAAATATTGTCGAGATCGTGGTGGCGCAGAAAAATGAAATTGGTTACCGGTGCCTTTACCGGGCCATTATTCAGTGCAGCCAGTTTAGGTCCCCGCCAAAAATGCCTGCAACGGTATACTGCCTAAAATAATCCAACATTGGCAACGACAAATTGCTTCCACATAGCCCGTGCGGGGCTATAGGATTTTGGGCGGGTTTGGCTCGACAGCACGACTAGCAGAAATGGTGCTCGGCTTTGTGACGGATCATGCTTCGCCGTGGAGCATGATCTCACCGGCCGGTTCCATTTCAGTGGATCATGCGTCGGCGACTGACCTGTCGGGAACATCGTCTCAGGGGGTTCGAGGTGAAGATCATCCATAGGTTCAGACCGATTGCCGCCGCCGCACTGCTCGGCATCGCGGCGGCCTTGCCGGCCGTCAATTCCGTTCATGCCACGGACGCGGCCGCGCGGCCGGAGGCGGCGATCTCGCCGATGAAACGCGTGGCCGAGGCCAGGGCCAAGGCCAAGGCGGAGAACCCCGACGGCGCCGATCGCGTCTACGGCGGCAAAGAGGCCGAGAAGGGCGCTTACCCGTTCCAGGTGGCATTGTTGACCACCAACAGACTGGACAAAAGCCCGGCCTCGCAGGCGAATGCGCAGTTCTGCGGCGGCAGCCTGATCGCGCCGCAATGGGTGCTGACGGCGGCGCACTGCCTCAATGACGACGGCGAGCCGATTTCGCCTGATATGGTCACCGTGCTCACCGGCGCCACCGATCTCAGCGAGGGCAAGCGCTACAAGGCGGCGGAGATCATCGTCAACGAGGGCTATAGCGAGCAGACGCTGGACAACGATCTCGGCTTGATCCGGCTGGCCGAGCCGGCCGATGCTCCGACCATCAAAATTGCCCGTGAGCCGACACCGGACACCGGTAAGACGACGGTCACCGGTTGGGGCAAGATGCAGGACGGAGCGTTTCCCACCGCGCTGATGGTCGCCGACCTGGACCTCCAGCCGAACGCAACCTGCAACAGCGGCATCAAGGCGATTTATGCGCATGATTTGAAGGCAGCGCTCGGCGAGCTCGCCCGCCGCATGCGTTACTCGGAAAGGGGCATCGAGGCGGCCGCCAACGCGATTGCAGCTGACATGGCCGATCCGCTGACCGGCAACATGATCTGCGCCGGCACCGCAAGCGGCGAGCGCGACGCCTGCAACGGCGACAGCGGCGGACCGCTGTTCATGACCGGCGCCGATGGCCCGGTGCAGGTCGGCGTCGTCAGCTGGGGCGAAGGTCCGGCCGACGGCAGCACCGCCTGCGGCCACAAGAACGCCTACGGCATCTACACGCGGCTGGCCAATTACACCGGCTGGATCGAAGAGAAGATGAAGACGGCAGCGCCGGCAGCGCCCAAAGCCCTCGGCACGGCGCAGAAGCCCGCCACGCCCTGACCGGTGTCATTTGCTGAATGACGGCGGGAGCAATCCCGCCGTTTCTGCCCGGAACCTTAGGTTGGGACTAGAACCAGCGATCGCGGCGCTGGTCTGTGGCGGCCAAGGCGAGGCCCAGTAGCGCCCCTACGGCCGCTCCGAGTATGAAGGCGGACGATATTGTGCCGGGATTCTCCTGGACAACCCCGGACACTGTCTGCGCCCTGTTGCGCAGGGCTTGTGCCGTCCGCGAGGCGCGCTCAGCAGCGTTGCCATACCAATCGCCGGCGTCCTCAATCGCCTCTTCCGCGCGTTCGGCCAAGGTTCGGTTGATCTTGTTGATCTCGCGCCTCAGCTGCGCGACCTGCTTCTCCAGGGCTTCCTGAGCTTCACGTTGAGTCATCTTCGGTGCTGCGGATTCGTTCGGTTCGTCGGCCATTGTAATCTCCTTTGCTCAGGCTCGGCTCAACGGCCGGCCCACTGTGCAGGTTCCTCCGCAAAACGCGTATGTCCGGTGTTTGTTCGGTGAGAAACCGGCTTTTGTCCGGCATGTCTGCGAATTCGGCATCAACATCGGATCGTTCCGGCGCTCCCCGCGTTGGTGAAAACGCCACAAGGGAGGAACCGCCATGGACGACGATCGGCATGAAAAAATTCGGCAGCGAGCCTATGAAATCTGGGTGCGCGAGGGCCGCCCGCACGGCGCACATGAGCGTCATTGGCAGCAGGCGAAACATGAGCTTGACCTCGACGACGCGACAACGGTGCCGGCAGATGATGGCGCGGCCGAGCACGGTCCCACTGGAACGATCGCCAGTTCCGACGTTCTGACGGTCGAGGCACTGGCGATGCGCACCGGGATAACCGGTGATCAGGCGCAAGAGCTGATCGACAGGCTTGGCAACGACAGAGCGACGCTCGAGGAAGCCGCGCGGAACCTCAAGGCAGCCGAAAGTTAGAGCGTGTTTGAGAAGGGGATTCCCAGCGCTGCTTATCAAGCACGCTTTTAGCGGCGCTCGACACCCTTTGCCGCCAGGATGTCATCAACGGCTGCCGACATCAGAAATTCCGACAGCTGCTTGGCAGCTTCTGCGTCCGTTGAATCGGCGCTGATGCCAATGGCGAAGTCAACGTAACTCTGGAGTTCTTCCGGAAACCGACCGACAAGCATGACCTCGGGAGCGGCCGCGAGAATCGAAGTCACGGGAACGACCCCCAACTCGGCTTCCCCACGTCCCACGGCCGGCGCTGTCTGCCCTCCTGGTATGGCCACCAGCTTGGGCTTCACCTCATCCGCTATCCCCAAACGTTCCAGCAAACCGGAGAAGTAGCCACCGCTGGTTCCTTCACTGGCGTAGGCGATCGATCTGGCGCTCTTCAACGCCTGTTCGAATGCTTCCACGGACCCGATGTCGAGCGGTCGACTGCCAGCCTTGGCCGCCACCCCCATTGCTATCCGGCCGAACGCTACCTGGCTCCCCGCCTTGACCTTTCCCAAGGCAGCCAGATCCTGAACCAGGTTCGGATTGGTGATGACGAGGTCAAAAGCTTCCCCAGCCTCAATCTGCTTCTTTACGGTCGGATTGAGCTCCCACTTGACCGCAACTGTGAATCCCGTGGCCGCTTCGAACCGAGGTATGAGCGCAACGACGGCGGGGCGGACCGCAATGGCGCCAAAAAGCCGGATTTCCTGATTCATGGCCTAACCCCGAATCGATCGTAACGACCTTCCTTGGAATGCGTATCTAAGCCTTCATTCGGCGACCAGATGCCGAAGTCGCCTACTTCCTTGGCGGACCCTTGCGCTCGGCCGATGCCGCCCAGAGATTGATGTCCGACTCGCGGGCAAAGCTGTCGATCTCGGCGAGCTCTGCATCGCTGAAGTCGAGCGCCTCAAGCGCGCCGACGCAATCCTCGACCTGTTCCGGCCGGCTGGCGCCGATCAGCGCCGACGTCACCCTGCCCCTGCGCAGCACCCAGGCCAGCGCCATCTGCGCCAGCGTCTGGCCGCGGCGACGGGCGATGGCGTTCAGCGCCTCGATATTGGCGACGGACTTGTCGTTGATGAATGCCGGGCGCAGCGACTTGCCCTGGCTGGCGCGGCTGCCATCGGGGATGCCGCCGAGATATTTGTCGGTCAGCATGCCTTGCGCCAGCGGCGAGAACACGATGCAACCGACGCCAAGCCCCTCCAGCGTATCGAGCAGGCCGTCATCCTCGACCCAGCGGTTGAGCATCGAATAGCTCGGCTGATGGATCACGCAAGGCGTGCCGAGCTGCTTCAATATGTCGGCGGCCTCGCGTGTGCGCTGGGAATTATAGGAGGAAATGCCGGCATAGAGCGCCTTGCCCGAGCGCACCGCGTGATCGAGCGCGCCCATCGTCTCTTCCAGCGGAGTGTCTGGGTCGAAGCGGTGCGAATAGAAGATGTCGACATAGTCGAGCCCCATCCGCTTCAGGCTCTGGTCGAGGCTGGCCAGCACATATTTGCGGCCGCCCCATTCGCCGTAAGGCCCTGCCCACATTTCGTAGCCGGCCTTGGTCGAGATGATCAGCTCGTCGCGATAACCGGTAAAGTCCGTCCGCAGGATCTCACCAAACGCCCGCTCCGCCGAGCCGGGCGGCGGGCCGTAATTGTTGGCGAGATCGAAGTGCGTGATGCCGAGATCGAACGCCTTGCGCGCGATCGCCTGCTTGGTTCTATGTGGCGTGTCGTCGCCGAAATTGTGCCACAGCCCAAGCGAGATCGCCGGCAGCTTCAGGCCGGATCGCCCGCAGCGATTGTAGACCATCTTTTCGTAGCGGTTCTCGGCGGGAACATAGGGCATGGGAAATCCTCAAATCGAAACGAGCCCGACGGCTGCCGCCGCGACAGTGGGGCAGTCGAGCTTGCCACCCTTAGCCTCTCCCCGCGCAAACGGGGAGAGGCTTTTTGCGGTGCTTGGGAGGTGCGCCGCCTACTTGGTTTTCTTCTTCGCCAGCAGCTCCTTCGCCGCCTTGACGCCGAGTGCCGCGGGCCGCTCGCAGCTGGTCTGCATGGCGACGAACTTTCCGGTCTCGCCCGAACGCAACAGGCCGGTCATGACGTCGACGGCATGCAGCGCCAGGTCCATCGAGCAGCGGTGCGGCCGGCCTTCCCTGATCGCGATCGCCATGTCGGCCAAACCGGCGGTGCGGTAGTTGGCCATCATGCCTTGCGAATGCATCTCGTTGGGCACGCCGAACGGATGCGGCCATTTCGGCAGCTTCTTCACCGGTTTGGCGGCTTCGGTGTAGCGCACTTCGCCGCCGAAGAAGTTCGGATCCGGCACGAACACCGTGCCCGCCTCGCCATAGAGTTCCATCGGCGCGTGGCCATGGCTCCAGACGTCCCAGCTGGTGTTGAGCGTCACCATGGCGCCGTTCTCGAATTCCAGCACGCCGTGGATCGTCGTCGGCGTGGAGACCGGGATCTTTTCGCCGGCGCGCGGCTTCGAGCTGATGATGCGTTCCGTCATCGGGATCGAAGCGAAGGCCGCGACCCGCTTCACCGGCCCGATCAGCTGGATCAGGTTGGTGATGTAATAGGGTCCGATATCGAGCACCGGCCCGGCGCCCGGCTGAAAGAAGAAGTCCGGATTGGGGTGCCAATGCTCCATGCCATGGCTCATCACATGACATGTGCCGCTGGTGACCTTGCCGAGCCTGCCGGTGTCGATGAGGTCGCGGACAAGCTGGTGCGCGCCGCCGAGGAAGGTGTCGGGGGCCGAACCGATGCGCAGCCCCTTGCTTTCCGCCCGTTTTTTCAGGTCGAGCCCTTCCTTGACCGACAGCACGAAGGGCTTCTCCGAATAGACGTGCTTGCCGGCATCGAGGATCTGCTTCGACACCTCGTAATGCACCGCCGGAATGGTCAGGTTGACGATGATGTCGATATCGTCGGCCTTGAGCAGCCCCTCGACGGTCTCGGCGCGCAGCTTGAACTCTTTTGCCCGCGCTTTCGCCGCTTCCATGTTGATGTCGGCGCAGGCGCGCATCTCGATGCCGCGAAACAGCGGCGCCAGCGAGAAATACGCCTTCGAGATGTTGCCGCAGCCGATGACGCCGATGCCAAGTTTTGTTGCCATGCTGGTGTGCTCCTAATAGGTCTTGGCGGCTGCGATCGAGCGGCGGGCGAAGCGCTCGATATCGTTGGGATTGTCCTGTTCCATGACGTAGTATTTTGCGGCGCTTTTGGCGTGTAGCGCCTTGATCAGGCCGGGCCAGTCGATGGTGCCGTGGCCGACGTCGGACCAGCCGTCCTCGTCGAGGCCCTCGCCCGGCTTGGCCAAGTCCTTGACATGGACGGCGACGATGCGCTTGCCGTGCTTCTCGATCCAGGGCAGCGGATCGACGCCGCCGCGCACCACCCAGGCGACGTCCATCTCCCAGCCGATGTCGGGCGCGGAGGACAGGATATGGTCCTGCGGCACCGAGCCGTCGGCAAGCGCCTTGAACTCGAAATCATGGTTGTGCCAGGCAAAGCCGTAGCCGGCTTTCCTGGCCGTCTCGCCGACCTTGGCCAGGCGTTCGCCGAAGCCGCGCCAGCCGGCTGTGTCGGCCGGCCTGAACTCGGCGTTCAGGAACGGGCAGATGAGCAGCGTGATGCCGAGCGCGTCGGCCGTCCTGCGCACGCCGTCGAAATCCTTCTCGAGCGCGTCGATCGAGAAATGCCCGGTCGGCATGGCGAGCCCGTTCTTGTCGAGCTCGGCACGGAACGCCTTGGGATCGTCATAGACGCCGCCGAACCCTTCGACTTGGCTGTAACCAAGCTCCCCCAGCATCTTGAGCACGCCCTCCCAAGGCTGGAAATTGCGGGCGCTGTAAAGTTGGAATGACCAGTTCATCGTCTCTGTCCGTTTTCTTGTGGATGGTTAGTTTTGGGGGGATGAGTCTTGGGGAGTGGAAGAGTCTTGGGAGGCTAAATCATGCTCTAGAGGCGGTTACCCGTGGCGGCGTCGAAAAGCGAGGCGCGCATCGGGTCAAAACCGATGCCGACCGCCTCGGCGTTGTTTGGCGTGCGCTCGGCTGTCACCCGCACCGTGAAATTCTGGCCGGCGAGCTTCAGCCAGACCAGCGTGTCGGAACCCATGGGCTCGACGACCTCGACATTTGCCGTGGCTGCGAACGGCCATCCCGTGCCGCTGTTGAACGCCACGTGCTCGGGGCGGATGCCGAACACGGCCGGCCCTGGCACCGGGTCCTTCTCGAAAGCATAGGTGGCAAGCGGTATCCGCACATCCTCGGCGACGAAGTGCCAGTCGCCTGCCGCTTGCTCCAGTCTGCCGTCGAGGAAGTTCATTGCCGGCGAGCCGAGGAAGCCGGCGACAAACCGGTTGACCGGCCGGTTATAGATGGTCTGCGGCGCATCGAGCTGCTGGATGACGCCGCCCTTCATCACCGCGATACGGTCGGCCAGCGTCATCGCCTCGATCTGGTCGTGGGTGACGTAGATCATGGTGTTCTCGAGCTTGCGATGCAGCAGCTTGATTTCGACGCGCAATTCCGCGCGCAGCTTGGCGTCGAGGTTGGAGAGCGGTTCGTCGAACAGAAAGACATCGACGTCACGCACAAGTGCGCGCCCGATGGCCACGCGCTGGCGCTGGCCGCCGGACAGCGCCGCCGGCTTGCGATGCAAAAGCGGTTCGATCTGCAGGATCTCGGCGGCCCGGGCGATGCGCTTGGCGATCTCGTCCTTGGCGAGGCCGGCAACGCGCAGCCCGAACGACAGGTTCTTCTCCACCGTCATCTGCGGATAGAGCGCGTAGGACTGGAACACCATGCCGATGCCGCGATCCTTGGGCTCTTCCCAGGTGACGTTCTTGCCCTTGATGAAGATGCGGCCTTCGGAAACGTCGAGCAGCCCGGCAATGCAGTTGAGCAAGGTCGACTTGCCGCAGCCGGACGGGCCGAGCAGCACGATGAATTCGCCTTCGGCAACATCGAGGTTGAGCGTCTGCAGCACCGATATCGCACCGAAATTCAGCGACAGGTTCTGGATCGAGACGCTGGTGCCGTTTGCCGCAATGCTGCCGTTTGCGTTCATCGCCATCATCCTTTCACCGCGCCGGCGGCGATGCCGCGCACAAACAATTTTCCGGACAGGAAATAGACGATCAGCGGCACCAGGCCGGTCAGGATGGTGGCTGCCATGTTGACGTTGTATTCCTTCACGCCTTGCACCGAGTTGACGATGTTGTTGAGCTGCACCGTCATCGGATAGGTGTCGGGGCGGGTGTAGACGACGCCGAACAGGAAGTCGTTCCAGATGCCGGTCACCTGCAGGATGATGGCGACGACGAAGATCGGCAGCGACATCGGCAGCATGATGCGGAAATAAATGCCCCAGAAGCCGGCGCCGTCGACACGCGCTGCCCGGAACAGCTCCTCCGGCATGGAGGTAAAGTAGTTGCGGAACAACAGTGTGAGGATCGGCATGCCGAAGATGGAATGGACGATCACCAGGCCGCTGAGGCTGCCGTAAAGGCCGACTTCGCGCAGGATGATGACGATCGGATAGATCATCACCTGATAGGGGATGAAGGCGCCGACGATCAGGATGATGAAGAAGGTGTCGGCACCTTTGAAGCGCCAGTTGGCAAGCGCATAGCCGTTCACCGAGGCGAGCGCGATCGACAGGATCACCGACGGGATCGTGATGCGCACGGAATTCCAGAAGCCACGCGACAGCCCGTCGCAGTTGAGCCCGGTGCAGGCGCTCGACCAGGCCTTGACCCATGGCTCGAAGGTGATCTCCATCGGCGGCGAGAAGATGTTGCCGAGGCGTATCTCGGGCATGCCTTTGAGCGACGTCACCACCATCACATAGAGCGGCAAAAGATAGTAGAGCGCCACCACGATGAGCGTGCCGTAGAGGAAGATGTTGCGGCGGGAGAACATATGCCGCGGCTTCGGCCCGCTCGGCCCGTACGCTTCGAGCGTGCCGGGGCCGGCCGGCAAGGAAACGGTATGGTCAGACACGCTTCTTGCCTCCAAACTCGAGATAGGCCCACGGCACGATGACGATGATCACCGACAGCAGCATCATGGTCGAGGCGGCGAACCCCTGACCGAGGTTCTGGGCGAAGAACATGTAGTCATAGACATATTTGGCCGGGACTTCGGAGGCGATGCCGGGCCCGCCGCTGGTCTGGGCGACAACCAGGTCATAGATCTTGACGATACCGGCAGCGATGATGACGAGCGTGGTGATGAAGACCGGCCGCATCATCGGTATGATGATGAACAGATAGGTCTTCCAGGTCGGTATCCCGTCGACCCGCGCTGCCTTCCAGATATCCTCGTCGATCCCGCGCAGGCCGGCCAGCATCAGGCACATGATGAGCCCGGTGCCCTGCCAGAGAGCGGCGATCAATATGCCGTAGATGACGATGCTGGAATCATAGAGCGGATTGAAGCTGAAGCTCTCCCAGCCGAGGCTGCGCACCACTGCCTGGACACCGAACTCGGGGTTGAGCAGCCACTGCCAGACGAGACCGGTGACGATGAAGGAGAGGGCGAAGGGATAGAGGAAGATGGTCCGGAACGTGTCCTCGAACCGGATCTTCTGGTCGAGCAGGGCGGCAAGCAGGAAGCCGATCACCAGCGAGAACAGCAGCGACAGCACGCCGTAGATCAGCAGGTTCTCGATCGAGACCAGCCAGCGCGGCACCGACCACAGCCGGTAGTACTGGTCGAGCCCGACGAAATTCAGCCGTGGCAGGAGCTTCGAACTGGTGAAGGAATAAAGCACCGTCCAAGCGCTGCCGCCGACAAAGATCACCAGCGCGGTGAGGATCATTGGGATCGAGGCTATCTTCGCATTGAGGTTGCGAAAGAGTTGGCTAGGGCGTTCGCTCTTGCTCATCTGCACAGCCGCGCTGGATCGGGTAAGGGCCGGAGGGTCAAGAGGCCTTGACCCGAGCTCCCGACCCTGCGTTTGCAGGGGCGGGAGTGAGGCGGTCGGTCGATCGCTCAATCGGCCGAACCGACAATGGCGGCGAAGCGCTTCTGCGCATCTTCCACGGTCATGTCCTGCTTGGCGAAGAACTCGGAGAAAAGATCCTCCTTCTGCTTCTGCGTATCCTGCGAAAGCAGCTGGTCGGTCCAGGGCATGACATTGCCTTTGGCGAGAATTTCGAGCCCCTTCTTCATGCAGTCGTTCGCCGCCTTGAGGTCGACGTCGCCGCGCACCGGCAGCGAACCTTTCTTGAGATTGAAGGCGACCTGCGTCTTGGGATCGAGCAGCGTGTGGGCCAGCACTTCCTGTGCCTTCGATTTTTCGGGATCCTTCAGCAGCGGGAAGTAGAAAGCGTCGCCGCCGGTGGCGATGACCTCGTTGAGACCGAGGCCCGGAAGGCAAGTATAGTCCTTGCCGGCGGTCTGGCCGGCAACCTGGAACTCGCCCTGCGCCCAGTCACCCATGATCTGGCCGCCCGCCTTGCCGGTGATGACCAGATTGGTGGCCTGGTTCCAGTCCTGCACATTGGTGTTCTTGGCCATCTTGCGGGCATCGTCCGCGGCCTTGAAGACCTTGGCGACCTCGGGCCCGGCGGCGAATTCCGCGTCCTTGTCCTTGTAGACCTTGAGGAAGGCGTCGGTGCCGCCGACCGCCGCAAGCAGCACGTCGAAAGCGCCGGAGGCCTGCCAGGGCTGGCCGCCGACCGCTAGCGGCTGGATGCCTGCCTTTTCAAGCGCGGGCGCCGCAGCGACATATTCATTCCAGTTCTTCGGCACCGGCACGCCGGCTTTTTCGAAGGCCGCGTTCGACAGCCACAGCCACTGCCAAGAGTGGATGTTGACCGGCACGCAATAGATCTTGCCGTCGAGGGTACAGCCGTCGAGCAGGCTCTTCGGCTGCACGATTTCCGTCCACTTTTCCTTGGTGGCGAGATCGGTGAGGTCGCGCATCAGCCCGGCCTGCACCAATTCTTCCGCCTGCCGGCCGTGATTGAACTGGGTCGCGCCCATCGGGTCGCCGCCGGTGATGCGGCTGATCATGATCGGCCGCGCCGTACCGCCGGAGCCGGCGATGGCGCCGTCAACCCAGTGATTGCCGGTTGCGTCGAAAGCCTTGGCGAGTTCGGCGACCGCTGCCGCCTCGCCGCCGGAGGTCCACCAATGGGTGACTTCCAGATCCGTCGCGGCCGCCGGGCCGGCAAATTGCAGCGCGACCGTCGCAGCCAGCGCAGCAGTCATGAGTTGGTATCGCATTTCGTTCCTCCCAGAATCTGAAACGTTACAGATTTTCGATACGGCAATTGCTTAAGGCGCGCAACCCCTCAGGCGAAGGTGGCATCAGGTTTTTTCGAAGCGCGAATAAAATCGGGTGGCCCGCCGACCTACCGCACCGCAACAGGAGAGGTTGCACTGCAAAAAGTTGATGCTGCGACGCCAGAAAACCGGAAAAGCCCCTTCTGTCGCTCTTTTTTGCGCCGACCGGAGTGCCGCTCGTTTTGCGCCTGTCACCAGTGATATCGCCACGGCAGTGACAATCTGTAACGTTTCAGTATATAGCGGTCTCATTCGGTGAAGGCCCGCGGCGTACCCGCGGCCCGCCGATTGCCGGCCTGCCCGGCAACTGCTATGCGCCTGACGGGGCGGGATGAATGAACAGGCATCAAGAAGAGAAGGCCGACGAAGCGTCGGGCCGGGGCCGACCGACACTGAAGACGCTCGCCTTCATGACCGGGCTGGGCGTCACCACCGTGTCGCGCGCGCTAAAGGATGCGCCCGAGATCGGCGCCGAGACCAGGCGGCGCGTCCAGCTTGTCGCCAAGCAGATCGGTTATCGGCCCAACCGTGCCGGCGTCCGCCTGCGCACCGGCAAGACCAATGTCATCAGCCTGGTGCTCAACACCGAGCACGAGATCATGAGCTTTGTCTCGGATATCATCTACGGCGTTTCCGAAGTCATTGCCGACACGCCCTACCATTTGATCGTGACACCCTACTCGCGCTCGCAGGATCCGCTCGACCCGATCCGCTACCTCGTGGAAACCGGTTCAGCCGACGGCGTCATCATTTCGCGCACGCAGCCGAACGATCCGAGGGCCCGTTATATGCTGGAGCGCGGCATCCCCTTTGCCACGCATGGCCGCACCGATATGGGGCTGATCCATCCCTACCATGATTTCGACAATTACGCTTTCGCAGCCGAGGCAGTGCGCCATCTGGCCGGCCTCGGCCGTCGCCGCCTGGCTCTGTTGGCGCCGCCGGTCGAGCTGACCTATCACGGCCACACGCTCGCCGGCTTTGCCGATGCGCTGAGCGAGGTCGGCGCCAGCGAGATTCCGTTCAACACCGTTTCGATCGATCATTCGATCGAGCAGATCAGAATGCGGACCGCGCAGCTGATGCGCCGCGAAAGCCGCCCGGACGGTTTCATCAGCAGCGCCGCCGCCGCGACGCTCGCCATCGTCGCCGGCATCGAAGACGCCGGCCTCAAGCTTGGCCGCGATGTCGATGTGGTGTCCAAACAATCGTCGGAGCTTCTGCACCTGTTTCGCAGCGAATTGCTGGTCGTCAACGAGAACTTCCGGCTGGCCGGCGCCGAACTCGCCCGCTCGGTGCTGGGCTGGATCGGCGGCGCCGCCCCCGGCACCCTGCAGAGCCTGAGCGAGCCGGGCGAAGTGCAGGCCTATCGCCGCCCGGCGTGAGCGGGACATGTTCAAAGTGAACTGGCACCCGCTCCATCTATTGTCATAGCCGCATTTCTGCGGCGCCAAGTGATTCCACTTGAATGCAAAATGCGCGCTGCTGACTGGCAACCTTGGGGCCGTAAGCCGAACGACCACTATCGAGATGCATTTGGCTGAAGCAGCCGTTCCGCTGGCGCCTCTTTGCGCCATTGCGCAGGGGGTCTGCTAACCCGAAGCTTTGCAGCACCCGTTGCATCGACGATTGTCGGCCACCTCCGCTGACGTTGCGCATCCGCTCCGAATCGTCCCAGCTTCCTAGGTTCCCAGCCAGATAGTCCAATATCTAATATCTGGCTCCCTTCTTTAAGTGCCGGGAATCGCAAAAGGTGTTGGCCACCCCAAGCGGGATGGATCTGGAGGTTCTTCTGGATTTCGTGGTTGTATCCAATGATATACGTGCTTACCACTTTGCGAGTTCTTCGATATGGAAAAGAATAATTGGAATCCGGAACGGAGGTGTTGGCATGGCGAGATCGACGGCCGTCGAAAAGATTGAACAGAAGGGTGGTCAGAAGCCGGATAGCAAGACCGTCTTGGCCGGGAGTCACTCGAAAGAACTTTTCTTCGCCGTTGTCGGTCCGGTAGGGGCAGGCGCGTCGCAGGCGATCAAGGCACTGCAACGCGTTTGCAAGTCCGGCGGCTATGAAGTTGAGCTGATCAAGGCAAGCGACTTGATCCGAACCTGGGCAAAAGAGAACGGCCTCGCATTCCCTGGTGTAGGACCCAAAACTCTGGAAGTGATCACCGAGTTGCAGAACTTCGGCGACTCGATGCGCGAGCACGACATGGCCGAAGTCGCCAAGGCGGCGATGCGCGAAATCGCACAGCGACGTGCAAATCGCACCGGTCAGACGTACGTCAAGGGCGAGAAGGTCATTCCTGACAGCGTCAAGCGCGTCTACCTTATCGATTCTATAAGGCACCCGGCCGAAATTCACCTGTTGCGCAGAACGTACGGTAACGCCTTCGGGCTGATCGGCGTCGTTTGCGAGGAGGGCGTGCGTCGCGCACGAATCCTCGAGAAATACTTCCGCGGGCCGGAGAAGGGGCTGCCTGAAACCCAGAGCGCCGTCGACCGTTTCATGGACCGCGACTCGGACGACTCTAACCGCAAGCATGGCCAGCATGTGACCGAGGCGTTCTACGAGGCGGATTTCTTTATCGACAATACCCGTGATGACCCGAACGGCACCAAGAACCTGCTCGACACAGATTTGAGCAGGTTCGTTAGCATCATCTCGCATGATCGTGTGGAGCGGCCCTCCATAGAGGAGACCGCGATGCACCATGCCCACTCCGCGCGCGTACGCAGCGCCTGCCTATCCCGGCAGGTGGGAGCGGCATTGGTCGACGCCGATGGAACCGTGGTCGCGACCGGAACGAACGAAGTGCCGGCGGCGGGAGGCGGAGTCTATGGCGAACGCTTCGCGACGTCGAGCAGAGGCAATGATGATCATCGTTGTGCTTTCCGCGCCGAGGCGTATGGCAGCAGCAATCGCGAGCAAAACGACATTATCGACAACTTGATCGAAGTCCTTCCAGAGCTGAGGCAGGTTGCGGACAAGATCGACCTGGCTGCGCGCATCCGGAAGACTCGGCTGGGCGGCCTTATCGAGTTCAGTCGTGCGGTCCATGCCGAAATGGATGCGTTGCTGTCGGCCGGGCGCGAAGGTGTTTCGACCGTGGGTACCCGCCTCTTCGTCACGACATATCCCTGCCACTATTGCGCCAGACACATTGTCAGTGCCGGCGTGTACGAAGTTCAGTTCATCGAGCCGTACCCCAAGAGCCTGGCCAGAAAGCTGCATAGCGATTCCATCGAGGTGACCCCGTCCGAGTGGATACCGCCGGTCGCAAAGAGCATAGGTGCCGCGCGGGCACAGATGCGTACCGCTCTGGATGTCGATAAGGACGACGTTAAGCTCAACGAGCCTAAGGTGCTTTTCAGGCCGTTTGTAGGAGTCGCGCCGCGGATGTACGTCCGTGCATTCGAGAAGACATGGCAACTCAAAAATAAGACAAGCGGAGAATTTGAGATGGGGGCACCAGAATGGGGTAGCGAATGGGCCACCTTAACGGTAGGCTATCCCGAACTCGAAGCAGCCTTGGCGAAATAGCGTGGCGAAACCGCAACTCACACTCGTCGAGAATACTGGAAGCTGGCATGGCCACGTCGACGGTCGCGTTGTCGCACAGACGCATGAGGTAGCCACCCGTCGTACTGTCCAGAGCTTACCACGTGCCGATCAGCTTGATCTGTTCGAGGCGCCTGCTCTTCCCGATTTGCGCGTTTTCGTCGTTGCCATGGATACCGTCCATGGCCGGACGCTTCAGAAGGCCGTGCTGTCTAACAAGCCTAGGTCGGTGATTGATCTGCGATACGCGGCCCGTTTTGACCAATACGGATCCGACCGGGACACATTGTTCGCCTATTTCAAGTCGGTCGGCTCTTACTACGCCCTGGACTCGATGCCTTGGCACGACCTTTCGGTCCGTGACTTCATGACGGAGGGCGGTGTTCAGGTCCCCCGAGTTCATCATGAGTTGGTTGAGCTCGATAGAGGGGCAGTAATGTTCTTCGTTCCGAAGCCACAGCACGCCGGCATGCTCATTACGTACCTGAACCGGATGCTCTCTGCCAAAGTCAAGAGCAGTTGGCGGATTGAGCAGGTCGGGTGACAATGCAATTCAAGGAAACGTCGCCCTACGCGGGGTAGCGCCTATGCCACCCGGAAGAAGCTTTTACCTTTATCGTAGCCTTCCGCTTGGCCGGGCAAGCGAGAATGGAATCAGACGAGCGGTTTAGATGGGGCCATCTCAACATAATAATCAATCATCCCACTCGAAGCAGGCGGTGCGCGCTATGAACATTCGAAGGATGTTGTCGCTAGCAACGACAAGTTCATGATCACGGAAATTCTCAGGCGACTTGGAGCCATGGAAGAGGTTGCATCGGATGGTATAAATAGTCCGAAGGAGCTGAGGCCAAGTCGGGGTGTCGCCGACCGTCCAATCGACTGGCTGAAGCTTGACACCATGAGGTAAAACTTCTTCCATAAGTTCCTGTCGAGAAAACCGCCAGAATGCGTCACGCCCGAGTTTTCGGCGCACATCGCGGACATTGAGTACCGGCCACATCGTCGCGAAAACCTCGACCTTCTCGCGAAAGTCAGGCGAATTCCTAATCAGCTCGTTATAAGCCTCCGTGAGACGCTGGTGGTTGGCCAGTGCTGTGATCATCTCCGCGTCGGTCGCGGCATCCGTCACACATTCCATCCACCCGTTGAACCCCATCCATAGGTTTACGAAAGAGGAGAAGGCGGATCGTTCGACGTCGGAGGCGTCAATGAGTTCGCGTGCAAGATTCGCTGTCTCAGGGTCAAGCGTTCTAAAGTGCCTAAAGCAAACCACGACAATTATCCTTCCAAGCAATATTTAAACATTAATATCCCGTCAGCCAAATTATTTATCTTATTATTTGTTGTGAGGCCAATTCCCACCAAATAGAATCTCACTGACGTCTTGGGCGTCGGACTGTGCTTGCAAAGATATGCGCCAGTCTTGTGTCCGCTGAGACGAAAATTCGACCCGATGAACAGAACTACCATCAGGATCCGAGTACGACACCTTAAGCGCATCCTCGATTGGGACCATCTCGGGCTCGATCCACATCGCGATGCTCATGAAGACATGTCCCAGCTTCCATGGCCCGTGCCGAGTGTCGATGGAGACTGTTCCGGGGTAGGGAATACGGGCAGTCCGCGTGATAGGAGGCTCGCCCTTCGTAATTTCGGCGAATGGGTCTAAGGTCTCTTGGACCTTTCGCCAAACATCATTGAGCGACCAACTCGAGCCGTCATTGGTGTCGTGAAAGATTGGCGCAAACAGGTCTGTATCAGGCGGAAGTATGTACTCCACGCCGTCGGGCTCAGGAACCGTATCGTCGCCGGCCCGATACGCGCGAATGCCGGCCCCGGTGATGGCACATGCCTTATGCCAGAACATAACCAGGTCGAGGCCAAGGATTGGATTAATGTCCGAGGCCGTTAGATCGGAGATTTTGCGAAGCGAAATGCCTGCGTGAGATGCTGCAATCTGAGCCTCGGCGGAGAAGCCGGATGCACTGACGGCAATGGTGCGATCTGCCCCAATCGAAGATTTCTTCGTGGCTAGCTGCTCGATCCAGGTGACATCCTGAAGCTTTGATCTGCGTCGACATTCGATCGTGACAAGGATTTCATTCGTGCCGACTTTGGCGCGAATGCTGGCATCCACTTCCCTCAGCCGACCTGTGAGCTTACAGCGCAGACGATCCGGCGACTTAACGACCAGCCCTCGGGGGCCTGCGTCGGCCTCAATCCGAGCGATCAAGCGTTCGAATTCGCGCCATTCGGGATCCCGACGTCGGTGCGCGGTCATTCTTTTGGACCGCCTCTTGTCCCGGCATTGAGGAACATTGGAAAGAAGCTGATCTGCTTCTTCATTTTGATGACGTCATCAACGCCAATAGTATTGGCCTTCCGTCGCTCCCCGCCGGCGGGGGTTATCACCTCAAGGTCTGGGTTTTCGATGATCGCTGCATGGACATCGTCGGCGTGCGCCGGGGTAATGTTGTATATGCTTTCGTAGAAGTCCATAACAGGCATGGCGTCTCCGGATTCCATGATCAAGCGCGGAATGTCCCCGAGAAGCTGGTTCTTCGCCGACGCTCGACCGCTGATATCGAAGAGGTAGAGCATGCCTTCATTATGCTTTGGATCGTAGGAGAGCATGTTGAGGCCGGATCGACCGAAGTGTGCCTGTAAGCTGGCGTTGTCGTGAAGAATGTTGTTGTAAACCTGCCTTGCCCGATAGGCATTCGCAAAGTGGATCAGCCAGTACCGCCACCCGCCGGGATTATTGATCGAGAACGGGCTGACATAAGGGGCGCACAATCGGAAAGCGTCGAAGACGATTTTTTCGGCTGTGCCGAGCCAGTCCTTTTGGCTCATTAGCGCATCGAGCGCCTGGATATCGTTGCTCGTCAGTCCGAGATGATCGAGCTGGGCGCGAAGCCGCTCCGGCTGGTCCTTTTGAAGGAATGCGAGCAGCGAACTGATGACGAAGGTATAGAAAATCTCAGCCGCGGGATAAGAGTGCATAATGTCGAGTATGGTGTTCCTCTCGACATGGCTATGACCGCATTGATCGAGGTTGAAAATGACACTCCGATAGCGGCCTTGCCCCAGCAGGCGCTTGATATCGGGATAAGCGGCTTCGAAGAACTCGTTCAGATATTCGACCCGCAGATGTAGCTTGGGGCAACTCTGGCTGACCTCTGCTTGCATCGGTGCGACATGCGTCGTCAGAAGTTCGATCGCATCGCGACTGGCATCGTTGAATATAAGGAGGCATTCGACTTCGACAGCGCCAAGTCCTTGGACGGCGCGTTGTGTGTTCACGGCGTCGACGGCTCGCTTCAATTCTTCAATGAAAATCAGGGGCGATCCGGGCGAGCCACATTGATATCTCCCCCCGCCGGCGAAGCCGTCGATGATTGCGAGGCGAAACCGCTCCTGCTGAGGGAGCCTGCAGCGGACGGTGAGGTAGTCGAATACATATTCACGTAAAATTTTGTGTTTACGGCGGGAATGCTCCTCAAGCTTTGCGCCCTCAGCCCATTCGTATCTTTTCTCGACCACCTTGCGCCCCCAACAAGTATTGTTTTTACATTACATTCGCATCCGTTGTGGTGACTGGCATCTCGTCCCAAGTGCGGCCGCGATACTCACGTCCGTTGGCTTTTTTGGAGCGCCTTTTGTTGTCCTTGCCCCACGTCCCCCACTGTTTGAAGAAGAAGGCGGTGCTCGCCGTTAGGCATTGGCTGTGGATCTCGTCAATCCATTCTTCTTTGATCGGCCGACCCGATTTGCCACTTTCGCCGCCGACGATCGCCCAATGAATGTCACGCAGATCGACAGCGCCGACCGATCCAATCAGAGGCTCAAAGGAGATGAAGCGGATTGCCGCAGGAGCCTGGCGGAGATAGTCGATACGGCTCACGACATCCGAGTTTTCAATGCTGGTGCCGAGCCAGACGTTGGGAAGGACGTCGCCCATCCGGGAAGCTACGAGTGCCGCCATTCGTTCGGGCCGCTTAGTAAGGATCTGATAATTGTGTCGCGGGGTCTCGCGCATGACCCTCCAAACACGGAGGATGAATGCGTCGCTGACATCCTCGTGAAATAGATCGCTCATCGAGTTGACGAAAATCTTCCGCGGCTTCTTCCATCCGTAGGGAATGGAAAGGGCCTGTTGATCTTCCCGGACGACGCCATTCCACACCGTCCGCTTGCCGGTTTTCCGGGTCAGGCCAGCATATTTCTCAATGCCCATGGCTTCGAGGCGTTTGGCCATTTCCATCGCATAGCAGTGTGTGCAGCCAGCGGTGATGATTGAACATCCCGCCACAGGGTTCCAAGTGGAATCCGTCCACTCTATTTGAGTTTCAGCCATCTTGCCTCCCGTATTTTCCAGAACAGATCGTTTAACCTAATAATTGAGAGTGTGGAATTCCTTATCTATGGGCGCCGCCAACGATTATTCCATACATGTTCCCGAAAATCTTCCACGCGAATGCTCTGCTTGTGTCGTAGAGCTGCCGCTACGGGCCAGCAATGGCTTTTTGGGCCCAACCGCGACGTTCAGAGAGGTCGCCAAAAACGTCTGCTGTCAAGCAGCGGCAAAAGTAACCTCAACGGCCGAAATGAGGCGCTAGCCTGCCGCCCCGCTCCCCCAAGGGCCATGGAACGCACCCGATCCGTCGATACGCTCGAAGCCGTGCGCGCCGAAGAAATCGCGCTGCGCCTGGATCAGGTTCGACGTGCCGCGGCCCTGCCGGTAACTGTCGAAATAGGCAAGTGCAGATGACAGGGCCGGCACCGGCGAGCCGGCTTCGGCCGCCCTTGCGACGACACGGCGAAGCGACGGATGTGCCTCCTGCATCAACGAGACGAAAGCCGGCGCCATCAACAGGTTGGTGGCTGCACCGCCGGCGCCGAAGGCCTCCGCCATCGTATCCAGCAATTGCGAGCGGATGATGCAGCCGGCCCGCCAGATCTTGGCGATGACCGGCATCGGCAGGTTCCAGTCGAATTCCTTCGACGCGCCGCTCATCACCGCGAAGCCTTGCGCGTAGGCGGCGATCTTGCCGGCAAACAGAGCCAGCTCGAGATCGGCGAGCAGGGCGTCCCTGTCTCCGGAAATCTTGCTCACGCCGCCGCCATAGACCTTTTCGGCGGCAAGCCGCTCGTCCTTGATCGACGACAGTACGCGTGCCGCCACAGCCGCCTCGATCGCGGTGGCCGGAATGCCTAGCTGCTGCGCCTCGATCACCGACCATTTGCCGGTGCCTTTCTGGCCGGCGCGGTCGAGGATGATGTCGACCACCGGTTTGCCGGTCTTGGGATCGTCGGCGGCCAGCACCTTGGCGGTGATCTCGATCAGGTACGAATTGAGCCTGCCCGTGTTCCACTGGGAAAACACCTCAGCGATCTCTTTCGGCCCCATGCCGAGCCCGTCGCGCAAGATGCCGTAGATCTCGGCGATCATCTGCATGTCGGCATATTCGATGCCGTTGTGGATGGTCTTGACGAAATGGCCGGCGCCGTCGGTGCCAAGCCACGCCGCGCAAGGCTCGCCCTTGAACTTGGCCGAGATCGCGGTCAGCACCTTTTCGACGCGCTTCCAGGACTCTTCGGTGCCGCCGACCATGATAGAGGGACCGTGGCGTGCGCCCTCCTCGCCGCCGGACACGCCCATGCCGATGAAGGTCAGGCCCGAATCGGTAAGCTCGGAGAAGCGCCGCATCGTATCGCGGAAATTGGCATTGCCGGCGTCGATGACGATGTCGTTGGCCGACAGCACGCCGCGCAATGCCGCGATCTGCTCGTCGACCGGCTTGCCGGCCAGCACCATGATGATGATCGGCCGCGGCGGCCGGATCGCGGCGGCCAGTTCTTCGAGGCTGTAGCAGGGCACCACCCTATCCCGAAGCGCGCCGGCATTTTCGACAAAGGCATCGGTGCGCGCCGCGGTGCGATTGAAGACGGCGATGCGGTGCCCCTTCTCGGCGATATTGAGCGCCAGGTTGGAGCCCATCGTGCCAAGGCCGATCAGGCCTATTTCGGCTTTTTCCATCGTTTCTTCCCTGCTTTCGGATCTTGTTGGTTTGAGCCCGCGATTGGGTTGGACGCCCATTCTTGATGGCGATGATTGACGGGCCTTCAAGGCCGCGTCAACCGCCTCGCCGAATTGTGTTGCGCGGACCAGCGCCGTCTTCACGGCCTGATGTCGATCGGCGCCTCTATCTTCACCATCTCGAAATCCGAGACCAGGATATCGAGCCGCGCCGTCCACCGGCCGGCGACCGGAATGACGAGATCGTCGACGCGCCAGGTGCCGTCGCCGGGATTCGTCGCCGGGCGTTTGATGGGCTCGATGCCGGAATCGGGCTTTGACAGCACCAGTGTTACCTGCTTGGCGTCGAGCGGGCCGAAATCGCCGGTCATGATGAAGATCGAAGCGGCAACAGGTCCGGTGTGCCCGGGCGCAATGCTGAGATCGGCCATCGCTTGGAGCGTGTGGATATGCACCGATGCCGGCTGTGCCGCGGCGATCGCCAGCGCCCGCGGCGGCGGCGTGAAGCGCCAGCCGGCGGCAACGCCGAAGATCGCCACCACGATCAGCAGCTCGATGGCGATCGAGCGGGCCAGCCGCCGCTGGACTTCCGTTTCGCCCGCCTCAGCCGGGGCCGTAAGCTTGAAGCGATTGACGGCGGCGAGCGTGAACAGGAAGACAAGCAGCACCAGCTTGAGCAGCAGCAGCCGGCCGTAAGCGGTATGGACCAGCGCCGACGGCGTTTGCACCTGGATGACGGCGAGCACGATGCCGGCTGCCGCAAGCACCGCCACGACGAACAGGATCGCTCGTGAAAACCGGCGCAGCAACGGCCCGGCTTTGTCCGGCTGCCGTTTCAAGGCAAGACCGAGCGGCGCCAGCGCTCCGGACCAAATCGCGATACCAGTGGCGTGCAGAAACACCATCGGCCGGGTCAGCCATTGCGGCTCGGCGGCACTGGCATGCCCGCTGGCGGCAAGTGCTGCGCCGACGCCAACCAGTCCGGCCAAGGCCAGCGGCTTTGCGTCGGCGGGCGGCACGACCAGCGATAACAGGCCAAGGCCGAGCGCCATCAGCGCGATCAGCACCGTCCAGCCGAAGCTGGTGCCAAGCCCGGTCTGCCAGATGACCGGCTGCGCCAGCCGGGCAAGCGGCGCGCCGAGTGCATCCAGCCCCTGGAAGCCGAGCGACAAGAGTGCGGCGGCCAGGCCGAACAGGATTGCCGCGACGATCAGGCGCTGGCCGGATCGCCCGCCCTGTGCCAGCCAGGCCAGCACAAAGGCACCGCCGACGCCGAAAAACAGGCCGATATACAGAAAAACCTTGCCGATCCAGATCGCCGTTCGAAGCTCCCGGTCGACAGCTTCGGAGGCGGCCGGTGCAGCACTCGGCGCACCGACCGAGAACAGCACCGAGCCGCCGACCGGATGGCCGTCGGCGGAAATCACCCGCCAGCTCAGCACATGCGTGCCGGATGTCAGCGCCTGCGGATTATCGATCTCGACGGTCTGGCCGCTGAGCCGGAAAGAGCTCAGCGGGACCGCCGTGCCGTCGGGCCGCACCAGCGTCAGCACCAGCGGCGAAACCGGTTCGCTGAAGGTCAGCGACATTTGCGACGGGCTCTGCGCCAGCACCGCACCGTCAGCCGGCTCGGCCTTGATCAGCGCCGCATGGGCGAAGGCTGCGTTTGGCGCGGCAATGGTGGCAAGCAGCACAATCGCGGCCAGCAGGCCGATGGCAAGCCGGCCGGTTGTGCAGGCCGTTCGCACGATGGATGCCGCGCTCATGTCACCGCCACAAAGACAGCGGCGCGCTCTTTCGGATAGAGCGCGCCGCGTAAGGATCACTTCTTCGGCAGCAGCTTGAGGCCGGGCGCCGGAAATTCCAGCGCGTCCTCAGCCTGCCCGGCCGCCGGAATTTCGATCCAGCGATCGGCAACCCCGTCACATTCCTGCACCACCGGGAAATGCAGCGTCTGGCCTGCCGGCAGGTCGGACGCCAGCGTCGCGCGAAAGACGAATTCGTCGTAGAACTCGTCCGGCAGGCTGCCGGCGCTCCAGTCGATCTCCTTGACGCCGCTGGTCACTGCCTGGCCGTAGAGCTGGTAGGACTTTTCGTATTTGCCGTTCTTGACCTGCAGTGTCCAACCCGGCTTCGGCATCGGTTTGACCGAGAGCACCCCTTCCGGGATCTGCACGCGCAGCGCGGTCGTCACCTTGCCCTCGCAGCCATGCGGCACCCGAAGAACCGCCTTGTAGGTCGAGCCCACCGCCGCCTCCGGCGTTTCGAGCGTGATGTGGGCAAAGGCCGCGCTGGTCCCGAGGACAAGAAGCACGCAGCCGGGCAAAAGAGATTTCTTCATGACGGTACCTCTCGAAGCGGCCAAGTCAGTCGTCGTCCTGGGGCGCCGCGCTGCCGATGCCTTGCACGGCGAATTCAATCTGCAGGGGCCCGGCTTTCTCGAAGGTCAGCGTGGCGGAGAACATTTCGCCCTCCTTGGGCTGCCGCTTCAAATCCATGAACATCAAATGATAGCCGTTGGGCGCCAATGCGACCTTGCCGCCAGCCGGGATTTCGAGGCCGCCGGTGACCTGCCGCATCGTCATCACGCCATTGCTGACGCCCATCTCGTGCAGTTCGGCCTTGGCCGAAATGTCGGAGGTGATCGACAGCAGGCGATCCGGCGCACTGCCGGTGTTGGTGATCGTGAAGTAGCCGCCGGCCACCTTGGCGCCGGCTGGCGTGGCGCGCGACCAGGGGTGCCCGATCTCGAGATCGCCAAGCTTGAATTCGTGTGCCAACACCGCCTGGGCGCTGGCGAACAGGAGGGCAAGAACGCAAAGGGCGATGCCGAGACGCTCGAAACTACCCAGTGCGAAGCGCCTGCGGCTGGATGCGGCAGCGCGAAAAGAGTGAGACATGATTGCTCCGTGGACTTTAAGGGGGATCGCGCCGATGGCCGGTCGCGAACGATGTCGATAAACGCGCCGGCAAAGCGTTGCGCGGCGCGAACCAGAACGGATCAGGCCGTCGCCGGTGGTGCACGCGGATTGGACGGAGTGCGGGCGCGGGCGAAATCGCGATGCCGGAAGGCCGGCAGGAAAAAGGCGATGGTTTCGATGGAAAGGCTGCGAGCCAGGCTCCCGGCTGCATCCAGCGGCGCGTAGACCGCCGAAACGAGATTGCAGCCAAGCATGCAGCAAGCCGGCATGTGCTGCTGATGCGGATCGCCGGCGGGGAGTTGCGCCGCACCGTCATGGGTGCAGATCGTGTTGCCGAAAGCATCGAATTGCGAGGCGTTCGGCGCGACGCCGGAAGCAAACGCGCCGAATATCGACTGGAGCATGAAAAGCCACGCCGCGGCGAACGCGACCGGCATGCTCCATCGTCTCCGGCGTATGGTCAAGAACCAGCCTCTTCACGCAGCAACGTCAGCTCTCTAGCACGGAGCCGGCGGCCGGAAAATCGCCAAAACGTTGCTGCGGCAACGCAACACAATCACGCGCGTTGCGGCTGCCTGCCCTCGGGAATGGACGTCAGCAGCGTGTGGCGGGCCGATTTCAGGTGCTTGCGGCAGGCGGCGTCGACCTTGGCGAGATCGCGCGATTTGAGCGCGGCGATATAGGCGAGATGCTCCTGGACCGCGACTTCGTTGCGCTCGCGCTCCTGCGCCTTGTTCCACTGGTAGTGGTAGTGGAAGATCATGGCGATGACGTCGTAGAAATCGACGATGAAGCGGTTGTGCGACGCCCGATGGATCAGCCGGTGAAAGCGCTCGTCAAGCTCGGAGAATTCGTTGAAGCGCACGGCGATCTCGCGCTCCAGCCGGTGATGCTCGTCTTCCAGGCGGTCGAGGTCGGTCCACACCGGGCTGTCCTCGGGCAGAGCGGCAAAGGCTGCGGCCGAGCGCAGTTCGAACATCTCGCGGATTTCGGTCAACTCCAGCGCGAAGGCGCGGGTAAAGCCTTTCAGCACCCAGTGGCTGTTGCGGCGCTTCTCGATCAGCCCGAAGCGCGAGAAGCGGATCAGGAATTCGCGCACGCTGGTGGTGCCGACGCCGATCTCGCGCGCCAGTTCGAGCTCGTTGATCTGCATGCCGGCTTCGGCACCGCTGGCAAGCAGCCGCCGCATGAAGGAGCGCTCGATGATCTCGGCCAGCGTGTCGGTTTCTTCCTCGGGGAAGAAATCGTCCGGTCGCGGTTCGCGCAGGACCGTCTTGCTGCGCTTGTTCCAGTCGATCAGCCCGGTTTCTTCCATGCGCGCAAGGATAGTGCGGACCGTCGTACGGCTGACGCCGAGCAGCGTACCCAGCTCCGGCTCCGAAGGCAGGCTCCTGGTTTCGTCGAGCAGCCTCAGACCGCGATTATAGGCGTCCTTGTAAACGTTGTTGCTCTTCGACATCCCCTGCCCCGTGGCGCATCGGCGTTTGCGGCCAGTGTGAAGCGTTTCTCGCGCATGAAACCGGTACCTTTTCGGAAAACATCATGCGCAACGCTAGTTTTGGTTGTAGAGCCTGCTTCTCGCATCCAAAAGACGCGTCGCGCTCTGGCGAAAAAACAATTGACGCAAAAATGTTTTTTCACGATAAAAGACATTATATGTTAAGAGCCGCGTGTCAATCCGCTCGCGCACCCAGGAACACACCCAGGAAGCTCCCGTGAACGCCGCAAACAGCATTCTTCTGTCTCCCGCCGACAATGTCGCGGTCGCCAATGGCCGCATCGAGATCGGCACCGTGCTGCCGGGCGGCGCCGTCGCCGCCGCAGTGATCGAGCCGGGCCACAAAGTGGCGATCAAGCCGATTGCGGCCGGCGAAGCCGTGGTCAAATACGCCCAGGCGATCGGCCGCGCCACGCAAGACATCGCGCCCGGCGAGCATGTCCATTCGCACAATCTGGTCTTCGAAAGCGGGCGTTTGCCGGTGGTGCCGCCGAGCGAGGCAGTGCATGCGACCGAGGCCGACCGCGCCCGCACCTTCATGGGCTACCGCCGCGCCGACGGCCGCGCCGGCACGCGCAACTTCATCGGCATTCTCGCCAGCGTCAATTGCTCGGCCACCGTCTGCCACGCCATCGCTGACGCGGCGAACCGCACGCTTCTGCCGCAATATCCCGGCATCGACGGCTTCGTCCCGATCGTCCACGGCCAGGGCTGCGGCATGAGCGCCACCGGCGACGGCATGATGGTGCTACACCGCACGCTGGCCGGCTACGCCCGTCATCCGAATTTTGGTGGTGTGCTGATGGTCGGGCTCGGCTGCGAGGTCAACCAGCTCACCCTCTACGGCCAGAAGGGCGTTGCCGCGGGAAAACGCCATTTCAACATCCAGGAAGCCGGCGGCTCGCGCAAATCGGTCGAGAAGGCGCTGATCGTGCTGGCCGAGATCGCCGAGGAGGTCGGCAAGCTTCAGCGTGAGCCGATCCCGGTCAGCGAGATCGTCGTCGGCCTGCAATGCGGCGGCTCCGACGGCATGTCCGGCATCACCGCCAATCCGGCGCTGGGTGCCGCGGTCGACATTTTGGCCGGCGTCGGCGGTGTCGGCATCCTCTCCGAGACGACGGAGATCTACGGCGCCGAGCACCTGCTTGCCTATCGCGCCGCCACCCCCGAGATCGCCGCCAAGCTCGACGGCTACGTGAAATGGTGGGAAGACCATGTCGCCAAGCATGGCGCTTCCATCGACAACAACCCATCGCCGGGCAATAAGCGTGGCGGCCTGACCACCATCCTGGAAAAGTCGCTCGGCGCGGTCGCCAAGGGCGGCCAGACGCCGCTCAACGGCGTCTTCGGCTATGCCGAAAAGGTCATCGGGCACGGGCTGGTGTTCATGGACACGCCCGGCTACGACCCGGTCTCGGCCACCGGCCAGGTGGCGGGCGGCGCCAACGTCATCGTCTTCACCACAGGCCGCGGCTCCTGCTTCGGCTGCCGGCCGACGCCGTCGATTAAGGTCGCCAGCAACTCGACCATGTATCACACGATGGAAGAGGACATGGACGTGAATTGCGGCGTCATCGCCTCGGGCGAAAAGACCATCGCCGGCATGGGCCGCGAGATCTTCGAACTGATCGTCGAGACGGCTTCGGGCCGCAAGACCAAGAGCGAAGAGTTCGGCTACGGCGACAACGAGTTCGTGCCTTGGCATCTCGGAGCGACGCTCTAAGCCGGACATGCGCAATAGTCGCGAACACCGGACGTGATCGCCAGGCGTCACAGTTCCAACGCTCCCGAAAAAGAATGAACATTCCATATTGACTGGATGATGGAATTAATATTCCATGCGACATATTGGAGGAGATTGGCAGCGGAGTTCCGAGGGAGCAAGCTTTCCCGCCCAGCCATTCGAGCGGCCATCAAACATCGCTTGCGCCGACCGAGGTGATGCACTATCAAAATGCGGTAAATGTTTTTTATTGATAAAGTTCCGTTTGGGCCGCGCCATCCGAATGGAGCTTCCGTAACATTCACCGGGCGACTTAGGGAGGACTCCTAATGAAATTCGTGACCAGCATTCTCAATCGCCGCGCCTTCGTGGCTCTCGCAGCCGCCTCGATGCTTGCCGGCGTGATGCATTCGGCGCCGGCATCCGCGGCCGACGCGACCATTCCGATCATCGTCAAGGACACCACGTCCTTCTACTGGCAGATCGTTCTGGCCGGCGCCCGCAAGGCCGGCAAGGATCTCGGCGTCAACGTGCCGGAGCTCGGCGCCCAGGCCGAGACCGACGTCAACGGCCAGATCTCGATCCTCGAAAATGCCGTCGCCGGCAACCCGGCGGCCGTCGTCATTGCGCCGACCGAAGCCAAGGCGCTCGGCAAGCCGATCGACGAGGCCGCCACCAAGGTCAAGATCATCGGCATCGACTCCGGCGCCGACTCCAAGGCCTTCACCTCGTTCCTGACCACCGACAACATCCAGGGCGGCCGCGTCGCCGCTGACGGCCTTGCCGCAGCCATCGGCGAAGCCAATGGCGGCAAGGTCGAGGGCGACGTCGCCCTGATCACCGCGCTTCCGGGTGCCGGCTCGCTCGAACAGCGCGCCCAGGGTTTCAAGGAACAGCTCGCCGCCAAATATCCCGGCCTCAAGCTGGTCGCCGACAAATACGCCGACGGCCAGGCCACCACCGGCCTCAACATCGCCACCGACCTGATCACCGCCAACCCCAACCTCAAGGGCATCTTCGCCTCCAACCTGATCATGGCGCAGGGCGTCGGTCAGGCGATCGCCGAGAACAGTCTTGCCGGCAAGGTCGGGCTGGTCGGTTTCGACAGCGACGAGAAGCTGATCAAGTTCCTCAATGACGGCGTCATTTCGGCTCTCGTCGTTCAGGATCCGTACCGGATGGGCTATGACGGCATCAAGACGGCGCTCGCCGCCTCGAAGGGCGAGAAGGTCGAGGCCAATGTCGATACCGGCGCCAATTTGGTTACCAAGGCCAACATGAAGGATCCGAAGATCGACGCGCTGCTCAACCCGAAGCTCGACTGAGCATAGCCGCAAGTGAACTGTTTCCGGGGCCTTTCGCCCCGGAAACATCCCACTCGTGCCAATCGCGAGGCCAATCTTTGGGGGCCAATCTGGGAGGATTGTCATGATGTCGACGGCGCAGGAACTCCATCCGGCCCCAACGCTGGAACCGGGCAGGACCATCCTCGAACTCCGCGGGCTGGAAAAGCGCTATCCCGGCACCCATGCGCTGAAGCCGGTCGATCTCGCCTTCAAGGCCGGCGAGATCCACGCCATCGTTGGCGAGAACGGCGCCGGCAAATCCACCCTGATCAAGCTTCTTACCGGCGTCATGCCGCGCACCTCCGGCGACGTCATCTGGGAGGGCAAGCCTGCCGCATTGGCAACGCCGCATGAGGCGATGGCGCTCGGCATCAATGCCGTGCATCAGGAAGTCGTCCTGTGCCGCCATCTCACCGTCGCCGCCAACATGTTCCTCGGCGAAGAGGATTCCCGCTTCGGCATCCTGCAGCAGCGGGCGATGATCAGGCAGGCGCAGAAGATCATCGACGATCTCGGCTTCGACCTGCCGGCGCATGTCATGCTGGGTGACCTGACCATCGGCCAGCAGCAGTTGATCGCCGCCGCCCGCGCCACCGTGCGCGGCACCAAATTCCTGATCTTCGACGAGCCGACCGCCTATCTTACCCGCAAGGAGGCCGACCAGCTGTTCACGCTGATCCGCCGGCTGAAGGGCGAAGGCGTCACCATCATCTACATCAGCCATCGCATGGAAGAAGTGTTCGAGCTCGCCGACCGCGTCTCGGTGCTGCGCGACGGCACGCTGGTCGGCACCAGGAACATTGCCGAGACCAATGACGCCGAGCTGGTCAAGATGATGATCAACCGCTCGATCGAGCAGGTCTACCACAAGGAGCATTTCACCCCCGGCGCGACCATCGTCGAAACCAGGAACCTGTCCGGCAAGGGTTTCGAAAATGTCTCGATGTCCGTCCGTGCCGGCGAGATCGTCGGCCTCTATGGCCTGATCGGCGCCGGGCGCAGCGAGTTCGTCACCACGCTCTATGGCCGGCACCGCAAATCGGCCGGCCAGATCCTGTGGGAGGGCAAGGAGGTCAAGGTCAATTCCGAACATGACGCGATCAGGCTCGGCATGGCGCTGGCCCCGGAAAGCCGCCGCGACCAGGGCCTCTGCCTCAACCTGCCGGTCGGACTCAACCTCAATCTGCCGATCTACAAGCGCATCTCGAGCAATCTGCTGATCTCCCGCGCGCAGGAAAAGGCGCAAGCCGATCGCCAGATCGCCGACCTGCGCATCAAGACGCCGACGCGCGGCGCGCTGGCCTCCAGCCTGTCCGGCGGCAACCAGCAGAAGATCGTCATCGGCAAATGGCTCGCCCACGGCGCCAAGCTATTCATCTTCGATGAGCCGACTGTCGGCGTCGATGTCGGCACCAAGGCCGAGATCTACCGCCTGTTCGGCGCGCTGTTGTCCAAGGGAGCCGGCATCATCCTGATCTCGTCCTACCTGCCCGAGGTCTATGAGCTCGCCGACACGCTGCACGTGTTCCGGCGCGGCAAGCTGGTGGCCACGCATGGGTTTCGTACCGCTGATCACGAGGAGATCCTCACCCAGGCGCTGGCCGAGAAACAAGAAAGACCGGGAGGGAAGATATGAGCACCGAGGCGATCGCTGCCGAAAGGCCGAAACGCAACTACAACGCCCTGTTCGGGCTGACACTGCTGGCGCTGCTGGTTCTTTTATGGATCATCCTGTCGGTGGCGACGCCGAGCTTCGCCTCCGCCAACAACATCTCCAACCTGTTACGGCAAGGGTCGATGATCGCCATCCTGGCGGTCGGCCAGACCTTCGTCATCATCACCGGCGGCATCGACCTTTCCGTCGGCGCCGTGGTCGGCTTCGCCACCGTCATCGTCGCGATGCTGATCAACGCCGGCACACCGGTTTTCCTCGCCATCCTGATCACCTTGCTGGTCGGCGTCGCCATCGGCATGTTCCATGGGTTCGGCATCGTCAAGATGGGCCTGCCGCCCTTCATCATCACCCTGGCAACGCTGACCTCGCTGCGCGGCATCGGTCTGTTGATGACCAATGGCAACTCGATCTCGATCAACAACGACGCCTTCCAGACGTTCTCGCGCAGTTCCTTCGCCGGCGTCCCCAATCTGTTCTGGATGGTGATCCTGGTCGGCATCCCAGCCTACATCTTCCTGCACCACAGCCGCTGGGGCCGCTATCTGTTCTCGGTCGGCTCCAACGCCGAGGCGTCGCGCCTGTCAGGCGTCAACGTCCAGCGCACCATCTACATGGCCTACACGCTGTCGGGCCTGTGTGCGGCCTTCGTCGGCGTGCTGCTTGCCTCGCGCATCGGCATCGGCAATCCGACACAGGCCGAGGGCTGGGAATTGCAGGCGATCGCCTCCTCGGTGATCGGCGGCACCTCGCTGTTCGGCGCTGTCGGCTCCGTGCACGGACCGCTGCTCGGCGCCTTCATCCTTGCCACCATCAACAACGGCGCCAATCTGCTCAACGTCAACGCCTTCTGGCAGCGCATCATCACCGGCGTGCTGATCATCGTCATCGTCTATTTCGACGGGCTGCGCCGCCGCGGCAAATAGACTGCCTCCCAATAACCGCCGGCCTCGCGACAGCAGGGCCGGCGGTGCCATGAACCGACTGGATTGAAGCATGAAAGCCGTCGTCTGCCGCTCGCCCGGCGAACTTGTCCTCGAAGACCGTCCGGCGCCTGGCGCGCCCCCCGCCGGCTGGGCGCTGGTCGCCGTCAGCCATGTCGGCATCTGCGGCACCGACTATCACATCTTCGAAGGCAAGCACCCGTTCCTCGCCTATCCCCGCATCATGGGCCACGAGGTTTCCGGCACCGTGACCGAGGTTAGTGAGGACGTCGATCTCGCCGTCGGCGAAGCGGTGATCGTCAATCCCTATCTCGCCTGCGGCAAATGCATCGCCTGCCGGCAAGGCAAGCCGAATTGCTGCGTCAGGATCGAGGTGCTCGGCGTCCACCGCGACGGCGCCATGTGCGAGCAGATCCTGGTGCCGGCGCAAAATCTTTATCCGGCAAACGGCCTGTCGCTGGCCGATGCCGCCGCCGTCGAATTCCTGGCGATCGGCGCCCATGCCGTGCGGCGCTCGCTCGCTGATCCAGGTGCGCGCACACTGGTCATTGGTGCCGGCCCGATCGGGCTCGGCACGGCGCTGTTCGCCCGCATCGCCGGGCTCGACGTGACGCTGCTCGACATGAGTGCGGAGAGGTTGGGTTTCGCCGAAAGCGAACTCGGCTTCGCGACCCTCGACGGCTCGCGGGGCGCTGCTGCCGACCTGGTGCGGGAAGCAACCGGCGGCGACGGCTTCGACGTGGTTTTCGATGCCACCGGCAACACCCGGTCGGTGCAGTCGGCCTTCGCCCATGTCGCGCACGGCGGGGCGCTGGTCCTGGTTAGCGTCGTCAAGGACGACATCGCCTTTTCCGATCCCGAATTCCACAAGCGCGAGATGATGCTGATCGGCAGCCGCAACGCCCTGCGTGCCGATTTCGACCATGTCGCCGCCTCGATCCGCAACGGCGCGCTGCCGCTGACAAAGCTGGTCACCCACCGCACCACGCTTGGCGAGACGCCGCACGACCTCGCCCGCTGGGCGCATGAGAAGTCCGGCCTGATCAAGGCCGTCATTCAAGTCGGATGATGCCAGGGCTGCCGCATCTCAGAGCGCCGACAATTTGAGCTCGATCCGCTCGGCCGGGAAGCGCGACTCCGAAAACTGTATCGGCTGACCGTCGGGCGTGACGTTGACGGCGACCGTCACCAGCACGATGGCGCCGGGCTGCAGCTCGAGGTCCGCAAGGTCGGCGGCATCGGCATGGCGCGCCGACAGCACAGTCGATTGCCTGAGATAGTCGTCGATGCCGAAACGTGCCAGCGATGCGGTGATCGAACCGGTTTCCGCCATGGCGGCATCGATGCCGGCAAAGCGCCTGGCATCGAACCAGCCGGCCGCACGAGACACCGGCATTCCATCGGCTTCGCCGCGCGTTTCCAGGCGTATCACATCGGCCCCCGTCGCAAGGCCTAAGCCCTCTGCGACACGACGGTTGGCCGGCTCGATCGATGACGCGAGCAAGGTGATATGCCGCTCGGACGCCTGTCCTTGCAATCCCTCGGAAAAGCGGGTGCGGGCGCCGATCGGATAAGACAGCCGCTTGCGCGACAGCACGAAGGTGCCGCGCCCTTGCTCCGCCCTGAGCACGCCCTCCTGCACCAGCGCTGCGATAGCGCTGCGCACCGTGTGGCGGTTGACGCCATAGCGTCCGGCCAACGCGATCTCCGGCGGCAGCGCCGCATTTTCGGGAAAATCGCCGACGGCAATCGAATGCAGGATCTGATCGGCGATCTGCCGCCACAGCGCGACACCGCTGCGCCGCTCGATGCTGTTGGCTTGTCCGATCATCTCCCGCCCCAATTCCTCGCGCCGATCTTTTGGCCCGTGTCACGTGCCCGTCATGGACACGCGCTAGATAATGGATATAATTTGTATAGTTGTCTATATCAATAGACAAAATGAACGCAGACGAGGAGCACCGCCATGCGAGGACGGGAAGCGCGAGAGCAGGCCGAGCGCAAGGCCGTGATGGCGACGCTGGCGCAATCGGCCGGCGACGACATCGTCCGCCTCTGGGACGAAGCCGGCCTGCCTTGCGAAGCGGAACTTCTGCGTGGCCCCGAAACCGGCCTGGTTACGGTACGCGGCCGCATCGGCGGCGGTGGTGCCCCTTTCAATGTCGGCGAGGCGACGGTCACCCGTGCCACGGTGCGGCTTGCGTCCGGCCATGTCGGCCACTGCTACGCGCTCGGCCGCGACAAGCAGAAGGCAAGGCTGGCGGCAATCGCCGATGCGCTGTGGCAGGACCCGGCCCACCGCAATGAGGTCGAGATCAGGATCGTTGCGCCATTGCAGGCGGCACTGGCCAAGGCGCGTGAACAGCGCCGCGCCGAGACGGCGGCGACCAAGGTCGATTTCTTCACCATGGTGCGCGGAGAAGACTGATGGATATCGCCGCTCAATCCATTGAAGGCGGCTTCGCCGATCCGGTATTCAATGCCCAGACCGTATTCCGTGCCGTGATGGACGCGATGGCGCGGCCGGGCAGCGTCCAGCCCTTGCCGGCCCTTGCCCACCCACCGGCGCCGCTGTCGGCCACCGCCGGCGCCGTTGCGCTGGCGCTGTGCGACAACGACACGCCGCTCTGGCTCGACCCGGCTTTGCAGGTGTCGGCGGTGAAATCCTGGCTTGGCTTCCATACCGGCGCGCCGCTGGCCAACACCCCGGCCGACGCGCATTTCGCGCTGATCGCCACGCCGGCCGAGATGATGGCGCTCGACGGGTTTTCGCAAGGCACCCAGGATTATCCCGATCGCTCCACGACGCTGATCCTCGAGGTCGGCGATCTCATCTCCGGCGCTGCGCTGCTGCTCGAAGGCCCGGGCATCGAGAAGACGGCGACGATCGCGCCGGCGCAAATGCCGCGCCATTTCGTCGAGCAATGGAAGCAGAACAACCAGCGTTTTCCGCGTGGCGTCGATATCATCCTCGCCACGTTCGACGCAATTGCCTGCCTGCCGCGCACGACGCGCATCAAGATGATGGAGGCGTAGCATGTATGTTGCGGTAAAGGGTGGCGAGACGGCCATTCGCAATGCTCACAAACTGCTCGCCGACCGCCGGCGCGGCGACCGTTCGGTGCCCGCACTTCGTCTAGACCAGATCGTCGAGCAGCTGGCGCTCGGCGTCGACCGGGTGATGAGCGAAGGTTCGCTCTACGACAGGGAACTGGCGGCATTGGCGATCGTCCAGGCGCGCGGCGACATGATCGAGGCGATCTTCCTGGTTCGCGCCTATCGCACCACGCTGCCGCGTTTCGGCTACACCAGGGCGATCGACACCGGCACGATGCTGGTCGAGCGGCGGGTGTCGGCGACCTACAAGGATCTGCCCGGCGGCCAGTTGCTCGGCCCGACTTTCGACTACACCCACCGGCTGCTCGATCCCGAACTTGCTGCCGGCGGCGATGTCGCCGAGCCGGAACAGCGTGCAGGCGAGGCGGAGGCGATGCCGCGCGTCTCGGCCATCCTCGCCCGCGAAGGCCTGATCGAGCCCGACGGCGACATGCCCGGCGATCATGTCCCCGGCGACATCACCCGTGAGCCGCTCGAATTCCCGATGGCGCGTGACATCCGCCTGCAGGCGCTGTCGCGCGGCGACGAGGGGTTTCTGCTGGCGCTCGGCTATTCCACCCAGCGCGGCTACGCGCGCAACCATCCCTTCGTCGGCGAGGTTCGCATCGGCGAGGTCGAACTGGAACTGGACGTGCCGGAACTGCCCTTTGCCGTGCCGCTCGGCAGCATCCGCGTCACCGAATGCCAGATGGTCAACCAGTTCAAGGGCTCGGCCAAGGCGCCGCCGCAATTCACCCGCGGCTACGGCCTCGTCTTCGGCCAGAGCGAGCGCAAGGCGATGGCCATGGCACTATGCGACCGCGCGCTGCGCGCCTCGGAGTTGGGTGAGGATGTCATCGCCGCCGCGCAGGACGAGGAGTTCGTCATCTCGCATTCCGACAATGTCCAGGCGACCGGCTTCGTCGAGCATCTGAAGCTGCCGCATTATGTCGACTTCCAGGCCGAGCTCGACCTCGTGCGCCGCATACGCACCGAGCACGACGCCCGCGAAAATGCCGGCAAGGACGAAGAGAAGAGGCAGGCAGCGGAATGACTTCAGTTAGCTCCACCACCGTGACCTCCCCCGTCTGGGGAATGGCCTCCGGATCCGCCGTAACCGCTACTGCCGCCAATGGTCTCGCCTTGCGCGCCTTCCCTCGGCTCAGGAAGAACTATTCTTCGAAGCACAAAGGCAACCACCCCGACGAACACCAGCAACAGGATCCCGAGGCGCATCCATCCGGTCGGGGTCATCGGAGCCCAGCCCCTTTTCCGTGTCTTGGAACTCAATTCGGTAGCACAGAGCGGAAGCGATCGCCATGACCGACATCGCCACCTACAACTTCGCCTATCTTGACGAACAGACCAAGCGGATGATCCGTCGGGCGATCCTCAAGGGCATCGCCATTCCTGGCTATCAGGTGCCGTTCGCCTCGCGCGAAATGCCGATGCCCTATGGTTGGGGCACCGGCGGCGTCCAGGTCACCGCTTCGATCATTGGCCCGGACGATGTGCTCAAGGTCATTGACCAGGGCGCCGACGACACCACCAATGCCGTCTCGATCCGCGCCTTCTTCAAGAAGGTCGCCAATGTCGCGGTCACCACCGAGACGGCCAAGGCGACCATCATCCAGACCCGCCACCGCATCCCTGAATATCCGCTGAGTGCCGGTCAGGTGCTGGTCTACCAGGTGCCGATCCCCGAGCCGCTGCGCTTCCTCGAGCCGCGGGAAACGGAGACGCGCAAAATGCATGCGCTGGAGGAATACGGCCTTATGCATGTGAAGCTCTACGAGGACATCGCCAGGCACGGCCGCATCGCCACCACCTACGCCTACCCGGTCAAGGTTGAGGGCCGCTATGTGATGGATCCCTCGCCGACGCCGAAATTCGACAATCCGAAGATGCACCGTTCGCCGGCTTTGCAATTGTTCGGCGCCGGCCGCGAAAAGCGCATCTATGCACTGCCGCCCTTCACGGAGGTGGTCAGCCTCGATTTCGAGGACCATCCGTTCGAGGTGCAGACCTTCGACCAGCCCTGCGCTCTGTGCGCGGCCGAGAACGTCTATCTCGACGAGGTCATCCTCGACGATCATGGCGGCCACATGTTCGTCTGCTCCGATACCGATCATTGCGAGAAGCGGCGCGCGGAAGGCCACCGCGGCCATCTCGCGCCCGAGACCCATCTTGCCCCAGGAAAAATGGAGACGGCGCAATGACAGACGAACCGCTGCTGCGCGTCTCGGCGCTGTCCAAATTCTACGGCTCGCGCGTCGGCTGCGAGAACGTCACTTTTGACCTCTGGCCGGGCGAAGTGCTGGCGGTGGTCGGCGAATCCGGTTCCGGCAAGACGACTTTGCTCAACTGCCTGTCAACTCGACTGCTGCCCAGCTCCGGCACCGCCAGCTACCGGATGCGCGACGGCCAGTTTCGCGAACTCTACCGCATGAGCGAGGCCGAGCGCCGCTTCCTGATGCGCACCGATTGGGGTTTTGTCCATCAGAACCCGGCCGACGGGCTGCGCATGACGGTGTCGGCCGGCGCCAATGTCGGCGAGCGGCTGATGGCGGTCGGCGACCGTCACTATGGCAGGATCCGCGCAACGGCGGTCGACTGGTTGTCTCGTGTCGAGATCGACGAAGACCGCATCGACGACGAGCCGCGCGCCTTTTCCGGAGGCATGCGCCAGCGCCTGCAGATCGCCCGCAACCTCGTCACCGGGCCGCGGCTGGTGTTCATGGACGAGCCAACCGGCGGCCTCGACGTCTCGGTGCAGGCGCGCCTGCTCGATCTGTTGCGCGGCCTGGTCACCGATCTCGGCCTGGCCGCCATCGTCGTCACCCACGATCTCGCCGTGGCGCGGCTGTTGTCGCAGCGCATGATGGTGATGAAGGACGGCCGCGTCGTCGAAAGCGGCCTCACCGACCGCGTCCTCGACGATCCGCGCGCGCCTTATACCCAGTTGCTTGTCTCCTCGATTCTGCAGGTGTGACGATGATTGCTCCGGCGTACCTCCCTCTGGCCTTCCGGCCATCTCCCCCTCAAGGGGGGAGATCAGCAGCTTTTATGTCCCGCCCGTTCTGCGACACAGGAGAATGGCGAAACCGAATGCGACAGCCAATCTCCCCCCCTGAGGGGGAGATGGCAAGTTTTGGCAAAGAGGGCAGGCCAGAGGGGGGTGTTGGCCCGCAGACGAATGACGATTGGAGAACCCTCTGATGGCAACCCCGCTCGTCGTCTCCGATGTCGCCAAGAGCTTCACCATGCATCTGCGCGATGGCATCAAACTGCCTGTCGTCGCCGGCGTGTCGTTTTCGATCAGGAGCGGCGAATGTGCAGTGCTCGGCGGCCCGTCCGGCGCCGGCAAGAGCTCGATCCTGAAGATGCTCTACGGCAACTATGCGGTCGACGAAGGCCAGATCATCGTCCAGCACGAGGACGGGCTCATCGATCTCGCGACGGCCAGCCCTCGCACCGTGCTTGCCGTGCGCCGGCTCACGATCGGCTATGTCAGCCAGTTCCTGCGCACCGTACCGCGCGTCTCCGCCCTCGATGTCGTCGCCGAACCGCTGGTCGAGCGCGGCGAGGAGCGCGAGGTCGCGCACGGCAAGGCACGCGCCTTGCTGGCGCAGCTCAACCTGCCGGAGAAGCTCTGGGCGCTGCCGCCGGCGACGTTCTCCGGCGGTGAACAGCAGCGCGTCAACATCGCGCGCGGCTTCATCACCGAGCATCCGATCCTGCTGCTCGACGAGCCGACCGCTTCGCTCGATGCCAGGAACCGCGACGTGGTGATTGCGCTGGTCGCGGCCAAGAAGGCGGCCGGCGTTGCCCTGCTTGGTATCTTCCACGACCACGACGTGCGCGAGGCGGTGGCCGACCGCGTCATCGACGTGACAGCTTTTGCCGCCGGGAAAATTGCCGCATGACAAGAAAGCTGTCGGAAACGCCGCTGGTCCACGAGACGGCGCAAGTCGAGAACTCGACGCTCGGCCGCTGGACCGAGATCGCCGAGCGCTGCCGGGTGTCGGAAAGCACGCTCGGCGACTATTCCTACATGATGCAGGACTGTGGCGTCTGGTGCGTGACGATCGGCAAATTCGCCAACATCGCCGCCAGCGTGCGCATCAACGCCACCAACCATCCGACCTGGCGGCCGACGCTGCACCATTTCACCTATCGCGCCTCGGATTATTGGGACGACGCCGAGCACGAGAGCGAATTCTTCGCCAAGCGCCGCGCCAAACGCGTCACCATCGGCCACGACACCTGGCTCGGCCACGGCTCGACCATCCTGCCCGGCGTCACCGTCGGCCATGGCGCGGCGGTCGGTGCCGGCGCGGTGGTGTCGAAGGACGTCGCGCCCTACACCGTCGTCGCCGGCGTACCGGCCAAGCCGATCCGCGAACGCTTCGACCGCCGCACCGCGGAGCGCTACCAGGCGCTCGCCTGGTGGGACTGGGACCATGCAAGGCTGCGCGCCGCGCTCGACGATTTTCGGGAATTGTCGGCGGAGGCGTTTCTGGAGAAATATGGCGGCTGAGGGTCGTGAAATGGTGAATGGTGAATGTGAATGGGGGCAGCGGACAGGTTTCGAGGCTCAGGGAAGCCGTTCTTATCACCATTCACCATTCGAGCTTCTCGCGCCGAGTTGATCCCGCCCCGCTCCAGGCTGTGGGCAGTAACAAAACTGACATCGTTCCGACACCGCAGGTTCATGCGGCTGCGCTAGCCAGGGTAAACAGACCTTCAATTGCGATTGGACTGGAGCCTGCACCATGTCAGCTACGCTCGAAATCCGCGGCGTCACCCGCCGGTTCGGCAAGAACACCGCCGTCAGCAATGTTCACATCGCGATTCCGCAAGGCCAGATGGTCGGCATCATTGGCCGCTCCGGCGCCGGCAAATCGACGTTGCTGCGCATGATTAACCGCCTCATCGATCCCAGCCAGGGATCCATCCTGTTCAACGGCGTCGAGGTCTCCGGGTTGCGCGGCTCGCCGCTCCGGCGATGGCAGCGCGACTGCGCCATGATCTTCCAGCAGTTCAATCTCGTGCCGCGCCTCGATGTGCTGACCAATGTGCTGCTCGGCCGGCTCAACCACCGCTCGACGCTGTCCAACCTATTTGGCATGTTCTCCCGCGGTGAATGCGCCGAGGCGGTTGCAGCCCTCGAGCGCCTCGACATCGCCCGCACCGCCCTGCAGCCGGCCGGCACCCTTTCCGGCGGCCAGCAGCAGCGCGTTGCGATTGCGCGCGCCATGATGCAGCAGCCGAAGGTGTTGCTGGCGGATGAGCCGATTGCCTCGCTCGATCCGCTCAACGCCAAGGTGGTGATGGATTCGCTGCAGGACATCAATTTGCGCGAGGGCATCACCGTCATCACAAATCTGCATACGCTGGATACGGCCCGCACCTACTGCAACCGCATCATCGGCATGGCCGCCGGCAAGGTCGTCTTCGACGGCCCGCCCGAAGCCCTCAACCGCGAGGCCGTGCGCATGGTCTACGGCGCCGACAGCAATGGCGGCGAAATCTCCGAGGCCATCACCTCCACCAGTGTCGCCATCAAACAGAAAATCGCTGCATCCGCCGGACCGCTCGAGCCCGCATTCCCGGGATATTGAGAACGGCCTGATCGCCCGCCCGCGTCAAAGGCACCTGTCAAAAAATTCGAACGCTACCGGCGCGAGGCCGGGACCAACAGGAGAGAGATAATGTTCAGGAAGATGGTTTTTGGCGCCGTTTCATTGCTCGCCATCGCGGCAAGCGCCGCTCACGCCCAGGATATCAAGGAATTCCGCATCGGCATCCTTGGCGGTGAAAACGAAGCGGACCGGCTGCGCAACTTTCAGTGCCTCGCCGATCACCTGAAGTCCGAATTCGGCTTCGAGAAGGTCTCGCTGTTCCCGGCCGCCGACTATGACGGCGTTATCCAGGGCCTGCTCGGCGGCACGCTCGATTTCGCAGAGCTTGGCGCGTCGGGCTATGCCAGCGTCTACCTCAAGGATCCGAACGCCGTGACCCCGATCCTCACCACCCAGCAGACCGACGGCGCGACCGGCTATTATTCGATCGGCCTTGCGCTGAAGTCGTCCGGCATCACCGACATCAAGTCGGCCAAGGGCAAGAAACTCGGCTATGCCGACCCGGATTCGACCTCCGGCTACCTGATCCCGCTGACCCAGATCCCGAAGGACACTGGCGCTTCGAACGAAACCTTCTTCGCCTCGACCCAGTTCAATGGCGGCCACGAGAACAACCTTCTCGCGGTTCGCGACGGCAAGGTCGATGTTGCGGTTGACGATTCCTCGGGCATCGGCGACTTCAAGAACGGCTACACCTCCGGCACCTTCCACAAGGAAGTCGCCAAGGGCGCCGTGGACCCCAACGATTTCGTCGAAGTCTGGCGCTCCGGCTCGATCCCGAACGGCCCGCTGGTCGTGCGCACCGCACTCGGCGGCGATATGAGCGCCAAGCTCGCCAACTTCTTCACCAGCCTGCCGGCCAAGGACAAGCCTTGCTTCGAGGCCATCGAAGGCGGCGATTTCACCGGCTACGTTCCGGTGAAGCCGGACTTCTACAGCGTCATCGTCGAAGCCCGCAAAGCCGCGATCGGCGGCTGACGACAATTGCGGAAAGGGCGGCGTCCATTAGAGCGACGTGCGTCCACTTGGACGCACAAAGTACGCTCTAACACTTAGATGCCGCATCGTGCTTTCCGAAAGTCAACTTTCGGGCCGATGCGGTCGCCGCCCTTTTTGCGTGTCCGCTCGTGACCCCGTATGACCTTCGCCGCTACAATTCGTTCAGACGCGGTCCGGCAGGCAGCAGACGCCTGGCGACGCCAGACGTCCTTGCGCCGGTTCTACACGGCGCTCGGCATCGGCTCACTGCTTGTCGCCATGTGCACAGCCATGTGGTTCGCCGACGAGGCCAATGCCGGACATTTCTTCGATCGGCTGCCGCACATACTGGATTTCCTTAGTTGGCTTGTTCCCAAGGACTGGAACGACGTCTGGCGGGCGCTGTTCGACATCGCATCGCCGCACGACAAGGGCAGCCAAGAGTTCAACTTCCCGCTTGGCCGCGTCTATCTCTGGGGCGGCTTTTATCTACCCGAATATTTCGAGCTGATGCTCACCACGCTTAACGTGGCGCTGGTTTCCACTTTCATCGGCTTTGTCTTTGCGGTGCCCTTTTCCTTCATCGCCGCGCGCAACTTGACGCCCAGTCCGGTGCTCAGGCTCGTCGTCAAGCGCTTCATGGAACTGCTTCGCGCCTTCCCCGAGATCGTCATTGCCGGCCTGTTCGCAGCCATCCTCTCGACCGGCCCGGTCGCAGCCATCATCGCCATCGGCCTGCATTCCATCGGCGCTCTCGGCAAGCTCTTCTACGAGATCAACGAAAACATCGACATGCGCGCCGAAGAAGGCCTGCGCGCGGTCGGCGCCAACTGGTTCGAGCGCGTGCGCTTTGCCGGCCTGCCGCAAGTGCTGCCCAATTTCATGTCCTACACGCTGCTCAGGATCGAGATCAATGTGCGTATCTCGACCATTATCGGTGCGGTCGGCGGTGGCGGCATCGGCGAGGAACTGAAGCTCTCCATCTCGCGCGGCTTCGGCGCCAAGACGCTGGCATTGGTGCTGCTGCTGTTCACGACGATCTTCCTCGTCGACCAGTTTTCCGCCTGGCTACGCCGCAAGCTCGTCGGCGAGCAGGCATTCATGATGGGTGCCTGACCATGATCCCAAAAAGTGGATTCCGGTTTTTGGAAAAGATCATGGCAAATCAACAAGAAGACTGCCCATGGCCGCAATGACCGCCGATCAGATGCGGTCGATCGAGGAGCGCTTTCCCCAAGTGTTCCGGCGGCCCTTGTACAAACGCTTCGGCCCGCTGGTCCTGTTCACCGGCATCCTGCTCTATCTCCTCTACGCCTTGTGGTTCTTCAGCCTGCCGCAAGTGCTGAGGGAATCGCACTGGGAGCGCCTGCCGCTCTTCCTGACGCAATGGATCAGCTACGATCTGCAGCCGGAATTCCGTCTCGACCAGCCTCAGATCACACCCAGATATCCGCGTTTTTCGGCGCTCGGCGAAGACCCGCATCCCGATTGGGTCATCACCAACGCCAACGGCTCCTACACCATCCTGATCGACGGCCGGGCCAAATCGGTCACCTTCGACAAGACCGAGGCGACGCTGGTCGCCAATGGCCAGACGGTGCCGGTGTCCTTGGCCAGCGGCAAACCGGTAATATCCGGCCCGGTGCCGGAGTGGATCACCGCGCATGACGATGAGATCGTCGCCAGGATGGGCTTTGCCGGCGAGGTCCGTATAACCGTCGATCGCGTCAAGGTCCGCAAACGCTTCCTCGGCTGGGCGAATTTCGTCTTCGACACACGCTCGCCCTTCTTCGGCAAGTCGCCCGGCGAGGTGGTCTCGTTGCTGATGTCCGGACCCCAGCTCAAGCCGGGCACATCAAACATTGCGCTGGCCGCCGACAATATCTGGAACAACGCCCAATGGCAGCATGGCGACGTCTGGACGAAGCTGTTCCAGACCATCGTCATGGCGTTTCTCGGCACCTTGCTCGGCGGCATCGTTGCCTTCCCGCTCGCCTTCTTCGCCGCCCGCAACATCACCCCGAGCGGCCTGCTTAGCCAGGTGCTAAAGCGGTTCTTCGATTTCATGCGTTCGGTCGACATGCTGATCTGGGCGCTGTTCTTCACCCGCGCCTTCGGCCCGGGCCCGCTTGCCGGCAGCGCCGCGATTTTCTTCACCGAGATCGGCACGCTCGGCAAAGTCTATTCGGAAGGCCTCGAGAACATCGACGACAAGCCACGCGAGGGCATCCAGTCGACCGGCGCCAATGGCTTGCTGGTGCAGCGCTATGGCGTGCTGCCGGAAGTGATCCCGGTCTTCATCAGCCAGACACTCTATCAGTGGGAATCCAACACCAGGGGCGCGACGATCATCGGCGCCGTCGGTGCCGGTGGCATCGGCCTGAAGCTCTGGGAGGCGATGCGCACCAATTCCAACTGGGCCAATGTCTTCTACATGGTGCTCTTGGTCCTGCTCGTCGTTTTCATCTTCGACAGCATTTCCAATTTCCTGCGCCGCCGCTTGAGCAGGACGATCCACGACTACAACCGGATCCAGGCCGGCCAGGGCTGACGGGGGCCTTACGCAGACGTGCGGTTAGGGCGCCTTCCTCCATCCATTCCTGATATGCCTGTAGCCGTCGCGGTAAACAGCTTCCGGGCCTTCGGAAAAGTCGCGCCACACCTTGGTGGCCGCGGCCAAATCCTTCAGCGAACGCCCGAACGCCTCGATCGTCAGCCAATCGTCGTAGCCGCTCTTGCGAATGGCGGAGAAAGTCTCCTTCCAGGGGACGTGGCCGCGGCCCGGCACGCCGCGATCGTTCTCCGAAATATGGATATGGACGATGTTCTTGCGGTTGCGCGTATAGGCCCCGATCGGGTCAGCTTCTTCGATATTGGCATGGAAGGTATCGTACATCGCCTTGACGTGCGGCCGGTCGATCGCGTCGATATGCTCCGACAGATCGTCCATCGTGTTGAGCAGATAACATTCGAAGCGATTGAGCGCCTCCAGCCCGATAGTGACGTTTCTGTTGCCGGCATGATCGCCGATGGCGCGTTGCGAGGCGACCGAGCGCTTTTTCTCGGCCGCCGTCGGCCCGCTGCCGGAAAAGGCGCCAAGCGTCGAATGCAGCGGACCGCTCAAAGTGTTCGCGCCCAGCGCTTGAGCGCAATCAATCGTCGATTTCATGTAGTCGATACCGGCCTTGCGCGTCGAGCCATCCGGCGAGATCAAATTCATCGCCGGATCGCCCATCGCCGAGACGGCGGTGCGTTCCAGCCCGATACGATCGAGCAGCTCGCCGAGCTTCTTGTAGTCGTCCGGCGTGCCGGAGAAGATCGGTATCTCGACGCCGTCGAAGCCGGTCGCCTTGATATCCCTCAACAACGGCTCGTGTTTTTTCGTGACACTGGTCGTCCACAACAACATGCACATGCCGATTTTCATCGACGCCCCTCCCCTTCATTCGCTCGATCGCCGGAGGGGTGGTGAGATTCAGGTCAGGCCGAGCCGAAAATGGTGGGTTCCGAGAACCGGAGCGGAGCGTACTTTTGGTACATGAGCACCGGAAGCGCAGGAAACTGCCATTTGCAGGCCGGTCTCACCTGAATATCACCACCCCTTCAGAGCTTCGTCCACGCTCCATTCTTCTTCGCCGATTTCACGCAGGCCTCGATGAAGGCCATGCCTTCGACGCCGTCTTGCACAGTTGGGAAAACGACATCCTTAGCCGGCTTGCCGCCCTTCCGGCGCGCCGCACGAATGGCCCGCGCGGCTTCCTGGTAGATGTTGGCGAAACCTTCGAGATAGCCTTCCGGATGGCCTGGCGGAACGCGGCTGACGCGCCCGGCGACGGGCAACGCTCCCGCGCCGTTTCGGGTGATCAACTGCTTCGGCTGGCCGAACGGCGTGTACCAGAGATAGTTCGGATCGGCCTGCACCCATTCGAGCCCGCCCTTCGAGCCGTAGATGCGCAATTTCAGGCCGTTCTCGTGGCCGGGCGCCACCTGGCTTGCCCAGATCATGCCCTTGGCGGAGTGCGACCCGCCGACCGGCTTGAAGCGCAGCAGCACATTGATGTTGTCGTCGAGCAGCCGCCCCGGTACGAAGGCATCGAGATCGGCCGACAACGAATCGAGCTCCAGCCCGGAGACGAAACGGGCAAGGTTGTAGGCATGCGTGCCGATATCGCCCAGTGCACCGCCGGCACCCGCCTGCTTCGGGTCGGAGCGCCACGCTGCCTGTTTCTGGCCGGTGGCGGCCAGGTCTTCGGTCAGCCAGTCCTGCGGATATTCCGACTGCACGATGCGGATGTCGCCGAGCTGTCCTTTGGCCACCATCTCGCGTGCCTGCCGCACCATCGGATAGGCGGTGTAGTTATGCGTCAGCACAAACACCTTGCCGGTCTTTTCGACCAGCGCCGCCAGCCTCTTTGCCTCGGCCAGCGTCGTCGCCAGCGGCTTGTCGCAGATGACGTGGATGCCGGCCTCGAGAAAAGCCTTGGCGGCCGGCACGTGCACATTGTTCGGCGTGACGATGGCCACCACCTCGATGCCGTCCGGCCGCTTGGCCTCGGCCTTGGCCATCTCGGCATAGGAGCCGTAGCTGCGTGCCGGATCGAGCCCAAGCTCGGCCGCCGAGGCCTTGGCGCGCTCCGGATTCGACGACAAGGCGCCGGCAACCAGCACGAACTCGTTATCCATGCGCGCCGCGATGCGGTGCACCGCGCCGATAAAGGCGCCTTGTCCGCCGCCAACCATGCCGTAGCGGATCGGACCGCCTCCCGTTTCCGTCTTCGATGCGCCAACCATGATTTTCTCCCTCGTTATCTGAGATACCCCTCCCCCTTGAGGGGAGGGTCGACGCGTAGCACGGGGTGGTCGCCGGGCGTGAAGCTCGGCATGGACCGACCCCACCCGGCCCTCCGGGCCACCCTCCCCTCGGGAGGGATATCTGTGCTAGATCCCCATCATGCCGCGCAGCACCTTTTTATCGGTCGTGCCGCCGGCGAAATCGTCGAATGCTTTTTCCGTCACCCTGATGATGTGGTGCTGGATGAAGGGGGCGCCTTCGGCAGCACCATCCTCCGGGTGCTTGAGGCAGCATTCCCATTCCAGCACCGCCCATGAATCGTAATTGTATTGGGTGAGCTTGGAGAAGATGCCGCCGAAATCCACCTGCCCGTCGCCGAGCGAGCGGAAACGCCCGGCGCGGTTGGTCCAGCTCTGGTAGCCGGAATAGACGCCTTGCCGCCCGGTCGGATTGAATTCGGCATCCTTGACGTGGAACGCCTTGATCCGCTCGTGGTAGATGTCGATGAATTCGAGATAATCGAGCTGCTGCAGCAGGAAGTGCGACGGGTCGTAGTTGATGTTGCAGCGCTTATGGCCGCCGACCGCATCGAGGAACATCTCGAATGTCGCGCCGTCGAACACGTCCTCGCCCGGATGGATTTCGTAGCCGACATCGACGCCGTTCTCGTCATAGACGTCGAGGATCGGCTTCCAGCGCTTGCCCAGCTCGGCAAATGCTTCCTCGATCAGTCCCGCCGGCCGCTGCGGCCATGGGTAGAGGTATGGGAAGGCCAACGCGCCGCAAAACGACACCGACGCCTTGAGCCCGAGATTCTTCGACGCCTTGGCGGCGAACTTCATCTGTTCGACCGCCCATTGCTGCCTGGCTTTTGGATTGTTGTGCACCGCAGCCGGCGCAAAGCCGTCGAACTGCGCGTCATAGGCGGGATGCACCGCCACCAGTTGCCCCTGCAGATGCGTCGACAGTTCGGTGATTTCGACGCCGGCATCGGCGCAGATGCCCTTCACCTCGTCGCAATAGGCCTTGGAGGAGGCTGCCTTCTCGAGATCGAACAATCGGGCGTCCCATGTCGGGATCTGCACGCCCTTGTAGCCCAGACCAGCCGCCCATTTGGTGATCGAGGCCAGCGAATTGAACGGCGCGGCGTCGCCCGCAAACTGCGCCAGGAACAGACCAGGCCCCTTCATCGTCGTCGGCATCGGCATCTCCCTATGTTTCACGACCAAGCATAGCGCCGATTGAAAACAGGGCCAGCGTCTTTGGTCTCTTTGCACAGCGCGCTCAGCGCCGCTATTCTGGTATTACCAAATGCCGAAATCTGGTCAAGCCATTTGACGCGCTGCCGCGGTCCTGCAACCATGCCGAGTTAGGCCACATGTTTAAGTATAATCAATAGCATAGATAGGAGCCAACGCTTGATGGCAGCAGTTCTTGCCGTCCAGATGAAATTACTGTAGACCTCCCATCAGGCCCAATTGGTCGAACCAGTTTGCCAAGAAATGCTGGGACGCCTTGGGGAGGAATCATGCGGCACGCTTCGGCAGAGTGCGCCGCAGGCGAACTGGTACAGGCGATTCTGGGAAGGATAGACCATGCATCTTTCGACGCACAATTGGATGCGGGCGGAGCCGCTGGAAACGACGCTCAAGCGCATCAAGAAATTCGGCTACGAGTCGATCGAGATCTCCGGCGAACCCGAACAGTACAAGCCCAAGGAGACGCGCGCACTGTTGAACGAGTACGGCATTCGCTGCTGGGGAGCGGTGACGCTGATGCTGGGCGAGCGCAATCTCGCCTCCAAGGACCAGGGCCAGCGCGAGCGCTCGGTGCAGTATGTCAAGGACGTGCTGACCATGGTCAGCGAACTTGATGGCGAGATCATCACGCTGGTTCCGGCCACCGTCGGCAAGGTGGTGCCGGACGGCACCGAGGAAGAGGAGTGGAAATGGGTGGTCGACGCCACCCGGGAATGCTTCACCCACGCCAAGAAGGTCGGCGTCAAGATCGCGGTCGAGCCGCTCAACCGCTTCGAGACCTATCTGTTCAACCGCGGCGCCCAGGCACTGGCGCTGGCCGATGCGGTCAGTCCCGAATGCGGCGTCTGCCTCGACGCCTACCACATCCACATGGAAGAATTTAACGTCTACGACGCCATCCGGCAGGTCGGCAAGCGCCTGTACGACTTCCATGTCGCCGACAACAACCGCTTCGCCGCCGGCCTCGGGCAGATCGACTGGCCGAAGATCGTCGGCACGCTGAAGGAGATCGGCTATGACGGCGCGCTGACCAATGAATTCGTCGCCCCCGTCGACCGCACGCCGGCTGCCCCCTATCCCGACATGGTCGAACGCAACCCCGTCGACATCTCGCCGGAGCAGCTGAAATTCATTCAGGACCACGGCTCCAGCGTGCTCACGGAGAAATTCTACACCGACCAGATGCGCATCAACGCGGAAACGCTGCTGCCGCTGATCAAGTAGCCGAGCCGTTTGGAAAAGCCCTTCCGCCTCACCGCGGCCGGGCCGAGGATGAACATGCGCATCAAGACGGTCCAAGCCTGGTGGGTCCGCATACCGATCGAAGCCGCGAAGCAGCACCGCAGCGACTTCGGTCAGGTGGCGACGTTCGACGCCGCCATCCTGCGCATCGAGACCGACGACGGGCTGGTCGGCTGGGGCGAGGGCAAGAATGCCGCCGGCAGCGCCGGCAGCTACGGCGCCCTTGTCCATTTGCTGAACTACGAGGTCGGCCCGCAGCTGGTCGGCCGCGACCCGGCTGACATCGGCGTCATATGGGAGATGCTCTATAATGGCACGCGCCACGACAGCGCCGCTCGCGCCGGCCACGCCATGCCGCAATTGGCGCGACGCGGCATGAGCATCGCCGCTATCAGCGCCGTCGACATCGCATTGTGGGACATTCTTGGCAAATCGCTCGGCGTTCCGGTCTGGCGGCTGCTCGGCGGCCGCAAGCTGGACCGCATGCCGGCCTATGCTTCCGGCGGCTGGGCCACTGCGGAAGCCATCGGCGACCAGCTGCAGTCCTACATCACCAAGGGCGGTTTCAAGGCGCTGAAGATGCGCGTCGGCGCCATGGACGGCGCCCCACATATCTCGGCCGCTCGCGTCCGTGCCGCCAGACAGGCGCTCGGTCCCGATATCGACCTGATGGTCGACGCGCACGGCACCTACACGGTGGCCGAAGCCAAGCGCTTTATCCATCTCGCCGGCGACCTCGATCTCGCCTGGTTCGAGGAGCCGGTGATCGCCGACGACAAGCCCGGCATGGCCGAGGTGCGCGCCTGCGGTTCGATCCCGATCGCCACCGGCGAAAGCGAGGCGACGCGCTATGCCTTCCGCGACCTCGCCGTGCTCAAATCCGCCGATATATTCCAGCCGGATCCGGCCTTTTGCGGTGGCATCAGCGAGGCGATGAAGATCGGCACCATCGCCAGCGCCTTCAATCTGCGCTTTGCGCCGCATCTTTGGGCCGGCGCGCCCTGCTTCTTTGCCGGGCTGCATGTCTGCGCTGCTTCGCCGGCGAGCTTCACCGTCGAATATTCGCTCGGCGCCAACCCGATGATCCACGATCTGATCGAAGAGACTGTCGAAGCAAAGGACGGTATGGTAGCGATTCCTGATAGACCCGGGCTGGGATTCACCATTTCGGAGCGGTTCCTGGAGGCGCACGCGCAACACGGCTGACATGAAAGAAAAGAACCTTCTCGCGGAACTCGCCGCCTATCTGTTCTCCCATTCGGACAAGGAGACGGGCCGCACGCCGTCGGAGCGCGAACTGGCAGAGCATTTCAGCGTCAGCCGCGGCCAGATCCGCGAGGCGCTGGCCATTCTCGAGGCCATGCGCATCGTCGAGCGACGGGCGAAATCCGGGATCTACATCGATACGAAGCAGGCGAGCGTCGAGGCGATGGCGCTGTTCGCCCGCGCCGGCCTGCCGCTCGATCCCGTCCAGATCTACGAGACGGTCGAGTTGCGCAAGATCCACGAGATCAAGGCCGCCGAACTTGCCTGTTCACGCGCCACCGAGGAGAATTTCGAGCGGCTGCGCGAGATCCTGAAGGCCTCCGAGGATCGCATCGCCGCCGGTGAAGGGCTTGCCCGGGAAGACCGCGAGTTCCACCTCGAGATCGTGCGGGCGACCAAGAACAGCGTCTTCCACAATATCTGCAGCGTCTACTACATGATGGGTGAACTGCGCCTGCCGATCTATTTCAACGATCCCGAACGCAGCGTGCGCTCCCATGCCGAGCATATCCAGATCTACGAGGCGCTGCTGCGCCGCGATGGCAATCTCGCCCAGGCGCTGATGAGCGCCCACCTGCAAGGCGCGGAAAGCTACTGGAAGGGGCTGATCGAGGGGCGTGGGGCGGAACCGGAAAGCCCTGCGCTCGAAAAGGCCTGAAATGCCCAAGATCCTGTCAACACACAGACTGCACCCTCGTGCCGCTTCCATGCTGACCGGGGCCGGCGAACTCGTCGTTGCTTCCGCCCTCGATGCGGCCACGCTGGCCGCCGAGGCGAGGGACGCCGATGTCATCATCGTTCGCGCTCCCTTGCCTGCGGCGCTTTTCGAAGGCGCGAAGAAGCTCAGGGCCGCGATCCGCCACGGCGCCGGGCTGGACATGGTACCGATGGAAGCGGCCAATGCGGTCGGCGTGCTGGTGGCGAACGTGCCGGGGGTGAACGCGCGATCTGTCGCCGAATATGTGATGTTCGCGGCGCTGGCGCTGCTTAGGCGCTTCCGTGTGTTGGACCGCGACTTGCGTGCGAAGGGCTGGCTGGCGGGCCGCGAACACACGGTGGTGGCCAGCGAGCTAGCGGGCAAGACGATCGGCATTGTCGGCCTCGGCGCGATCGGTCAGGCGGTTGGCCACATCGCCGCCCATGGGTTCGATCTGAATGTGGTGGCGACGACGCGCAGCATGCGGCCGGCGCCGGACAGGGTCGGCTTCCTGTCGATCGATGCACTCATCGAGCAGAGCGACATCATCGTTCTGTGCTGCCCGCTGACGCCCGAAACACGGGGGCTGATCAGCCGCGAGCGCATTGAGCGGATGAAGCCGGATGCGCTGCTGATCAATGTTTCGCGCGGGCCGGTGATCGATGACAACGCGCTGATCGAGGCCTTGCAGAAGGGCCGCATCGGCGGCGCTGCGCTCGATGTTTTTGCTACACAACCGCTACCGCCCAACCATCCTTATTTCGGCTTCGACAACGTCATCGTCACCCCGCACATGGCTGGGATTACCGAGCAGTCGATGATGCGGATGGGCGTCGGCGCGGCTGGCGAAGCCCTGCTGGTGCTGGCCAACAGATTGCCGGTCAATCTGCGCAACCCTGAAGTGGTCGAGCACTACCGGCGGCGGTTCCCTGCCGATTTCTGAAAGCGCCCCAATTTTCCCGAATTCGCCGGCGATGGTGCCGGCATGGCAAGCGTCACAAAATTCCTACTGACCGCCGGCTTCTGCGTGGCGACGGCGCAAGCCTTCGCCAACGGACAGGGTAGCTACGTGTTCTGCGACAACGGCATACGCTGCGTGGCGGCACCCTGTCCATCGAACAGCGCACTCGACCTCGCTGCTGGGAAGCTCATCAAAGGCGTTTCAATCGACATCGATCGCCTGCCGCAGCAAGACAAGGCGCTCGATCTTTCAGACAAGCTCTATGCCGGCAAGGTCGTTGTTGTCGGCTCGATCGAGAACCGCACCCGGACCTTCAACGGCAAGCGGTACACCCTGCCTTGGCTGGTCGCCACCAGCATCGAACGCGCCGCCAAGGACAGCGAACGCGGCCACTGCTCGTCGCGCTGACACGCGCTATCCGATCAATTTGCAAGCAGCCCCTCCACGCCCGCTGCGATGCGCAGCAGGTGGTGGTCATGGCCATTGCGCGCCACCAGCATCAGGCCGGCCGGACGCGTCATTCCCGGCATCGGAAGCGAGATGGCTGATAGATCGAACTGGTTGGCGACCTGCGTGTTGCGCAGCAGAAGGCCTTCCGTCCTGTTGCACAGAGCCTCGTCGCTGGTCATCGACACGATCGTCGGCGCCGTCACCGGTGTGGTCGGCAGGGCCAGCACGTCGACCGACGCCAGCCGGTCATCCATCGCGGCGGCCAGCGCCGTGCGGCGGCGCATTGCCCTGATATAGACCGTGGCCGGAATGGCGGCGGCGCGCGACAATGGCCCGCTTACCCGCGGGTCGACCGGCCTCGTCGCTCCCGTCGCCAGCCAGTCGGCATGGATCTCCGCCCCTTCCATCGCCGCGATCGACGCGCGTTGGGTTGCCACGCGCAGATCGGCAAGCAGGTCGTCGATCGACAGCTCCACAAGCCGTGCGCCGCTAAGCTCTATCTTGCGCAGACACCGGTCGAACGTCGTCGCGACCTCTTCCTGCGTATCATCGAACAGCACGCCGCGCGCAATACCGATGCGCAGGCCGTCCAGCGGCAGCGGCAACAGTGCCGCCAGGTTTTCGCCCGACATCACTGCATCGGCCGCCGCACATTCGGCGACGGTGCGGGCCAGCGGACCGATCGAGTCCAGCGTGGCTGATAGCGGAAACGCACCCGCAAGCGGCACGCGCCGCGCAGTCGGCTTGAAACCGACGACGCCATTCAGCGATGCCGGAATGCGCACCGAACCACCGGTATCGGAACCGATGGAGATTTCGCTGGTGCCTTCGCCCACCGAAACGCCGGCGCCTGAGGAGGAGCCGCCCGGAATACGGCTGGCATCGCTAGCATTGCCGGGCGTGCCATAATGTGGATTGACGCCGATCGCAGTAAAGGCGAACTCGGTCATGTTGGTCTTGCCGAGGATGATTGCACCGGCCTGGCGCAACTGTTGCACGACAATGGCATCCCGCAGCGCCGGCGCTGCGTTGGCGAGCAGCAGAGAGCCAGCCGTGGTCGGCTCGCCGGCGACATCGAACAGATCCTTGATCGAGACGATCGCCCCATCGAGCGGCCCGAGCGTGACGCCGGCTTTTCGCCGCGCATCGGTGGCGTCCGCCGCCGCCCGTGCGGCTTCCGGGTAGAGCTTTACGAAAACCCTCTCATCGTCGACGCGAGCGGCAAGAGGCGAAAGAATTGCTTCGAGGTGATCGCGGGCTGATTGCATTTTTCGGTGTCGGACTCCGCGCGCTTGCAACGTCTTAAGGTAGCAGCCAGAAACTGGCCGCAGGAGACATAGCCCGGCACGGTCGGATTTGCACCTGTCGAACCGAAGGAGGAAGGCCCGATGCTCTACCAAGGCAGCTGCCACTGCGGCAAGGTCGCGTTCGAGGTCGAAGGCGAGCTGACCGGAGCCGTTCGGTGCAATTGCTCGATCTGCTCGCGCAAGGGTGCACTGTTATGGGCAGTTCCGCATGAGAGCATACGGGTGCTTGCCTGGGGCGATGATCTCGGCCGCTACAGCTTCGGCAACCATGTCATCGCCCACCGCTTCTGCCGCAGCTGCGGCATTCACCCCTTCGCCGAGGATGTCGGCGAAGGGAGCGGGCGAAGTGCCTATATCAATATCAATTGCATCGAGGCGTTGGACGTCGCCGCCGTGCCGGTCTTCGACTTCGACGGCCGTTCCGTTTAGGCCTTGGGGTCGTCGATCGGCTTGGGGCCAAGGAAGAACGCCGCCAGTGCCGCAAGCAACGTCGCCGCCGCGCAATAGGCGAAGGCGGTGGCAACGCCGGTATTGTCGACCAGCAGGCCGCCGAAGACGGCGCCCAACGCGATGGCGACCTGGAACGTCATAACCATGAGCCCACCGGCGCTTTCCGCCTGATCGGGGGCGGCCCGCACCAGCCAGGTCTGCAGCCCGACTGGGACGGCGCCGAAGGCAAAGCCCCAGCTGGCCACTGCTATTGCAGCCACGACGGGTGAACCTCCGACCACCAGCAGCAGGAGCGCCGAAAACGCGATCAGCAGGGGCGCCAGGCTGACGGCTGCCTTGAGGCTGCGTTCGGCAATGAAGCCGCCGGCAAAATTGCCGAAGAAGCCACCAATGCCGTAGGCGAGCAGCACAAGCGAGATCGTCTCGATGTCCAGCGCGGGCACCTTCTCGAGAAACGGGCGGACATAGGTGAAGCCGGCAAAATGTCCCGAGGCGACCAGCAGCACCACCAGCAGTGCCACCCTGATCATCGGCCGCTTCATCACCTCCAGCAGCGTGCGAAAACCTGCCGTACCTGCAGGCGGCAGCTTCGGAATGGTAGCCACCTGCACCAGCAGCGCCAGCGCACCGACCACGGCGGCGATCATGAACGCCGTCCGCCAGCCCCAGATGTCGCCGACATAGGCGCCGACCGGAGCCGCGCAGACCGTCGCCACCGAAACGCCGGTGAGAATGATCGACATGGCGCGCGACATCAACCGCATCGGAACGAGCCGCATCGCCATGGCTGCCGACATCGACCAGAAGCCGCCAAGACTGATCCCGAGCATGATGCGGGCAATCAGAAGAACGGGAAGCGAGGACGCAAACGCGGCCACCAGGTTTGACAGCACAAGCAGCACCGTCAGCGCCCACATGACCAGCCTGCGGTCCAGCCGCTTGGTGACAATAGCCATGGTCGGCGCCGCAATCGCGCCAATGACGGCGGTGGCCGTTACCGCCTGCCCGGCGGCGCCTTCGGTGATGCCGAGATCCTGCGCAAGCGGCGTCAGCAGGCTGGCAGGCAGAAATTCCGCGGTCACCAGGCCAAAGACTCCGAGCGCCAGGGAGACCACCGCCCCCCATGCGGGCTCGGATCGTTCGCCGGTTTCCGATGGGTCGAGAACGGCGTCCATGACGCCTGTCGCGGGTTCGGTCATGAGGGATCTCCGGTCTGTTGCAGCGCAGCATTTGGCGGCAATGCAAGCAACATAGGGAGTGACTAGCTGGAGTTTCCATGCTAGAAACACCATTATGTTTGACCGTTCGTCCAAAATTCCAATCACCGGCGATCCGCTGACAGACATATTGCGCGGATTGCGTCTCGAAGGCGTCGATTACGGCCGTTGCGAGATGAAGGAACCCTGGGGCATCCATTTTCCGGCTCAGGCGGCGGCACGGTTTCATTTCATCGGCCGCAAAGGCTGCTGGTTGCTGCAGCCGTCCGGTGAATGGGTCGAGCTCAAGGCGGGCGACGCGGTATTGTTGCCGCGCGGCTCAGCCCACACGCTGGCGAGCGAGCCGGGTATCGAGGCGGCGCCGATCCACGGCTATGAGGTCGAGGAAATCTGCAAGGGTGTCTATTGCATGTCGAATGACGGCATGCCCGGCTGCCGTCCGGGGACCTTGCTGTTTTTCGGCAGCATGTATTTCAATCTCGATGGCTTGCACCCCTTGCTCGGCATGATGCCGGACGTGATGCGCGCACATGAGTTGGAGGCCTATGAGCCAGGTATCCCGCATTTGCTGGAAGCGATGGCCCGCGAGGTGACGATGGAGCGCGTCGGCTCCGGCGGCATCCTGGCGCGGCTGGCCGATGTGCTCGCCGCGACCGTCATCCGCTCATGGGTCGAGCGCGGCTGCGGCGACTCTTCCGGTTGGATTGCGGCGGTCAGGGACCGCGAGATCGGCCGGGTGCTGGCCGCGATCCATCTGGAACCGAACCGCGACTGGACGGTGGAGGCTCTGGCGAAGATGATGGGTGCCTCGCGATCAGGTTTCGCCGAGCGCTTCGCAACCATTGTCGGCGAAACACCGGCAAAGTACGTCACGCAGGTGCGGATGCACCAGGCGAGGCAATGGCTGGTCCGCGACCGGCTCAAGATTTCCGTCGTCGCGGCGCGCCTCGGCTACGAATCCGACGCCTCCTTCAGCCGCGCCTTCAAACGGGTCATCGGATCGCCGCCCAGCCATTTCCGGGCCGAGGAACAGGCGGAGATCCGCCAGGCCGGCTAAACGTTGGCCGGCTTATTGCTCGGTGATGCAGGCCGAGCCGGCGCTGCTCTTGCAATATTTGCCGGAGGCCCCGCACCTGCCATCCGAGACTTCCACGACGGTGCCGCTCAACAACAGCTTGCAGTCGCTGGTGGACAGATTGACCGTGCCGTTGAGGTCCTTGATCTTCTTGGCGTCGACCTTCGCGCCGGCGACAACTTTCTTGGCTGCCTGCGCCTCGCCCAGATGCGCCGCCGACAATCCCATACCGGCGACGAGCAGGATCGTCGCAAAACTGCGGAACAGATTTCCCATAGCCAACCCTCCGTTTTGGGCCTCCAAATTGGGCTTGCAAAGCCCGTTTGGGACCAAAGGATCAGCCTATTCGACAAATCGGAGCATCCGCATCCCCCGTACGGGGGATGACGGGAAGACTCGAGCATTTCGCAGCCAAGTGGAATCAAGTGGCGTCGCACAAATGCGGCTAAAACACATGGATAGAGCGGGATGCACGGTTCACTTTGAACGCATCCCGCTCTAGCGCAGTAAAGACGCTTGTACTTAGCCGGCGTGACGCAGGCTTATTCCGCTGCCCTTGTCGAACAGCACCACCTTGTCCGGGTTCCAGGCAAAGCGCACCGGCTGCTCTATCTGGACGTCGGTCCTGGCAGGCACGGTGGCGCGCAGCATGGCGTCGCCGACCCGCAGCGTCAGGATCTTCTCGACGCCATGGTTCTCGACGTCATGGACCCGCGCCTCGACCGGCGCGCCGGTCTCGAGATAGACGTCCTCGGGACGAATACCGAAGACGAGCGGGCGACCGTCGGTCGCCGCGCCCGTCTTTAGCCCCCACGAAGTCTTGGCACCCCCCGAAGTCTTGGCACCCCCCGCAAACGGCAATTCGAAATTGAGCGGCGCCATCACCGCACGTCCGTTGACGAGCTTGCCGTCGATGAGATTCATCGGCGGCGAGCCGACGAAGCTTGCCACGTAGGTGTCGCGCGGATTGTTATAGATCTCGTACGGCGTGCCGGTCTGGACGATGCGGCCATGGTTGAGCACGCCGACCTTGTCACCCATCGACATCGCCTCGATCTGATCATGCGTCACGAACAGGAAGGTGGCGCCAAGCTGCATCTGCAGGTTCTTCAATTCGGTGCGCAGCGCCTCGCGCAATTTGGCGTCGAGCGCCGACAACGGCTCGTCCATCAGGAATACCCGCGGCTTGCGCACGATGGCGCGACCGATCGAGACGCGCTGCATCTCGCCGCCTGAAAGCCTGTCGGTCTTGCGGTCGAGCAGATGCTCGATCCTCAGCGTCCTGGCCGCGCGGTCGACACGATCCTTGATCTCGGCATCGGGCAGCCGGCGGATCTTCGGCTTCAGCGGAAATTCGAGGTTCTGGCGCACCGTATAGCGCGGGTACAGCGAATATTGCTGCAGCACCAGCGCCACGTCACGCTCGGCCGCGCCCCAGTCGGCGACATCGACGCCGTCGATGAAGACCTGGCCTTCGCTCGGTTTTTCCAGGCCGGCAATCATGCGCAGCGTCGTCGTCTTGCCGGCGCCGGTCTCGCCAAGCAGAACGAAGAACTCGCCATCGGCGATGTCGAGATCGAGCCCGGTCAAAGCAGTATGGTTGCCGAACTTCTTCGAGATGTTCTTGAGCTGGATGTGGGCCATCAGAGTCTCACTCCCAGCGATTTGCCGCTCGCCGTGTCGAAGAAATGCGCCTGGCTGGGATCGATCCTGACGAAGACCCTTTCGCCGGGGCCGCCGATGAAGCCGCTCTTGGTGCGCGCCCGCAGCATTTTGGAGCCGACCTTGAGGTCGACGATATCGAAGGACCCGAGCGGCTCGACGATCTGCGTCTCCACCGGCAAGAACCCCTCGGCGGCTTCGCGGCGAACGAGAACGCCTTCCGGCCGGATGCCGAGCGCGAGTTGGCTGCCGGCATGGCCGTTGAGCTTCGACAGCAAGGCGCGCGGGAATTCGAAACCGGCGGCCGCATCGCCGACCGTGACCGAGGCCGATGAGGCTTTCTCGGTCACCGAAGTGTCGGCGACGTTCATCACCGGGCTGCCGACAAATTGCGCGACGAAAAGATTCGCCGGATGCGAATAGACCTCGTCCGGCGAGCCGACCTGCTGCAGCACACCTTCATGCATGATGACAATGCGGTCGGCGAGGCTCATCGCCTCGATCTGGTCGTGGGTGACGTAGATGCTGGTCGAGCCCTGCTTGATGTGCAGCCGCTTGATCTCGGCCCGCATCTCCTCGCGCAGCTTGGCATCGAGCGCCCCGATCGGCTCGTCCATCAGCATCGCCTTCGGCCGCCGCACCAAGGCTCGGCCGATCGCCACGCGCTGCATGTCGCCGCCCGACAGCGCCGACGGTTTCTTGGCGAGGAGATCGCTGATCTGCAGCGTCTTGGCGACCGAGCGCACCTCGCTGTCGATCTCGGCCTTGCTCTTGCGCGTCGCCCTGAGCGGAAAGGCGATGTTCTCATAGACGCTCATATGCGGATAGAGCGAGAACGACTGGAAGACCATGGCGATATCGCGATCGGCGGCCTTGAGGTGCTGGACCGGCTTGCCGTCGATGAGGATGTCGCCGCCGTCGATCGTCTCCAGCCCGGCAATCGCCCTGAGCGTCGTCGTCTTCCCGCAGCCCGACTGGCCGAGCAGCACGATGAACTCGTTGTCGTCGATCTTCAGGTTGAGGTCCTTGATGACCTGGACGGCGCCGAAATATTTCTGGATGCCTCGAAGCTCGATCTGGGTCAATGCTGTGCCCCCGGATTTGCCCCTTGCCCGGTGCCGGCCTTCTCCTCCGGCGCGATCTTGGAGGTGATGTTGAAGCCGATCAGGCCGATCAGGATGATGGTCACGCCATAGCTGTGCAGCAGCATGTTCCATGGCTGGCAGAGCGCGATGATACCGAGCACCATCAGCACCTGGCTGCCCGGTTCGAGATATTTCTGGTTGATGTCGCGAAAGCTCATTTGCGGATCGCTCCAAACGACATGCCGCGCAACAGGTGGTTGCGGAGCAGGAAGGTGAAGATCGCGACCGGCAGCAGGAACAGGAAGGTTCCGGCGGCAATCACCGTCCAGTCCGGCAGGCCGGAACCGACCTGGCTGGGGATGAAGGGCGGTGCTGTCTGGGCACGGCGGCTGGTCATGATCAGTGCGAAGGCATATTCGTTCCACGCCGTGATAAAGCAGAACACGGCGGTGGCGGCGATGCCGGTGGCGGCCTCGGGCAGCACGATCTTGAAGAAGGCCTCCATGCGCGTATAGCCGTCGACGAGGGCCGCCTCCTCATACTCCTTGGGGATCTCGTCCATGAAGCCTTTCATCAGCCACACCGAGAAGGACAGGTTGAAGGCGGTGTAAAGGATGATCAGGCCGATATGGGAATCGTTGAGGCCGACCGCCCGGTACATCAGGAACATCGGAATGGCGACGACCACCGGCGGCAGCATGCGTGTCGACAGGATGAAGAACAGTAGGTCCGCCTCGCCTTTTACCTTGAAGCGCGAGAACCCATAGGCGGTGAAGGTGCCCATGCCGACGGCCAGGACGGTCGAGGTTATGGCAACGATCAGTGAGTTCATGAAACGGCTCGGATAGCCCGACCACTGCACCTGGCCCTTGCCGTCGCGCACGATCTTTTCGCCCCCATTGAAGACGACGCGCTCCCACCACGGCGCAGCCGCGTACTCCTCCGGCGACGGCGGGCTGCGCAGCTGCGAACGCTTGGTGAACAACTTGACGAAGGGCGATATCTCCGGCTGGAAAACCACCGTCGGCGGAATGGTGGTGGCGAGGTTGCGCGGCTTGAACGCCGTCGAGGCGATCCAGTAGATCGGCGCCAGGAAGATGATCGTCACCAGCAGGACAGCGACGATGGCGACCCGGTTGAAGGTGATTTCGGAAGAAGTGCGGACTGCGGCCATCTCAGCGCTCCTTCACCTTGTTGAGGTATTTGACATAGATGTTGGTGATCGCCAGCACCATGATCAGCACGATGTAGGCGAGCGCGCAGGAACGCCCGGTCTGCCATTCCTGGAACGCCATCTTGTAGAGCCGGATCGAGATCAGCTCGGCCGTCGGCTGGCTGGTCAGGATGTAGGCGAGGTCGAAGGTCTTGAACGCCTCCATGGTGCGGAAGATGACCGCGATCATCAGGATCGGCGCAACCAGCGGCAGCGTTATGCGGAAGAAGGTGTAGAACGGCCCGGCCCTGTCGATCGCGGCTGCCTCGTAGAGATGCTTGGGCACGGCCGACAGGCCGGCCAGCGACAACAGCATGACGAAGGGCGACCACATCCAGATGTCGGTCAGCGCGACCGCATAGAGCGCCATTTTCGGATCCGACAGCCATTCGAAGGTGCCGAGGCCCAGCGCATAATTGATGATGCCGAAGGACGGATCGTAGAGCAGCTTCCAGAACAGGCCGACGACGGCCATCGACAGCATCATCGGCAACAACAGGAGCGTCGTCAGCAGGCCCTTGAGCGGAATGTCGCGATTGAGCAGCATGGCCACGCCGAAGCCGACGAGCAGCTGGCCGGCGACCGAGATGATGACGTATTTTGCGGTGATGGCGAAGTTGGACCAGACATAGGGATCGCTGAGCAGGTCGCGGTAGTTTTGCAGCCCGACGAAATTCGCCGCCGCGCTGGTCGAGGCGCGGAAATCGGTGAACGAATAGCCCAGCGAATAGATCAGCGGGAAGATGTTGAAGACGATCAGAAACAGGATCGTCGGGATGATGAAGAGATTGCGGATCGAAATGTCGCTTAGACCGCGAGCGGCGGCCCGCGAGGACCTGTCCAGCGTGGTGATCATCGTGGTCGCCAAGACTCTGCTCCCGGTTCAAAAATCAGAAAAAGAAACGGAGGAGGCACGAACGCCCCCTCCGTGAAACTTCATACTTATTGGCCGCGGCCGTATTTCTTGAAGGTCGCGTTCCAGTCGGCTGCCAGTGCGTCCAGCGTCTCCTTGGCGGTGCCTTCGCCGCCGATCATGTAAGGATAGATGCGCTGGTTAAGCTGCTGCAGCAGTTCCGCGTATTCCGGAACCGCCCAGAAGTCCTTGACCTTGAACATGGTCTCGTAGAACGCCTTGTTGTAGGGCGTGGCGTTCTGGAATTCGGGCGACTTGAGCACGGCGGCACTGCAGGTGTAGCCGCCAAGCGCTGCCCATTTCTTCTGGGTCTCGTCCTTGATGAACCATTCCAGGAACTTCGTCGCCTCTTCCTGCTTCTGCGAGTAGGAAACGATGGAGATGCCCTGACCGCCGAGTGCGGCGAACTGGTCGCCGCCAGGTCCGGCTGGATTGGCGAAGAAGCCGGTGTTCTTGGCGTTCGGGTTCGACGCCTCGTTGATCAGTGAGGGGAAGAACGCGAAGTAGTTCATGCTCATCGCGGCCAGGTTTTCAGTGATCGCCTGGTTGTCCTCGACGAAGAACGACTTGGCCCAGCCCGGAGGCGTGAACTTGTAGAGTTCCTTGTAGGCGTCGAGCGCCGCGATCGCCTTGTCGGAGTTGATGAAGCCATCGACCTTGTAGGTCTTATAGTCACCCAGCTCGCCGCCGAAGGAGAACAGCGCGTTTTCGAAGCCCATCGCCATCGCGTCATAGGAATTGTCGGTGTAGATGGCGATGCCGTATTTTTTCTGGTCCGGCCGGTAGAAGAATTCGGCGATGTCGCGTAGCGCCTTGAAATCCTTCGGCACGTCGAGATCGTAGCCATACTTGGCCTTGAAGGCTTCCTTTTCCTTGGGGTCTTCGAACCAGTCCTTGCGATAGGACCAGCCGACGGCGTCGCCTTCGAGCGGAATGGCCCAGTACTTGCTGCTGCCGCCCGGATATTCGGCATAGTATTTCACCGTGGCCGGTGCCATCACTTCACCGACCTTGTGCTTGTTGAAGAAGTCGGTCAGGTCGACATAGTGGCCACCGGTCGAGCCGGCACCGAGCCATTGCGAGTCGCCGACGACCATATCGTAGGCGTCGCCATGGGCGTTGAACTCGGTGAAGGCCTTGGTCTGGAAGTCGGGCCACGGTGTGGTTTCCACCGTGATCTTGACGCCGGTTTCCTTCTCGTACTCGTTGCCGAGTTCCTGCAGGTAATTGGCCGGATCCCATTCCGCCCAGAAGATTGTAAGTTCCTTTTCCTGCGCGTAGACGGACGTTCCGCAGGCGAGCACTAGGCCGATACCAGCAAGCAAGCTGGTCATTGTCTTGCGCATAATGATTTCCTCCCTTGTGCGCATTCTACCGCGTCATGCGAGCCGGCGGCGAGGCCGGCCCTGGTAGTCCTCCCGTGACGGCACCGTTCCGGTTTTGAGCCTCCTCGTTCGACCGAAACGGATCTTAGCCTTCACCCTTTGATCCGCTTTATTTGTCCTGATCTGGTATTACCAATTTCAGACAAACGTCAAGCTCTTTCTTGAACGGTGGCGGACACGCAGACAAGTTGGTTTCTGCGATATCTGTCTGTTTTCCCTGAATTTTCCTACTCCTTGATACATAAGTGCCTTGCTTAGGCCGCTGCATCGCTAGTAGCACAAATGGTCAGGCTGAAAATCTGGTCGAACCAGATTGGCCTCATCTAACGGCCCTCGTCGGCGCGATCCCGTCACCTTCAGCCATCGATTCCGTCACCGCCGCACGCACCAGTGCGCCGGCCGCCCATTGCGCAACCGACATCATACTGCGGCTATCCAATCCCCATATATCCTTTAAAACGACCAGCACCTCAACACCGAAGATCAATGACAGCGCCTGCGCGAGCCGCTTGAATTCGCGCGGCGGCAACCGGCCTTTGAGTGGCGCGATCGCATCTTTCAAAAGATCGACGCGATGGCCGCGCGTGAAGGCAGGTTCGCCGTCAAGCGTGCCTGCCTGTCGCTGCGCCCACTGGTCGAGCGACAGTTTCAGCGCCGCCTTGAACGTCGCTTCGAAGACCTCGATGCGCGGCATGGCGGTCTCGAACAGCTCGGCGACCCGGCGCTCGGGATCGGCAGAGCTCGATTTCCACGTAAGGATCGGCCCAAGCCCCTCATCGACCACCGCCTGCACCAACGCCGCCTGGCTCGGAAAATACCGATAGGCGGTGGCGCGCGAGACCTCCGCTGCCTCCGCCACCTCGCTGACGGAGGGCGTGGCGCCCGCCTGCATCAGCTTTGTCGCCGTCTCAAGCATGAGACGCCTGGTGCGCGCGCGGGCCCCGCGCTCTACCTGGGGGTTCGGCCCTTGGCTGGCATCGTCGTCCATTGCCGCTTGTTGACGTGAGACATTCATGTCAATACGATACGCGTGTCTCAAAAAATTGCAATGGCCCTTCGCGCCGTCGAACGGCCGGGCAAAAAGGGGCGGCAGCGCCGAACACGCCCAAGACCGGGGAAACGCGATGAAGCGCATCTATGTGGTGGGCACCGCCGACACCAAGGGCGAGGAACTCGCATTTCTGGCCGATGCGGTCGCGGCTACCGGCGCTTCGATTGCCCGTGTCGACATCGGAACACGCGGCGCGACCGTGCCGGTCGATGTTTCGGCAGACGAGGTCGCCAGCCACCATTCCGAGGGTCGCAATGCCGTGCTCGGCGTCGACGATCGCGGCACCGCGGTGGCGGCGATGGCTGCCGCCTTTGCCCGGTTTGTCCAGTCGCGCAGCGATATTGCCGGGATTATCGGAATTGGCGGCGGTGGCGGCACCTCGATCATCACCGCAGGCATGCGCACGCTGCCGCTCGGTCTGCCCAAGATCATGGTTTCGACGTTGGCCTCGGGTGACACCGCGCCTTACGTCGACGTCTCCGACATCGTCATGATGCCGTCGGTGACCGACATGGCCGGCCTCAACCGGCTTTCGCGTGTCGTGCTGCACAATGCCGCCCAGGCGATATCAGGCATGGCGACAAAGCCGGCGCCGCCGCCCGAGGGCAAACCGTCGCTCGGCCTCACCATGTTCGGCGTCACCACGCCATGCGTGACCGCGATCGCCGATGAGCTTCGTTCGACTTATGACTGCATGGTCTTTCATGCCACCGGCACCGGCGGCCGCACCATGGAAAAATTGGCCGACAGCGGCCTGTTGTCAGGCGTCATCGACATCACAACGACCGAAGTCTGCGACTTGCTGTTTGGCGGCGTGCTGCCGGCGACCGAAGATCGCTTTGGCGCCATCGCCCGCACCGGGCTGCCTTATGTCGGCTCGGTCGGCGCGCTCGACATGGTCAATTTCTGGGCGCCGCCGACAATTCCGGAACGCTATCGCGGCCGGCTGTTCTATGAGCACAATCCAAACGTCACACTGATGCGCACCACTGCCGACGAAAGCAGAACGATCGGCGAATGGATCGGTACAAGGCTGAGCCTCTGCCAGGGTCCGGTTCGTTTCCTCATTCCGGAGAAAGGCGTGTCGGCGCTCGACATTGAAGGCGGCGCCTTCTTCGACCCTGAAGCCGATGCCGCTTTGTTCGAGGCGATCGAGCGTACCATCAAACCCGCCAAAACGCGGCGCGTGCTGCGCCTGCCGCTTCATATCAACGACCCCGAATTCGCCTGGGCTGCCACAACGGCCTTCCTCGACATCGCCAGACAGTGAGACACCAAGACATGGCCGCCATACCGCGCAAGAAAATCCTGGAGAAATTCCGCAAGATGATCGCGGACGGCGTGCCGATCGTCGGCGGCGGTGCCGGCACCGGCCTGTCGGCCAAGGCAGAGGAAGCCGGCGGCATCGACCTGATCATCATCTACAATTCCGGCCGCTACCGCATGGCCGGGCGCGGCTCGGCCGCCGGCCTGCTCGCCTATGGCAACGCCAACGAGATCGTCAAGGAAATGGCCTACGAAGTGCTGCCGGTAGTGAAGAAGACGCCGGTGCTGGCCGGCGTCAACGGCACCGATCCCTTCGTCATCATGCCGCTGCTTTTGGCCGAGTTGAAGACGATGGGCTTTTCCGGTGTGCAGAACTTTCCGACCATCGGCCTGTTCGACGGCCAGATGCGGCAGAGTTTTGAAGAAACCGGCATGGGCTTCGGGCTCGAGGTCGACATGATCGCCGAGGCTCACAAACTCGACCTGTTGACCACGCCCTATGTCTTCAACCCAGACGAGGCGCGCGCCATGACAACAGCTGGCGCCGACATCGTCGTCGCCCATATGGGGGTGACCACCGGCGGCTCGATTGGCGCGACATCGGCTAAATCGCTGGACGACTGTGTGAGCGAGATCGACGCCATCGCCAAAGCGGCACGCTCAGTGCGCGAGGATATGATCCTGCTTTGCCATGGCGGGCCGATCTCGATCCCGGACGACGCCAGATATATTCTCGAGCGCTGCAAGGGCCTGCACGGGTTCTATGGCGCCAGTTCGATGGAGCGGCTGCCGGCGGAAGCCTCGATCGCCAGGCAGACGGCGGATTTCAAGGCCGTCACGTTCGGCGCTGCGTAGAGACCAGCAAAAAGAAGGGTGGGACGATGACCGACAACAGCAAGGTATTCGTATATCCAAAAGACGTTAGCGCCTTCGGCTTCGACTGGGGCAGGCTGTCGCTGACGGTCGCTCCCGAAGTGAACGGCGCAAAGCGATTTTCCGGTGGTGTCGTCGACCTACCGTCAGGCAAAGGCCATACGCGTCATAACCATCCGGGTGCGGAGGAGATCATCTTTGTCATCTCAGGCAATGGCGAGCAGATGGTCGAAGACGAGAAAGGCAACCCGGTCGTCGAGAAAGTCGGCCCCGGCTGCACCATCTATGTGCCGGAAAGCCGCTTCCACTCGACGCTCAATACCGGCGACGGGCCGATGCAGCTTTTCGTCGTCTATTCGCCGGCCGGGCCGGAACTGGCGTTGCGGGAGTTGCCGGATTTCAGGTTGATCCCGCCGGGCAGATAATGTCACAGGCTGAGGCCAATCTTCATCGCACGAGCGACCCTTGCTAGGTTGTTAGTATCGCTTCCCAGAGCGAGCCTATCCGGCAAAGTGGGGACATCGCGCTCTGATCGGAAAGCATCCGGCGAAGGTAAGCGCGCCACCCAATAGGACAAACAGTTTTCCGCTGCCTCTGGACCAAGCTGCCAGAGTACAAATCGAACAGCATTTTCAGGGAACATGAAGCCCGGAACTTCAGAACATGCGACCTGTTCGGCTAGTTTGCGCGGAACGTCGAAACGTTCGAAGAGCGGCAGGACAGTCGTTTGGATGTTGGCAACGATGTTCGCGATTTCAGCCTGGCGGGTATGCGGGTTTACGATGTTCCATGTCCGCCAATGATGCGGGGTTCGCAAATTGCCAAGCTGTCCACCGGCGACCCAATCGCTGGCACTGGCGGGCCAAGCGCTTCGCTCGTCCCACTCCTTTATTGCCTTGCTGTAGACCGACGCATGCACGACGAGTTCGACGTACTCGCCGCCGACGTTTAGATAGTTTGATTGAAAGGAGATTTTGAATGCCCAGTCGCCGGCCCGACGACTCGCATGAGGACCGCTTTTCGCAAAGCGGAACCCAATCGGTTCGAATTCCATGGAGATCTGCTCGCACCCGTCGATAAAGACCTGCTTGGGCAGTTCGCGTTCCATATCGGCAAATGCTCGCTGGCGTGACCAATTATTTGCTCGGACGAGGTAATCTCAAGAACGGGCTAGGTACCAGCGCCTAAGCCGCCCCCGCCCCCGTTCCAGCCCCGGCCCCGATCGCCGAACATGACGTAACCGGCATCGGTTACCGCCACCGTGTCCTCCAGCTTGATGAAGCCGCGCGTCGGGTGGAGCATGGTCGTCTCGACCGAAAGCACCATGTTCTTCTCCAGCGGCTTTGCGGCATAGGTGCCTTCATAGGTCACCGGATGGTTGGTCATCAGGAACGGCGCTTCATGCGTGATCAGCCCCATGCCATGCGCGAAGAAATCAGTATAGGCCGCAACCTTGGATTTCTTCAGAACGCCTTCGGCATGAGAAATCATGTCACCGCCCAGCGTGCCCGCCTTGACCTTGGAAAAGGCCGCCTGCTGCACTGTCTCGATCTCGGCCAGCAGATCCTCGAGCTCGGCGTCAGGGTCGCCCAGCACGCCCATGCGGCAAAGATCGCCGATATAGCCGTGGTAGTTGCCGCCGGAATCGATCGACATCACCTCGCCCTTCCTCCACGCCTGCGGCGAAGCGGCGCGGTTGTGGCTGGAGCCTAGCGTCAACAGGCAATATTCGAAATGCGCGCCGCGATTGGTCTCCTCGCGCCTGAGCTGTTCGATGATCTCGCTCTTGGTCGTGCCTTCGCGTGCCCAGCCGATGGTCGCCAGCATGGAATCGGTGATCAGCTCCGAAGCGATGCGCAGCTTTTCCAGCTCCGCCTCGGTTTTGATTGCCCGTATGCGCTCCAGCATATCAGTCGCATCGATCAGCTTGGCATCCGGCAACGCGTTGCGGATCAGCATATAGGCGTCGGACGGCAGGAAGGCGGGCTCGATGCCGATGCGGGCATTGCCCTTGCCGATCTTTCGCAAATGCTCGACCGCCAGATTGGCGGCATCGAGCGTACCCCAGCAGGCGGCATGCAGTGTCGGCGTCCAGAACGGATGATTCTGGTGCTCGCCGCCTTCCATGCGGTTGCCGATATAGGCGGCATGCTCCGGCCCACCTTTCTCATAGACGACGACAGGCAGATAACGGCTGTGGCCGATTGCATCCATGGCGGCGAAGAAGATGAACTTGTAGCCGCCAAGCAGATATTGCGTGTTGTGCTTGGAGGTGGCGAGCAGCGCGTCGATGCCGGCCTCCTCCATCAGCCCGTCCACCCTGGCCTGGTCGAACGGCACGCTGCCGACGGCATTCTTGCCTGGGGCAATGTTCATGTCTCTCTCCCTGAAATCCCTTAGCCGGCCGCTCGCCGGCACCGGCTTTTCCGGCTCTGAACCTCGGCTATGCTTAAATCTGCATCATTTTGCCCGATCTGGTCCAGCCAGAACGGGCGAACCAGTCCCAAAAGCTGCTCCACCTGCTGCACTTTACTCCAGTCTGGTCCTGCTAGAACCGCGCATCGAACCGTTTTCTGTACAACTGGTCCAGCGGACGGAAATTTCAAAGCCACATAGAGATGCGCCAATTCCGTCTTTGGCGAAACCCCGCACAAGGCCCATAATCAGCTTTGCAGGATGCTTACGAGCGTCCGAGGGGTACGGCGGACCCGGCCGGGTCCGCGGAGAGGACGGAGTTCGATCATGCCAGAGTTCACCATTTCCAGACGTACAATGCTGGCCGGTTCGGCATTGCTGTTGGCCTCCACCGCCATGCCGACGATCGGCTCGGCGCAGACGCCGAGAAAGGGCGGACGACTGGTTGTCGCCGCCGATTCCGAGCCGCGCAACCTCAATCCGGCGATTGTCGCCTCGAACGGCGTCTTCTTCATCTCGAGCAAGATCGTGGAAACCTTGGCCGAGGCCTCCTTCGGCGGCAAGGACGGGCTCGAGCCACGGCTGGCGCTCAGCTGGGAAGGTGCCGCCGACGGCCTGTCGGTGACGTTCAAGCTGCGCGAGGGCGTCAAATGGCATGATGGGAAGCCATTCACCTCAGCCGATGTCGCCTTCTCGGCGCTGCAGGTCTGGAAGCCGCTGCAGAATCTCGGCCGCACCGTGTTCAAGGATCTGGAGGCGGTCGACACGCCGGACGAAACCACCGCCGTGTTCAAATTCGCCAAGCCGACACCGTTCCAGCTGATCCGCAACGCCTTGCCGGCGCTGAGCAGCGTGGTGCCCAAGCACATCTATGAGACCGGAAAGATCGAGGACAACCCGGCCAACAACGCCCCGGTCGGCACCGGACCGTTCAAATTTGCCGAACACAAGCCCGGCGAATATTACCGGCTGGAGAAGAACACCGACTATTGGGGCAAGGACGAGCCCTATCTCGGCGAGATCATCTATCAGGTGCTGCCGGACCGCACGTCGGCGGCCAGCGCCCTGGAAGCCGAAGAGATCCAGCTCGCCGCCTTCTCCGCCGTGCCCCTGGCCGATCTCGACCGCATCTCCAAAGTGCCCGGTCTCAAGGTGATCACCAAGGGTTATGAAGGGCTGACCTACCAGCTCGTCGTCGAGATCAATCATCGCCGCAAGGAGCTGGCCGACCTGAAAGTACGCCAGGCGATCGCTCACGCTATCGACAAGGATTTCGTCGTCAAGACGGTATTCCTTGGCTATGCCGCCACCGCCACTGGCCCGGTGCCGAAAAACGACCCGCAATTCTACACCGCCGACGTGCCGACCTACGCCTTCGACGTCGCCAAGGCCAACGCCTTGCTTGACGAGGCCGGCTACAGCCGGGGCGATGACGGCAAGCGCTTTTCACTGAGGTTGCTACCGGCGCCCTACTTCAACGAAACCAAGCAGTTCGGCGACTATCTGCGCCAGGCGCTCGCAGCCATCGGCATCGACGCCCAACTGGTCAACAACGACTCTGCCGCGCATATCAAGGCTGTCTACACCGACCACGCCTTCGACCTTGCGGTCGGGCCGCCGGTGTTCCGCGGCGATCCGGCGATCTCGACCACCATCCTGGTGCAGAGCGGTATTCCCGACGGCGTGCCCTTCTCCAACCAGGGTGGCTACAAGAATGCCGATCTCGACGCCCTGATCGCCAAGGCATCGGAGACGCTCGACACCGCCGCCCGCACCGAACTCTACAAGGAGTTCCAGAGAAAAGTTGCCGCCGACCTGCCACTGATCAACGTCGCCGAATGGAGTTTCATCAGCGTCGCCCGCGATACGGTCAACAACATCGCCAACAACCCGCGCTGGGCGGTATCGAACTGGGCGGACACTTGGCTGGAGGGGTAAGGAAGTCTCTTCAGACTTGCGCGCCGCTTGTGTGGGTGCTCAGCTTCAGCGATGAGAGCTTTTTCGCGCCCCCCTCTGTCCTGCCCTCTTTGCCACCACTTGGCATCTCCCCCACGAGCGGGGAGATCGGCTGTCATTGTCGCTTTTGCCAATCTCCAGCGTTGCAAGACGGCCGGCAACGCCGAAACTGCCAATCTCCCTCCTTGTGGGGGAGATGTCCGGCAGGACAGAGGGGGGCGCCGTAGAGCGCGGCACCGAAGACTTGGCTCTCCTATCGGCGTTGCGCCATGACCCGCGCCGTCATCCTCCTTCGCCGCCGTCTCGTCGGCAGCATCTTCGTGCTGCTGATTGTCGTCATTGGCACCTTCCTGCTGCTCGAAGCCGCTCCCGGCGACGCGGTCGATGCCTATATCGTCTCGACCGGCGGCGACGCCGGCATGATCGAGCTGTTGCGTCACCGCTGGGGGCTCGACCAGTCTGAGCTGACGCGGCTGGCCAATTACCTTTGGGCGCTGCTGCATCTCGACCTTGGCCAGTCGGTCACCTTTTCGCGGCCGATCCGCGAAGTCGTCCTCGAGCGCCTGCCCAACACGCTTCTGTTGATGGGGAGCGCCACCGCGCTCTCCTTCGGCCTCGGCTCGGCGCTCGGCATCTATGCCGGCGCCAGACCCGGCAGCTTCCGTGATCGTTTCCTGTCCATCGGCTCGCTGGCGCTCTATGCCGTGCCGGGCTTCTGGCTCGGGCTTGTGCTGATCATTGTCTTCGCCGTCGACCTGCGCTGGTTTCCGATCGGCGGCATCGAGAGTATCGTCTCGGCCAGGACCGGCCTCGATCGCGCCGCCGATATCGCCCGCCATCTCGTCCTGCCGGTTTCGGCGCTCGGCTTCATTTATCTCGCGCTCTATCTGCGCATGACGCGCGCCGGCATGGCCGAGGTGTGGCGACAGGACTTTGTGCTGGCCGCCCGTGCCAGGGGACTTTCCCGCCGTCGCATCGTGCTCGCTCACGTCGCCCGTAACGCGCTGTTGCCGCTGGTCACCATGCTCGGCCTGCAATCCGCGCAGATGTTGGGCGGCAGCGTCGTGATCGAGAGCGTCTTTTCCGTCCCCGGCCTCGGCCGACTGGCGCAGGAAGCGGTGGCCGCGCGGGATACCCCACTACTGCTCGGCATTATTCTCACCAGCGCTGTCCTGGTCGTCATCATCAACGTTCTCGTCGACATCGCCTACGTCTTCCTCGATCCGCGCGTCGGCGCCAGTGAGGCCAGCGCATGAGTCCGCTTGCCCGCTTCCTGCGCACGCCGGAGGCTGTCGCCGGCGCGGTCATCCTGGCGGCGCTGTTTGCCATGGTTTTTGCCGCGCCTTTGTTCTTTCCCGGCGATCCGCAGGCGATTGCCGGACCGGCATTGCTGCCGCCCTTCCAGGATTGGTCGCTGCCGCTCGGCACCGACCGGCTCGGCCGCGACGTGCTAGCCGAGCTTCTCCACGGCGCCCGCACCTCGCTGGCGGTCGGGCTGGCAGCAGCAGCCGTCGCCCTTGCCGTCGGCGCCATAATCGGCACGTTGGCCGGTTTTGCTGGCGGCGTTGTCGACGAGATGCTGATGCGCATCGCCGACGCGTTCCAGACCGTGCCAGCCTTCCTGCTGGCTTTGGCTTTCGTGAGCATTGTCGGGCCGTCGCTCGGCGTCGTCGTCGCGGCGATCGCGCTTGGCGCCTGGACCGGACCGGCACGCGTGGCGCGGGCCGAAGTGCTGTCGATCCGCGAGCGCGATTTTGTTGCCGGCGCCCGCGTCATCGGCATGCATCCGTTGGAGATCGCCTTTCGGGAGGTGCTCCCCAATGCGCTGCCGCCGGTAATGGCTTTGTCGTCGGTGATCGTCGCCGCGGCGATTCTCACCGAAGCGGCATTGTCCTTTCTCGGCCTCGGCGATCCCAACCGGGTTACCTGGGGCGGCATGATCGCCGAAGGCCGCGCCGTGCTGCGCACCGCGCCCTTCCTGTCGATCATTCCGGGCGTAGCGCTCGTGCTCACCGTGCTCGGCGTCTATCTCGCCGGCGAAGGCGTCGTCGAGACCACGGCGATGAGGAGGAGCCTGTCGTGACGGCGCTTGCTTCGATCCGCAATCTGACGGTGACCTATCGCCGTGACGGCGCCGAGGTAGCGGCGCTGAAGAATGTCGGCTTCGACATCACCGCCGGCGAGCGCTTTGCCATCATCGGTGAAAGCGGTTCGGGCAAGAGCACGCTGGCGCTGGCCATTGCCGACCTGCTGCCGGCCACCGCCAGGATCGAAGGCCGCATCGATTGGCTCTTGCGCCCGCCACCAATGTTTGGTGCCAAGGCACCCCCCTCTGTCCTGCCGGACATCTCCCCCTCAAGGGGGGAGATCGGCAGTTCCGCAGCCGGTTCCTTTCCGCCAGCTTCGGTGATTGGCGAAGGCAGAGATGAAAGTGCAATCTCCCCCCTTGAGGGGGAGATGTCCGGCAGGACAGAGGGGGGTGCGACGGGACGCCAACCTGCAAGCCTTCGCGACCATGCTCCAATCGGTGGCCGTGACATCGGCTTCATTTTCCAGGACCCATCCGCAAGTCTCGACCCGGTGATGCCAATCGGCAAGCAGATCGCGGAAGTCGCGTGCACTCATCTCAGCCTCAGTTGGCGAGACGCCTATGCCAAGGCAAAAACCCTGCTCGAGCGCGTCCGCCTGCCCGATCCGGACGCTGCCCTCTGCGCCTTCCCGCACCAGCTCTCCGGCGGCCAGAAGCAGCGTGTGGCGATCGCCGCGGCGATTGCTGCCGGTCCGAAACTGCTGATCGCCGACGAGGCGACCAGCGCGCTGGATACGATCGTGCAGGCCGAGATCGTCGGGCTGATCCGGCGACTGGTGGCCGAGGACGGTATGACGCTGCTGTTCATCAGCCACGACATTGCGCTGGCCGCTGAGCTTGCGGAGCGCATCGCGGTGTTCCGGCATGGCGAGCTGCTCGAGCTCGGTTCGACAGCCCAAATCGTCAATGCGCCGCGTCACGCATACACTCGTGTGCTGCTTGACGCTCATCTCGGCCTCGACGCCGAGCCGCTGTTGCGGCGAACATGACCGACCCGCTGCTCGCCGTTTCCGGCCTGACCAAACGATACAGTCGCGGCGGCAAGATCATCGCCGCGGTCGACGACGTTTCCTTCCACATCGACCCCGGCGAGACGCTGGCGCTAGCCGGACCTTCCGGCAGCGGCAAGTCGACGATAGCTCGTCTAGTGCTCCGGCTCATCGAATTCGATACCGGCCGTATCGAATTTGAAGGCAGCGATTTCCTGTCGCTGAACGGCGCTGCCTTGCGCGGCCGGCGCGCCCGTCTTCAGATGGTGTTTCAGGATCCGCTCGCCGCCTTGAACCCACGCGCCACAGTCGCGCGTGTGCTCGACGACCCCTTGCGCATCCATCACATTGCCTCTGGCCCCGAGCGCCCGCGCCGTATTGCAGCTCTGCTGGAACGCGTCGGCCTCAGCCCCGGTCTCGCCGGCCGCGCCATTCACGAAATTTCCGGCGGTCAGCGCCAGCGCGTTGCAATCGCCCGCGCCATCGCCACGAAACCGTCGCTGGTCGTGCTCGACGAGGCCGTGTCGGCGCTCGACGTTTCGGTTCGTGCGCAGATCCTGCAACTGCTGCTCGACCTTCAACGCGAGGAGCGCATCGCCTATCTATTCATTTCGCACGATCTCGGCGTCGTCCGTGCCATCGCCCACCGCATGGCCATTCTGGACGCCGGGCGGATTGCCGAGAGCGGCGATGCCCGCACCGTCATCGACGCGCCGCAATCCGCGATCGGCAAGGCGCTGGTAGCGGCAGCGCCAAGACTGTCAAGGCTCGAACAGGACGCATCATGACCGACGCCGAAGCCCGAGCCGAAAAACTGTCGCGCGAACTCGATTCCGCCTTCCGCAACCGCGCCGATCTCTATCGTCTGTTCCTCGACGAGCTAACCGCGGAGTTGGGCGCGGAAAAAGCCGAGGCGATTATGATCCGTATAATCGAACAACGCGGCAAGGAGGTTGCGGCGGCGGCCTTTGCCGATTTCGGCCCGAACGATGCACCGGCGATCGGCGAGGCGTTCCTGGCCGTCAGCCCGGATGGCGGCCGCATGTATCCGACCGACGTCGAACGCAGCCAAGGCCGCATCGCCTTCAAGGTCAAGCGCTGTCCGCTGAAGGACGCCTGGGTCGAAGCCGGCGTCGGCGACGAGAAGCTCGCCACGCTCTGCCGAATCGCCGGCGCCTTCGACCGCGGCCTGTTCGAGGCCACCGGAGTGCGCTTCGACAACGTCACCTGGACGCCGGGCCACGGTTCCGGCTGCTGCCACATCGCCTTGACCAACCGGGATGCCGGCTAGAGCTGCATCCATGCAGCACATTCAGGTGCCGGCAGGACGTGGAACTTCGTCGCGGCGCGCGAGCTTCGGTGTTTGGCAGCACGCCCCAAAACAAAAAAACCCCGGCGCTGTAAGGCTACCGGGGTTTTTGCGGGGGCTGGACCTGCCTTGGTGTCTCGCTGTGTCTGCTTCGTGCGAGTCCCTGACGGGGATCGAACCAATCGGCCAGCAAAACGAAAACGGCCCGCACAAGGCGGGCCGTTTTCGAATTTGGTTGCGGGGACAGGATTTGAACCTGTGACCTTCAGGTTATGAGCCTGACGAGCTACCGGGCTGCTCCACCCCGCGTCAACCCTAGAAGTAAGCCTTGGCTCACTGGATTCAAGCTTCCGCCAAATGAAAAGGCCGCTTGCGCGGCCCGATATCCCGTTGGCGGGCCTGTTCGTAAGGAGAAGATTAAACAACGTGCGCTTGGCAGACCTGGCAGCGACCTACTCTCCCGCGTCTTGAGACGAAGTACCATCAGCGCTGGAGCGTTTCACGGCCGAGTTCGGAATGGGATCGGGTGCAGCCGCTCCGCCATAACCACCAGGTCGGCAAAACGCACGTTGCTCGAGAAGCTGTTTTCTGTGCCATCCATCTCGGCGCAATCCAAGGATTGTCACCAGAAATGGGCATTAGGAATGAGAACGATCAAGCCGATCGAACTATTAGTACCGGTAAGCTTCAAGCGTTGCCGCTCTTCCACACCCGGCCTATCAACGTGGTCGTCTTCCACGGTTCTCAGGGAATACTCGTTTTAAGGTGGGTTTCCCGCTTAGATGCCTTCAGCGGTTATCCCGTCCGGATATAGCTACCCTGCTATGCGGCTGGCGCCACAACAGGTCCACCAGAGATCCGTCCATCCCGGTCCTCTCGTACTAGGGACAGATCCTTTCAATATTCCTACACCCACGGCAGATAGGGACCGAACTGTCTCACGACGTTCTGAACCCAACTCACGTACCGCTTTAAATGGCGAACAGCCATACCCTTGGGACCTGCTCCAGCCCCAGGATGCGATGAGTCGACATCGAGGTGCCAAACAACCCCGTCGATATGGACTCTTGGGGGTCATCAGCCTGTTATCCCCGGCGTACCTTTTATCCGTTGAGCGATGGCCCTTCCACGCGGGACCACCGGATCACTATGACCGACTTTCGTCTCTGCTCGACTTGTCAGTCTCGCAGTCAGGCAGGCTTATGCCATTGCACTCAGCGAACGATTTCCGACCGTTCTGAGCCCACCATCGCGCGCCTCCGTTACTCTTTAGGAGGCGACCGCCCCAGTCAAACTACCCACCATACATTGTCCCGGACCCGGATAACGGGCCGCGGTTAGACATCCATAGTGATAAGGGTGGTATTTCAAGGGTGGCTCCACCTGAGCTGGCGCCCAGGTTTCAAAGCCTACCACCTATCCTACACATGCCACTACGAATGCCAATGTAAAGCTATAGTAAAGGTGCACGGGGTCTTTCCGTCTAACCGCAGGAACCCCGCATCTTCACGGGGAATTCAATTTCACTGAGTCTATGCTGGAGACAGCGGGGAAGTCGTTACGCCATTCGTGCAGGTCGGAACTTACCCGACAAGGAATTTCGCTACCTTAGGACCGTTATAGTTACGGCCGCCGTTTACTGGGGCTTCGATTCAGAGCTTGCACCCCTCCTCTTAACCTTCCAGCACCGGGCAGGCGTCAGACCCTATACGTCGTCTTGCGACTTCGCAGAGCCCTGTGTTTTTGATAAACAGTCGCTACCCCCTGGTCTGTGCCACCCTCCCATGCTTGCGCATGAAAGGGTCACGCTTCTTCCGAAGTTACGCGTGCAATTTGCCGAGTTCCTTCAGCATAGTTCTCTCAAGCGCCTTGGTATACTCTACCAGTCCACCAGTGTCGGTTTCGGGTA